>NZ_LN898210.1:381784-421722 GCF_001457795.1 Olsenella massiliensis | reverse complement strand
GCGACCGACGCGCTCAGGCGGCGGGCGCTCGCGGCCGGCAGCGCCCTCGTGCGCGCCGAGGGAGACGACCCTGAGGAGCTCATGCTGCGCCTCGCCGCCCTGTGGCGCGCGCGCAACCCCCAGTGGACGCTCATAGGCGTCACGGGGTCGGTGGGCAAGACGACCACCAAGGACATGCTGGCGCGGGCGCTGTCCCGTCGCTTTGCGGTCCATGCCACCAAGGGCAACTTCAACAACCTGCTGGGGCTCCCGCTGACCATCCTGTCCGCCTCGCCCGAGGACGAGGTCCTCGTCTGCGAGATGGGCATGAACCATGCCGGCGAGCTCGCACGCCTCTCCACGTGCGCCCGGCCTGACCTCGCCCTGGTGACCAACGTGGGCACCAGCCACATCGGCCTGCTTGGCTCGCGCGAGAACATCGCCCGCGCCAAGGCCGAGATCCTCGTGGGGATGCGTCCGTCCGACGACGCCGCAGGTCGGGCGCCCTCCCGTCTCGTCCTGGGCGCGGACAACGACTTCGCCGCCCTCATCGAGGACGACTACGCTCGTCCCGCCGGCGTGCGCGTCGCCTACGTGGGCGACAGGGACGACGCCCTGACCCACGCGGAGCGCCTGAGCCTGGACGACCAGGGTCGCGCCGCGTTTGACCTCGTCTGCGCCGACGGATGGCGCCAGAGGGTCACGCTGGGCGTGCCGGGGCGTCACGTCGTCTCTGACGTCCTGATGGCCATGGCCATGGTCGTCCTGCTCGGGGTCGACCGCGCCGAGGCCCTCGACGCCATCGCGAGCATGCCCCAGACGAGCATGCGCCTTGAGCTGCGGTCGCGCCCGGGCAAGGCGCGCGTCATAGACGACTCGTACAACGCCAGCCCCAACTCCATGGCAGCCGCCCTTGACGTGCTCCGCTCGATGGACTGCGCGGGGCGGCGCGTCGCGGTGCTGGGCGAGATGGCGGAGCTGGGCGACGAGGCGGACCGCCTCCACGACTATGTGGGCGCCTATGCCGCCGCCGCCGATCCTGACCTGCTGGTCCTCGTGGGCGGGCGCCTCGCCTCGCGCATGGCGGACGCCGCCCTGACGATGGGGTTCTCGCCCGACCGCCTCGAGCGCGCAGGCGACGTCGACGAGGCCTCTCGCGTCATCGCCCCCGTCCTCGTCGAAGGTGACCTTGTCCTGGTCAAGGCCTCGCGCTCCGCCGGCCTTGACGCGTTTGTCCGGGAGGTGCTTGCCTGATGCTCGGCAACCCCAGCTATCCCACCTACCAGGTGTTCATCGCCGCCGCGCTCTCGGCGTTCTTGACGGGGGCCCTCATGCCCGTCTTCATCCGGCTCATGCGTCACGAGGGGGTGGGGCAGCAGATTCGCGCCGACGGCCCCCAGCGTCACCTCCAGAAGCAGGGAACCCCCACCATGGGCGGCGTCATCATCCTGTTGGGCGTGGTCGTCACCTGCCTCATCCAGTCCCGCCTGACGCCCGAGATCGTCCTGGCCCTGGTCGTCATGCTCGCCACGGGCGCCCTCGGCCTCATGGACGACATCGAGTCGGTGGCCCACAAGCGCTCGCTCGGGCTCACGCCGCCCCAGAAGATGGCGGGCCTCGTCACGGTGTCGGTGGCGTTCTGCCTCTGCGCCGTCAACGCCTGCGGCACGTCGCCCACGATCGAGTTCCCGGGAGGTCTCACGATTGACCTGGGCATCTTCACGACCGTCGTGAGCCTGGGCGGCGCCGTCGTCCGGGTGCCGTGGCTCTACGTGGCCTTCGTCTTCTTGCTCATGGCGGGGCTCTCCAACGCCGTCAACCTCACCGACGGCCTCGACGGCCTCGCGGGAGGCTGCGTGCTCGTGACCATGCTGGCCATGGCCATGGTCGCCTTCAGCTTCGGGTCGAGCGACCTCGCCGTCTTCGCGGCGTCCATCGCGGGCGCCTGCACGGGCTTCCTTTGGCACAACTGCTATCCCGCGTCGATCTTCATGGGCGATACGGGGTCGCTGGCTTTGGGCGGGTCCTTCGCCGCGCTGGCGGTCCTCACCAAGACGGAGGTCACCTCGCTCGTCATGGGCGGCCTCTTCATCTGCGAGGCGCTCTCCGTCATCGTCCAGGTCGTGAGCTTCAAGTCCACGGGCCGGCGCGTCTTCCTCATGGCGCCCGTCCATCATCACTTCGAGAAGCTCGGCTGGAGCGAGACGAAGGTCGTCATCCGCTTCTGGATCGTCTCGGCCGCCTTCGCCGCCCTGGGCTTTGCCCTCTACTTCCAGCTGAGCTAGGGGGACGTCATGCCATCACGCAAACAGCTCGGCGACGTCCTGGTGCTGGGGATCGGTGCGACGGGCAGGGATGTCGTCCGCTACCTGACGGGGCCGGCCGCCGCGCGCGTGGAATCTGTCACGGTCTACGGCGGGGCGCAGTCGCGTGCGGGGGTCGCGACCTGCGAGCTCGAGTCTGAGGGCGCCCGCTGCGTGCTGGGAACGGACGACGTCGAGGGTCGGTTTGACCTTGCCGTCGTATCGCCGGGCATACCAAGGCGCTCGGCGTTCTTCGCCGCGGCGCTCGCCCATGCCGACGAGGTCATCGGGGAGCCCGAGCTCGCGTGGCGGGAGAGCCCCGCGCGCTGGGTGGCCGTCACGGGCACCAACGGCAAGACGACCACCACGACGCTCGCCCAGCTCATGCTCGACGAGGGTCTCGCGGGCGCCCTCGCGGTGGGCAACATCGGCACGCCCGTCATCGAGCGCGTCGCCGATCGCGGGGCCGACACCTGGTTCGTCGCCGAGCTCTCGAGCTTTCAGCTCGAGACGACGCGCCTGTTCCACCCTCGCGTCGCCTGCCTGCTCAACGTGACGCCCGACCATCTTGAGTGGCACGGCTCCATGGAGGCCTACGCCGCCGCCAAGGAGAAAATCTTTGCCAACCTGGGAGGCGGCGACCTTGCCGTCGTCTCCGCCGACGACCCCTGGTGTCGCGCCGCCCGCGACCGCCTCATGGCGCGGGGCGTACGCACGCTCACGCTGGACGCCCGCGCGGACCCCGGATCGCCCCTCGCCGCCTTCGTGCGCGACGGGCGCCTGGTGGTGCGCCTGGAGGCGCTCGAGGCGGAGCTGCTGGGCGTTGACGAGATGGGCATCAAGGGCGTCCACAACGTCGAGGACGCCCTTGCCGCCTCCTGCGTCGCCCTCGAGCTCGGGGTTGACGCCGCCGTCGTCAACGGGGTGCTGCGCTCGTTCTGCTCGCTCAGGCATCGCATCGAGCCCTGCGGGACGGTGGCGGGCGTGCGCTTCGTCAACGACTCTAAGGCGACGAACCCCGACGCCGTCGCCAAGGCCCTGACGGCCTTTGACGAGGGGCGGGTCGTGCTGCTGCTGGGCGGCCATGACAAGGGTCTCGACCTGGGGCCTCTCTCGCGCGTCGTCGTCGCGCGCTGCAAGGCCGCCGTGTGCTTCGGCGTCGCCGGCGAGCGCATGGCTCGGGCGTTGGAGGGGGCTCGCGACGCGCGGGGGCGCCATGGCGGCCTCGAGGTCGTGCGCGCCTCCCACCTTCGTGACGCCTTCCGCGCCGCCGTCTCGCGCTCGACTGAGGGTGACGTCGTGCTCCTCTCGCCGGCCTGCTCGTCCTTTGACGAGTTTCAAAACATGGAGGAGCGCGGGGATGTCTTCAGGGACCTGGTGCGCTCTCTGGCCGCCGACAGGGGGCTATGATGAGCGCCGCGCCCTCAGGCTCGTCGACCCCGCAGGAGCGCCGCGCCCGCCGCGCCGAGCGGCAGGGACGACGCGACCGGGACCTCATCCTGGGCGTGCCCGCCCGTTTCATGAGGCCGCGGCTCGTCTTGCTGGCGGCCTCCGCCGCGCTTGCCGCCTTTGGCCTGCTCATGGTGTATTCCAGCTCCTCCGTGGAGGCCCTGACCGGCATGGGGGACTCCCTCTACTACATCAAGCGTCAGGCCCTCTTCGCCCTGGCGGGCTTTGTCGCCGCCGCCCTCGTGGTCAAGGTCGGCTATCGGACCCTCTCAGGGGTGCTGCTCAAGCCCCTATGGGCCCTCACGTTGGCGCTGCTGCTGCTGATCTGGGTGCCGGGGCTGGGCTCGAACGCCCTTGGGGCGTCTCGCTGGGTCGAGCTGGGCCCCGTCACGCTCCAACCCTCCGAGTTTGCCAAGATCACCGTCATCCTCACGGCCGCCCAGCTCTTTGAGGAGCGCTTTGGCGCGGGGAGGCTGGACGACCACGAGTTCGTCAAGCTCTTGGGCATGGGTGTGGGCCTGCCTGTCCTGCTCATCCTGGCCCAGCCTGACAAGGGGTCGTCGCTCGTCATCGTCACGTCGCTTCTGGTCATGGCCTATCTGGCGGGCGCCTCCGGCAGGCTGGTCATGGGCCTGCTCGCGCTCGGCGTCGTCGGGTTCTTCGGGCTGTCGCTCGTCCAGTCGTACTCCCGCGCCCGCATCCTGACCCTGTTCGACCCCTGGAAGTACGCCGACACGACGGGCTTCCAGCTCATCCGCGGCTTCTACGCCTTTGGCTCGGGGGGTCTCACCGGCGTCGGCATCGGCATGAGCCGTCAGAAGTACGGCTACCTCCCCATGGCATACAACGACTTCATCTTTGCCGTCGTGGGGGAGGAGTGCGGGCTCGTGGGAACCCTGGGCGTCATCGTGGGCTTCGTCGCCATCGCCTGGGCCGGCCTCAGGATCGCTCGTTACGCCCCCGACATGGCAGGCCAGCTCATCGCCCTGGGCTGCACCTCCCTGCTGGTCATCCAGATGCTCCTCAACGTGAGCGGCGTCATCGGCGTCTTCCCGCTGTCGGGCAAGCCCATCCCGTTCCTCTCGTACGGCGGGTCGTCCATCATGTCGAGCGCCATGCTGGTGGGGCTCATGCTGTCGGTGTCAAAGGAGTCCCGGCTCAGCCTGACGGAGTATGATGAGCGTCGCCAGGGGCTCAGGGTCGTCGGCAAGACGGGGGACGACCTCGCGCCGGTGGAGCACGTGGGTCAGGCGACGCCTCGCTCGAGGCGCGAGCAGGTCGTTAACGGCCCCCAGCTCAGGCTGGTGGACAGACGGGCCCCGCGCGCCGCGACGCCGCGCGAGCCGGGCGCCTTGCCGGGACGCCGTCGCATCGACCTGGGTCCCAGCGCCTTGGACCGCCTCCGGCGCGACGACGCGGGACCCCGCGTCAGAGGCGGGCGCAACGACGGAAGAAGGAGCTGATAGCCGTGTCCGACATGACGCGCATAGCCATAGCCGCCGGCGGGACCGCCGGCCACATCAACCCGGCGCTCGCCCTGGCGGAGGAGCTGAAGGCCCGCGGGCACGAGGTCACCTTCTACGGTCAGCCCTCGCGTCTCGAGGGGACCCTGGTGCCCCAGGCCGGCTTTCCGTTCGTCCCCTTGGACGTGACGGGCTTCGATCGGGCGCGTCCCTGGACGCTCGCCACGGCGCTGGTCCACATGCGCCGGGCCCAGCGCGCCGTCGCCGCCCATGTCGCCTCGGCGGGCGCGCCGGACGTCGCCGTGGGCTTCGGCGCCTACGTCGAGCTGCCGCTCCTCAGATGGTGCGCCGCGCATGACGTGCCCTATCTCCTTCATGAGCAGAATTCCGTCCCCGGTCTGGCAAACAAGACCATGGCGTCCAAGGCCTCCTGCGTGTGCGTCTCGCTGCCCGTCGCCATCGACGCGTTCCGGGGGCATGTTGGCGCGAGCACGCAGATCGTGGTCACGGGCAACCCCGTGCGTCGCAGCGTCGTCGACGCCAGCCGCGAGGAGGGCCGCGCCCACGCAGGCGTCACCGACGGGGACGTGCTCCTGCTCGTCTTCGGCGGCTCCCTGGGCGCCCGTCATCTCAACGCGGGGGTCTGCGCGCTCAAGGACGAGCTGCTCGCCCGGCCCGGCCTGCACATCCTGCACTCGACGGGGGCGAAGGACTATGACGACGTCGTGCGACGTCTGGCGCTGAGCGACGACGAGGCGGCGCGTTGGAGGGTCGTTCCCTACATTGACGCCATGGGGGAGGCCCTCGCGGCGGCCGACCTCGTCCTCAGCAGGGCCGGCGCCTCCTCCATCGCGGAGATCGCGGCCCTCGCCGTGCCCAGCATGCTCGTGCCGTATCCCTTCGCGACGGCGGACCACCAGACCACCAACGCCCGGTACCTGGTTGACGCCGGCGCGGCCGTGGTCCTGGCGGACGAGCGCATTGACGATCCCGCCTTCTCCCAGGAGCTCCTGGGGCTCCTGGACGACCCCGCCCGCCGCGCCGCGATGCGCGCGGCCGCCCGCGCGCTCAGGCAGGACCGCGCGGCCGTCGCCCTCGCCGACCAAGTGGAGAGCCTGCAGACGCCCCTCGCCCGTCACGCCTAGCGCCGCCCATGCGCTAGAGTAGGCAGGGGAGGCGAGCTCGCCCGCCTTGTCATCTGTCACCCTCCTTGTCTGAGAGGACCATCCATCCATGACGGACATCATTCCGGAGTTCTCGAGCGTTCACTTCGTCGGCATCGGCGGCGCAGGCATGAGCGGCATCGCCCGCGTCCTTCATGAGCGGGGCGTCCGCGTGACGGGCTCCGACCTCAAGGAGTCAAGCTACGTCCGCGACCTCGAGGAGGTGGGCATCGTCGCCTACATAGGCCACAGGGCCGCGACGATTGACGAGGCCCGCCCCGACGTGGTCGTGACCTCCTCGGCTGTCCCCGAGACGAACCCCGAGGTCATCAGGGCGCGCGAGCTCAACCTTCCCGTCTGGCCCCGCGCCAAGATGCTCTCGGTGCTCTCGCGGGGCCAGCGGACCATCGCCGTCGCCGGCACCCACGGCAAGACGACCACGTCGTCCATGGTCGCCACCATGCTCGACCATCTGGGCCAGGACCCGTCGTTCCTCATCGGCGGCGTCGTCGAGGAGTACGGCACCAACGGCAGGAACGGGGAAGGTCCCTACTTTGTGTGCGAGGCGGACGAGTCGGACGGCTCCTTCCTCTTCCTCGACCCCGACGTCGTCATCGTGACCAACGTCGAGGCCGACCACCTGGACCATTACGGCACCCTGGAGAACGTCGAGCGGGCCTTCTGCCAGTTCATGGACCTGGTGGGAAAGGACGGCTGCATCGTGGTCAACGGGGATGACCCCCACCTGGTGGAGCTGGCTCGCTCCGTGGGCAGACGCTTCGTCTCCTACGGCTTCGACGCGTCCTGCGACTACGTCTGCACGGCGAAGAGCAGCCCCCACAGCCTCGTCAGCACGCTCTGCGTCCGCACGCCCGAGCACGGCGAGGTCGAGGTCACCATCAAGGCCAACCCGGGTCGGCACAACATGGCCAACGCCACCGCCGCGATCGCCTCCGCCGACGTCTGCGGCCTGGACGTGGCGGCCGCGGCTCGTGCGCTCTCCGCGTTCCAGGGGGCCCACCGTCGCTTCACGCATGTGGGCGACATCGACGGCGTCACCGTCGTTGACGACTACGGCCACCATCCCACCGAGATCAGGGCCACGTTGGGCGCCGCCAAGGCCCTGGGGTACCGTCGCGTGGTCTGTGTGTTTCAGCCCCATCGCTACAGCAGGACGCAGGCGCTCGCCGACGAGTTCGCCCATGCCTTCGACGACGCGGACGTCCTCGTCGTGTGCGAGGTCTTCTCAGCGGGTGAGACCCCCATCCCCGGCGTCTCCGGCAAGGTGCTCGCCGGCAACATCCGCGCTGCGGGCGGCGTCGGCGAGGTTCGCTTTGAGCCCACGGCCAAGAAGGTCGTATCGAGGCTCGTCTCCCTGTGCCGCGAGGGCGACCTCGTGATCACGCAGGGCGCGGGCGACGTGACCGCCATAGGGCCGGCCTTCATCGAGGCCATGAGTGAGCGCGACGAGGCGGGACTCTCCTAGGTGAGCCTGTTCAATGCCTACATGTCGCTCTCGGGCGCGATTGACGGCGAGGTGCTGCGCGACGAGCGGCTCGCGCACCGCACCTCCTGGCGCATCGGGGGACCCGCCGACCTCTTCGTGCGCGCCCACAGCCTGCGCGCGCTCACGCGCACGCTCGAGGTGCTCGGCCGCGAGGGCATGGCATGGGTGATCCTTGGCAAGGGCTCCAACGTCCTCGTGTCGGACGAGGGCTACCGGGGCTGCGTGATCGAGCTGGGGCGCGAGCTGTCGCGCGTCGTCATCCGCGACGACGGCCTCGTCACGGCCGGCGCCGGCGTGCCCCTGCCCAAGCTCCTGCGCGAGACGCTCACGCACTGCCTGGGCGGCCTGGAGTTCTGCATGGGCATTCCCGGCACCCTGGGCGGCGCCGTCGCGCTCAACGCCGGCACGCGCGAGCGCCAGATAGGGCAGCTCGTGGAGAGCGTCGTCGTGACCGACCGTGACGGGCGTCTCGCGCGCCTGGCCGCGTCGGACATCGAGTGGGGACGCCGCCATGCCGACGTCGGGTCCGGCACCATCATCCTGGAGGCAGACCTGAGGCTCGTCGCTGGCGAGAAGGCCGCCATCGCCGCCGAGATGAACCGATACGTCGCGCAGCGTCGCCGTGCGCTGCCCCTGGGCGCCCCCTCGGGAGGCGCCGTCTTCAGGGACCCGCCTGACGAGTCGGCGGCGCGCCTCATCGGGCGCTGCGGGCTGAGGGGCGCCACGGAAGGCGGCGCCCAGGTGAGCGCGACGCAGGGAAACGTGATCGTCAACAGGGGCGGCGCCACTGCGCAGGACGTCATCACGCTCATGGGACGCATGCACGACGCCGTCCTCGACCGCTTTGGGCTTGACCTTGCGCCTGACGTCAAGTTCCTGGGCTTCGGGACCTGATCGGCATGGCAAGGCAGAGAGGCACCCGACGCCCGACGGGGCGCGAGGGGAGGTTCACCCTGGGCGACCTGCGCCGGCGCACGAGCCCGCGACGGCCGCACCCGCAGGACGCCCGCCCGACGCCGTCCAAGCGCACCATCGCGCCGGACCGTCGGACGTCGAGCGCCGAGCGGGACCGCAGGCAGATTCCCATACGCCGCGCCATCGTCATATGCATAGCCCTCGCCACCATGGCCCTGCTGGGCCTTTTCGCCCTGCTCGCCCTCTCATACACGTCCGCCTTCACCATAACGGGCGTCGAGGCGGACGCCAGCGCCCACATGGACGCCGCCACCATCGTCAGGCTCGCCAACGTGGACGCGCGCTCGACGCTGCTCAACCTCGACGAGGCCGCCGTCACCGAGCGACTCAGGAAGAACCCCTGGGTCGACGGCGTCAGCTACACGAGGGTGTTTCCCGACCGATTGCGCATCACGGTGCGCGAGCGCGACGTCGCCGCCATCGTGGTCATGGGGACTGGGGACATCGCCTGGCTGCTGGGCAAGGGCGGCGTCTGGATCGAGCCCTGCCCCCTCGAGGTCGGGCCCGGGCAGACCATCAACGAGGTGGCGCTCGCCAAGGCGAGCGAGCTTGGCGTCCTGCTTCTGACCGGGGCCCCCGGCACCGTGAGCCCCGTGGCCGGCCACGAGTCCACGGACGACGTCATCGAGGCGGTCCGGTCCTACCAGGAGAACTTCTCGGACGAGCTCAGGTCCCAGATCGTGAGCTACTCGATACCCAGCGTGGACTCGATTGCCTGCGTCCTGTCGAGCGGGGTCGTGGTGTCGCTGGGACCCGCCGCGAACGTCGATGCCAAGCAGTCGGCCATCCTGCGCATCCTTGACGAGCATCAGCACCGGCTCACGTACGTCAACGTGCGCAACGCGAGCAGTCCCGGCTACCGCGCCCTCGAGTCGGATGACGTCCAGGCGGGCAGCGGTGCCGTCGGAGACGGCGCGCCCTCTGGGCTCGCCGCCGGGCAGGACGCCCAGCCTGCGGACGCCGGGCAGGAGGCGACGGGAACATAGGCGCCGGTCGTGCCGGCGTGCTCCCGCCCGCGCGTCGCGACGCTCGCCTGTGTCGTCGCGACGATGTGATCAAGGTAAGCCTCAAGTGGAGCTAGAGGGGTGATTTTAGTTCACCTGCCGCTCGCACCTGGGCATTTCACAATTTCCCGACGATTGTTGACGTTCGTTTGCCGCATGTGCGACACTAACGCGCTTTGTGTAAGCCATAGGGGTCTACCTGAGGTTTATGGTTCCTTTACGATGCGCTGTCACGAAGCTTAGGAGCGACCACACGCAGTATCGAGGCGGGACGAGGCATGAAACCGAAACAACGTGCGAGTCATCTCAAGGCACACGCCAGGGTGCGAGCCCCCAAGACGGGCGGGCCCCAACGGCGTGAGGCCACCGAGACCGACGAGCCGGAGTCTGCCACCAAGCGAGGAGGAACCATGATCGACTCAGACATCCCCAGCAACTACATGGCCGTCATCAAGGTCGTGGGCGTGGGCGGCGGCGGCTCCAACGCCGTCAACCGCATGATCGAGGAGGGCATCCGCGGCGTCGAGTTCGTCGCCATCAACACCGACGCCCAGGCGCTCGCCATCTCGGACGCCGACATCAAGGTCCACATCGGCCAGGACATCACGCGCGGCCTGGGCGCCGGCGCCAACCCCGAGGTGGGCGCCGAGGCGGCCGAGGACTCGCACGACGAGATCAAGCAGGCCCTCGCCGGCGCCGACATGGTCTTCATCACCGCGGGCGAGGGTGGCGGCACCGGCACGGGCGCGGCCCCCGTCGTTGCCGACATCGCCAAGAACGACGTGGGCGCCCTGACCGTGGGCGTCGTGACGAAGCCCTTCTCCTTTGAGGGCCGTCCGCGCACCAGCCGCGCCGCCGACGGCATCCAGACGCTCTCCGACAGCGTCGACGCCCTCATCGTCATTCCCAACGACCGCCTCCTTGACCTCTCCGAGAAGAAGACCACCTTCATCGAGGCGTTCCGCATGGCGGACGACGTGCTGTGCAAGGGCACGCAGGGCATCACCGACCTCATCACCGTCCCCGGCCTCATCAACCTCGACTTTGCCGACGTCTGCACCATCATGCGCGGCGCGGGCACGGCTATGATGGGCGTGGGCACGGCCTCGGGGGACAGCAGGGCCATCGACGCCGCAGAGGAGGCCATCGCCTCCCGCCTGCTCGAGAGCTCCATCGACGGCGCGACGCGCGTGCTCCTCTCGATCGCCGGCAACAAGGATCTCGGCATCCAGGAGATCAACGACGCGGCCGACGTCGTGGCCAAGAACGTCGATCCCGACGCCAACATCATCTTTGGCACGGTCGTCGACGAGAGCCTGGGCGACCAGGTGCGGGTGACGGTCATCGCCACGGGGTTCAAGGACGTCAACGTCCAGCAGTCCCTCCCCTCGCTGGGCGTGGACAGTCGCCGCAGCGCCCGCAGCCAGCCCTCCGTCACCAAGTCGCGCGCGACGGGCTCCGGATCGGGCGCCGGCGACGCCACGCGCTCCTCGGGCTCCAACAACGACAAGGAGTTTGACATCCCCGAGTTCCTCAAGAGGAGTCGCATCTAGCATGGACGTCCCCAGCCTCAGCCGTCTGAGCTCGCAGGGAGTGAGCTTCCTGGGCGACGCGCGCCGTCCCGGCGGGGTGACGCTTGCCTTCACGGAGCGAGCAGGTGGGGTGTCCTCAGGCCCCTGGGCCTCGCTCAACCTGGGCGACTCCTGCGGGGACAGTCCGGAGCACGTGAGAGAGAACCGTCGACGCGCGCTTGCCGCCATAGGGGCGCAGGACTGCGCCGAGCGCCTCGTCGCGCCCAGGCAGGTGCACGGCGACGACATCGTCACCATACGCTCATGCGGCGACGAGGCGCTCGAAGAGGCCCGACTGCGGGCGCGGGAGGGAGCCGACGCCGTCGTATGCGTCGCGCCCCGCGTTCCCGTCCTGCTCTGCTTTGCCGACTGCCTGCCCGTGGTGCTCGTGGGGCAGGGGGGGTTTGCCATCGCCCATTCGGGCTGGAAGGGCACGATGCGGCGCGTCGCCGCGCAGGCGGCGACGGCGCTCGCGCACGAGCTTGGATGCGGCTGCTCCGAGCTTGTGGCCTACATCGGCCCACACGTGACGGGACAGGACTACGAGGTGTCCGACGATTTGCTCGGACGGTTCGCGCGGGAGTTCGGCGACGGCGTCAGGGCGGGCGGGCGCAGGCTTGATCTGGCCGAGGCGGTGCGCGTGGCGCTCGAGGGGGTCGGGGTGGAAAGGGAGAGGGTCTGTGACGCGGGCGTCTCCACCGCCAGCTCCCCCGAGAGGTTCTTCTCGTATCGAGCCCAGAACGGGTGCTGCGGGCGACAGGGCGCCCTTGCCATGATCGACGCTCAGGCTGAGGGAGGTGTCGTCGCATGAGTGACGAGCGTCAGATTGACGCCGTGGCCTTTCTCGGGCGCCGCCGCGCACGCATCCTCGAGCTGCTGGGCGAGGCCGCCCGTCGCAGCGGGCGGCGCGCCGACGACGTGACGCTCGTCGCCGTCTCGAAGACGGTCGGGCCCGAGCAGGTGGCTGCCGCCTGGCGGGCGGGCTACCGTCGCTTTGGCGAGAACCGACCCCAGGAGCTCAGTCGCAAGCTCGCCGCCCTGGCGGCTCATCCCGAGCTGAGCCCGCTGCGCTTTGACATGGTCGGCAACCTCCAGACCAACAAGATCAATCAGGTGCTGGGCAGGGTGGCCCTCATCCACTCCGTGTCGTCGCTGCATCTTGCGACCTCCATCGCCAAGCGCGCCGCCCGGCGCGGCATCGTGAGCGAGGTGCTGCTGGAGGTCAACGTGAGCGGCGAGGCGTCAAAAGGGGGCTTCTCCGTCCAGGAGCTGCGAAGGGACATCGACCAGCTCGCCGGCCTGGAGGGCATTGCCGTCAGGGGCCTCATGACCATGGCGCCGGCACATGATGCCGCCGCCGCGCGCAGGACCTTCGCGGGCCTGCGCGAGCTGGCGGAGGAGCTCAGGCAGATCTCGGGACTGCCTTTGGAGCAGCTCTCGGCAGGCATGAGCGACGACTTCCAGGCGGCCGTCGAGGAGGGCTCTACCATCGTGAGGTTGGGCAGGGTCGTCTTCGACCCGGGGTATACGATCGCGTAGCAAAAAACGTGCGGCTTCAGGAGGCCCGACCCCGCGTCGGACCGTCGGAAAGGCAGGTATGATGGGATTTCTTGACAACATCAGGGACAGGCTCCGTCCGCGGGACGACGACTTCTATGATGACGACGACTACTACGGCGACGGGTATGAGGACGAGGGCGCCGCATATGCCGGCCGCGACCTCGACGGGCACGAGACCTCGGGGGTCCTCGGCAACACGCGCCGCCCGGAGGCCGAGAGCGTCTCCGTCTACACGCGCTCGGGGCGCCCGGTGGACGGTGCCGCCACGGCGGCGTCTCAGCGTCCCTACCGGCCCTCGCGCCGCGACTATGCGGACGAGCGCCGCGCCCGCCCGGTCGAGCGCGACAGGGGAGGCTATGCCACCCGCGAGCGCGACGCGCGCGAGGGGGACTATCGCGACGAGTATGACCGCGACGACATCGACGCGTCGAGCTCGCATGACTCGCTCTTGGGCAACACCACGGGCGGCCGCACCCCGGCCGACATAGGCCTCAAGCCCATCCCGCGCCAGAGCACGTCGGGCAAGCTGCCTCCGTACGTCATCAAGCCCGCTTCGTATGACGACGTCCAGATGGTCGTGCGGCGCGTGCGCACGGGTCAGCCCGTCGTGCTGGCCTTCAAGAACACCAACATCGAGACGGCCAAGCGCGTCCTCGACTTCTGCTTTGGCCTCTCCTGCGGTCTCGGAGGCGCGGTGGAGGAGCTTGGCGACCGCGTCTTCGTGGTGCTGCCCCAGGGCATCGAGCTCAGCGACCAGGACGTGGACAAGCTTGTCCAGGACGGGACCATCGAGAGGTAGCCATGACAGCGCTTGACACGAGCATCGCGATCGTCGGCGGTGGCGCCATGGGATCGGCCATCGCCTCGGGCATCGTGAGGACGGGCACGGTGGAGGCCTCTCGCGTCCTTGTGGCCGACCACAACCAGGACAAGCGCACGGCCCTTGAGAAGCTGGGGATTCGCTGCTTTTCCGACGCGGCGGCGATGGCCGCCCTTGCGCCCGACGTCGTGATCCTGGCAGTAAAGCCGCAGGTGCTCCCCGCGACCGTGCGAGGGCTCGGCGAGCTGCTGGACGGCAGGCTGGTGCTGTCCATCGCCGCCGGCGTGACGCTCGGCGACCTCGAGGCGCTCCTGCCCGCCTCGAGGGTCGTGCGCGTCATGCCTAACCTGCCGGTGCGCGCGCTGTCCGGCGCCAGCGCCGTCTGCGCCGGGACGCGCTCGACACGGCAGGACGTCAGCCTTGCCGTGGCGCTGTTCGGCTGCCTGGGGTCGGCGCGCGTCATGCGCGAGGACCAGCTTGACGTCGAGGGAGCGGTCGTCTCCTGCGGGCCCGCCTACGTCGCGCTTTTTGCCGACATGCTCACGCGCGCCGCAGTGGAGCACGGCCTGGGCGCCGCCATGGCCCGCGAGATGGTGCTCGTGACGATGCGGGGCGTCGCGCAGCAGCTCCTTGACGACAAGGACCACCCGCGCAGCTATATGGAGCGGGTCACCTCGCCCGGCGGGACGACGGCGGCCGGGCTGAGGGCCATGGAACCCCTGCTCTTCGAGGCAATCGAGCGCGGCGTCGACGCGGCCTTGACGCGCACGGCCGACCTTGCCGCCGGAAGGGGGGAGTGACGGAATGCTGCATCTGCTCGCACGCCTGCTCGACGCCTATCAGATGCTGATCTTCGTCTGGGCGATCATGAGCTGGCTTCCCGCCAGGCCCGGGGGGGCCACCGAGGCCTTCCGCAGCGGCCTGAGCGCCATCGTCGAGCCGTATGTCGGGCTCTTCAGGCGCGTCGTCCCCGTCGTGGGCGGCATTGACGTCTCTCCCTGGGTCGCCATCGTGGCGCTGCAGGTCGTGGAGCGCGTCCTGCTGTGAAATATGGGATAGACTATGTTCAGTGGTAGCGGCCACTGTCGTAGCTCACATGGACAACGTTGAAAGGAACGAAAGATGGCTATCACTCCTGAAGACATTGAGGCGATGACGTTCTCCGAGGCCAAGAAGCATGGTTACAGCACCGAGGAGGTCGATGCCTTCCTGGACCAGCTCTCGAGCGAGGTTGACGCCATGATCAAGAAGATCGCCGACCTCAAGGGACGTCTCACGACTACCGAGCAGCAGCTGGCCGCCTCCCAGGCGCAGGTCGCCCAGCTGCGGGGACAGAGCGAGAGCGCCGCCGAGTTTGCACCCGCGCCGGCCCCCTATGCGCAGGACGCCGGCATCAGCGCCTCCGAGCGCCAGATCTCACAGGTTCTCATCGTCGCCCAGCAGAGCGCCGACAGGCTCATCGCCGACGCCCGCGCCAACGCCGACACCATTCGCAGCGAGGCCGACCAGAAGGCCCGCGAGGTCATCCGTCAGGCCCTGGCCGAGAAGCAGACCGAGATGGACGAGATCGACCGTCTGAAGCAGTCCCGCGAGGAGTTCCGCGGCGAGTACAAGAAGCTGCTCCAGCACTTCATGGACGACGCCGACTCCGTCTTCCCCGAGAAGACGCTGAACGTTCCCAACGGGTCCGCGCCCGCCAGCCCGCTCGCCGCCCCGGTCGCCCCCGTGCCCCCGTCGCAGCCGGCGCCGGTCACCGACAGCGATGCAACGACCTTTGCGCCCATCACGGACACCAACTTCAACGACCTGGACTAGCGCCGATGCCAGCAGGCGCCTTTGCGGGGGATGCCCCCGTGCGAGGTCGCAGGGGCGCCTGATCGCCGAGGGTCCCGATAGCGCAGGCCCCCGCTCTAAGCGGGGGCCTTCTTTCGTCCCGAGCGCGTCTTGAATGGCGAAAACGCGCGGTCTCAGGGGATCTGTAGGCAAGAGACGGCGGGCGCGGGCGCGTACGTCGCATGCAGAAGAGTGAATCGCGAAGTGGGCCGATAAGCCGGGTTCTGTCGTGGGCGGCCATTTATCTGCTGACGTCGTCGCCGACGCCCTCCAGCGCGCAACCCGAGCGCGGTGCGGGCCACACCATGGCGCTCCTATTTGCGTTTGCTCCGGAAGGGGCTTGCCAAGCCGTCCAGTCGCCTGGGCGCTGGTGGTCTCTTACACCACCGTTTCAGCTTTTCTCTCATCCTCGAAAGGACAGCGGGAGTCTTCTTTTCTGCGGCGCTTTCCGTCGGGTCACCCCGCCTGGCCGTTAGCCAGCTTCCTGCCCTGTGGAGCCCGGACTTTCCTCATGACGCTGACGCGTCCCGCGGTCGCCTGGCCCACTTCGCGATGGCGATTGTAGCACAGTCGCGCTCCCGCCGCGCCTCTCGGCCTCCCGTCGGCGGCGAGCCTCAGGTTTGCCCCGGGCGGCCTTACAACGTACGATAGCGCCCAGGCCAATCGAGGCGCGCTGGCCGCAGGCGGGCGTACAGGAGGGGACGACGGTGCAGGGGACGCCAGGCGACATGACCTTTTGCACGTTACGTGCGGGTGCGAGGGCACGGGGGGAGTTTGAGGACCGGCGCAGCCGGTTCATCGGCCTGCTGATGCCGGTCGGAGGCGAGCGTGACGCGACGCGTGGAGTGGCGGAGGTACGAGCAGCCCGTCATGACGCGCGACACAACGCCTGGGCATGGGCGCTGGCGGACGGCCGCGAGCGCTGCTCGGATGACGGCGAGCCCCAGCGCACGGCAGGCCAGCCCATCCTCCAGCAGCTGCGAGGGGCGGGCCTCGCCAACGTGTGCTGCGTGGTCACTCGCTACTTTGGCGGCACGCTCCTGGGTCCCGGAGGGCTCGCGCGGGCGTACGGCGAGGCCGCCTCGCGCTCGATCGCGGCGGCGCGAGAGGCGGGCGACCTTGTGACCCAGGGACTCGTCGTGCCCGTGACCTGCGTCGTCCCCTATGCCGCCTACGAGCGGACGCGGCATTTGGCCCTTACGTGCGACGGCAGGGAGCAGGACGCGATCTTCTTTGAGGACGTGCAGGTCACCTACGTCTTTCGTGCGGGTCAGGAGGGGCGCTTCGTCGCGGCCCTGAGCGAGCTGGCCAACGGCCGCGACGTGTGCCAGGTGGGGGAGGCGCGCCTCGGAACGCTATGAGCCGCCCGCGCGGCCGGGCCTCCCGCCGTCCCCTCGGCGACGTGTCAGACGTCCATGTCGAGCCGTGCCAGCTCCCGCCGAAGGCCGGGCGTCCCCCGGAAGACATGGCCCCTCAGGCCGGCCACTCGGGCCCCCTCCACGTTATCCGCATTGTCATCCACAAAGAGGCACCTGCGGGGGTCAAGGCCGTAGCGCTCGCAGAGCAGCCGGAAGATGCGTGGGTCGGGCTTCATGAGCCGTTCATAGGCCGAGACGATCCAGCCGTCGAGCACGTCCCAGACGGGCAGGCTACCGCGGATGCGCTCAAAGCGCAGGCCCGCATTGGAGAGCAGGTAGACGCCATGCCCCTCCTCATGCAGCGCTCGGGCGATCTCGCAGGTCTCCCCGATGGGTTCCTGGAGCGTGTCCCAGTTGGCAAAGGTCTGACGCAGCGGCTCGTGGAGGCGCTCGGGCAGGCGCGCGAGGGCGACGCGCTCCATGGTCTCCTCGTCGATGACGCCCGCATCGAGCAGGCTCCACTCGGTGCTGGCAAAGAGCGCCTTGAAGACGAGTCGCGCGTCCTCCTCGCAGCTCGTGTGAGCCCGTGAGAAGGACATCCCGTCAAAGCGCATGAGGACGTTTCCCATGTCGAAGATGACGGCATTGATCAGACCCCTCTGGGTCGTGAGCGCCTCGCGGCATCCCGGCCGCTCGCCTCCCATGGGCATCGCCCTACGCCCGGGCGCCGACGCCCAGGGCGCGGCCCATCCCGCTCCAGGGCTCGACCTCGACGTCGCGTGACTCGTCGTCCCATATGCCCAGCAGCTCGTCATCGACGAGGTCGCGCGTCACGTCCACCTCGCCGCCGTACAGGCGGAACCAGGCGGCGTCCATGACGAGGTAGCCGTCCTTGCCGGCGTCCTTGCCCCAGCTGTTCTCCACGCGCCAGGCCACGGGGTCGCCCGCCTCGTCAAGCTCCACGCCCTGGAGACACATGGCATGGGTGAGGCGCGTCTCTCCGATGTCTACCATGGAGCTGCGGTCCATGGAGAGGTCCACGCCAAAGAGGCCGCTCACGTCCACGGCGTCGGGGGAGAGGACGTGCCTGTAGTCCTCTATGTGGCGGGGGAACTGCTGCATGACGTCGCAGGCCATCCACACCGGACGTCCCTTCTGGAGGCTTGAGGCGGCCGCGCGGTCGAGGACCTCGGGAGCCACGTTGAGAAAGCGCGTCTTGATGCCGCCGATGACGGAGTCGCAGCGCCTCACGCGGTAGACCTTCCCAAAGGGAAAGCGCTCTGAGGGGATGGAGACCAGGCTCACGAAGCCCCGGGGGTCCAGGGGCACGTAGCGCTCGGCAAACTCGCGCGGCGTGATGTGGGGGTCACGCAGGATGCGTCGAGGCTTGTCCGAGCCTTCCTCCTCGCCGTCCTGGGCACGGTCGTCGTCGGGCTTGACGACGGCGATCTTCGCGGGGTCGGCCTTGCAGGCCGGGCCGACGGCGAGCGTCAGGTCCACATGGGCGGGGGGCTCGCCCAAACAGACGCAGAGGAGCCGGTAGACCTCCTCCATGTAGCGCGCCTTGGTCGCTCTGAGCGCCGCCGGTCCGCCGAGCTGCGCCCCCTGGGCGCGCATCTCGCTGGCGGCCTTATGCACCAGGCGCCCGAGCTGGGCGTTCATCTGGGATGAGTCCTTGCTGCAGGCGGTCTCGGGCATGGCGTCCTTGGGCACGATGCCCCACTTCTCGATGAGGCTCAGGGCAAACTGCATGTAGCCCCCGTCGTCCACGCCCTCGTCCATCAGCTGCTGGACCTCGCGGGCGTCGTCGGGAAGGTTCACGGTCTCGATGACGCGCTCGAGGGTGGCGTTGGCCTTCTCGAGCTTGTCATAGAACATGCCGAAGGCTTGGGAGAACTCGACGCTCTCTACGTCCAGGAGGCGCATCGTCGCCTGGCGCGCCACGTTGTAGGCGGCAAACAGCCAGCAGCGGCCGCTCTGTCTCTGATAGGTCACCTCGCCGGTCCGCCTGATGCTCACCGCGAAGCTGTCATGGTAGGAGCGCATCTTCGTGACGTCGCGGGCGGCCGCCATGACGTTCATGGACGTCGCCGCATTGCGAGCGACCCTGTTTGCCCTCTCTGCCGAGAAGGCCTCGCCCTGTCGTGCCGCCCAATCCGTGCGTACGCTTCCCTCTGCCATGCGTCCTCCTGTCACATGCGTCACCTCAGGGTCGGCGCGCAGACGCGCGCCGAGAGGAGGGCCCCGCCCATGGGGCGGGGCCCGTCGTCTGGTCTAGCGTGCGAGCGACCCCATGGGGTCCCAAGGCTCGAGCACGATGGGCTCGGCCTCGTAGGCGGCACGCTCCTCGTCGGTGAGATACTTCCTGTCCACCACGACCTGATACACGTACTCGTCGAACCACCTGTCCGAGAGCGTGTCAAACCCGTCGCGACCGTGGTCCTTGCCCCAGCTGTTCTCGACCTTCCACAGGACGGGGCTGCCGGCGTCGTCCAGGCGCACCCCCTCGAAGACCATCGCGTGCGTCATGAGGGACTCGCCGTAGTCAAGGCGCTCCGCCCGGTCGAGGGCCGCCTCAACGGCAAAGCCCATGAGGCCGTCCACGTCGAGGGAGGCGGTGTCCATGATGCCCTCAGAGGAGAGGTAGCTCTGGCCGACGTCGCAGCCGAACCAGACGGGCAGCCCGTCGCGCATCTGCGCGACGGCCAGCTCCTTGAGCCTGGCGACGGGGAGGTTGAGGTGACGGACGCCGTGGTCCTCCCAGACGTTGCCCAGGCGGCTCACCGTGAAGCTCCGGCCAAAGGGCTTGTCGGCCGTGGGGGCGCTGATCAGCGAGACGAAGTCGTCGATGGCCATGCCCACCACCTCGTCGAAGAAGCTTCGCGGCGTAAAGCTCCCGCTGAGCACGAGCTTGTCGTCCTTGTCGCGCAGGCGCACGTCAAAGCGCGCGGGGGGCTCTCCCAGGCAGATGACGAGCAGACGGTACACCTCGGCCATCATGGTCTTCTTCATGGCCGTAAGGTCGCCGGCGTCAGCGCCGGAGGCGGCCGTCTCGCGCAGGCGCTTGGCGGCCCCGCGCAGGTAGCGGGTAAGATAGGCGTCCATCTCGCGCGTGTCGCGCGAGCACGCCGTCTCGGGCATGGACTCCTTGGGCGCCACGCCGTACTTCCTCACCAGGCTCTTGAACATGTCCCACTGGCCGCCGTCGCCGACGGGGTCGGCGAGCAGGTGGGCCATCAGGCGGCCGTCGAGCGGCTCGTCCAGCGTGTCGAGGATGTTCTCGAGAAACCAGTTGCTCTTCTCGAGCTTGTCAAAGAAGAGGGGATAGGCCTGCGAGAGCTCGAAGGTCTTGAGCTTGTGGGCGCCGATGACGCGCTGGCGCATGGTGTTGAGGCTCGCAAACATCCAGCAGCGGCCCGAGCGCTGCTGGTCGGTGCGCTCTCCCTGGGTCAGCTCGATGTCAAACTGCAGGGTGTTGCTCGCGACGCCTTCGGGCACGCGGGCGGCCGCCCGTATGCCGGCCGAGCTCGCGGCGTTCTTGGCGACGACGTCGGCGCGCTGCGCGCCGAAGGCGGCGCGCGCGGCGGCGAGGTCGTCGGGGGTGACGCTCCTGTCCTGGTCCATGGCTGTCCTTTCATGATGAGGTGCATGGCGTTTTGCACGTTGAGCATAGCATTGACGGCCTGCCTCGTGCCGGGGCCGCATGCAATTGGCCTATACTCCTGAAAACGGTCGCAGCCCCCACTGTTCCCGCCTGCCTGCGGAGGATCTTCATGAGCACAGCGCCACGAACGCCCCTCTATAGTCTCCCCACGCCCGCCCTCGTCGTCCTGGACGCGCTCGAGGCCGCCGGCTTCGAGGCCTGGGTCGTCGGGGGCTGGGTGCGCGACGCCCTGCGGGGAGCACCCTCGCACGACGTTGACGTCACCACCGACGCCCGATGGCAGCAGGTGGCAACGTGCCTGCGCTCCCGGGGCGTCGAGGTGCACGAGACGGGCACCCGGCACGGCACGGTGACGGCCGTCGTCGAGGGTGCTCCCGTCGAGGTCACCACCTACCGCACCGAGGGGGGCTACAGCGACCATCGCCACCCCGACGAGGTGACCTTCGTGCGGGACGTGCGCCGGGACCTCGAGCGTCGGGACTTCACCATCAACGCCATGGCCTTCCATCCCCGCCGCGGCCTGCTCGACCTCTTCGGCGGGGCGGACGACCTGGCTCGAGGGGTCATTCGGGCCGTCGGCGAGCCGCGCAGGCGCTTCGAGGAGGACGCGCTCAGGGTCCTTCGCGCGCTCCGCTTTGCCGCCCGCCTTGGCTTTGCGATCGAGCCCGCCACCCAGTGCGCGCTCGACGGCTGCGCGGGCGGGCTCGCGGACATAGCCCAGGAGCGTATAGGACAGGAGCTGGACGGCATCGTCACGAGCGGCAGGCTGGCCTGGGCCCTCCTGGAGCAGACGGGGCCCCTGTGCCGCGCCCTGCCCGAGCTGCGCGCCTGCGTGGGCTTTGACCAGCGCAGCCCCTATCACGCCTACACGGTGCTCGAGCACACGGCCCGCGTCTGCCGCTCCGTCGAGGCGTTCTCGGGGGGAATGGCCACGAGGGAGCTGAGATGGGCGGCGCTGCTGCACGACGTCGCCAAGCCCCTCACCTTCACCGTGGACGCCAGCGGGCGGGGTCACTTCTTTGGCCATCCCAAGCGCGGGGCCCAGATGACCGAGCACCTTCTCAGGCGCTATGCGCTGCCGGGCGACCTCGTCGAGGGGGCCCGGACCCTCGTGCGCCTGCACGACCATGGCGTTGCCCCCTCGGCCAAGGCCGTCCGGCGCCTGCTGCTGCATCTTGACCGCCACTGTCCCGGCAGGGCCCCCGAGCTCGTCTTCTCGCTTCTCACCCTCATGCGCTCCGACGCGGCGTCAAAGGTCGCCTCCGCGGCATCCTACGCGGTGGAGCTTGACCAGACCGCCGCCGTCGTCCGCCGCGAGCTGGCCCGCGGCTCCAGCTATCGCGTCGCTGACCTGGCCGTGAGCGGCGCCGACGTCATGGACGCGCTGGGGACGGGCCCGGGGCCCCAGGTGGGGGAGGCGCTGGCGGGCCTGCTCGAGCGCGTCGTCGCAGACGAGGTCGCCAACAGCCGCGAGGCGCTCCTCTCGCTGCTGGCCCGGCGCCGCTAGCCCCGTCGCGGCCCGGCGCCTCAGACGGCCCTCTCGTCAACGCCGCGGGCGAGGGCTCGCGCCAGCCGGTCGAGGACGCGTGCCGTCGCGCCCCAGATGACGGGGTCCGTCTCGTAAAAGGGTATGCAGTCCTCCCGGGCGCCCCAGGGATAGGAGCGTCCCCCCGGGATCAGCTCCCAGGGGAAGTCCGGCCCAAAGCTGCGTCTGAGCGCCACGCGCTCGCGGCGCGGCTCGTGCGAGAGGAGCCACGCCAAAGGCACGCGAAACGTCGAGGCGACCTCGTCCGTGCTGAAGCTTCCGTCATAGCCGTCGATGGTGCCGACGAAGGCGTGAAGGGGTCGCGGGGTCGGGCCCGGCAGCGTGCCGAGCGAGGCGAGGACGTGAACGCGTCCGGGATCGACCAGGAGCTCCTCGGCCGTCTCGCGCACGGCCGTCTCGCGAGGCGTCTCGCCGGGCTTTCCGGCTCCGCCCGGCAGGCAGACCTCGCCCGGCTGCACATCCAGCGTGGCGGCCCTGACCTCGAGCACCACGTCCCAGCCCCCGTCGTCGCGCGAGAAGACGAGCGGCACCAGGACGGCGGCGCCCCCGGCGCCCTCGTCCCCAAGGAGGCGCAGGCCTCGCGTGACGAGCCTTCCGACGTCCAGGGCGTCCAGGCGCATGGCGGCCTCCTGACCGAGATTGGCGTTTGAGCCGCAGTATAGCGGGCGCGAGAAAAGGGGCGCTCGCGCGGTGCGGGTGGCGTTCGAAAGGGACAAAAAAAGGCCGCCTCACGGCGGCCTCGCGCTGATGGTAGCCCGTACCAGATTCGAACTGGTGATCTCCGCCTTGAGAGGGCGGCGTCCTAAACCGCTAGACGAACGGGCCGGTCGGGGAGTGAATGGTAGCCCGTACCAGATTCGAACTGGTGATCTCCGCCTTGAGAGGGCGGCGTCCTAAACCGCTAGACGAACGGGCCATGCAGGCACTCCAAGGGCACATGGCTGAGCCGGAGAGAATCGAACTCCCACTGACGGAACCAGAATCCGCTGTCCTACCGTTAGACGACGGCTCAAGAACGTGTCCTGCGCGTGAGCGCAAGCAAGAACTATACGTCATGAGCGGAATGCGCGCAAGCCAGAAGGCCAAAGAACTTTGCGCCATGGGAGAATTTGTGACGAATCGCGGCGCCTGCGCAGAAAGGGGAGGTGCGCGGCGAGACGAGCGGTTCCGCCTCGGGACGCGGACGTCCACTACGGTACACTGAGGGGCACGACGCTGGCGGGCACGGGCCCCGAGGGCCTCCGTGGCCTCATGGGCGTCGCGACGCACGGATGGAGCAGGATGTCAGACGCTTCGGACGAGACAAGGAAGCCTAAGGTCGTCGTCAGGGTCTCGGCGCCCCACGTGCCCCCGCGGGCCGAGGGCGCGGCCCCCTCGGCGCTCGACGAGGGGGGCGAGCGCGACAGAAAGGCGCGAAAGGGCGCGCTCTTCCTCTGTGCCGTCGTGGGCCTCTACGTGGTATTCCTCGTCGTCTCAGGTCAGATGGCGACCTTTCTGGCGGCGCTCTCGTCCGTTGACGTCAGCTGGGTGCTCAAGGCGGCGGGATGCTACTGTCTCTACTTCGTCCTTGGCGTCCTGGCGTACGTGATCGCCGTCTACCTTGATCACGACTCGCCCGTCGGCGTGCGCGACCTCGTGAGCGTCGAGGCGTCAGGCATCTTCTTTGGCAACCTCACTCCCATGATGGCCGGCGCGGTCCCCTCGCAGATCTTCCGCCTCACGCGCACGGGGCTGGACGTGGGCGAGGCCAGCGCCACCGAGTTCACGCGGTTCATCATGTTCCAGCTGGGCGTCGTGCTCTTTGCGGCCCTCATGCTCGTGGCGCGGCTCTCGTACTTCTTCGCGACCTTCGGTGACATCATCATCCTCAACCTCGTGGTCTTCGGCGTCCACTTCCTGGAGCTCGCCGGGCTCTTCTTCGTGTGCCTCTGCCCCGGCTTCGTGTCCCGCGTCGGCGGGCGCGTCATCGACGCGCTCGACAGGCGTGGCTGGCTCAAGGACCGCGCGCACTGGGACGAGGTGGTCAACGTCCAGGTGAGGGAGTTCTCGTCCGCGTTCATGCGCGCCGCCCGGGACGTTCCCGACATGCTGCTCACGCTGTTGGTGACCATGCTTCAGCTTGCGTTCCTCTACATGATCCCCTGGTTCGTCCTGCGCGCCTTCGGCCAGGACGCCGACTTCATCGACTGCCTCGCCTCCGCCTCCATGGTCCAGATGGTGGCGTCGGCGGTGCCGCTGCCGGGCGGAACGGGCGGCGCCGAGGGAGGCTTCGTGATGTTCTACGGCATACATTTTGGTGCCGCGACCACGGCAGGGTTCCTCATCTGGCGCATCGTGACCTTCTTTGGCCCCACCCTGCTCTCGGCCCCGCTCATGAGCCTGCGCTCGCAGGCGGGAGGGCCCAGCATATATCGGCGCGTGCAGCGGCTCCGCCAGCGGCTGACCACGCTGGCGCCCAGGCGGCGCCGCGACCATGGCGCCGTGGTGCTCGGGGGCAGCAAGCTCAAGGGCCGCCTGCGCCGTCAGGGGTCGCCCGCGAGGACGCCTGACGGCGCCGAGCGCGGCCCAAGGTGACGGAGGGCGCATGGAGGCAGGCAAGACGCTGCGCGACCTGCGGCCGAACGAGGTGGCGACGGTTGTGCGGGTGGGTGGTGACGGCGCGCTGCGCCAGCATTTCCTGGACATGGGCATCATACCCGGCGCCCGGGTGCGCTTCGTCAAGCGGGCGCCTCTCGGCGACCCCCTGGAATTTCTCCTGCACGGCTATGAGCTCACGCTGCGTGCGGCAGATGCCGGACGCATCGAGGTCTCTGCCGTGGCTGCGACGAGTACGTCGGGACGCGCGTCGTCGAGCCTGGGACCGGCCCCTGGCCCAACCAGGCATCCCGGTCTGGGGGAGAGCGGGCGCAGCCGCGACGAGGACGCGCGCACGAGCGACCACACCCATGCGCTCTCCGCGACGACGAGGCTGACCTTCGCGCTCGCCGGCAACCAGAACTGCGGAAAAACGACCCTGTTCAACCAGCTCACGGGAGCAAATCAGCACGTGGGCAACTTTCCGGGCGTCACGGTGGACCGCAAGAGCGGGCCCATCCGCTCATGCGACGGCGCCGAGGTCGTGGACCTGCCCGGGATCTACTCCATGAGCCCCTACAGCGCGGAGGAGCTGGTGAGCCGTCGCTTCATCCTGGAGGAGCGGCCCGAGGGCATCATCAACATCGTCGACTCCACGAACATCGACCGAAACCTCTACCTCACGATGCAGCTGATGGAGCTTGACCGACCGCTGGTGCTCGCCCTCAACATGATGGACGAGCTTCAGGGCAACGGTGGCTCGGTTGACGTCAATCGCCTGGAGGATCTGCTCGGCATCCCCGTGGTGCCCATCGCCGCCATTCGCGGCGAGGGCGTCGAGGAGCTCGTGAGCCATGCCCTGCACGTCGCCCGCTACCAGGAGCGCCCGGGCAGGCAGGACTTCTGCTCGCCCGCCGACCACGGCGGCGCGGTTCATCGCTGCCTCCATGCGGTCATGCACCTCGTTCAGGACCACGCCGAGCGCGCCGGCGTGCCCCTGCGCTTTGCGGCCACGAAGCTCGTCGAGGGAGACGCGCTGGTGGAAGAGAAGCTCGCTCTCGGCGCCGGCGAGCGACAGGCCATCGAGGCAATCGTGCGCAACATGGAGGCGGAGCGCGGGCTTGACCGCGCCGCCGCGATCGCCGACATGCGCTATTCCTTCATCGAGCGCGTCGTCGCCCAGTGCGTCGTGAAGCCGCGCGTCAGCAGGGAGCGGACGAGGAGCGCGGCCATCGATCGCGTGCTGACGGGACGCTGGACGGCCGTGCCCGCCTTCGCGCTCATCATGCTGTCCGTCTTCGTCCTCACCTTTGACGTGGTGGGCCCCTTCCTGAGCGGCCTCGTCGAGGGCCTGGTGGGCTGGGCGACGAGCGCCGTGGCCGCCGGGCTCGTCGCCCTGGGCGCCGGTCCCGTCACGCGCTCCCTGGTCATGGACGGCGTCTTGAGCGCCGTCGGCACCATCCTGCCCATCGCGCCCGTCATCGTGACGATGTTCCTCTTCCTGTCTTTGCTGGAGGACACCGGCTACATGGCGCGCGTCGCCTTCGTGATGGACAAGCCCCTGCGCAGGCTTGGGCTGTCGGGCCGCTCCATCGTGCCTCTGCTGGTGGGGTTCGGCTGCTCGGTCCCGGCGGTCATGGCGACGCGGACCCTGCCCTCCGAGCGCGACCGCAAGCTCACCGTCCTGCTCGTGCCGTTCATGAGCTGCTCGACCAAGCTGACCATCTACGCGTACGTCGCCGCCGCGTTCTTCCCGGGCTACGGCGGGCTCGTGATGTCGTCGCTCTACGCTCTGGGAATCCTGGCGGGGATCGTCACGGCGCTCGTGTGCCACGCGACGGTGGCTCGGGGCGAGGCGGTCCCCTTCGTCATGGAGCTGCCCAACTATCGCATGCCCAGCATCCGCAGCATGGTTCAGCTCGTGTGGGACAAGACCCGCGACTTTCTGGGGCGGGCCTTCTCGGTGGTGTTCGTGGCGGCCGTGGCCATCTGGGTGCTCCAGACCTTTGGTCCCGACCTGTCGATGGTGGCGGACCCCAGGGACTCCATCCTGGCCCTCCTCGCCAGCTGGATGAGCCCCGTCTTTGCCCCTCTCGGCTTTGCCGACTGGCGCATCGTCACGTCGCTCATCGCCGGCTTCATGGCAAAGGAGGTCGTCGTCTCGACGCTTGGCGTGCTCTTTGGAACGACGGCAGGGCTCGCCGCCGCGCTCACGCCCGCGGCCGCCCTGGCGCTGCTGACGTTTTGCCTGCTCTACACGCCGTGCGTGGCGGCCATCGCCTCGATCAGGCGCGAGCTGGGCGGGCGCTGGGCCTTGGGCGTCGTGGCGTTCCAATGCGCCGTCGCCTGGCTCGTCGCCCTGCTCGTGCGCCTGGCGGGCCTTGGGCTCGGTCTCGGCTGAGGCGCCCTGGCATGACGGGAGGCGCCGCCTCGCGCCCTAGCGGGCGAGCGGGAGGGCGCGCCTGAGGCGGCCCAGCGTGAGCGCGCGGCCCAGCAGCTCGAGGGACGCCCCGAGCGGCGGCGAGACCTGGTTGCCGCAGACGGCCACGCGCAGAGCGCCGTAGAACTTGCGCTTGGTGGTGCCGAGGCGCTCGGGAAGGGGCTCAAGGGCGGCGTCGAGGGACGCCGCGTCCCAGGCGTCGTCTCCCAGCGCCCCCAGCGCCTCCAGCGCGGCCTCGAGGCTGGCGCGCGCCCCCTCCTTCGCGAGGTTCCTGGCGACGGACGCCTCGTCAAGCTCAAGCTCGTCGCCCGCGTAGAGGAAGCGGGCCTTCTCGACCACGTCAGGCGCGAGCGTGCAGCGCGGCTTCAGGACTGACGAGAGGAGGTCAAACCAGGCGGGTCGGGCCTCGTAGGCCTCCCTGACGCACGCGCCCTCAAGGCCCGCCGCCACGAGCTGGGGCACGAGCACCTGCCTGGAGAAGGTCTCGTCGCTCATGGCCTGAAGGTACTGTCCCTGCACCCAGTCGAGCTTCTTGGGGTCGAAGGTCGCCGGGTTCTTGGACACGTGGTCGAGGCTGAACGTGGAGGCCAGGACGTCGCGCGGGACGATGGTCGTGTCACCGTCGAGCGACCAGCCAAGAAGGGCCAGGTAGTTGACGAAGGCGTCGGAGAGGTAGCCGGCGTCGCGGTACTCCTCGACGTTGGTCGCGCCGTGGCGCTTGGAGAGCTTCTTGCCGTCAGCGCCCAGGATCATCGAGATGTGCGCGAAGGTGGGCACGGGCGCGCCCAGCGCCTCGTAGACCATGACCTGGCGCGGGGTGTTGGACAGGTGGTCGTCTCCGCGTATGACGTGCGTGATGCCCATGAGGGCGTCATCGACGACGGTTGCGAAGTTGTAGGTGGGGGTGCCGTCGGAGCGGAAGATGACGAAGTCGTCGAGCTCGCGGGCGTTGAAGGTCACGTCGCCGTGGACGGCGTCGTGCACCACGACATCGCCGCGGTCAAGCGGCACCTTGATGCGCAGGACGTAGGGCTCGCCGGCGTCAACGCGGCGTCGGGCCTCGGCGGGGTCGATGTCGCGGCAGCGGCGCTGGTAGCCCTGGAAGGGGTCCTTGCGCGCCTGGGCGGCCTTCTTGTCGGCGGCGAGCTGCTCGGGCGTGCAGAAGCAGGGGTAGGCGCGGCCCTCGTCCCAGAGCCTCTGGGCGGCCTGGCGGTAGAGGTCGAGCCGCTCGGTCTGCTTGTAGGGGCCAACGTCGCCGCCGACCTCGGGCCCCTCGTCCCAGTCGAGGCCGAGCCAACGTAGGGCGCGAAGGATGACCTGGGTGTTCTCCTCGGTGGAGCGGGTGGGGTCGGTGTCGTCGATGCGCAGGATGAAGACGCCGTCATTCGCGCGGGCGAACGCCCAGTTGTAGATGGCCGTGCGGGCGCCGCCCACATGGAGCTTGCCGGTGGGGGAGGGCGCGAAACGGACGCGGACGTGCTTGTCTGACATGGGGTCTCCTCAAGTCAGGTGGTCATGATTCACATACGCCATAAGTATACGGCGAGAGTGGCCCATCCGCCCGCCGAGGACGCACTTCTTGCTACATCAGCTTCGTGGACTCGAGCTTCTTCTCGCCCCACTCGTTCAGCCGCACGACCGGCTTGCGAAGGACGAGGCCCAGCAGCAGCGCCGGCGCGAGGTAGGCCACGAGCGTGGCGAGCTCGACCCAGAAGTCGCCGCCGTAGATGCCGAACATCGCCGCGCGCATGGCGTTCTCGGAGTGGACGAACGGCAGGAACGGGTAGGCCGCCTGGAAGAAGCCCTCGGGCAGCATCTGAACCGGAAAGGTGCCGCCCGAGCCCGCGACCTGCATGACCATGAGCACGACGGCGATGGCCTTGCCCACGTCGCCGAAGCTCGCCGTGAGCGCGTAGATGACGTTCACGAACACGAGCGACGCCGTGAGCCCCGCGAGCACGAAGAGCGCGGGGTGCGCACACTGGACGCCCAGGAAGAACAGGTCGCCGAGCAGGATCAGAAGCGACTGAGCGAATCCGACGACCACGAAGAACACGAGGCGCCCGAGGTAGGAGTGGCGCGGCTTGGCGCCCGTCTCGCGGACGGCCTCCTCGCTCGGGTTGCACCTGACGAGCGCCGCGAGCACGACGCCGCCGATCCAGATGGCGAGCGTGGTGTAGAACGGCGCCATCGCGCTGCCGTTGTTCTCGATGGGGTAGATCGCCTGGCGGTCGACGCTCACGGGCTCCGAGATAAAATCGCCGAGGGCGGCCGAGCCGCTGGAAAGAATGGCGCGGATCGTGTCCATGTCGCCGGAGGCCAGCGCGTCGCTCAAGGAGCCGTTGAGCTCGCCGAGCCGCGCGGCGGCGGCGTCGAGCGAGTCGGCGGCGGTCGTGATGCCGTCCCTGGCGCTCGCGAGGTCACCGGCGGCCGCGGCGGCGGTGCCGTTCACGGAGTCGAGCGTCATCTGAATGGAGGAGCCGATGGCGTCGGCGTCTGTCGCGGCCGTGTCGATCTTACGGGCGAGCGAGGTCAGGCTGTCCTTGAGGTCGCCCTCGAAATCGCCCCTGACCTGCGTGATGCCGCCCTCGGCCGCGTCGACGAGCTCCTCGAGCCGCCGCTTTGACGTGGCGGCGTCGCTGCCGGCGCCGCCGATGTCGCCCGCGCTCTTGCGCAGGCCGTCGGAGAGGCCCTGTAAAGAAGCGCGCAGGCTCGTCACGCTGCTGTTCAGGCCGTCGATGGTCGCGTAGGCGGTGTAGACGTCGTCGCGCGAGACTCCGACCTGGCCGCTGAAGCCGGGGTCAGCGCCGTTGTCCCACGACTCGTACCAGGTGCGGGCCAGCGTGTCGGAGTCGCCGAGGGCCGCGAGCAGCTTGTCGAGCTCGGCGATCTGGTCGTCTACGGCGCTCGCGGCGGACTCGAGCGCGGTCTTCGAGGACCCTGCGGCGGACCCCGCCTGGTCGAAGGCGGCGTCGATTGACGTTTTCACGTCGTCCATGCTCGCCTGGCTGCGCTCGAGCGCGGAGTTCACGGAGTCGGTCGCGCCGTTCACGGCGTCGCCGAGCGTGCGGACGTTGCCCGCGGTGTCGCGCAGCGCGGCGCCCACGCCGGCCGTGGCCGAGACGGAGTCGCTCGCGCCCGACGCGCCGTTGCCAAGAAGCGCCGTCGTCGAGTCGAGGATGCCCGCGAAACTGCGCGTGTTCGCGGCCGTGTCGGTGAGGCTCGCCTGGGCGTCGGCCACGGCGCCGTTGAGCTTGTCGGTGAACTCGACGAGCTTGTCGTCGTCGAGGTAGCTCGTCAGCTCGTCGAGCACGCCCGCGCCCACGTTGGTCACGGACTCGGCGAAGGACTGATCGATGTCCTGCTGGACGGCGGTCGAGGCCTTGTTGGTCACGATCCGAGCGATGGGATTGGCCTTCTCGTTCTGGTAGAAGAGCACCGTCGGCTTGGTGGACGAGCTGGAGAGCACGCTCATCATGTTGGTCGTGAAGTCGGCGGGGAACACGATGGCCGCGTAGTACTCGCCGCTCTGGACGCCCTCGACGGCCTGCTCTTCGGTGGTCACGGTGTAGCCGATGGAGGTCGACTCGGCAAGCGACGAGGTTATGCGCTCGCCCATGTTGAGCGTGACGGGGATGAGGTCGCCCGTGTAGCCGGCGTCGGAGTTGGCGACGGCCACCTTGAGGTTCTTGGTGTTGCCGTAGGGGTCCCAGCTGCCGGCGATGTTGAACCAGGCGTAGAAGCTCGGCACCACGACCATGCCGACGACGACCACGAGGCTGATGACGTTGGCGAAGACGTGTTTGGCGTCCCTCTTCACAAATGCCAGGAAGGGTCGCATCACTCATCGCCTCCCCTCTGGTCCTGTCCACGCACGGTCGTGGTCTTCTCGGCGGCCCGCGCGGTCGCGCCGGCGGCGGGCTTAGATGCGCCTTGCCCCACGGCGAGGCGCATCCTCTCGATGGGCGCGAACGCGAGGAACTCGGCCTTGAGCTCGTCGTCGAGCAGCTCAAAGAGCTCGTCTCTGCTCATGTTGGAGAGGTTCGTCTTGTCGAGCACGCGCTCGTGCAGGTACTCGCAGACGATCAGAAACGCGCAGATGGCCACGAGCGACAGAACCCACAGCACGAGCATGGCAAACTTGGCCTCGGTCGCGAACATGAGGGCAAGAAGGACGAGCGGCACCACGACGAGGGCGGCAAATCCGCGGCGCACGAGCACCGGGTAGCGCAGCTCGAAGTTGGCGGCGCCGGCGAGGAAGGTCGCGCGGTAGCTGTCGGAGTCCATGATTGCCTTGACGATGGTGGCCAGGCGGAACTGGTCCCTCATGCCGGTGCGCTCGGCGATCATCATGTCCGTCTCGCCGAGCTTGCGGTCGAAGAGGTTGTTGATATTCAGCAGATGTCTGCGCGCCGTCACGCCGACAAGCAGTGCGGGAATCAGGTAGGCAAGAAGCACGAGCAGGTTACGGGCATAGTAGTTGGCGTAGAAGCCCGCGATCGCCTCGCGCATGGCGTTGATGCCGTAGGTGAAGGGCAGCCAAGGGTTGAGCGCCTGGAAGAAGCCCGGCTGCATCTGAATCGGGTAGAGGCCCGAGGCGCCGGGGATCTGCAGCACGACGATGAGGACGCCGAGCGCCTTTCCGATGTGCTTGAAGGCGACCGAGAGCGCGTAGATGAGGAAGACGTACACGAAGCTCTCGACCATGCCGGCAAAGACGAACGCGACGGGGGAGGCGCACTGGATGCCGAGCGCGATGTCGCCCAGGCAGCAGATCGCGGCCTGAGCCTGGCCGAGGAGGTTGAGCAGCAGCCAGCGGCCGAAGAAGCCTTGCCAAGGCTTGAAGTCGCCGACGCCCTCGCGGTCGACCTCGAGCTTGTAGATGGCCACGAGGACGAAGCCGCCGACCCACAGGGCGAGGTTCGTGTAGAAGGGCGTCACGCCGCTGCCGTAGTTCTCGACGGGGTAGACGGGCATGCTGACGAGCTGGGCGGGCGAGCCGAGGAAGTCGCCGACGCTCTCGGCGTCGAGGTCGAGGGCGTCCTTGATGCCGTCGAAGCTCTCGGCGGACTCGACGGCAGCGACGTCGGCCGAGATGGACATGATCCTGTCGGAGGCGCCGCGCACGGAGTCCGCGGTCGTCGAAAGGGCGATCGAGCACTGGTTGAGGATGCCGTCGAGCTCACGCAGGGCGCTGTCGGCCTGCGCGAGCATCGCGGGCAGCGATAGGGCCGTGCCCGCGAGCGTGCCGCCGGTGTTCGAGAAGCCGTCGAGTGCCTCGTTGAGCTGCGGCATCGTCGTGGCGGCGAGGTCGTTCTGCAGGTCGGCGAGAGCGCCGGTGGTTTCGCTGACGGCGCTGCCCACCGAGTTGGAAAGCCCGCTGACGCCGTCCGTCGCGTCCTTGAGGCCGTCGGAGATCTGCTGGAGCCTGTCCAAGGCCCGCCTCTGCGAATCGGAGAGCTCGGCAGTGAGCGCAAGGCTTGCGTCGACCTTGGTCGTGAGCTGCGTGGCGTATTCGTTGCCGGCGGCCGTCACAGTGTAGGTGCGGACGCGCTCGAGGCCGGTCCGGACGTTCGTGGTGGCGCCGTCGAGCGCGCGAACCTGGGCGATGGCGGCGTCGATGCGGCCCTGGGCCCAGCCCACGTCGCCCGCGATGCGACCGACGTCGTAGCTGGCGGTGGAGCTCACGGAGTCGATGGTGGCGGCGCCGGTCAAAAGGGCGCCGTTGAGCTGCGCGGCCAAGGTGTTCGCCTTGGTGCGCGTGCCCGCGAGGGCGTCGAGGCTCGACGAGAGGCCCTCGCCGAGGCCGCCGCACGTTTCGTTGACCTGCGAGAGCGCGTCGCGTGCGGAGGCGACGGTGCCGATCGGAAGAGCACACGTCTGAACTCCAGTCACGCCCATAACTCGTCTGCCGGTCTCTTCTTGGCAGGTCGAGCGACGGGGGAAGGGCGTGGGGTTGGGCAGCCAGCAGCGAGAAGCCGGCCAGCTGCCGCCCCATGTGCAAGTCCGCAAGATGCAGGAACCTCATGGCGCCTCCCACGGTCGTCCGTCCCTGCGTCCAGTCTAGCCGTGCGTCCGGACATCAATGCCCGAGGGCGTGCGACGATGATCTGACGGCGGCGGTGCGACCGGCGAAGCCTTTGAGCCTCTCGGTAACGGTCTTGCCCACGACGTTGACGAACTCGTTGGAGATGTGGCTCTCCAGAGCGGTCGATCCCGCGTCGGTGACCTTGGGGGCGACGGCGTTGGCCTTCTCGTTCACGTAGTAGGCGACGCGGGCCTTCTCGACGTCGCCGTGGAGCACGTCGGAGAGGCGTTTTGTGAAGTCTTCGGGGATGGAGAAGGCGGCGAAGTACCTGCCGGACGCCACGCCCCGTCTGGCCTCGTCCTCGTCGTCGACGAAGGTCCAGCCGAGCTGGGTGTTCTCCTCGAGGCGCTCGCGAATCATGTCGCCGGCGTTGACGTGGCCGAGGCCCCCGACGTCGGCGCCCCTATCCTCGACGGTCACGGCGACGGGCACCGTGGAGGTGTTCTCGTAGGGGTCCCAGTTGGCCAGGATGTTGAGCCACGCGTAGAGCGAGGGGATGATGGCCACGCCGATCGCGATCATGATGGCGACGGGGTTTTTGAGCAGCCGCCTGAGGTCGCGGACAAAAATCTGCCATACCTTGCGCACGGACGCCCCTTCCTGCCTTGCCGAGCCGTGTTACCGCACGTGGCCGTGTGCGATGCCGCGTGTGACAAGGTATGAATGTAGCCATTTCGAACGCTGTTTAAAACCGTTGGAGTTCAACTTTTTAAAATGCCCTCAAATTTCTTAGACCGTAACTGTGCGATGCTAGAACCCTGTGCGGAGGGAGTGGTCATGTATGGGGATCCTTAACGACCGCGACGTCGCGGTCGACATAGGGAGGGGCGTGCGCCGCGTGCGCGCGGCCCGCGAGGGGGTGACGACCGCCGTCCAGGACCGCCTACGCGCCAAGGCCAAGACGCGCAAGTCCGCGGCCACCCGCGAGAGGATCATGGCCGCCGCGGGCGAGCTCATGTCCGAGCACAACGGCACCGACTTCCAGATGAGCGAGGTCAGCGCCAGATGCCGTCTGTCAAAGGGCTCCCTCTACTACTACTTCTCCGACAAGGACGCGCTTGTGGAGGCCATCTTCGACCGTGAGGTCGACGAGCTCGTGGCCCGCGTCGAGTCGGCCGTCGCCGACGCGCCGTCGGCGCTCACGTCGATCAGGGGGCTCGTCGGCGTCCTCGCCTCGAGCATGCTGCCCCAAAGCCCGCTGGCGCTCGCCGTCACGCGCGAGCTGGTCGGGACAAGGAAGGCCGTCCTGCCCGCCGTCGAGTCCCGCCTCACCCGAATCATCGACATCTTCGAGGCGCAGGTCGACCGGGCCAAGGTCGAGGGCCTCGCGCGCCCTGACATCGACTCGCGCCTGTGCGCCGTCTCCATCGCAGGCGCCTTCACCTTCGGCATCTTCGAGGGCCCGGCAGGAAAAGACGGCGGGCAGCGAGCGAGCCTCCCCGACCAGCTGGTCGACCTTCTTGTTTGCGGCATGGGCTCCAAGGCCGCCATCGAGGGCTTCAAGGCCGACAAGGCGCGCCGCGCGGGCGGGGCCGACGCCGCCTTGGTTTAGCGCGCACGCTTCTTGGGTATTCGTTGCGTGCGATCGTCGGGTGCCTGACCTGCCCGGCAAGGATTGGTGACTGCTGAGGAAAGGAAGCGCACGCATGTCACAGAAGAGTTACTACTTTACCTCCGAGAGCGTTACCGAAGGGCACCCCGACAAGATATGCGACCAGGTGAGCGACGCCATCCTCGACGCCATCCTGGCCAAGGAGGCCGAGCTTGAGGCAGACGGCTACGTCGCGCCCGACGGCGTCCCCGCCAAGCTCGAGAACGTTCGCTGCGCCTGCGAGACCTTCGTCACCACCGGAACCGTGATCGTGGCCGGCGAGGTGCGCACGCAGGCGTACGTGGACGTGCAGACCATCGTCCGAGACACCCTGCGCCGCATAGGCTACGACCGGGCCAAGTATGGCTTTGACTGCGAGACCTGCGGCGTCATCAACATGATTCACGAGCAGTCCCCCGACATAGCGCAGGGCGTCGACGGCACCTTCGCTAGGGCGGGCGACGCCGACGAGGCCGAGCGCATCGGCGCCGGCGACCAGGGCATGATGTTCGGCTACGCCACCGACGAGACGGACGTGCTCATGCCCATGCCCATCTATCTCGCGCAGCGCCTCGCCGCCCGCCTCGCGCAGGTGCGCAAGGACGGGACGCTGGGCTATCTGCGACCCGACGGCAAGACCCAGGTGACGGTGCGCTACGAGGACGGCAGGCCCGTCGCGGTCACGGCCATCGTCATCTCCACCCAGCACGACCCGACGACGGAGCTCCCCCAGATTCGCGACGACATGGTGGCGCACGTCATCCGCCCGGTCCTGGACGAGGTGGGCATCGCCTGGGAGTCCGCCACGCTCTACGTGAATCCCACCGGCCGCTTCGTCGTCGGTGGCCCCATGGGCGACACCGGCCTCACCGGTCGCAAGATCATCGTGGACACCTATGGCGGCATGGGCCGCCACGGCGGCGGCGCCTTCAGCGGCAAGGATGCGACGAAGGTCGATCGCTCGGCCGCCTACGCCGCGCGCTGGGTGGCCAAGAACATCGTCGCGGCGGGACTGGCGCGCCGCTGCGAGGTGCAGCTCGCCTACGCCATCGGCGTCGCCAGGCCCCTCTCGGTCATGGTCGACAGCTTCGGCACCGCGACCGTGGACGACGAGGTCCTCGCCGCAGCGATCGTCAAGGTCTTCGACCTGCGTCCCGGCGCCATCATCCGCGACCTTGGGCTGCGACGTCCCATCTTTGAGAAGACGGCGGCCTACGGTCACTTTGGACGCCAAGACCCCGACTTCAGCTGGGAAAAGACCAACCGCGTCCGTGAGCTCAGAAAGGTCGTCCGAGCCCTCGTCGGCTAGCGGGCGACAGGGTCGAGGTCGAGAGGGGGACTGGTGCGCTTTGCGTCCGTCGTGCCGGACATCCCGGCGCGCGCCGTCAGTCGTTGCTTTGACTATCTCGTTCCCGACGAGCTCGCGCAAGCCTGCGTCGTGGGGTGCACGGTACTCGTGAGCCTCTCGCACCGCGACGTCATCGGCTACGTGCTCGCCGTGTCGGACGAGCCTCCCGCGCTCGTTGACGCCGGCCGACTCCTGCCCGTGCGCCGGGTGCTGGCCGACGCCGCCTTTGACGAGGTCGCGGCGCGGCTGGCTCGGTGGGTGAGCGACGAGTACGCCTGCCCGCTCGCGGACGCCGTGAGGCCGCTGCTTGCCCCGGGACAGACCATGACCATGCGTCGCGCGGGCGAAGGGCAGCCGTGGCAGCTCGTCGTCCAGAGGAGCGGTCCCGTTGACGAGCGTTGGGTCTCGCTCACTCCCGCCGGTCGCGACTTTGTTCCCGCCCCTCGCGCCAGCAGGCAGCGGCGCCTCATCGAGGCCCTCGCGGACGGGGCGGTGCGCATGGCGGAGCTTGCCGCCATGCTGCCCGGCTGCTCCGCCGCCGTGCGAGCCCTCGCGCGGCGTGGCGTCGTGACCGTCGAGGAGCACCGACGCCTGCGGGGAACGCAGCGCACCGAGCTCTCCTCGGCGTGCGCCCGACGCCCCGAGGCGCTGACCGAAGGACAGCGCGAGGCCCTCGCGGTCATCGAGCGCGCGCGGGTGCGTGGGCGCGGCGACGTCGTGCTCGTCGACGGCGTCACGGGATCGGGCAAGACGGAGGTCTACCTCGCCGCCATCGAGGCCGCGCGCGCCCAGGGGAGGGGAGCCATCGTGCTCGTCCCCGAGATCTCCCTGACGGCGCAGACCGTGGGGAGGTTTCGCTCGCGCTTTGGCGATGACGTTGCCGTCCTGCACTCGCGCCTCTCGGCCGGCGAGCGCTTCGACCAGTGGGACCTCGTGCGTCGCGGGCTTGCGCACGTGGTCGTGGGCGCCCGCTCCGCCCTCTTCGCCCCCCTCGCCGACCCGGGGCTCATCGTCATCGACGAGGAGCACGAGGCCTCCTACAAGCAAGACAGCTCCCCGCGCTACCATGCGCGCGAGGTGGCGGCGCGCCTGGTCGCCGAGCGCGGGTGCGCCCTCGTCCTGGGGTCGGCCACGCCCTCGCTCGAAAGCCTGGCGCGCTGCGCGGCGGGTTCGTGGGGAGGCGCCCTCTGGACGCGCGTCGTCATGACGGAGCGCCCGGGCTCCTCGCGGCTGCCCCGCATCCGCGTCGTTGACATGGAGGGCCAGTTTGCCCGCGGCGGCGCCTCGGTCATCTCGGAACCGTTGCGCGACGCGCTCCAGGAGGTCGTCAGTCGCGGCGAGAAGGCCGTCATGCTCCTCAACCGTCGCGGCTTCGCGAGCTTCCTCATGTGCCGCGCCTGCGGCGCGGTTCCCGAGTGCCCGCACTGCTCCCAGGCCCTCACCTACCATGAGCGGACGCACGAGCTCGTCTGTCACAGCTGCGGCGGGAGCTGGCCCGTGCGCGCCTACCCGGACCCCTCCACCTGCTGCCCCAACTGCGGCAGCAGGTACCTTGGCGCCTACGGCGTGGGGACGCAGCGGGTGGAGGACGAGCTGGTGTCGTTGCTTCCCCCCACGGTCAAGGTCATTCGCATGGACGGCGACACCACGCGCGGCAAGGGCGCGCACCAGAGGCTGCTCGAGGAGTTTGACGCCGCGCCCTGCGCCGTCCTGCTGGGCACGCAGATGATCGCCAAGGGGCTTGACTTCCCGTCGGTCACGCTGGTGGGCGTCATCAACGCCGACACGACGCTCAAGCTTCCCGACTTTCGCGCGGCCGAGCGCAGCTACGACCTGCTCGAGCAGGTGGCGGGGCGGGCGGGTCGCGGCGAGGCGGCGGGCCAGGTCATCATCCAGACCTACTGGGCGGGGCATCCCGCCATCCAGGCCGTCCTGCGACATGATCGCGACGTCTTCCTCGTGCCGGAGCTCAAGGACCGCAAGGCGGGCCGCTACCCACCGTATGGCAGGCTCTCCAACGTCACGTTCTGGGGCCTGGACGCACGCGCGGTCAGGGCGGCCGCCGACCTCGTCGCTTCCAGGGTGCGCGAGCACGTCGGCGACGAGGACGGCTGGGAGCTGCTCGGCCCCGCAGACTGCCTCAAGGCGCGCGTCAAGGACCGCGTCAGACGGCACTTTCTGCTCAAGTCGCCCGTGGACGCGCCGGTGGGAAGGCTGCTCTCACGCCTCGTCACGGATGCCAGGCTGCCAAAGGGCGTGAGCGTGTCGGTGGACGTTGACGCCTACGACCTCATGTGACCCCGGCATGCCGGAACCAGCGGCAACGACGCCTTGCGCATTGGGTAGTACTATGGACAGGAATGACACGACACCACATCATGGGACCAGCCGCCCGTCAAGGCCTGGTCCCAGGTGAGAGGAGCCCCCCATGGCAGGACTCAACGACATCGTCCGCGCGCCGGACGAGCGCCTTTCGACCGCGTGCGCCCCCGTCGAGACCATTGACGACGCGACGCGGGCGCTTGCCGGGCGCATGCTCGAGGACATGTACGCCGCCGACGGCTGCGGCCTTGCCGCCCCCCAGATCGGCGAGCTCGTGCAGATGATCGTCATCGACGTAGACTACGCCGACGGGCCAAGGAACCCCTACGTGCTGGTGAACCCGCGCGTCATCGTCGCCGACGGTCCCGAGCGCACCACGAGTGAGGGCTGCCTGTCGTTCCCGGGCATCAGCGTCGGCGTCACCCGTCCCAGCCACGTGGTGGTCGAGGCGACCAACCTCGACGGGGAGCTCATGCGCTACGAGGCCCAGGACAACCTTCTGGCCGTCTGCCTGCAGCACGAGATAGACCACCTGCGCGGCGTCACGATGGTCGATCACCTGAGCCCCCTGCGACGCGTGAGCGCCCTGCGCGCATATCAGGAGGCGCTCGCCGCCGGCGCCCGCCCGGGCGAGACCGCCGTCGAATAGGAGGGGCGACATGCGCGTCGTCTTCATGGGCACGCCCGACTTCGCCGTGCCGTCCCTTGACGTTTTGGCTGACGGCCACGAGCTGCCGCTCGTGGTCACGCGGCCCGACGCCGTGCGCGGTCGCGGCAGGACGCTCGCCCCCTCGCCGGTGAAGGCGGCGGCCCTGCGGCGGGGCATTCCCGTCGTCGAGGCCCGTCGCGTCACGCCCGACCTCGTCCAGGCCGTCAGGGACGCGCGGCCCGACCTCGTCGCCGTCGCGGCCTTTGGCGCCATACTCCCCGACGAGCTGCTCGCCCTGCCCCCGCGAGGCTGCGTCAACGTCCATGCCTCGCTTCTTCCGCGCTGGCGCGGCGCGGCGCCCATACAGCGCGCCCTGATGGCCGGTGACGAGCGCGTGGGCGTGTCCATCATGCGCCTCGTGCACGACCTCGACGCGGGAGCCTACTGTCGGCAGGCCTCGCTGCCCGTGGGCGACCTCGGTGCCGCCGAGCTCACGCGTCGCCTGGGCGAGCTGGGGGCCCGGGAGCTGGCAGGCGCCCTCGACGACCTCGCTGCCGGCACGATCGACTGGGTCGAGCAGGACGAGGCGCTCGTGACCTTCGCGCCCAAGGTCGAGAAGGCGGAGATGCTCCTGTCGCCCGCATATCCCGCCCGGCGGAACCTCTCGCTGGTACGTGCCTCGCTCGACGCCGCTCCCGCCCGCTGCCGCATCGCCGGCCAGGGCGTCCGGG
>NZ_LN898210.1:0-381583 GCF_001457795.1 Olsenella massiliensis | reverse complement strand
AGGCCCTGCTTGACCTTCTCCTTGCCCCCCTCGCCGCCGGCGACGTCGTCGTCCCCAAGGGTCGGCTCCTCGTGGGCTGCGCCGACGGGGCGCTGGAGCTCTTGCGGGTCAAGCCTGACGGTCGGCGCGAGATGGACGCCGCCGCCTGGGCGCGCGGCCTCAGGAACGACCTGTCCTGGGACGCCTGCTAGCATGGCGCGCCTCTCGGACGCACGCCGCGTGGCGCTCTCGCTCGTGGTCGAGCGCCGCCTGCGGGGCGCGCGCATGCGGGAGCTCATGCGCGGCTCCGCCGCCCTGGACGCGCTGGGGCCTCGCGACCGCGCCTTCGCCACCCGCCTCGCCTTTGGCGCCGTCCTGGCCGAGGGGCTCGTGAGACGCCTCATCGAGGCCAGGCGACGACCGGGCGTGCGCCTGCGTGCGCGCGTGCGCGACGCCCTGAGCGTGAGCGCCTTCGAGCTTCTGTATCTCTCGACGCCGACGGACGTCTGCGTGAGCCAGGGCACGGAGCTCGCACGTCGGGCGGACCCGCATGCCGCCGACGTGGCGCACGCCCTTCTCAGGGCCCTTGCCTCCCATGACCTGCCCGTCATCGAGGCGGCTCGCGGGCGGGTGGCCGCGGGCGGCGATGACGAGGGGGACCTCGCCCTCGTCGCCGCGGTCCCGCCGGTCCTGGTGCGCGAGCTCGTCGCCTCCCGGGGGAGGCCCTTCGCGCGGGAGCTCCTCGTGTCCCTGTCCGAGCCCGCTCCCGTCTACGTGGCGGCAAATCACCTCGTCCAGGGCGATGACGAGGCGGCCCGGCTGCTGGACGCGGCCGGTCTCGACCCGCGCCCGGTAGGGATGGGCGGGTCATTCGCGCTCGGCAGGCCCGCGGGCCTCGCGCGCTCGGGCCTCGTGGACGACGGGCGCGTCGTGCCCGCAGACCTCTCGTCGCAGCTCGTCGCTGCCGCGGCCGCTCCCGCGCCGGGAGAGTCCCTCCTGGAGGTGGGCCAGGGGAGGGCCACCAAGACGCTGCTCATGGAATCCTGCGCGCACGTTCGCGGGGGCCTCGCCCGCATTCACGCAATCGACGCGTCACCCTTCAAGGTTGATCTCGCCCGCGCTCGCCTTGGGCGCCTCGGTCTTGGGGAACGCGTGAGCTGTCAGGTCCTTGACGGGAGGAAGGTTGCGGAAGGAGGCCTCGCGTTTGCTCCCGAGGGCGGCTTTGACGCGGCCTTCGTCGACGCCCCCTGCACGGGCGTGGGAACCCTGCGCCGCCACCCCGAGGCCGTGTGGTCGTTGGCGGGCGATGCGCTGGGGGAGGCCCTGCGCTCGCTGGGTGCGCTTCAGACCGACCTGCTGCGCGCCGCGGCGACCAGGGTCAGGCGCGGGGGCACCCTCGTCTTCGCGACCTGCTCGCCCCTGCGGCACGAGGACGAGGACGTCATCAGGGCCTTCCTCGCGTCGCCGGAGGGCGGGGACTTTTTCGTTCGGGACGTCCTTGAGTCGGCGGGGCTGGCGGCCCTCGGACCCCGCGCCGTGGCCCTCGCGCGTGACCTGGCGGGTCCCATCGACCTCGAGGGATGCCTCTGCGTTCGTCAGCGGTCGGGCGGGCCCGACGCGCACTTCTGCGCGCGGCTCGTGCGCGGGGCATAGGCTGGCCCTGCGCCGGGACGTGCGTGAGCCGCCCTCGTCGGCGCATGTCGCCTACGGGGCCGCAGCCCCGCGCCGGGGGAGGGATGCTACCATAAGGAAGGCACATTCCCCCTGGAACGGAGAACCATGCGCATCGAGACGGCCATTTTTGACCTGGACGGCACCATCGTGGACTCCATGGGCGCCTGGCGCGCCGAGACGATCAGCGTCCTTGCCGATCAGGGCGTCGAGAACCCCGACGAGATCTTCGACATCCTCGAGCCCGAGCCCCTCGAGAACCTGTGCCGGATCGTCCACGACAGCTATGGCGCCCCCGCTGCCCCCGAGGTCCTCGAGGAGACGCTCAAGGCTCGCATGACCGAGGCGTACGCCCATACGATCAGGGCCTATCCCGGCTGCAGGTCGTTTCTGGAGGAGCTCCACGGTGCGGGCGTGCGCCTGTGCGTCGCCTCGGCGTCGCCCCTGGACATGGTCGAGCTGTCTCTCAGGGCCAACGACCTCGACGGCCTCTTCGAGTTTGTCCTGAGCGCGTCGGAGGTGGGAAAGGGCAAGGAGGAGCCCGACGTCTACCTCGAGGCCCACAGGAGGCTGGGCGGCCGCCGCGCGACGTGCTGGGTCTTCGAGGACTCCCCGGTGGGCATCAGGACGGCACGTAGGGCGGGGTTCCCCACGGTCTGCGTGTATGACGTGCAAGGGCACCGCTCCCTTGACGACTGCCGGGGCGTCGCGGACATCTTTTCCCACGGCTACGTCGAGCTGTCCCTGGCGCTCATCCGTGACTTCGAGCGCCCCAGTGGAGCGGCCTCGGGCGTCCTGGACGTCCTCGTGATCGACGGGTCCTCGCGTCCCAGCACGGCGGAGCTGGTCAGCGCCCTCGCGCGCGAGGCGCAGCACGTGATCGCGGCCGACCGGGGGGCCTGCTACGCCCGGGCGGCCGGCGTCGTGCCCGACGCCTTCTGCGGGGACGCGGACTCGATCGACGACGAGACGCGGGCCTGGGTGCTGGGACGGGCGGGCACCGTCGTCACCTTCCCGGCCGAGAAGTACGCGACGGACCTCTCATGCGCCATCGACTGCGCCGCGCATGAGGCGGCGCGTCGGGAAAAGGACCTGAGGCTCACCGTCACCTGCGCCTCGGGGGGAAGGGCGGACCATGCGCTGGCCGTGCTGGGGCTGCTCGCCTCCCACGCTCGCGCCAGGGCGCGCCTCGTGGAGGACGACCTGGAGTGCCGCATCCTCTCGCCGCAGGGCAGCCCCTGCTGGGAGCTCAAAGACGCCGCCGTGGGACGCACGCTCAGCGTCATCGCGCTGGCCCCGGGCAGCTGCGTGTCAGAGGAGGGCCTGCGGTGGGAGCTTGACCGGCGCGAGCTGCCGCTTCTGGGCGACGAGGGCGTGTCCAACGTGGTCGAGGCGGCCACGGCGCGGGTCAGCTGCCATGCGGGCATCGTGGCGGCGTTCCTGCTGCGCTGACGCCCCATGAAAAAAGGGACCCCGCAGGGTCCCCTGGCGATGCGACGGGCACGCAGGCGCTAGGCCTGGGCGGCGCTGCGGGCGACGTTGCCCTTCTTGAGGCAGCGGGTGCACACGTTCTTCTTGACGGCGCGACCGTTCTCAAAGACCGTGACGCGCTGGATGTTGGGCTTGAACGTACGATTGACGGTGCGGTGTGAGTGGCTCACCGAGCGACCAGCAACAGCGTGCTTACCGCAGATATCACAAACCTTCGACATGATGCGACCTCCAAAGGGCAGCGCGCGGCACGTTCATGCGCACCCGCAATTTCCAAAGCCGAAACACTATACCACAGCAAACGTGCCCCACAAGTGCGAAGTCACGCCGTTATGGTGGTTTTATAACGTCAAGGTCCCACCTCCTGCCCACGCTGGCCCCGCGGCGACGTGTCCGAGGCCCCGGGGCGCCAGCGGGGTTGTCGGGCCAACGGCGCGCCGAACTACGCTAGTATGGTCTCGTTTATGCTTTGACGTTCCTTGGTCGGGCGAGAGGAGTAACCATGGCTCAGGCAGTACCCGGAGGCCTCAAGGTATCCAACGACTGCATAGCGGACCTTGCGGGCTACGCCGCCCTCGAGTGCTATGGCGTGACAGGCATGGCCGCCACCGACGAGCAGGAGGGTGTGGTGCGCCTGCTGCCCACCTACCGTCTGCGCCGCGGCGTCGGCGTCTCCACCCGGGAGGGCACCGTCGTCATCGACCTGCACGTCATCGTCGAGCAGGGCGTCAACATGGCCTCCGTGTCCGCCAACCTCACGAGCGCCGTCAAGTTCCTGCTTCGGCAGATAGCGGAGCTCGATGACGTTGACGTCCGCATCCACGTCGAGGGCATGCGCACCTCCAGGTAGCCCCGACCACGTCTAACCCCTCACAGGAACCGAGGTTCTCGAGACTATGATCGCCAACACCGTTCGCAGCTGCTTCCCCCGTGCCGCCCAGGTCGTTGCAGACAAGGCAGACGAGATCAACAAGCTCAACGTCTTTCCCGTCCCCGACGGCGACACGGGCACCAACATGTCCCTGACGCTGGGCACGGTCGTCAACGAGATCGAGGGGCTCCCGGCGGGCGCCACGATGGACGACATCGCCCGGGCGATCACCCACGGCTCGCTCATGGGGGCGCGCGGCAACTCCGGCGTCATCACGAGCCAGATCCTCCGGGGTGTCGCCGAGGGGCTGGCGGGTGCCAAGGGCCCCGACGCCACGACGGCCGACGTCGCCTCTGCCCTGCGCAACGGCGTGAAGGTGGCCTTCAAGGCCGTGCGCAAGCCGGTCGAGGGCACGATCCTGACCGTCCTCAAGGACGTGTCGGCCAAGGCGGACCAGCTCGAGAGGGCCAAGGTCCCGCTCGGCGAGGCCCTCGACGCGCTTGTGGCCGCAGCTTACGAGTCGGTCGCGCGCACGCCCGACCTGCTTCCCGTCCTCAAGGAGAACGGCGTCGTCGACTCCGGCGCCTTCGGCCTGGCCACCTTCATCGAGGGCTTCGTCAACGCCTATGAGGGCAACTCCGGCGCGCTCACCGACTTCAAGACGACCCTTGACACCGCAGGCGCCAAGGGTCACGTGTCCGCCGCCGTTGACATCGAGATCAACGACGACTGGGAGGGCTCCGAGTACCGGTACTGCACGGAGTTCCTCTTCCATGCGGACAGCGCGCAGTTCGACGAGGACGCCTGTCTCAGGTACTTCTCGACCATGGGCGACTGCGAGCTGCTCGTGGGCACCAACCCCGACTACAAGTGCCACGTCCACACCAACCGCCCCGACCGCGTCCTGCGCCACATGCTCCATCGCGGGCAGGTCTTTAACGTGTTCGTCCACAACATGGACCTCGAGGCCGCCGAGCGTACCGACGCCATCCGCGAGGACAGGCAGGCCGCGGGCGTGCCAGACGACGCCCCCCGCAAGGGGCTCGGCTTCGTCGCGGTCGCGGCGGGCTCCGGGCAGCAGGAGATCCTCAGCTCGCTCGGCGTGGACGTCGTCGTCTCGGGCGGGCAGACCATGAACCCCTCGACGGCGGACATCCTTGCCGCCATCGAGCGCGCGCATGCGGAGCGCGTCATCGTGCTGCCTGACAACGGCAACATCCGCATGGCAGCCGAGGCGGCGGCCTCGGCCTGCGAGGGCGTGCAGGTCGCCGTCGTCCCCACCAAGACCGTGCTCCAGGCCTTCTCGGCCATGTTCGCCGCCGACCCTGACGCCGACCTCGCGTCCAACGTCGAGGCCATGAGCGAGGCCGCGGCCAACGTCAGGGACGGCGAGGTGACCACTGCGGTGCGCGACTCCGTCGCCGCGGACGGCTCGCCCATCCACGCGGGCGACGTCATGGGCATCTGCGGCGGCTCCATCGACGTCGTCGGCTCCGACGTCGAGCAGGTCACCCTCGACCTCATCGGCAGGATGCAGGCGGAGGAGGAGGGCGACACCCTCACCATCCTCGCCGGCAGCGACCTGGACGACGAGCGCTTCGCGCATCTGCTCGCCGCCGTCGGGGCGGCCCATCCCGACCTCGAGATTGACTCCCACCGCGGCGAACAGCCGCTTTACCCGGTCGTCTTCTCCCTCGAATAGGGGACGTGCGTCGTGCCGACGAGGGCGGCGGGGCTCTCCATCGCGGGGGTGGGACGGCGCCTTGACGAGACCGCGCTGCTGGACGCGCCCGTCTCGCGCCTGCGCTACGTGTCCGGCGCCCGGCGCGAGGCGCTCGCGCGCATGGGCGTCCGTTGCGTGCACGACCTACTGTTGCACGTGCCCCATCGCTACCTTGACTTCACGCGGGCGACCACCGTCGAGGGGTCGGTCGTGGGGCAGGACGCGACCATCTTCGCCACCGTGGACGAGGTGACCACCAAGCGTCCCCGGCCCAGGCTCACCATCGTCGAGCTCTTCCTCGTCGATCCCACGGGCGTCCTGCGCGTGAGCTTCTTTGGCCAGCCCTGGCTTGCCGAGCAGTTCAAGGTGGGCGACCTTCTCGCGCTGTCGGGCAGGGTGGCGTTCTCCTTCGGCTTCAAGCAGATGACGTCCCCCTTCGTCGAGAAGGTGGAGGAGGGGCGCGACCAGGCCTCGTTGCTGCGCGTGCTGCCGGTTCACCCCGCCAGCGAGGGGCTGTCCGCCAACTGGCTGCGTCGCATCATGTCGGCCGCGCTCGCGGACGCGGGAGACCAGGTGGACTTCCTGCCCGCGAGCCTCTGCGCCCGGCACGGGCTCATGGGCCTGGGCAGGGCGCTGCGCGAGACGCACTTTCCCCGCTCCCTCGCCACGGCCCGCCAGGCGCATCGCCGCCTTGCGTTTGACGAGCTCCTCTGCCTGCAGCTCACGCTCAGGACGAGGCAGGCCCTCGAGCAGCGGGGCGTGAGGGCCACGCGGCACGACGTCAACGGACCTCATCTGCGGGCGCTGCGCGCGGCGCTGCCCTTTGCCCTCACGCCCGAGCAAGAGACCGCCGTCGCCGACATCCTGGGCGACATGGCGTCCGGTCAGCCCATGAACCGGCTCCTGCTGGGCGACGTGGGCACCGGCAAGACCGTCGTCGCGGCGCTCGCCCTGGCCGCGGCGTGCGACACGCGCTCCCAGGCGGCGATGATGGCCCCCACCTCGGTCCTCGCGCGCCAGTACGCCGAGAGGGTCGGCCCCCTCCTTGACGCCGCCGGCGTGAGCTGGACGCTCATAACGGGCTCGACGCCCGCCGCCGAGCGTGCCGACGCCGAGGAGAGGGTCGTGCGGGGAGAGACCTGCGTGGTCTTTGGCACCACGGCGCTCATCTCGGACGCGCTGACCTTCTGCCGCCTGACCCTCGTCGTCATCGACGAGCAGCATCGCTTCGGCGTCAACCAGCGCGTCGCCCTCAGGCGCAAGGGCGCCGCCGCCGACCTGCTGGCCATGACGGCAACGCCCATCCCGCGCACCCTCGCCCTGTCGCTCTACGGCGACCTCGACTGCTCGCGCATCGCCACGCGCCCCCGCGCCGGTGCGGGCGTCACCACCCATGGCATCGCGCCCGAAAGCCTCGACGTGGCCTGGGGCGCCGTCCGCGAGGCCTGCGACGCGGGCAGGCAGGCGTACGTCATCTGCCCCCTGGTGGACGAGGCCGACGACGGCTCCGAGCTCGACGACGTCCCCACGTCCCAGCGCTCTACGGCGCGTCAGGTCCATGCCGCCACCACGACCGCCAGGGACCTCGCGCGCGGCGCCTTGCGCGGCCTGTCGGTGGGGCTCCTTCACGGGCGCATGGACGCCGCACAGAAGGAGCGCGCCATGGAGGAGTTCCGGTCCGGTCGCGTCGCCGTGCTCGTCTCGACGACGGTGGTCGAGGTGGGCGTCGACGTGCCGGGTGCCACCGTCATGGTCGTCCTCGACGCCGACCGGTTTGGCCTGGCCACCCTCCACCAGCTGCGCGGCCGGGTGGGGAGGGGGGAGACCCCCGGCGTCGCCTACCTCTGCTGCGCCGCCCGGAAGGGCTCGCCGGCGCGCCGGCGCCTCGCCGCGCTCGAGAGGAGCTCCGACGGCTTCGAGCTCGCCGAGCTCGACCTCAAACTGCGTCACGAGGGCGAGGTGCTGGGGTATCGTCAGTCGGGCGGCATCTCGCTGCGCATCGCCGACCTGGCGGGCGACGCGGACCTCGTGGCGGCGGCGCACGAGGACGCCCGCGTCATCGCCGCCGAGGACCCCGCCCTCCAGGACGCGCTTCACGCGCCGCTCGCCCTGGAGGCGCGCCGGCGCTTCGGTGCCTACTTTGGGGAGGTCGAGCGCGCATGGGAAGGATGAGGATCGTAGGCGGCAGCTGGCGCGGGCGATCCCTCGAGGCCCCCGAGGGGCGCACAACCAGACCCACGACGGACCGCCTGCGCGAGTCGCTCGCCTCGATGGTCCTGTCAGCCTTCGACCTTGACCTGTCGAACGTGCGGGTGCTCGACGCGTTTGCCGGGTCGGGCGCCCTGGGGCTCGAGCTCCTCTCGCGGGGGGCGGCATGCTGCACCTTCGTGGAGCGCGACCGCCGGGTGGCGCAGGTCGTTCGACGCAACTGCCGCGAGCTGGGCGCCGGGAGCCGGGCGAGGCTCGTCGTCGGCGACGTCTTTGCCGCGGCGGCGCACGGGCCCCTGCCGGGGGCCCCCTTTTCGCTGGTGGTCCTTGACCCCCCGTACGCGCTCGCCGCCGAGCGCGTCGCCACGCTCGTCTCTGACCTGCGCGACGCCTCGTTCCTGAGCGCCGGGGCCCTGGTACTCTACGAACGGGGCAAGGACGCCGCCGGGCTCGCCCTGCCGGGGCTCACGGTCGTCAAACACAGGGAGCGGGGCATCACGGCCGTCACGCTCCTCGAGATGGGGGATGCGCATGCGTAAGATCATCGAGCACGTCGTCGTGCCAGGCACCTTCGACCCGGTCACCTTAGGCCACCTTGACGTCATCGCGCGCACGAGGAACATGTTTCCCAAGGTGACCGTCGCCGTCGCGGCGTCAGTCTCCAAGAACGGCACCGGCACCATCTTCTCCCTGGACGAGCGGGTCCAGCTCGTCAGCGCGTCGCTGCGGGAGCTGGGCCTCGACGACGGCGTGGACGTGCTGCCCTTCTCGGGCCTGCTCATGGACCTCTGCCGCGAGCTGGGCGCCGGGGCGGTCGTCAAGGGGCTCAGGGCCATGACCGACTTCGAGTACGAGCTGGGCCAGGCCGACCTCAACTATCACCTGGCGCCCGAGGTCGAGTCCATCTTCGTCATGGGCAGCCCCACCTACGGCTACATCTCGTCGTCCATCGTGCGCGAGCTCGCCTCCATGGGCGGCGACATCTCGTTCTTGGTCACGGACTGCGTCAAGTCCCGGCTCAAGGAGCACGCGAGGCCCTAGCCTCGTCTGCCGTCTGTGGCGACCAGCCTCGGCGACGTTTGCCGGGACATGCGCACGGGCGGGCTTTCAGTCCTTTTTACGTGCGCGTGGACGCGCACCCGCGTGTGCCCGACATCAATCTGCTACGATGTGGTGGCTACGCTTGTGCTGGAACTTCGTGTCGGCGCATGAGGTCGATCGCAATTCGAAAGGAGCCCGCATGCAGCCGGGTGAGGAAATCGAGAGCTTGGTTGACGAGCTCGAGCAGATCGTGAGCGAGGGCAAGGTCCCCTTCGGCGGCGGCGGTCAGAAGAGGATCGTCGACGCCCAGGAGGTATACGAGATCCTCGACGAGATCAGGCGCGTGTTCCCTCAGGAGTTCGCCGACGCCCGACGCATCGTCAAGGAGGAGGGCGAGACCCTCGACCGCGCCCAGCAGCAGGCGGACGCCATCATTGCCGACGCCCAGCAGCAGGCCATGATCCTGGCGGGCGACCAGGAGGTCGTCCGCATCGCCCAGCAGCAGGCCGATGACATCCGGGACCAGGCCTCCCAGTACGAGCGCGACACCCGCTACAACGCCGAGGAGTATGCCGACACCGTGCTGGCCCACCTCGAGGACAACCTCAAGTCCCTGACGAGCTCGGTCGGGCGCGTGCGCCAGACGCTCGACGAGAACTCCGGTCCGCGCAACCAGACGAACAACGTCCCTTGGTAGAGGCCATGGAGCAGGTTCGGGCCGTCATCGACGAGCGCCTCGAGAACCCCGGCGACTCCCTCAGGGTCGCCGGCCATCTTGACGAGGACGGCTACCGTCTTGGGAGCCACGACTTTGCCCTGCCTGCGGGCCTTAGCTATGACCTCATGCTTACCAACGCCGGGGACGGGATCCTCGCCACGGGTATCGTGAGCGCCCGCGTCACGGGCAGCTGCGACCGCTGCCTTGGGCCCGCCGCCTTTGACGTGACGGGAGAGCTCGACGAGTACTACCTGTTCCGCGAGCCCGAGGAGGGCGCGGAGGCTGACGAGGAGGACTTCTCGCTCGTCGGTGACGACCACACGGTCGACCTCACCGAGGCCATCCGGAGCGCCCTGCTCATGGACACGCCCTACATCGTCCTGTGCGACGAGGACTGCAAGGGCCTGTGCCCCGTCTGCGGCGCCAACCTCAACGAGGGGGACTGCGGGCACGCCGAGCTCGCCCTGCGACGCGAGGAGCGCGAGCGTCTGGACGCGGGCCCCTTCTCGGCGCTCAGGAGGCTCAGGCCCGAGGAGGGCGACGGGGAGTCGTCGGACGCCTAGGCCCCATATGCGCGCCCTATGTGTTTTGGCGCCGTGCGCGTCCTGCTTGCGAGGACGTCACGGAGGTGCTATAGTCCCAATTCGTATGTTTGCAGGAACGACCGTCTGCGCGTTTCGGGCGTGAGAGGCTTAAAAGAGAGGTTCAACATGGCAGTACCTAAGCAGAAGAAGGGCCGCGGCGCCACGCACACCCGCCGTTCGGCCAACAGCAAGCTCGCCGCGTCGGCACGCTCCCTGTGCCCCCAGTGCGGCGCCCCTAAGCTTCCGCACCACGTGTGCCCCAGCTGCGGCTATTACAAGGACCGCGAGGTCGTTGTCACCGAGTAGGCAGCAGGTAGCGACTGACGGCCAGGAAGGCCGGCCCCAGGGGGTCGGCCTTCCTTCGTCTTGGGACATGAAGCGACCCTTGCGAAGGAGGGGCCATGTGCACGGTCTGCGTTGACGCCATGGGAGGCGACGAGACGCCCGAGGTGGTGCTGCGGGGCGTCGAGGCGGCGCTCGCACAGAACGAGGGAATCCGCGTCCTCGTCGCGGGAGACGAGGAGGTCGTCGTACCGTTCTGCGCCCGTCACGAGCGGGCGCGCGCCCTCGTGACGACCCAAGTCATTGGCATGGGCGAGCATCCTGCGGACGCCGTGCGCGCCAAGCGCGACTCGTCCATCGTCCGCGGCCTCGCCAGCGTGGGCGCCCATGAGGCGGACGCCTTCTTCTCCGCCGGCTCGACCGGCGCCGTCTTCGCGGCGGCCACCCTGGGCGTCGGCCGCATCCGCGGCGTCAGGCGCCCCTGCATCGCGGCGACGATCCCCGGCAGTTCCGGCAGGCCCACGGTCTTCTTGGACATGGGCGCCAACGCCGACGCCCGCCCCGAGATGCTCGTGCAGTTTGCCCAGATGGGACGTGCCTATGCCACGGTGGTCGTCGGCGCGGTCGCGCCGCGTGTGGCCCTGCTGTCAAACGGGAGCGAGGAGGCGAAGGGCTCCCAGGCGGCCCTGGCGGCGCACGCCGCCCTGGCGGAGGCGGGAAGGGGATGGTTCTGCGGCAACTGCGAGGGCACCGACCTGCTGGCGGGGACCTTCGACGTCATCGTCACGGACGGCTTCACGGGCAACGTCGCCCTCAAGGCCATCGAGGGCTGCGCCAGGTTCATCCTCGGGGAGCTCAAGGGCGCCGTCCATGACTCCCGGCGAGCCGCCCTGGGGGCGCTGTTGCTCAAGCCCGCGCTTCGCGGCGTGGCGGCGGGTCTGTCGGGCGACGAGCTCGGCGGTGCCCTGCTTCTGGGCGTCAAGGCGCCCGTGCTCATAGGTCACGGCGCCACGTCCGCCGACGCCGTCAAGAACGGCACCCTCGCGTGCGCCCGCCTCGTGCGCACGCGGCTCGTGGACAAGATCGGGCATGAGATCTCCCCGGGCAGCTAGGCAACGCGCCTCAGGGTACAATTGTGCGGGCGGCATGCGCCGCCCGCACCCGGCGCAAGACATTGGAGGCACGCATGGACCATGACGCCATTCTTGACAAGGTCATCGAGCTCACCGCCGAGCAGCTCGAGCTCGACCCGACGTCGCTGGGGGAGCGCAGCGAGTTCAAGGCGCTGGGGGCGGACTCCTTCGACCTCCTCGAGCTCGTGTCGGCGTTCGAGGACGAGTTTGCCGCGACGTTGGACGACGAGGGCCTTCAGTCCATCGTGACCATCGCTGACGCCGTCGCAGCCATCGAAGCGGCACGAGCCTGAGGGGCCGCATGGTGGGACTTCAGGAGCATGTCCGCGCCGTCGAGGAAATCGTCGGACACACCTTTGGCGACAAGCAGCTCATCACCGCCGCGCTGACCCATCCCTCCGCGGTGGAGGGGCGACCCGTGTCGGCGTCCTATGAGCGCCTCGAGTTCCTGGGCGACTCCGTCCTGGGGGCCCTGGTCGCCACGGACCTCTTCGAGCGCTTCCCCGGGATGGACGAGGGGGAGCTCACCAACCTCAAGATCTCGCTCGTGTCGGGCAAGACCCTCAGCGAGGTCGCCGACGCCCTGGGCATCGCGGAGCACATCGTCTTCGGCGACTCTGAGAGGGGCACCGGCGCCCGCGGGCTCCATTCCGCCCTCGAGAACGTCTACGAGTCGATCGTCGGGGCGCTGTACCTCGACGCCGGCTATGAGGCGACCCACGAGTTCGTGAGGCGCACCCTGGGCCCCCATGTCTCGCCTGAGCTCGCCGAGAGGCCCGTCTCGCCCAAGTCGCGACTTCAGGAAGTGACCCAGCGCGACTACCACTGCGGCCCCGAGTACAAGCTCGTGAGCGAGAAGGGGCCGGCACACAGGCCCACGTTCACGAGCGTCGTGCTGGTGGGGGGCATCCGCACGGGACGCGGCAGCGGCGCCAGCAAGAAGGCGGCCGAGTCGGCGGCGGCGCTTGACGCCCTGGAGCGGCTGGGCGCGGCCCATGGCTCGCTCGCGCGCGTTGCGGATGAGACGCACGACGACGAGCGCCTTGAGCGCGACGAGACGTAGGAAGGTCGAGACGCGTGTATCTCAAGTCCCTCACCCTCAAGGGCTTCAAATCCTTTGCCGACCGGACGCAGCTGTCGTTCGACCCGGGCCTCACCGTCGTCGTCGGGCCCAACGGGTCGGGCAAGTCCAACATATCCGACGCCATCCTCTGGGTCCTGGGCGAGCAGAGCGCCAAGACGCTGCGCGGCCAGGCCATGGAGGACGTCATCTTCTCGGGCTCCTCCGGTAGGCCGGCGGTGGGCCTCGCGGAGGTCACGCTCACCCTCGACAACGAGGACCACACCCTGCCCATCGACTTCGCCGAGATCGCGATCACGCGTCGAATGTACCGCTCGGGGGAGTCCGAGTACCTCATCAACGGCGCCTCGTGCCGCCTGAGGGACATCACGGACATCCTCCACGACTCGGGCCTGGGCAAGGACACCCACTCCATCATCAGCCAGGGCAAGCTCGACGCCATTCTCGCCAGCCGACCGGAGGAGCGTCGCTCGCTCATCGAGGAGGCCGCGGGCATCTCCAAGCATCGCCGGCGCAAGGAGCGCGCCGAGCGCAAGCTCGCGTCCATGCAGGACAACCTGACGCGGGCCAAGGACATCCAGCGGGAGGTCACGCGGCAGCTCAGGCCGCTCGAGCGCCAGGTTGACAAGGCGCGCCGCCACCGCGAGCTCGCCGACGAGCTCTCGCGCCTCTCATGCGTGCTGGCCGTGGACGACCTGCGCGCCCTCAGGGAGGGCTACGCCCGCCTCGAGGGAGGGGAGCGGGAGGCCGACGCCGCCGTCGAGCTGGCCCAGTGGCGCCTTGACGCCAAGACGAAGGACCTCGAGAAGTACCAGTCGCTTCTCGAGCAGAAGGGCATCTTCGTCGGCGACCTGGGCGAGCAGCGTCGCCGCATGCAGAGCGTCCTGGGCCGCATGGAGTCCGACATGAGGCTGCTCGAGGAGAAGGGCAAGAACATGGTCGCGCGCGTCTCGCAGCTGCGCGCGAGCCTCTCCTCCCTCGAGCGCGGCCAGGCGCAGGCCGCCCAGGAGCGCCGGCGGGTGTCGGGCGAGCTTGCCGACGCCCGTCGCGAGGAGGGAGAGCTCGACGCCGTGCTCAAGAGGCTCGGTCCCGAGGCGTCCGCCGCAGGCGAGCGCCGTCGCTCGCTGGGCGCCCGGCTCGCCCGCATGACGGCTGACCAGCGCGACTGCCAACGCGAGGCCGACAAGGGGCTGCTCGCCTACGCGAAGCTCAGGGACCAGATCGACAACGCCGAGGTCGAAGACGACCTGTTCCGCAGCCGTCTCGCGCAGATCGAGGACTCGCTCGCCACGACGCAGGCGGCGCTCGACGATTGCAGGTCGCGCGGCGAGCGTCTCGAGGGCGAGCTCGATTGTGCCCGCGAGCGCTCCCAGGAGGCGCGGCTCGCCACGGCGACGCTCGGGAAGGAGCTTGGGCAGGCGCGCGAGCGCGAGGCGTCCTGCAGGGATCGGCTCGCGAGCGCCCGGGCGACGCATTCGGCGCTCAAGGCCCTCGACGAGCGCGCTGAGAACGCCAACCGGCTCGTCGCCGCCCTCGCCCACGAGGAGCGGGCGCGCATCATGGCGCGCGTCGGCGACCTCGTGGAGGCTCCGAGCGAGCTTGAGGGCATCGTCGAGCTGCTGCTGGGCGACGACCTCGCCGCCCTCGTGACGCGCGACGCCGACGACGTCAGGGCCCTGACGAGCCGAGGCCTCTCGGTGGGTGACAAGGGCCGCGCGACCATGGTGTTCCCGACGTCCGAGGCGCAGGTCCCATCCGAGGACGCGCCCGGCTTCTCCCTGCTCTCGCGCCTGCGCCTGCGCGCGGATGCCGGTGACGTCCCCGCACGCCTTTTGGGCCGGGTGCGCATCGTCGAGAGCCTGGAGGAGGCGCTTCGGGCCCATGAGGCGCATCCCACGCTCTGCTTCGCGACCAGGGAGGGCGTCATCGTCAGACCGGACGGCAGGACGAGCGTGGGAGCCCCCGCCGACCTCGACCAGGGGGCCCTCGAGCGCAAGCGACGCATCAGGCGCGGCGCCGAGGAGCTCGCGCGCCTCGAGCGCGACCACAGGCAGGCCGGCGACGCCCTCGCCGACATAGAGCGCCGCCTCGGCGAGGCGCGAGAGCGTGACGACGCCGCCCGCGGAGAGGTCGCGCGCCTCGCCGGCGAGCTCAAGTCCCTCTCGTCCGAGCAGGGGCGCCTCGAGGCGGAGCTGCGCAAGTCCCAGTCTGAGCAGGCGCAGGTCGTCACGAGCCGCGAGGCGGCGCGTGCGCGCTGCGCGACGGCGCGCGAGGAGGTCAGGCGTCACAAGGAGGAGGCCGACGCGGCGCAGGCGCACGTGAGGGAGCTCGACGCGCAGATCCGGGAGCTCACCGAGCGTCGGTCGGAGGCCTCGCGCGAGGAGCGCGAACTATCCGAGAGGCTGGCGTCCGCCAAGCTCCGACATGCCACCGTCAAGGAGCGCGCAAGCCATCTGGACACCCTCGAGAGGCAGCTTGGGCGCACGGCCGCCGACAGCGAGCGGCGCCGCGCCCAGGCCCTCTCGGCGGCTTCCTCGCTTGACGTGGTTCTTCTGAGGGTCGAGCCCCTGCACGCCCGGTACGACGCCGTTCACGAGCGTGCCCTCGCCTGGGCGGCCCGTCTCAAGGACCGCGCCTCGCTGGCCGAGGCGGACTCCGACTCGCTCAAGCGGACCATCGGCGACGCCCGCGCCGCGGTCAGCGAGGCCGCCGCCGCCCTCGAGGTCGCCAAGGCGCAGCTCTCGGACGTCAAGGTGAGCAAGGGCAAGCTCGAGATCCAGGTGGAGAACGCCCTCTCGCGCATCAGGGAGGGGGGCTGGGTGCTCGAGGAGGCCCTCTCGCTGCCCGCGCCGGACGACCGTGCGGCCGTCGAGCGACGCGTCGAGGGGCTTCGTCGCGACATCGAGGGCATCGGGCCCGTCAACGAGGTCGCCATGGACGAGTACGCCCGGCTCAGGCGGCGCGTGGACTACATAGCCGAGCAGGTCGAGGACCTCGAGCGGGCGCGCCAGGCGCTGCGCAAGATCACGTCCGCCATCGAGCGCAAGATGCGCCGGCAGTTCGTCGTCGTCTTTGACAGGGTCAACGCCAACTTCGCCGAGATCTTCTCCCTGCTGTTCTCGGGCGGAACGGCCCGCCTTGAGCTCGTGGACCCCGAGCGCCTGGACGAGACGGGCATCGAGATCGTCGCCCAGCCGCGCGGCAAGAAGATCCAGAAGATGACGCTCATGAGCGGCGGAGAGAAGTCCCTCACCGCCTTGGCGCTGCTCTTTGCCGTCTATCGCGCACGCACGGTGCCCTTCTACGTGTTTGACGAGGTGGAGGCGGCGCTCGACGACGCCAACCTCTCGAAGCTGCTGGACGCCGTCGATCGTCTCAAGGAGACGACGCAGCTCATCGTGATCTCGCATCAGCGCAGGACGATGGAGCAGGCTGACGTGTTGTATGGTGTGTCCATGCGCGCCGACGGCGTGAGCCACGTCGTCAGCCAGCGTCTGGACAAGCAAAGCGGAAAGGTGGTCGATGCCTGATGGGGCTGGCCGACCGACTGAGAAGGGGCCTCTCGCGCTCCCGTGAGGCGCTCTCCGAGATATTCTACATGGGCGGTGAGGTGGACGAGGGGTTCTGGGAGGACCTCGAGGACCGCCTCGTCATGGCTGACATGGGCGGCGAGGTCGCGCTGCAGGTCGCCGATGACCTTCGGGAGGAGGCCGCGCGCGCGAACCTGAGAACTGCGCCGCAGCTTCGCCGCGCCCTCGTCGAGCGCCTCGCCCGCTGCTTTCCCGAGGCCGAGCGCGACCCCTTTGACGATGTGCCATCCTGCGTGCTCTTCGTGGGCATCAACGGGGCCGGCAAGACCACGACGGTCGGCAAGCTTGCCGGCGTCGCCGCCTCGCGGCGTCAGTCCTGCCTCATCGGCGGCGCCGACACCTTCCGTGCCGCCGCCATTGAGCAGCTGCAGGTGTGGGGTCAGCGCGCCGGCGTCGAGGTCGTCACGCGCGAGCGTGGCGCCGACCCCGCGAGCGTCTGCTTTGACGTGTGCGAACGCGCGGAGCGCGACGGGGCCGAGCTCGTGCTCATTGACACCGCCGGTCGCCTGCACACGAGCTCTGATCTGATGCGCGAGCTCGCCAAGGTGGTCAACGTCACGCGCCGCCGCTCCGGCCTGCCCGTCTCTGTGGTGCTGGTGGTGGATGCGACCACGGGCCAGAACGGCCTCAACCAGTCGAGGGAGTTCAATGACGCCCTCGAACTTGACGGGATCATCCTGACGAAGCTTGACGGCACGGCCAAGGGCGGCATCGCCGTCCGCATCGCCCATGACCTGTCCCTCCCCATCTTTCGCGTGGGCGTCGGGGAGACCATCGACGACCTCCAGCCGTTTGACGCGCATGCGTTCTGCCAGGCGCTCGTGGGCGGCGACGAAGGGAGATAGCGCATGTTTGACAGCCTTTCCGACCGACTCCAGGAAACCTTTGACGGTCTCAGGGGCAAGGGGCGTCTCACCGAGGACGACATCAGCAAGGCCATGCGCGAGATTCGCATGGCGCTGCTCGAGGCGGACGTCAACTACCGCGTCGTCAAGGAGTTCGTCGCCAGCTGCAAGGAGCGCTGCCTCGAGGCGGACGTGCTTGGGTCCCTCACGCCGGCGCAGAACGTGGTCATGGTCGTTCTCGACCAGCTGACGGAGCTGCTCGGCTCGACCGAGTCGCGCCTGGTCCTCGCCCAGAACCGCACGCCCAACGTCATCATGCTCGTGGGCCTGCAGGGCTCGGGCAAGACGACGGCGGCGGCCAAGCTCGCCTTCCTCCTCAAGTCCCAGGGCAAGAACCCCCTGCTCGCCGCCTGCGACACGCATCGGCCCGCGGCGGCGGACCAGCTCGAGACCCTGGGCGGCGAGATCGGCGTGCGCGTGTTTCGCGGCGACGGCAAGGATGCCGTGCAGGTGGCCAAGGGCGCCGTCAAGGAGGCCGTCGCACGCCTCAACGACGTCGTCATCGTGGACACCGCCGGCCGCCTCCAGATCGACGAGGAGATGATGGCCGAGGCGGTGGACATCAAGGGCGCGGTGAGGCCCGACCAGATCCTCATGGTCGTCGACGCCATGACCGGCCAGGACATCGTCAACGTCGTCTCGGAGTTCGCCCGCCGCGTCGACTTTGACGGCGTCATCATGTCAAAGCTCGACGGCGACGCCCGCGGCGGCGGCGCGCTCAGTGTGCGCGAGGTCACGGGCAAGCCCATCAAGTTCGTGTCCATGGGGGAGAAGCCCAGCTCGCTCGAGGTGTTTCATCCCGACCGCATGGCCAAGCGCATCCTGGGGATGGGTGACGTCTACGGCATCATCGAGCAGGCCCAGAAGGTGGCGGGCGAGCAGGAGGCCGCCGACGCCGAGCGCATGCTCGCGCAGGGCTTCACGATGAACGACTATCTCGCGCAGCTCCAACAGATCCGCAAGATGGGCGGCCTCAAGAAGATGATCGGCATGCTGCCGGGCGGCGAGCGCATGATGCGACAGGCAGGTGGCGCCGCGGGGCTCGACGATCGGCAGCTCACCGACGTCGAGGCCATCATCCGCTCCATGTCACGAGAGGAGCGCCTCAAGCCCAAGACCATCAACGGCCAGCGGCGCAGACGCATAGCCGCGGGCTCCGGCCACAGCGTCCAGGAGGTCAACCAGGTCCTGCGGCAGTGGGGCGAGATGAACAAGATGATGGGCAAGATGCGCCAGATGATGGGCGGCGGGTCGAGGAAGTCCCTGCGCCAGATGCGCGGCATGATGCGCAACATGGGCATGGGCGACCTCGGTGCGCCCGGCGGCCGACTGCCCTTCTAGGAGCCTAGCCTTGCGGGCCTGGCCTGCGGTCATGGGCGTGTGCCGCCCTCAGTCGTGGACGACCACGACGTCACCGACGCGCGTGAGCTCATAGAGCCGCTGGGCGGCCGCAAAAGGCAGGTTGATGCAGCCATGGCTGCCCCGTGACCGGTAGATGGTCCCCCCAAACGAGCCGCGCCATCCCGCGTCATGAAAGGCGACCAGGTTGCCGACGAAGGGCATCCAGTAGGTCACATGACTGATGTAGTCAGGCTTGTTGTCCCCGTCGAGGTCGAGGCCGCGCAGGGTCTGGTTGGTCCCGCGGTACGAGTTCATGGCGTAGACGCCGGTCGCGGTGTTGAAGCCCTTGGTCGAGTCGCCGGTGACGATGTCTGACTCCCAGGCAAGGTTGCCGTCGTCGTCATACATGCGCGCGTGCTGCTCGGACAGGTCCACGTCGACGTAGCGCCTGGGCCAGTCGGCGCCCCCGGGGTTGTACCTGCCCGCCGAGGACGAGAAGGGAATCTCCACGGTGGCGGCGCTGCCGGCCGTGATGTTGGCCGCGATGGCCTGGGCCAGTGCAGCGCCGTTGACGACCCAGCCATAGGTGCCGCCCGCGACGGTCACGGACTTTCCATAGGGCGTGGTGTAGCGGCGCGTCGCGCCGACGGTGTCCGTCGCGGCGGAGAAGTCGCCCCGGGCCCAGTCCGTGACGGCCCCCTCATCGACGACGGGGGTCAGGTCGTCGTCGAGCCGCACCCAGTCGGCGATCTGGGCGGCCGAGACCGTGGCGACGGTCGTGCCGTTGACGGTGAGGGTCTGCGTGGCGGCGAGCATCGCGTTGGCCCGGTCGCGGGCGCCGGCCAGCGCTGGGTCCGTGGAGAGGACCGAGGGCGCCATGAGGCTGTCGGGACCCAGCTCGAGCGTGCGTGCCGATGTCGAGAGCGCCTCTTTCACCTTGTCGAGGACGATGGCGCCGTCAAGCGCGGTGCCCGTCCTCTCGGGCACGATCTCAAAGGAGGAGCCGTCCTCGTCATAGCTGACGGTGGCGTTCGTGGGCTGGGTGGCGTCCCGGTTGGCGTCATCGACGACGCCCTGGACGACCGAGGCGAGCCTGCCCTCGTCGTAGCCGGGCGAGAAGTCAACGCTAAGGGCGTTGCCCGTTGTCACAAGCACCGGCCAGCTCCAGGCCGTGGAGCTAAGGGACGACTCGGCCAGGGTGTCGGCGTACCGGTAGCTCAGACCGACGTCCTCCGCCGAGATCGAGCAGGAGACGCCCTGGCCCGAGACGGACAGCTCATAGCCGCCCGCCGCCCTCTCGTAGTCCTCGGCCACTTCCGCGGGGGTCTTGAGCGAGACGTCGTCGCCGTTGACGGTGGTGCCTGGGACGTAGCGCCGCGAGAAGACTGCGACGCCGACGAGGTAGATGACGGCGACGACGCCGAGCAGGGCCGCCGCGGCCCTGAGCGCGAGCCTGACGCGGCCGGACGTGCCGGAGCCGTCCAGAGGCCCCCGTCCGGCCGATAGGTGGGCTCGGCAAAGAGGGCGAGATGGCGCAGGGGGATGCCTGTCTCTTATACACATCTAGATGTGTAAAAGAGACGGCCCTTCGCCCCGCGGCGCCGCGTGCTTGCCCCGGGGCGTGTCATTCGCCTCGTCGCGCACGTCCCTGCCGCCCTCGTCGCTCGTGCTGTCGCTCACTCGACACTTCCTTATCCGTCGCGCCCCGAGGGCGCATCGTCCATCCAGCGTACGTAGGTGGTTACTATAGTACCCATGCCCCGTCGGCGTAAGGAATGGGTGTCATCTGATGACAACATCACGCATCGAGAACATCTCGGACCCCCGCGTGCGCTCGTACGCCCGGCTTACCTCCCGCCAGCTGCAACGTCGCCTCGAGCCCGACGAGGGTGTCGTCATCCTCGAGAGCCTGCTCGTCATCAGGACGGCCCTCAGGGAGGGCGTGCAGGTCCGCTCGGTGCTGGTGGACGAGCGTCACGTGGAAAAGCTGCTCGCGGACATCCCCGAGCTCGACGGTTCCGACGTGGAGGTCTTCTGCGCGAGCCGTGCGGTCCTGAGCGGCATATGCGGGTTCTCCGTCACGCGCGGCTATCTCGCCGAAGCTCGACGCCCCCGCCCCCTTCCCCAGGAGCGGCTGCTGCGCGCGGCGTCTCGCCTCGTCGTGCTTGAGGGGCTGACGGACGTCAGCAACGTCGGGGCCGCCTTCAGGTCGGCGGCGGCGCTCGGGGCCGACGGGGTCCTGCTCGCCCCTGGCTGCGCCGACCCCCTCAACCGCCGCGCGGTGCGGGTGTCCATGGGCACGGTCTTCCAGCTGCCGTGGGCGAGGGCGGAGGGGCCCTGGCCGCAGGGCGCGTTCGCGCAGATGGCCGGGCTCGGCGTCTGGCGCGTCGCCCTGGCGCTCACGCCCGAGGCGCACCCGCTCGGCGAGCTGTCAAGGCTGCCCCAGGCACGCGGACCGATGGCCCTCGTCTTCGGGAGCGAGGGGGCGGGACTGTCGTCGCGCACCCTCTCGGCGTGCGACGTCCACGCCGTCATCCCCATGGCCGTCGGCGTGGACTCGCTCAACGTGGCCGCCTCAGTCGCCGTCGCCTGCTGGGAGCTCTTCGGGCGCCCTCACGCCCCGGCGTCGCGTCCCTAGGGCCTCAGCGCCGTGTCGGCCGAGGTCCGTGGGGGTCCCCGGCCGACACGGCACGCGGTGGGACATGGGTCCTGACGCTAGGATCGGGTGGGCAGGGTGGGTGCGAACCCGTCGTCACGTCTGAGGATGCGCATGAACTCCTCGCCCGTGATCGTCTCCTTCTTCTGGAGGTAGTGAGCGATCTCGTGCAGCTTGAAGCGATTGTCCCGAAGGGTCTTGAGCGCCGTCTGACGCCCCTCCTCGACGAGCGCCCTGACCTCCTCGTCGACGTCGCGCGCCGTGCCCTCCGAGCAGGTGAGCTCCATGCCGCCGCCCAGGTAGCGGTTGCGGCTCTCGCCGAGGGCCATCATGCCGTAGGTGTCCGACATGCCCAGCTGCGTGACCATGGCCCGCGCGATCTTGGTCGCCTTCTCTATGTCATTGGCCGCCCCGGAGGTGACCTGGCCAAAGATGAGCTCCTCGGCGGCACGACCGCCGCAGAGCACGGCGATCTGCTGCTTGTACTCCTCGCGCGTCGTGAGGTAGCGCTCGCTCTCCTCGGTCTGCATCGTGAAGCCGAGGGCGCCCGAGGTGCGCGGCACGATGGTGATCTTGGACACGGGCTGTCTGCCGTCCTGGACGGCGGCGACGATGGCGTGGCCCGTCTCGTGGTAGGCGACGATCTCCTTCTCGTGCTCCGAGAGCACCGTGGACTTCTTCTTCTCGCCGGCTATGACGACGTCAACGGACTCCTCTATGTCACGCTGGGTGACGCGGGTGCGGCCCAGGCGCACGGCCCTGAGCGCCGCCTCGTTGATCATGTTTGCAAGGTCGGCGCCGGAGGCGCCGGGGGTCTGGCGGGCGACGGCGCCAAAGTCCACGCCGCCCTCCATCTTCACGTCGTTGGCGTGCAGCTTGAGGATGGCCTCGCGCCCGGCGAGGTCCGGCAGCTCCACGGGGATGCGACGGTCAAAGCGCCCGGCGCGCAGGAGCGCCGCGTCAAGCGAGTCGGGACGGTTCGTGGCGGCCAGCACGACGATGCCCTTGTGGTTGTCAAAGCCGTCCATCTCGGCCAGGAGCTGGTTGAGCGTCTGCTCTCGCTCATCGTTGGTGTTGAGGCCCGTGTCACGGCGCTTGCCCACCGTGTCGATCTCGTCGATGAAGATGATGCAGGGCGCCTTCTCCTTGGCCTGCTTGAAGAGGTCGCGCACCTTGGCGGCGCCGCGTCCCACGAACATTTCGACGAACTCGGAGCCCGAGATGGAGAAGAAGGGGACCTTCGCCTCGCCGGCGACCGCCTTGGCCAGCAGCGTCTTTCCCGTGCCGGGAGGGCCGACGAGCAGGGCGCCGCGCGGGCAGCGCGCGCCGATGGCGTTGTACTTCTCGGGATGCTCCAGAAAGGAGACGATCTCCTCGAGGGACTCCTTCGCCTCGTCCTGCCCGGCGACGTCCCTGAAGGTTATGCCCGTCTCCTCTCCCTTGACCTCCTTGGCGCCGGAGCGTCCCAGCCCGCCGCCGAAGCCCAGCCCTCCGCCGAAGTTCATGGAGGGGGCGTCGCCCATGGACTTGCGCAGACGGCGGTTGAGGAGCCACCCGCCGCCGAGGATGAGGGCGAAGGGCAGCAGGTTGATGAGGAGGTAGAGCCACAGGCCCGCGCTTGCGTCAGGTATCTCGGCGACCATCTCGGCACCGGACGCCTCCACCTTCTGGGCGAGGCTGTCGTCGTTGGGCCAGGCGGTGGTGCGAAACTCCTGGGAGTCGGCGCCGGCGCCGGTGGTGAAGCGGATCTGGTTGGCGCTCGTGTCGTAGGTGACCTTCTTCACCTCCCGGGCGTCGACCTTGGCGAGGAACTCGCTGTAGCTGACATCCTTGATCTGCGTTGCCATGATGCTGGGATAGAGGTAGGTTCTCACGGTCAGCATCACGATGAGGGCAATCACGATATAGAGCGCCATTGACTTGCGCTTCTTGTTGTCGTCCATCTCCATTGCGGTGTTGGCTCCTTTGTCGTCTGCTCCCTGCGCCCGTCGCGTGGCGATGGCGCGTGGGTCACTCATACCCATTGGGCCGGACCCGCACGCCGGCGTCCTCAAACTGCGCAGATTGGGGACAACCCGCGCCGGCCGCCCGTCGTCGGCGCCGTCCGGCCGAGACCTGCGGCAGCCTGCGGGACAAACGGTGCCCGGTCGCAGCCTGCGGGGCCAACGGCGCCTAGCTGCGCTCCTTGAGCGTGCCGCAGCGGTAGGCGTCAAGGAGCGCCCTGAGGTCCGCGATCTGGGTCCTGATGTCGTCGCCGGTGTCGGTGTCCTTGATCTTCAGGTGCGGTACCTCCCTCTCGATGGTCGTTGACTCGCTCAGGATGTCGGCGTTGTCGCCCAGCGCCGCGTCGACCCCCATGAAGGGCAGGTGCGCCTTGATGCGCATGCCGTCGTCGGCGGAGATGAGCGTGTAGCCCGCGATGCCGGTGGTCTTGTGATAGGCCTCGCAGAAGCCCCCGTCGATCACGAGCAGCCGTCCCTCGCCCTTGATGGGGCTCTCACCGTCGATCGCCTTGACGGGCTTGTGGCCGTTGATGATGTGGGAGTGCTCGTCGTCCAGCCCGAACTCCTCCAGGATCTCCTCGCAGACGGCCCCCAGGCGGGTGGCCGTGAAGTAGGGGTCTTGCGGCTCGGCCCAGGACGAGCGGTCCTTCACGAAGCTCCGCTCGAAGGTCTTGACGACGCGTCCCGAGAGCGGGGAGTGCTTGCCGCACCAGAGGTACCACATCCAGTCGAGCGCCATCTGGTCGCCCACGTTCCACGCGCGCCGCGCGATGCGGTCGCAGAAGTCCATGAAGCCCCTGCCCGAATAGGGGTAGCCCTCGCAGATGACGGTGGAGAAGGTGCCGTCGGCCTCCAGCGGGATGCAGCCGTGGAAGAGGAGGTTGCCGTTGGACACCTGATAGACGGAGCCTCGCTCGTAGAGGAAGCCCACGTGACGACGAAGCCGCTCGCTCTGCGAGAAGGCCTGCTCAAGCTCGGCGAGGACGTCGCCCTCCTCGGCCGAGAGCTCATAGGGACGCTCGGGGTCCACGGTGGGGAAGTCGGTCGAGGAGAGCGGCAGGTCGCGACCGCCCACGTGCACCGTGCCGCCCGCGAGGTCCATCTGTCCCAAAAGCAGCCGCGACGTCATGTCAAAGTCGGGATGGCGCAGGATGAGCTGGCCCTCGACCTTGAAGAGGATGACCGAGATGGCCTTCTCCATGGGGGAGATGCCCCCGTCCGGCCGATAGGTGCGCTCGGCAAAGAGGGCGAGATTGCGCAGGGAGATGCCATAGGCCCTCTCAAGCATGTCGAAGCTGCGGTAGCGCACGTTGGTCCGGACCACCGCCGCGATGCAGGCCTGCGATCCCGCGGCCGCTCCCATCCAGCAGATGTCATGGTTGCCCCACTGGATGTCAAGGGAGTGGTACTCCATGAGGCGGTCCATGATCTTGTCGGCATGCGCCCCGCGGTCAAAGACGTCTCCGATCAGGTGGAGATGGTCAACGGCCAGGCGCTTGATGAGGGCGGCGAGCGAGCGAATGAAGTGGTCTGCGGCGCCCGTCCCCACGATGGAGCGAATGATCTGCACGTGGTACTCATGGCGGCTCGTCTCGCCGGCCGCGGAGGCGTGCAGGAGCTCGTCGATGATGTAGGCATAGTCCACGGGCATGGCGCGGCGCACCTTGGAGCGGGTATAGAGGCCCGAGAGCGTGCGCGCCAGGCGCACGAGCATCAGCAGCTGGGCCTCGTACCAGTTGCCGTCAAGCGTCTGTCGTGCGTGGAGCTGGCGCAGCTTCTGCCTGGGATAGTAGATGAGGGTGCACAGGTCGGCGCGCTCGGCGGCGTCGAGTTCGCCGGCGAACAGGGCGTCAACGCGCTCGCGAATGACGCCCGAGCAGTTGTTGAGGATGTGCTCGAAGGCCTCGTACTCGCCGTGCACGTCGCTCAGGAAGTGCTCGGTGCCCTTGGGAAGGTTGAGGATGGCCTCGAGGTTGATGATCTCGGTGAAGGCGGCCTGGCGCGTGGGGAAGCTCTGGGAGAGCAGCCGTAGGTACCGTAGCTGGTCGGGGTCGTCGTGCTGAGGATGCTGCGACATGTGGTCCTCCTTGCGCGGGGCGGGACGCGTTATTCCCGTGCGTCACGTTACCTACGAGTCTATCTATGCGTCTATCTATGCGTCACGTTATCTAATTTCCACTTGTGACAGAGTGAGCCTCCCGCCTCAATGCGCAAGCTGTGAATTTCCGTGCGCGGTAGCAAGGTGGCGTATGGCACGATCGTGGGTGTCCATCAGCGGCCGCCAGCGACCATCCCGGCGGCGCATGCCCTCCCGTTCGCCCCTACGACCGCAGGCCCGATCGCAGGCCCGAGCGCCCGCCCGCAGGTGCTCATCTTGTCTTTTGACTCAGAATCAGTGCCGAATCGCCCCTAATGTGAGTAAAAAGGCAAGATGAGCGTGGAGGGCAAGCGCGAGGGCAAGCGCGAGAGCGCGAGCGTGGAGGGCAAGCGCTCATCGTTATCGCAGGCGATAGGGAGGCCTCACCCGACCCCATTCGAGGTGCCACGCCCCCAACGTCATGCGGTGAGCTTCGCACCTATAGCCACGGACGTCCCTCGTGCGCTCGATGCCGTAGCTGGCAAGAAGACGAGAGAAGAAGTCCCTGTCAAGGACATCCATGAACGAGAAGCGCATGACGCGGGCACCTGTGGCGCTGATCCGAGACTCGCGCAGCCGTTCGTTCGCGAGGATGTCTATGCTGCTACGACCACCTGTCATGGCGGGGTTGACGTACTTCTCGCGCCCGTCCAGCTCGCCGACGACGCGACTCCCGTCGGGAAGGTCCCAGAGGAAGTCCGCCCTGTAGACCACTCCTGGAACAAAGGGGTCGCATAGGGGAACTTGCAGCCTGGGAGGAGAAAAGCCCAGCTCGAGCATGGTGGCCCGCGCGATGGATTCGCCACCGCTCTCTGCTCTTCCGTCAGCAAACTAAAGCGTTGCCAGCGCCCCCTTGAGCCCCCGCTCTCCTGCATGGAGCGCGCACATGCGGTCGATGAGGCTTCCGGGGCTCACGTGTCCCATTGCGCGAAGCGTGGAGTCTGCCAGGGCCAGCCCCTCGGGCAGCCTCATCCGCCTCAGGCAGTCAAATGCGGTCCTCTCGAGGCTCGTGACCGTGACCCCATCTATCCGCTGGTTGTTGTGACGTGCCGGTATGCGATGGCGGCAGACCAGGCTCGTGCTCTGCGCGGGACGCCGGGGAGGCGTGGCAACATGGAGCCTTTGTCCCTCCCTGACTGACACGGAGAGCCCGTGCACGATGGCCGCGCTCGCCTCGCAGAACACCCAGGACGGATGCTTGAGCGAAAGGGCGCGCATCAGCCATAGCGCCTGGTCGCGCCAGCCAAGCCCCTGCCAGGTGCCGAGCCGTGCGTACATGCCTCTTGCAGGCGAGATGACCGTTCCCGTGGCACGCAGCCGCCGCATCTTCTCCCTGTCCGCCCTGCTTGCAGGCATGCAGGCTCTTCTCGAGCCCTCCGCCTCGTCGAGAAGGGCCTCGGCTCGTGCGTCAGCGACTTTTGACATGACGGCTTCTCCTCCGTTCTGGCACATGCTCCCCTACGTGCCCATGTGACCTCTCAGTATGGGACCGTCTCGGCATCGACTGGCGACGAACGCGAACATTCGTCATGCGTGACATGCGGCAAGCTGGCGCCTGACTGGCTCAGCAGGCACATTGTGCTGCGCTGACCCAATGACAGAGACTTCGAAAAAAGTGCCTGGAGACAGGCTCGATCATATTGGGCACGTGCGAGCGCAGCTGTCGCGACTCCCACGCTTCTTGCCGCCCTCCCGAGGCGCGCGTCATGTCGTACTGCCTGGATGTCTCATGCCGTCAGGTCTTGATGTTGCAGGTCGCAACAAATTGCCATGCTCATCTTGCCTTTTGACACACAATCGGAGCCGAATCGACGCAAAAGTGAGCAATAACACAAGACGAGTGCTGAAGGGGGCGCCGACGAGCGCCGGGGGAGTGGGTGCCGGGGCCTAGTGCGGGGCGCACGGCGTGGCATGTGTCGGAGCGGTAGGGATCGGAACAGGAAGTCGGAGCAAGGCACGAAGCCCGCCGCCGTGCTATCATGCTCCCCAATGCTGTGAAGGGGACAGTACGAGGGACCGGTCGTTGCACAGAGAGCGGGGAGGGTGAGATCCCGCCAGCGGCCCCCGAGGAAGATCACCCCGGAGCTGCGGCCCCAACGTGTCAGCGCGCCCGCCAGGCGCCGGTGACGCCAGTAGGCGCCGACGGAGTGGCCGCCGAGACAGGCCAGCCGAGTTGCGGCACATGGCCGCTTGCTGGGTGGTTTCAACGAAGTCCGACCGTCAGGGCGCTTCGTCCCAGCAACAAGGGACGGGCGCCTTTTTGGCGCCCAGGTAGAAGGGATGCGCGCGGTGGCAAACAGGTACAAGGACACGACCAACCTTCCCAGGACGAAGTTTCCCATGAGGGCGAACCTCGCCCAGAACGAGCCGGCGCGGCTGCGGGACTGGGAGCGCAACAAGGTCTACGAGCAGCTCATGGCCAAGAACGAGGGGCATGACAAGTTCGTCCTGCACGATGGCCCCCCCTATGCCAACGGCCCCATCCACCTGGGTCATGCCCAGAACAAGATCTCCAAGGACATCATCAACCGCTTCTGGGCGATGCGCGGCTTCCAGACCCCCTACGTGCCCGGCTGGGACTGCCACGGCCAGCCCATCGAGCACAAGGTGGAGGAGGCGCTCGGCACCGCGAAGTTCAACGAGCTTCCCACCGAGAAGATTCGCGAGCTCTGCCGCACGATGGCCGTCGAGCAGGTAGACACGCAGCGCCAGGGCTTCAAGCGCCTGGGCGTCCTCGGCGAGTGGGACAACCCCTATCTCACCTACGTCAACGACTATGACGCGACGGACGTCGAGATCTTCAAGGCCATCTTCGACAAGGGCGCCATCTATCGCGGACGCAAGCCGGTCCACTGGTGCAGTCACTGTCACACCGCCCTCTCCGAGGCCGAGATAGAGTATGCGGACGAGGTCTCGCCTGCCATATTCGTGCGCTTCGAGATGACGACGGTGCCCGAGGGGCTCGAGGGCTGGGCGGGCCGGCTCTGGGTTGACATCTGGACGACGACGCCCTGGACCCTGCCCGCCGACGCCGCCGTCATCCTCCATCCCGAGGCCCGCTACGTGGCCGTCGTGGTGGACGGCCGCGCCGAGATCATGGCAGAGGCCCTCCATGAGCGCTGCTGCGCCAAGTTTGGCTACGAGCGCTTTGAGCTCGCGCGCGACGCGGCGGGCGAGGTCTGGAGCATGAGCGGGGCGGAGCTCGCCCACAATCGCTATCGTCAGCCCGTCTTCGGCGACGCGGGCGAGACGGGCGAGTTCATCTTCGCCGACTACGTCACCCTCGACGACGGCACGGGCATCGTCCACTCCGCGCCCGGCCACGGCGTGGATGACTACGTCGCCGGTGTCAAGTTTGGCATCCCGGTGATCATGCCCGTGGACGACGACGGCGTCTTCTTCAAGGGCGACGCCATCGGCAGCGGAGGCCCCTGGGGCGCCATGGAGGTCAACGAGGCCAACCCCAAGATCATCGCGTGGCTCGAGGAGCGCGGCACGCTCATCCTGCACGAGGACATCACGCACAGCTATCCGCACTGCTGGCGCTGCAAGCGACCGGTCATCTTCCGCGCCACGAGCCAATGGTTCGTCTCGATGGACAAGACCAACCTGCGTGCCGAGGCCCTCGAGGCCCTCTCCCACGTCGCCTTCTATCCGGCGCACGCCGTCAAGCGCATCGGCTCCATGGTCGAGGGCAGGCCGGACTGGTGCATCTCGCGCCAGCGCAACTGGGGCGTGCCCATCCCGGCCTACACCTGCGAGGACTGCGGCGAGACGGTCATGAGCGACGCCACGCTCGACAGGGTCGTGACGCTCTTTCGCGAGAAGGGCTCGGACGCCTGGTTCACGGACGACCCCAAGGACTACCTGGGAGATGCCTGCGTCTGCCCCTCCTGCGGCGGGCACCGCCTCAAGCCCAACCGCGATATCCTCGACGTCTGGTGGGACTCGGGCGTCTCGCACACCGCCGTGTGCCGCCACCGACCCAACCTCGCCTTCCCCGCCGACTTGTACCTCGAGGGCTCCGACCAGCATCGCGGCTGGTTCATGAGCTCGCTCATGACGTCGGTGGGCGCCTATGGCGTCGCGCCCTACAAGGCCGTCGTGAGCCAGGGCTTCACCCTCGACGGCCAGGGGCGCAAGATGTCAAAGTCCCTGGGCAACGTCATCGACCCCAACAAGGAGTGCGACACCCGCGGGGCGGACGTGCTGCGCCTGTGGGTGGCCTCCGTGGACACCTCCGCCGACGTCCCCTGCGACGACGCGATCCTCTCGCACGTGGGCGACGCCTACCGCAAGGTCCGCAACACCTTCCGCTTCCTGCTGGGCGAGCTTGAGGGCCAGTTTGACCTCGCGGCGGACGGCCTTGCGGTGGAGGAGCTGCTTGCTCTGGACAAGCTCGCCGTAGCGCGCCTGTGCCAGGTGCACGACGAGGTGTCCGCCGCCTACGAGGGCTATCGCTTCAACGTGGTCTTCCGCACGCTCTACGACTACATCATCACCGAGCTCTCCAACGACTACCTCAACGCGACCAAGGACCGCACCTACTGTGACGCCGTCGGATCCCGTGGCCGCAGGAGCGCCCAGACGGCCTGGTCGTACATCCTCTCCATGCTCGTCCACGACTTCCAGCCCATCCTCGCCTACACCACCGACGAGGTCATGGCCTACCTGCCCACCTCGCTCAAGGACGGGCAGGAGTTCGCCGCCCTGCTCGACTGGTTCCAGGCGCCTCTCGACAGGGACGCCTACGAGGCGCTGCTGCCTGCCTACGAGGCGCTCGGCCAGGCTCGCTCGGCCTTCACGAAGGCGTACGACCGGGCGCTCGAGTCGGGCGTCGTCACCGAGAAGAGCAGCTCCGCCACACGCGCCGAGCTCGTGCTGCCGCATGACATGTTCGAGCTTTTGAGTGGCGACGCCGCGCCCGACCTCGCCGAGGCCTTCGTGTGCGCCGAGGTCAACGTGAGCGAGGGCGAGGAGCTCGCCTGCGAGGTGCTGCCCGCCCGCGGCGAGAAGTGCCCCCGCTGCTGGACCTGGCACGAGCTTGGCGAGGACGGCCTGTGCGAGAGGTGCCACGATGTCATCAGCGCGCAGTAGTGCCGTGCCGCGTCGCGTTTGCCCGGGCGTCCGGGCGCAGGGGGGGTGAGTGAGGTCATGGGACACGGTCCCGCCTCGGTCCGGGGGCTGCGCGCCGTCAGCTTCTGGCTCGTCATCATCGTGGCCGTCCTCGTCGACCAGGCCACGAAGGCTGCCGTGCGCGCCCGTGTGCCCGAGGGCGCGCACGCGCGGCTCATCCCCGGCGTCATGGACCTCACGAGGGTGCAGAACACGGGCGCCGCATTCAGCGTGGGAGAGGGCAAGGGGCTGCTGTTCGTCGCCATCGCGCTTTTCACGGTGGTCGTCTGCTGCTATCTGGTCTGGACGCAGGAGCTGCCCCTGACGCTCGCGATCGCCCTGGGCTTCGTGTCCGGCGGCGGCCTGGGAAACATGATCGACCGGCTTGCGCTGGGGGCCGTGACGGACTTCCTCTCCCTCTCGTTCGTGTCGTTTCCGGTCTTCAACGTCGCGGACGTCTTCGTGACGCTGGGCGTCGGCTGCGCGCTCGTGGGCTGGTGGGTCTGGGACGTGCGGCGTGCCCGACAGGACGAGCGCGGCTGACGAGGGGCGGGGGCGCGCCCGCAGGCGCATGCCCGACCCCTGCGCGGCGCCGCAGGAGGTGAACCATGGCAGAGAGGCTCGTCGAGGGCCTGGTGGGGCCCGAGGGGGACGGCCTGCGCCTTGACGCGTTTCTGGCGACGCTCGAGGGGGCTCCCTCGCGCTCGGCCTGCGTCCGCCTCATTGAGTCCGGCGACGTGAGCATCAACGGCACGGCCGCGACGTCAAAGTCGGAACGCCTGCTTCTGGGCGACCGCGTTCGGGCGCGCGTGCCGGTGCTCGAGGCCACGGGCCCCCTCGCCCCCAACCCGGACATCGCCCTGGACGTCCGCCTTGAGGACGATCATCTCCTCGTCCTGTCCAAGCAGGCCGGCCTCGTGTGCCACCCGAGCCCGGGACATGTGGACGACACCCTCGCCAACGCCCTCGTCGCCCGCTGCGGCTACGGCAGGCTCGGGCTTCTCCAGGGCGATGAGCGCCCGGGCATCGTCCACAGGCTTGACATGGACACCTCCGGGCTCATGGTGGCGGCAAAGGACGACGCGACCCAGCGTGCCCTGCAGGACCTCATACGCCTGCGCACGCTCGACCGTCGCTACGTGACGCTCGTGCAGGGCTACGTGGCCGTCGAGGAGGCGACCATCACCACCGGCATCGCCCGCTCCACGCGGGACCGCCTGCGCATGGCGGTCACGGACGACCCGCTGGCCCGTCAGGCGATCACCACGTTCAGGACGCTCGAGCGCTTTGAGGCGACCCGGCGCGACGAGGGCTTCTCGCTGCTGGAGTGCCACCTGTACACGGGGCGCACCCACCAGATTCGCGTGCACATGCGTCACGTCGGCCATCCCGTGGTGGGAGACTCGCTCTACGGCATGGGCAACGCCTTCCGGAACCTGGGTTTGACCCGACAGTTCCTGCACTCCTGGCATCTCGCCTTCACCCACCCCGTCACAGGCAAGGACCTGGTCTTTGCCGACCGGCTCCCCGATGACCTGCTCGCTGTACTAGAATCACTGACAGAACGTTCCATGGGGCGCACCCGGGCGGGACAGGACATCTGTCCCCGGCTCGCGAGACGCGTCTTGTAGCGCCCGCTCGCGAAAGAGGCTCGTTGTGGACATGCTCAAGGTCGGTGTCACGCCCATCGTCATCTTCAACGCCGTCATGTGGGTGTTTTTCACCTTTGCGTACTTCTACCAGGTCGTCTACATCATTCGCGTCTGGCTGCACGGCGAGGTGCGCCTTCCCGAGGCCGAGATGGACCACTCCTACGCCTTCGTGATCGCCGCGCACAACGAGGAGCCGGTCATCGGCAACCTCGTGAGGTCCATCCTCACCCAGCGCTACGACGGGCTCATCGACTGCTTCGTCATCGCCGACGCCTGCACGGACAAGACGGCGCAGATGGCCAAGGAGGCGGGCGCCATCACCTGGGAGCGCAACGACCTCGCGCGCAAGGGCAAGAGCTGGGTGCTCGACTATGCGTTCGACCGCATCCTCAACGAGTACGGCGACAAGTACGAGGCGTTCTTCGTCATGGACGCCGACAACATCGTCGCCCCCGACTACGTCAAGATCATGAACCAGGCGTTTGACGCCGGCTACCTGGTCTGCACGAGCTACCGCAACTCAAAGAACTTCGACTCCAGCTGGATCAGCTCCGCGTATGCCACCTGGTTCTTGCGCGAGGCCAAATATCTCAACAACGCGCGCATGCTCATGGGCACGAGCTGCGCCATATCGGGGTCGGGCTGGATGGTGGCCGCGAGCATCGTGCGCGGCATGCACGGCTGGCGCTTCCACACCCTCACCGAGGACATCCAGTTCTCCGCCTTCTGCTGTGCTCACGGCATTCGCATCGGATATGCCCCCGCGGAGTTCTTTGACGAGCAGCCGGTCACCTTCCGTGCGTCCTGGACGCAGCGCATGAGATGGACGAAGGGGTTCTATCAGGTGTTCTTCTCATACTGCGGCAACCTTGTGCACGGCATTCGCTCAGGCCAGTTCGCCTCCTACGACATGCTCATGACCGTGGCGCCCGGCATGATCCTCACGCTGGTCTCCGCCATCGTCAACGCCACCTACCTCGTCATCGGCTCGCTCAGCCACGGCTTCATCGCCACGAACGCCGAGCTCGCCATGTGCGTGGCGTCGCTGGTGATGACGTTTGCCTCCATGTATGTCGTCTTCTTCATCCTGGCCCTCATCACGACCATCAGCGAGCGCAAGCACATTCACGTCACCAAGCGCTGGCGCGTCGTCACGAACCTCTTCACCTTCCCGATCTTCATGATGACCTACATCCCCATCACGATCGCCGCCCTCTTCAAGAAGGTCGAGTGGGTCCCCACCAAGCACGACATCGCCGTGAACTTTGATGACGTCGTGGGGGAGGGCGCCAAGTAGGGGAGGGCGCCGGGCGGCCTCGTCGAAGGAGGGCGTGCGCCCACGAGGGCACGCCGCGTCGTGCGTCGGGTTTTCAAGTTGTCAGCTTCCGGCAGCCCGGGGGCATGACCCACGCCAGCCATAGATGCTAGAATCCTCTCTAGCCCACCCCTGTATCCGACTGGCAAAGGAGTCGTCCATGGCGGTTTTCTTCGAGGGAGAGTCCCACACCTTCTCTGAGTATCTGTTGGTCCCTGGCTACTCCTCGCATGAGAACGTCCCCGCCAACGTGTCGCTCGACACCCCGCTCGTGCGCTTCCGCAAGGGCGAGAAGCCCGCCCTCACCATGCACGTGCCGCTTGTCTCGGCCATCATGCAGGCCGTCTCGGGACCGCGCCTTGCGATCGCCCTCGCCCAGGAGGGCGGCGTCTCGTTCATCTATGGCTCCCAGTCGCCCGATGACGAGGCCGCCATGGTCCGCGAGGTCAAGACGTACAAGGCCGGGTTCGTGGTGTCCGACTCCACGCTCGCCCCCGACATGACGCTTCAGGACGTGCTGGACATCCGCGACCGCACGGGACACTCCACTATGCCCGTCACCGACGACGGGAGGCCCCACGGCCGCTTCGCGGGCATCGTCACGAGCCGCGACTACCGGGTCTCCCGCGACGACCGCAACAAGCTCGTGCGCGAGTTCATGACCCCCGCGGCGGAGTGCATCACGACCAACGTAAAAAGCACGCTCAAGACGTGCAACGACATCATCTGGGACAACAAGCTCAACTCGCTGCCCGTCATCGACGACGAGGGCAGGCTCTCGTCCCTCGTGTTTCGCAAGGACTATGACGCGCACAAGTCCCGCCCCGATGAGCTCATCGACGAACGCAAGCGCTATGTCGTGGGCGCGGGCATCAACACCCGCGACTACGCCGAGCGCGTCCCCAAGCTGGTCGAGGCCGGCGCGGACGTGCTGTGCATCGACTCGTCTGAGGGCTTCTCGGAGTGGCAGAAGCTCACGCTCGGCTGGGTGCGCGAGCGCTATGGCGAGAGCGTCAAGGTGGGCGCCGGCAACGTCGTGGACGCCGAGGGCTTTCGTTACCTCGCCGACTGCGGCGCCGACTTCGTGAAGGTGGGCATCGGCGGCGGCTCCATCTGCATCACGCGCGAGCAGAAGGGCATCGGGCGCGGTCAGGCGTCCGCCCTCATCGACGTGTGCCGCGCGCGTGACGAGTACTTTGAGGAGACCGGCATCTACGTGCCCGTATGCTCGGACGGCGGCATCGTCTACGACTATCACATGACGCTCGCGCTTGCCATGGGCGCCGACTTTCTCATGCTGGGACGCTACTTCGCGCGCTTTGACGAGTCGCCCACGCGCCGCCTCAACGTCAACGGCTCCTACGTGAAGGAGTACTGGGGCGAGGGCTCGGCCCGTGCGCGCAACTGGCAGCGCTATGACCTTGGGGACGAGAAGCGGGGCCTCTCGTTCGTGGAGGGCGTTGACTCCTACGTTCCCTACGCCGGCCCGCTCAAGGACAACGTGGACACCTCGCTCACGAAGGTTCGCTCCACCATGTGCAACTGCGGTGCGCTGACCCTGCCGGAGCTTCGCGAGAAGGCCAAGATCACCCTCGTGTCCGCCACCTCGCTCGTCGAGGGCGGCGCCCACGACGTGATTCTCAAGGACGCCGACTCCAACGTTCAGTTCAGGTCCTAGCGCACCCTTGGTCAGGCGACGTCGCGGGGGAGGCGGTGGGGATGGCTGACACGAACGGCTGGGACGACGACGAGGAAGTCGACCTGCTTGACGAGGTTGACGCCGCCCTCGCCCAGATCGACTTCAAGGGCATGGCCGCCTCGCTCGCGAAGACGGCGGCAGACGTCGCCCAGGAGCTGGGCCTGGCAAGGCGCGACCCCTCTCCCTACATCATCTGCGAGCGAGACGCGCTCTTGCGCGGCACCGGTGAGGTTGCGGGCGGCCTCATGGCGGGCCTGGTGGCGCTTCCCCTGCTGACCCTGGGCATCTCCCTCGTCGCCGCCGGTCTGCAGGGCCCCGGGATCGTGGTGATCGCTCTCGGAGCCTCGGCAGGGTGGGGGGCAAAGACCCTCGTCGGGCGCGGCGTCGGCCGACGACGCATGACCAAGCTGCTGAAGGCGATGTCGGACGAGCTCGGCGACACGGAGCTCATCACGCTGAGGGAGCTGGCGGGACGGGTGGAGGTCACCCAGGACCGTCTGCGCCCGCTCGTGGACGACGCCATCGACCGCGGCTTCATCCCGCAGGGCCACCTGGGCATGCTTCAGGGCGCCGAGACCCTCTTCCTGAGCTCGCGCTCATGGGACGAGGCTCATGTCGTCAGGGACGAGTCGTGCGGCACAGAGGACGTGCTGGGCGCGTGCGACTCCTTCGTGCGAAGCGTTCGGGCCGTGGGCGAGCGCATCGAGGACGTGGAGGCGCGGGCGCTTCTGGGGCAGATAGCCGCCAGGGTCGAGGGCATCACCGCCTACGTGAGGGCGCATCCCCAGACCGCCTCGCGGATGCGTCGCGTCACCTCGTACTACCTGCCCACGACGCTCAAGCTGGCGGACTCCTTCGCCGAGCTGGAGTCGCACGGCACCCAGAGCGTGACGGCGCGAACGACCCTAGGCGAGCTCAAGGGCACGTTCAAACAGGTGGGTGCCGGACTCTCCAAGCTGTCGGACGAGCTTCTCACCGAGCAGTCGTGGGACCTCGCCGGTGACATGAGCGTCATGCGCACGATGCTCGAGCAGGACGGCCTCGTCGATGACGGCGACGCCCTGAGGCCCCGGCCCTAGAGCGTCGCCGACGCCTTTCGGGCCTGCTGCCCGCCCCGTCGCTTGTGACCGTCTTGGCGGCGGCGAGGCTAGTGTCGTGACGCCTCGAGGAGCTTCGTCTTGAGCTCGCCTTCTATCTTGGCGAGCTCAGCCTCGGCAAGGCGCCGCTTCTCGCGACCCTCCGTCTGGATGCGCGACACCTCGTCGAGGGTGGAGATGAGCTGCTCGTTGGTGTGCTGCAGCGTCTCGATGTCAACGACGCCGCGCTCCGCCTCCCGGGCGGCCTCGGCGGAGGCGATCTTGAGCTGGTCGGCGTTCTTCCTGAGGAGCTCGTTCGTCATGTCGGCCACGGCGCGCTGGGCGCGGGCTGCCTGGTTCGCGTGCTCAACGCCCAGGGCGATGACCATCTGGTTCTTCCACAGGGGAATGGTGTTCACCACGGTGGATTGGATCTTCTCGGCCATGACGGCGTCGGAGCTTTGGACGAGACGGATCTGGGGGGCCGTCTGGAGCGCCACCTGCCGCGTGAGCTCGAGGTCATAGATGCGCTTCTCGAAGCGGTCGCACTTCTGGGAGAGGTCGCGGGCGGCCTGGGCGTCCTCGGCGAGACCGCTTTGGGCGGCCTTGGCCTGAAGCGCCGCGAGGTCCTCGCTGCGCACGGTGGCGAGCTTCTCCTTGCCGGCTGCCACGTACATCGTCAGCTCCTTGAAATAGGCCTCGTTGAGGTCGTAGAGCTGGTCGAGGAGGGCGATGTCCTTGAGGAGCGTCCTCTGGTGGGTCTCGAGGATGCCCGAGATGCCGTCGACGTTCTTCTCGACCTCGCTGTAGCGGGCCTTGAGCGCCTCGAGGTTGTTCTTGGCCTTGTGGAAGAGCCCCAAGAGGCCCGTGTCCTTTTGGTTGGGGTCGAAGTTCTTGAGCGTCACGACGAGCGCGTTGATGTCGTCGCCGACCTCGCCCAGGTCATGTCCGCGAACGCCTGCGAGCGCGCGCTCCGAGAACTCCGAGACCTTGCGCTGGGACCCCACCCCATAGGCGAGGACGCCCGCCGTGTCGGTGACGTCGATCTTGCGGGCGAACTCGCTGACCTTGGCGCGCTCCTCGGGCGTGAGGGACGAGACGAGGGCCTCGTCGCGTGCCGGCGACGCGCCTGAGGGCTCGGAGGGCGTCGCGGCCGGCGAGCCAAACTCGAGCTCGGGCTCCGGGACGTCAAGCTTGATGTCTTCAAAGGCGTCTGACATGTGTTCCTCCCGATGACGGGTGCCGACGGGCACCTCGCGTGCTTTTGTGACATCAGTGTAGCGGTGGGGAGGCGCGCCGCGCGCGCAGCGTCGGTAAACTCGGGCCAAATGAGCGCATTTGCCCAAACCCGTACCGATGCCTGACGATCCGCTTACATATGGTCCCCCTGCCCGCCACGGACGGGCTCTCAGCCCGCTCGTCTCACGCGCGGGGCGCCGCCCCCTCGCTGAGCCTGCGGCCGCCCGTCTTTTCGCCTCGTCGCGCACAGGCGCTCCCGCGGCGCATACCTGCTAGAATCAACCAGCGTATGTCCGCGTGCAGGAAAGGTCTTCCCTATGAGTGAGAGCGTAAGCGAAAGCACGGGCTGTCCGACCTACGACGCCCAGGCCATCGAGGCCAAGTGGCAGGAGGTCTGGGACCGGGAGGGCCGCTACGCGACCGACGAGGACCCCTCCAAGCCCAAGAAGTACGTCCTGGAGATGTTCCCGTACCCCTCGGGCGACCTGCACATGGGCCACGCCCGCAACTACACCATCGGCGACGCCATGGCACGCCAGGCCCGCATGAGGGGCTATGACGTGCTGCACCCCATGGGCTTCGACGCCTTCGGCCTGCCGGCCGAGAACGCCGCCATCAAGCACCGCACTCAGGCGGGCGCCTGGACGCGTGAGAACATCGCCCAGGCCGTCAAGACCATGCGGCGCATGGGCTTCTCGTATGACTACGACCGCATGTTCAACACCTGCGACCCCGAGTACTATCGCTGGGGCCAGTGGATGTTCATCAAGATGTGGGAGCGGGGCCTGGCCTACCGCGACACCTCCCCGGTCAACTGGTGCCCCACCTGCCAGACCGTGCTTGCCAACGAGCAGGTCGTTGACGGCAGGTGCTGGAGGTGCGGCTCCGTCCCCGAGAAGCGCAAGCTCTCGCAGTGGTACCTCAAGATCACCGACTACGCCCAGGAGCTGCTGGACGACCTCGACCAGCTGGACGGCTGGCCCGAGAACGTCAAGGCGCAGCAGCGCAACTGGATCGGGCGCTCCGAGGGCGCCGAGATCGACTTCAGGCTGGCCGCGTCGGACGGCGTGACGCCCACGGACCGCGTCGTGTCGGTGTTCACCACGCGCGCCGACACGATCTTCGGGGTGTCGTTCATGGTCCTGCCGCCCGAGAGCGACCTCGCCGCCGAGCTCGTGGCCGGCACCGCGTACGAGCCGGCCTACCGCAAGCTCAGGGAGGCAACCGAGAAGGTCAGCTCCGTGGAGCGCCAGGGGTCCGACCGCGAGAAGCACGGCGTCCCCACCGGCCGCTTCGTCATCAACCCCGTCAACGGGCGCCCCGTGCCCGTCTGGGTCGCGGACTACGTGCTCATGGACTACGGGACGGGCGCCGTCATGGGCGTCCCCTGCGGCGACCAGCGCGACTTTGACTTCGCCCGCAAGTACGGCCTGGAGATCGCCCCGATCATCTGCGAGAAGGACGACCCCCTCTATGACGAGCTCAAGGACGAGCGCGAGCTGCGCGTGCGCTCCGTGAGCTGGGAGCGCGCCATGAGCGCCGAGGGGTTCCTCGTGCAGTCGGGGGAGTTCACGGGACTTAAGGGCGGCAAGCACTCCGAGGCGGTCGACGCCATCGTCGCGTGGATGGGCGAGCATGGCTGCGGACGCGCGAAGGTCCAGTTCCGCCTGCGCGACTGGCTCATCAGCCGCCAGCGCTACTGGGGCAACCCCATCCCCATGATTCACTGCGACGACTGCGGCGACGTCCCCGTGCCGCTCGAGGACCTGCCCGTCCTGCTCCCTGACGGCCTCGACCTGGGAGCGGGGGAGACCCTCGCCCAGTACGCGCCGTTCTATGAGACCACCTGCCCGCGCTGCGGCAGGCCCGCCCGGCGCGTCACGGACACGATGGACACCTTCACCTGCTCGAGCTGGTACTACCTGCGCTACTGCGACCCGCACAACGACGCGGCGCCCTTCTCGCGCGAGGCCGCAGACCGCTGGATGCCCGTGGACAACTACATCGGCGGCATCGAGCACGCCATCCTGCATCTGCTCTACTCGCGCTTCTGGACCAAAGTCCTGCGCGACCAGGGCATGGTCGGCTTTGACGAGCCGTTCACCAACCTGCTCTGCCAGGGCATGGTCAAGGACGAGCATGGCGACGTCATGAGCAAGTCCAAGGGCAACGTCGTGCCTCCGGCGAGCGTCATCGAGCCCTACGGCGCCGACACGATGCGCCTGGCCATCCTCTTCATCGCCCCTCCCGAGAAGGACTTCGACTGGGACGTGGAGGCCGTCGCCGGCGCCAACCGCTTCATCAAGCGCGCCTGGCGCGTCGTGTGGGAGCTGAGCGCCGCAGGCGCTGCGGGCGAGGTGGACCCCTCCTCCCTCGACGAGGGAGCGGCTGAGCTCTACCGGACCCTGCACGCGCTCGGCCTGCGCTGCACGGCCGACTTTGACCGCGGGCAGTTCAACACCGCCATCTCGGCCTGCATGGAGCTCGTGAACGCCGCGAGCAAGTACCTCCTCGCGGTCGATGCGTCGGGTCGCGACGCCGCCGTGTGCCGCCGCGTCGCCCATGACATCGTGTGCATGCTCGCCCCCATCTGCCCGCACTGGGCCGAGGAGCTGTTTCACGCGGCGCTGGGCAGGGAGGGCTCCGTCTACGACGAGCCGTGGCCCGCGTTTGACGAACAGGCGGCAAAGAGCGACAGCGTCGAGATCGTCGTCCAGGTCAAGGGCAAGAACCGCGCGCGCATCACCGTGCCTGCGGACATCTCGAAGGGAGAGCTCGAGCTCCTGGCGCGCGAGGCCGTGGCCGCCCAGATCGAGGGCAAGGACGTGAAGAAGGTCATCGTCGTCCCGGGCAGGCTCGTGAACGTCGTCGCGGTGTGACGCCCTGACGCCAATCGCAGCGGACGTGCAGGAGCTGTGTGCGCCGCGCCCGGCTTGCCTTTGTCGTCCGGCTGACGTATAGTATGTGGAGCTTAATCGTGATCGTTCGAGGAAGTGGGGCAGAACCTTTGCCCCGCTTCCTTTTAGTATGCAGGTACGTTGTGCCGGGAAGGGGACTGCATGGCTTCGTCCGAGTTGGAGATGCGGCTGCTGGAACTGCTCGAGCCGCTGGCCGCCGATCATGGCGTCGACCTCGTCGACCTCGAGGTGACCGCCTCGCGCAAGGCGCCCTGCGTGCGCGTGCGCATTGACCACTCCGACGAGGGGTCGCCCGCCATCACGCTGGACGAGGTGGCCCAGCAGACCCGCTGGATCTCGGACGCGCTCGACGCGGCGGACCCCATCGAGGGCCCGTTCACGCTCGAGGTGTCATCCCCCGGCCTCGACCGGCCCCTCTCGAGGCCCCGCGACTTCGAGCGCTTCGCGGGAGAGCAGGTCGTCATCAAGACCACGGCGGCCGAGGGAAGGAGCCGCTATACCGGACGCCTCAAGGGGCTGGCCGGCGGGAAGGTCGTCGTCGAGTGCGACAGGGAGACCTTCTCGCTTGACCTTGAGGACGTCAAGTCCGCAAAGCTGAAGCCAACGTTCTAGGCCCGCCGCCGAGGAAAGGAAAGCAACACATGGCAGCATCCGACATGATGAACGCCCTGATGGCGCTCTGCGAGGAGAAGCACATCGACCAGGGCGAGCTCATCCACAACCTGGAGGAGTCCCTGGCCGAGAGCTACGGCAAGGTCCTGCGCCTCCCGTTTGGCGCGAAGGTGACCATCGACCGGGAGTCCGGCAGCGTCTACGTGTACGAGCTCGTCCCAGACGACGACTCCATGATCCTGGACGAGGAGGACGAGCATTACGGCGAGTACACACGCTTCACGGAGCGCAACGTGACGCCCTCCGACGCCAGCCGCTTCGCGGCGCAGCATGCCAAGGGCGTCATCAACGAGATGGTTCGCAACTCCAGCCGCCGGCAGATCTTTGACGAGTTCAAGGACCGCATCGGCGAGCTGATCACGGGTACCGTGCTGCAGACCACACCTGAGTTCACCTTCGTCAAGATTCGCGAGGGCGTCGAGGCGGAGCTGCCCTACTTTGACCTCACCCGCCATCCCGACGAGCGCAACGAGCGACCTGCCGGCGAGCGCTACAGCCACAACGAGCAGATTCGCGCCATCATCATCGACGTGCGCGACCCCGACTCCAAGCAGGCGCCCATCAAGGGCGAGCGCCAGCGCCCCACCATCGTCCTCTCGCGCACACATCCCAATCTCATCACGCGCCTCTTCGAGCTGGAGGTCCCCGAGGTCTACGACCACGTGGTCGAGGTCCGCTCCGTCGCGCGCGACGCCGGCGTCCGCTCCAAGGTGGCCGTCTCGTCCGTGGATCCGCGCCTCGACCCCGTGGGGGCCTGCGTCGGCCCCAAGGGCAGCCGCGTCCGCACCGTGGTGAGCGAGCTCAAGGGCGAGCGGGTTGACGTGGTCCTCTGGGACGATGACCCCGCCAGGTGCGTCGCCAACGCGCTTTCTCCCGCACGGGTGAGCAGGGTCGTGGTGGACCCCGAGACGAAGCACGCCACCGTCATCGTCCCCGATGACCAGCTGACGCTCGCCATCGGCAAGAAGGGGCAGAACGCCCGCCTGGCCGCCCGACTCACGGGCATGCACATCGACATCAAGAACGAGACGCTCGCCGACGACATCCTCGGCGGCCTCGGGGCCGACCTTGACCTCATCGGCGCTGAGGAGCGTCGTTGCCACTACGTCGGCCCCACCGGCATCAAGTGCCGCAACCTGGCGCGACCCGGCTCCAACTACTGCGGCATCCATGAGAGCCACCACGGCATCGAGGACGAACAGTCCGCCGAGGCCGACGCCCTGCGCTAGCGGGCGACCTGACAACGACAGTCCCGCTCGCGAAGAGTACGGAAGGTGATTCAATGCCCAAAATGAGAGTTCACGACCTGGCCAAGGAGTTTGGCGTCACGAGCAAGGAGATGCTCGGGTATCTCTCCGACATGAAGATTCCGGCCAAGTCGGCCTCGTCGTCGCTCGAGGAGGCCTACATCTCCATCATCCGCAAGAAGATGAAGCCCATCCTCGAGGCCAACGCCGCCAAGATCGAGGCAGAGAGGCGCGCCGAGGAGGAGGCCAGGGCGGCGGCCGAGAAGGCTGCCGCCGAGGAGGCGGAGCGCAAGCGCATCGAGGTGGAGAGGCGTCGCGAGAAAGAGCGCGCCGAGGAGGAGGCCCGTCGCCTCGCGGCCGAGGAGGCCCGTCGCGAGGAGGAGGAGCGCCGCGCCGAAAAGGAGCGCAAGCGCAAGGAAGAGGAGGAGCGCAATCGCGTCAAGGACACCGCTCCCCGGACGACGACGAGCTTCACGAGTCTCCTTGACCAGATCGCCGAGCAGGAGAAGGTCCTCAAGCAGCGCGAGGAGGACAGGGCGCGCAAGCGCGAGGACGCCCGCTCCGCCCGCAAGGACGCCACGCCCGGCGAGCGTCGCGGCTCCCGCTTTGCCCCGCATTCTGGCGAGGGCGCAAGCCAGGCCCGCCCTGACGAGGGCGACGGCCGCGGCCGCGGCAGGGGCCGCAAGGGTTCCAAGCGCGCCCAGGGCGAGGACCGCTACAGCCGCATGGCGCGCGAGGCCGAGAAGTACACGCGCACGAGCCACGTCTTTGAGGAGGCTCGAGAGGCCATCGAGGAGGCCCGCCAGTCCACCGGACGGCGCAAGAAGCGCAAGGAGCGTCGCCGTCAGCAGCAGGCGGAGGCGGCCGAGGTGGAGCGCATCCAGGAGGCCATCAAGAACGACCAGGACCTCTCCCAGCTCGACACCGTCAAGGTCCCCCAGGGCTCCACGGTCGCAGACCTCGCCAAGCTTCTGGGCGTGCCGGCCAACGACATCATCAAGCGGCTGTTCCTTCTGGGCACGCCGCTCACGGTGACCGAGTCCATGTCGGACGAGCTCATCGAGCTCGTCGCGGACGACCTCGGCGCCGACGTCAAGGTCATGAGCAAGGAGGAGGAGAACTCCTTCACCTTCTATGACGACCCCAAGGACCTCAAGTCCCGCCCGCCCGTGGTCACCGTCATGGGCCATGTCGACCACGGCAAGACCTCGCTGCTTGACGCCATTCGGCACACGGGCGTGGCCGAGGGCGAGGCGGGCGGCATCACGCAGGCCATCGGCGCCTCCCAGGTCAAGATCAACGACCGCGTCATCACCTTCATCGACACCCCGGGCCACGAGACCTTCACGGCCATGCGCGCCCGCGGCGCGCGCGTGACGGACATCGTCATCCTCATCGTGGCGGCGGACGACGGCGTGATGCCCCAGACCATCGAGTCGATCAACCATGCCAAGGCGGCCGACGTCCCCATCATCGTTGCCGTCAACAAGATCGACAAGCCGGGCGCCGACCCCACCCGCGTCCGTCAGGAGCTCTCGGAGTACGGCGTCATGCCCGAGGAGTGGGGCGGGCAGAACATGTTCATCGACATCTCGGCCAAGCGCAACCTCAACATCGACGCCCTGCTTGAGGCGGTCCTGCTTGAGGCCGACGTCCTTGAGCTCAAGGCCAACCCGGACACCTTCGCCTCGGGCAACGTCCTCGAGGCGAAGCTCGACCGCGGTCGCGGCTCCGTGGCGACGCTGCTCGTCAACCGCGGCACCCTGCGCGTGGGCGACGCAATCGTCGCGGGCATGTGCTATGGCAAGATTCGCGCCATGGTCAACCCGCACGGCGAGAGCGTCGACGCCGCCGGCCCCTCCGACCCGGTCGAGGTCCTGGGCCTCTCGAGCGTCCCCATGGCCGGTGACGAGTTCCGCGTGTTCCAGGACGAGCGCGACGCCCGCAGCCTCGCGGACGAGCGCTCCCTCAAGGCGCGCATCGAGGAGCAGAACAAGGTCAAGCACGTGACGCTCGAGAACCTCTTCTCCACGATGGAGGAGTCCGACGTGCGCGAGCTCAACCTCATCATCAAGGCCGACGTCCAAGGTTCCATCGAGGCGCTGCAGGACTCCCTCGACAAGATGGACCAGAGCGAGGTGCGCATCAACACGATCCACTCCGCCGTCGGCGCCATCTCCGAGACGGACGTCACGCTCGCCGACGCCTCCAACGCCATCATCATCGGCTTCGGCGTGCGCCCCGAGTCCAAGGCTCGCTCTGCCGCGGAGCGCCAGGGCGTCGAGATTCGCACCTACAGCGTCATCTACAAGGCCATCGAGGACATCGACGCCGCGCGCATCGGCATGCTCAAGCCCACCGAGCAGGAGGTGCAGACCGCGTCGGTCGAGGTCCGCAACACGTTCAAGGTGCCCAAGGTGGGCGTCGCCGCAGGCTGCATGGTCCAGGAGGGCGAGGTCTCCCGCGACGACCTGTGTCGCCTCGTCCGCGACGGCATCGTGGTCTACGAGGGCAGGCTTGCCTCGCTGCGTCGCTTCAAGGACGACGTCAGGAGCGTCAAGGCGGGCTTCGAATGCGGCATCGGCCTCGTGAACTTCCAGGACTTCCATGTGGGCGACACCATCGAGGCCTATCGAGTCGAAGAAGTCGCACGTACGGAGTAAGACATGAAGCAGAATCAGAATTCGCGTCGCGTCAATCGGCAGGCCCGCGAGAAGCTCGCCTCCATCCTGCTGTTCGAGCTGTCCGATCCCGACCTCGCGCTCGTGACCATCACGGGCGTTGAGGTCTCGGTGGACAAGTCGGTGCTGCGCGCGTACGTGAGCTGCGAGCCCGATCGCTACGAGTCGGTCTCGGCCGGGCTTGCCCGGGCCCGAGGCCGCATCCGTTCGCTTCTGGGCCATGCGCTGGGCTGGCGCGTGACGCCGGAGCTGATCTTCCAGATCGACACGACGGCCGACGACGCCGAGCGCATCCAGAAGGCCCTCACGAACGTGCCGCCCACGCTTGCGGTCGAGAAGGACGCGGACGGCTATCCCCTCGACGACGCCGCCGCCGCGCGGGACCACACCCAGGAAGGCGGGCGGTAGCCGCATGGGACTCACATCCAATCGCGAGCAGGAGGAGGCCTTCGCCGACATCGCCCGTCTCATCGAGGCGAGCGACGAAGTCGCCATCTGTGCCCACACCTCTCCCGACGGGGACGCCATAGGCTCCGGCCTCGCGCTGGGCATGATCATCCGTCGGGCATGGCCACAAAAGCGCGTCTGGAACCTGCTCGCCGACGACGCTCCCGTCCCGAGCATCTACGCCTTCCTTCCCGGGGCTGACCAGATGGTCCGCGCGTGCGCCTACCAGGGACGTCCCGACCTCTTCGTCAGCGTTGACCTGTCCGTTGACGCACGGCTCAATGACGGCGAGGCGGTGCTCGCGCGCTCCCGGCATCACGCGATCATCGACCATCACCCCTGCCTCTCTCATACGGGCGAGGCCTTCGTCATCCGGCCCTCCGCCGCCGCCAGCGGCGTCATCGTCACCGAGCTTGCGCTGTTCTTGGGCGTCAGGCTTGACGCCGCCATGGCCCAGTGCCTCTTTTGCGCCATCGTCACCGACACGGGCCGCTTCCAGTACCAGAACGCCGACCCCGAGTCCTTCCAGGTCGCCTCGCTGCTCGTCGACGCCGGGGCGTCGCCCTCGGAGGTCTCGCTCAACGTGTACCAAAGCTTCAGCCTGAGCTACCTGCACCTTGAGTCGGCCGTCATGGGAAGGATCACGACGTTTGCGGGCGGCAAGATCGCCTACAGCTACGCCACCCAGGAGGACCTCGAGCGCACGGGCGCGAGCCTTGACGAATGCGACGGGCTCATCGACGTCGTCCGCAGCGTCGCCGGCAGCGAGGTCGCCCTCTTCCTCAAGGAGATACCCGGAGGCCAGGTGCGCGGCAACCTCAGGTCCAAGACCACGCACGACGTGTCCTCGGTCGCGGCGTCGCTGGGCGGCGGCGGGCACGTCGCCGCCGCGGGGTTCACGGTTGACGGGACGGTCGACGAGACCCTGGCGACCGTCCTGCCCAAGCTGCGCGACCTCGTGGACGTGTCCGACTGGCGCGACGGGACGGGGAGCCTCCAATAGTGCGACGCAGGGCGAGCCTCATCAACGGCCTTCTGGGCCTTGACAAGCCGACGGGCATGACGAGCCATGACGCCGTCGCGGCGGTGCGCCGCGCCCTCGGCGAGCGGCGGGTCGGCCATGCCGGCACGCTCGACCCCTCCGCCACCGGCGTGCTCGTGGTCGGGGTGGGGCAGGCCACGCGGCTTCTGGGGCTGCTTGCCGCCGACCGGAAGTCGTACGAGGCGTGCGTCGAGTTTGGCTTTGAGACCGACACGGACGACGCGCAGGGCACGCCCACGGTCAGCGCGGACGTTCCGCGCGCGCTGCGTGACGTCGCGCGCGCCCGGGCGCTGCTGGCGAGCCTCACGGGACGCTCGCTCCAGGTTCCCCCGGCCTACAGCGCCATCTCCGTGCGGGGCCGCAGGGCCTACGACATCGCCCGCTCGGGCGGCGCGGTCGAGCTCGAGCCGCGGCCCGTCGTCGTGTACGAGGCGACGCTCATGGGCATCGAGCCCGGCGACCCTCTCAGGTGGCGCTGCCGCTTCGAGGTCTCCAAGGGCACCTACGTCCGCGCTCTCGCCCGCGACCTTGGCCGCATGGCCAAGACGGCGGCGCACCTGTGCGAGCTTCGGCGCACCGCCTCCGGCGGGGTGAGCCTGAGCGACTGCGTCACGCTCGAGCGCCTCGCGAAGGACGGTCCCGCCGCCCTCGAAGGCCGGCTCCTCGACCCCTGCAAGCTGCTGGGCGCCCGCCCGTGGCACGTGGACGCCCGCGTCGCCGCCCTTGCCGCGCAGGGTCGGGCTCTCGACGCCCCCGCGGGCCTGGGTGAGGGGCGGCGCGTGGGCCTGGTCCTTGACGGCGGCCTGGTGGGGGTGTGGCACCGCGACGGCACGCGCCTCAGGTGCGACCTCAACTTTCCCCAGCCCCTGGCGGGGGTGAGGCCATGAGCGCCCATGACGGCCTTCCGAGCTACCCCCTCGCTTCCGGTGAGCTGTCCAGGCTGGTGAGAGACTCCCTGCTTCGGGGTCCCGTCACGGGCGTTGAGGTCCGGGAGCTTGAGCGAGGCAGGTCCTGGACGCGCCCGGGCGTCGCGCTGGGACCCACGAGTGACGTCGCGCTGTGCGTCGGGTCATTTGACGGCTTCCACCGCGGCCATCGCCTCCTTGTGACGAAGACCGTGAACGACGCGCGCCGTCACGGCGCCCTGGCCGCGGCGCTCACGTTTGAGCCGCTGCCCGCTCAGTTCTTTGGCGCCGCAGGAGGCTCCCATCGCCTGCTCTCCAGCGAAGAGCGGGTCGTGGCCCTGCTGGGAGCCGGCCTCGACGCCGTCATCGTCCTTGACTTTGACGACGAGCTGGCCTCCACCACCTACGAGGACTTCGTCACGCGGACGCTGCCCCGGCTGATGAGGGTGGGCGCCTTGCACGTGGGAACCAACTTTCGGCTGGGCAGGGGCGGGGCGGGCACGCTTGATCGTCTTCGCGACCTGGGAGAGCGCCACGGCATCACCGTCACGGGCCACGAGCTCCTTGCCGCGGACGGCGTCGCGGTCTCATCGACGCGCATTCGCAGGCTCATCCATGAGGGGGACGTCGAGCGCGCCTCCCGGCTCCTTGGCAGGCTCCCGTTGGTCTCGGGGTCGGTCGGGCACGGCAGGGGCGAGGGGGCCCGCCTCGGCTTTCCCACCGCCAACGTCGTCGTGGACCCCACGCGCTGCCTTCCTCGGGAGGGGGTGTACGCCGGCGTCGTCGTTCATGGGCGCAGGGCCTGGCCGGCTGCCGTCAACGTGGGCAAGCCCCCCACCTTCTCCTCGCCCGACCCCGCGTTTCTCGAGGCGCATCTTGTGGGGTTCTCGGGAGACCTCTACGGGGACGCCCTGAGCGTGCTCTTCTGCCGCTGGCTGCGCGCCTCGCGTCGCTTTGGCTCCCTCGGCGAGCTCGAGAGGACCGTGCTGGGCAACGTCGCCTGGGTGAGGGACAACATCGGCTCCGCGGGCGTGGAGGTGCCAACATGATCAGCGACGAGGACAAGGAGCGCGTCCGTCAGGCGACCGACCCTCTCGCGCTCGTCGGCGAGACGGTCGAGCTCAAGCGCCGCGGTCGCGACTACTGGGGCTGCTGCCCCTTTCACCAGGAGAAGAGCCCCTCGTTCCACGTCAACCCCGAAACGGGCCTCTGGAAGTGCTTCGGCTGCGGCGCGGGAGGCGACGTCTTTGCCTATGTGATGAGGCGCGAGAGCCTGGACTTTCCCGACGCCATTCGCTATCTGGCCGATCGGGCGGGCGTCGAGCTGACCGAGGAGCGCGGGGCCGGTCGGCGAGGGCCCCGGCGCAACCGGCTTTTGGCCTGCGTGCAGGATGCCCGTGATTTCTACGCCCTCATGCTCATGCGCGGTCGCGGGGAGGGCCCCGACGCGGCGCGGCACTACCTTGCCGGGCGCGGGTTCGGCTCCTCCGTCTGCAGGGACTGGGGCCTGGGCTTTGCCGAGGGTCGCGGCAGGCTCGTCGCCCATCTGCGCTCAAAGGGCTACAGCGACCAGGAGCTCCTCGCCGCGGACCTCGCCCTGGAGGGGCGCGGCGGGCTTAGGGACCGCTTCTTTGACCGCGTGATCTTTCCCATCAGCGACGAGCAGGGTCGCCCCATTGGCTTCGGCGGCCGCGTCCTGACCGACGCCAAGCCCAAGTACCTCAACACCAAGGACACGACCGTCTTCCGCAAGGGGAAGCATCTCTTTGCCTTCGACCGCGCCAAGGACGAGATGGTCCGCACGGGGGCGGCCGTCGTGTGCGAGGGCTACACCGACGTCATCGCCCTGCATCAGGCCGGCTTCACCAACGCCGTCGCGGCCCTGGGAACGGCGCTGACGCTGGACCACGTGACCGCTATCGGCCGCTTTGCCAAGCGTCGCGTCATCTGCATGTTCGATGGCGACGAGGCGGGCCAGCGAGCGGCGGAGCGCACGATCCAATTTCTTGACAAGACGCCGCTCGAGCTGTTGTGCGTGGTGCTGCCGGGAGGGCTCGACCCCGCCGAGTTCCTTCAGGAGCAGGGCCCCGAGGCGCTTCGGTCCCAGCTGGAGGCCGCCGTCCCCCTGATGGCCTTCGTCTTCGAGAAGCGCCTCGCCCGCTTTGACGTGACGGTCCCCGGCCAGCGGGTGGCCGCGCTCGATGACCTCTCGTCCCTGCTGGCGCCGCTGGGGGACTCCATCCTTTTGGACGCGTTTGCCACTCAGCTTGCCGGCCTGGTCGGCGTTGACGTCGCCGAGGCAAAGCGTCGCATCGCCGCCCGGCGCGCCGGGCGTCAACATGACGGTCCCACCCAGACGCCCGCCCCGCGGCATGACGAGCCCGTCCAGACGTTCTCCGGCCAGGCTGCGGGCATGCCCCTGAGGCTCAGCGAGGGCGAGCGTCGCCAGCTGGCCGTCGAGCGCGAGCTGCTCTCCATCATGACGACCGACATCGACCAGGTCAGGGACAAGGGGGAGAGGATCGGCTCTCTCACGTGGGTGGACGCCCGCGACCAGGCGATGGCCTGGGCCATGCTCGCGACGCCCCCGGACAGCACGCCGGCGCAGGTCGTCGGCGCGGCCGCGGCCGTCGTCGCCGAGGCGCCGCAGATCCTTTCGGAGGGGACCATGCCCTCGACGGCCGACATTCCCACCGCCTCCCAGGTGGAGTTCCTGGTGGACATGATGGACCTATGGACCTCGCGTCAGCGGCTTAAGGAGCTCAAGGCGCGCGTCATGGCGGCTCGGGAGGGCGATCAGGCCGACCTGATGCGTCAGGCGAACCAGGTCCAGCAGCACGTCAACGAATTGGCGGCACGTCTGACGCAGGGTGTGTAAGGCCTTACAATTGGGTATCATACCTGCGTCTCTCTCGACGAAAGGATATTTGTGGCTACAAACACGTCTCAGGGCTTCGAAGGACTCTCCCGTGAGCTCCAGGCCGTCGCCAGCATGCTGGTCTCCAAGGGCTCAAAGCGAGGCTCGTCGGTGACGGAGGATGACGTCCAGCTTGCCATCGCCGAGATTGACGTCGATGACGACGAGCTCTCTGACCTGTATGACGCCGTCCGATCCAAGGGCGTGGACATCGTGAGCGCCAACGAGGGGGACGACCCCAAGATGGACGCGGACGACGACGAGGACCTGGACGACGACAAGCTCGACGACGATGACGACAGCGATGACCCCGAGCTCACCGAGGCGCGCGAGGAGGCCAAGGCCGCCAACGAGGTTCTTCGCTCCGCCCCCAAGGCCAAGACGCACAAGCGCTCCAGCCGTGCGCGCGCCCGCAGGACCGACAGCTCCACGGTCATGCTCACGGGCGACCCCGTTCGCATGTACCTCAAGGAGATCGGCAAGGTGGACCTGCTCACCGCCTCCGAGGAGGTGCACCTTGCCATGAAGATCGAGGCGGGCACCGAGGCGAGCGCCAAGCTCGAGGCCGCGGAGGACGGCGAGATCGAGCTCACGCGCGCCGAGCAGCGGCGTCTGATGCGCATCGAGCAGGTGGGCCTTGAGGCCAAGCAGGCGCTCATCAGCGCCAACCTGCGCCTGACGGTGTCCATCGCCAAGCGTTACGTGGGCAGGGGCATGCTCTTCCTCGACCTTATCCAGGAGGGCAACCTGGGCCTCATCCGCGCGGTCGAGAAGTTTGACTACACGAAGGGCTTCAAGTTCTCCACCTACGCCACCTGGTGGATCAGGCAGGCCATCACGCGCGCGATCGCCGACCAGGCCCGGACCATTCGCATCCCCGTCCACATGGTCGAGACCATCAACAAGCTCGTGCGCGTGCAGAGGCAGCTCATGCAGGACCTCGGCCGCGACCCCACGTCAGAGGAGATCGGCGCGGAGATGGGCATCTCCGCCGACCGCGTGCGTGAGATCCAGAAGATCAGCCAGGAGCCGGTCTCGCTCGAGACGCCCATCGGCGAGGAGGAGGACTCCCAGCTCGGCGACTTCATAGAGGACTCCATGGCGGTCGTTCCCGCCGAGGCGGCGAGCGACTCCATGCTGCGCGAGCAGCTCGGCCAGGTGCTGGATGGGCTTGCGGACCGCGAGCGCAAGGTCATCAAGTTCCGCTTTGGCCTTGAGGACGGCCATCCCCGGACGCTCGAGGAGGTGGGTCGCGAGTTTGGCGTCACGCGCGAGCGCATTCGCCAGATCGAGAGCAAGACCCTCGCCAAGCTGCGTCATCCCTCACGCTCCTCCAAGCTCAAGGACTTCATGGAGGAGTGAGGAGGCACGTGTCGCGCACCTGGGCGTGCCTTGACGGCCTTTCGTCGCAGTCGTCGGCGCCGTCCCTCGCGCTTTGATGTGTGCGCGCAAATCGCCCATTTTTTCTCTTGCGCCCGAGCTTCAATCCGCTATAGTAGTTGTTCGTGTCACGTGCACCAGACATTCCCCGGTGGCGCAGTGGTAGCGCAGCTGACTGTTAATCAGCGTGTCGCAGGTTCGAATCCTGCCCGGGGAGCCATTTGATTGTCCTCGAACCCGCTGGGCCGCAAGCCCGGCGGGTTCGCTGCCTTTGCGTCGAATCTGAGCGCGGGTCTGCCCCTCGATGGGTGCGAACGCCGGCGATGGGGCTTTTCCGCTCATTCTTGGGGGAGGGACCCCGATGATGGGCCTATGCTAGGATGCTAACGACACGCAAGGACGGACACCGCCCTGACCTCGGAGGCAACGTGGAAGCGACGCAGCAGATCTCTGGCAAGGACGCCTGGTACCCGACGGGTCAGAAGGACATCTTCATTCTCAGGCAGCTCGTCACCAAGGACTTCAAGCTCAAGTATCGCAGGAGCGCCCTGGGCATCCTGTGGAGCGTCCTGAACCCCCTGCTCATGATGATCGTCCTCGCAGCGGTGTTCGGCTCGTTCATGAACAATCGCGCCCCCGAGATCGGCAACTTCCCCGTGTATCTGATCTTGGGCAACACCGCCTGGCAGCTGATGGCCGACGCCACGTCCCAGGGCATGGGGTCCATCATCGGCGCGGCGCCGCTGCTCAAGAAGGTCAAGGTCAACCGCTATGTCTTTCCGGTCCAGAAGGCGCTGTTCGCCGGCGTCAACTATGCGTTCTCGATCATGGCGATCGCCCTCGTCATGCTGTTCGAGGGCGTTCCCGTGGGACCCACCGCGCTGCTTTGGCCGGTGTGGCTTCTCATGCTCATCGCCTTCAGCTCCGGTCTCTCGCTTCTGCTCTCGGCGCTCTCGGTGTTCTTCCGCGACGTCATGCATCTGTGGGGCGTCGTCCTGACGGCCTGGATGTACCTCACGCCCATCTTCTACTCCGTGACGCTGCTTCCCGACTGGTTGCACAGGCTCGAGGTCTTCAACCCCATGTACTGCTACGTGACCTACCTTCGTCAGATCGTGCTCTTTCAGAGCGTCCCCTCGCCCCAGATGCACCTGGCCTGCATCGCCTATGCGCTGGGCTCGCTGCTTTTGGGATACGTCGTGTTTCGTCGCCATGAGCACAAGTTCATCCTCTTCATCTAAATTTGATTGCGTCTTAGCAGGTAGATGGCTTAATAGTTTTATTTGCACCCCCATTTGTCCCAACTGGCTCGCGTTGCGCGCCGGCTTCCATCGGGCCGGGCGCCTCTCTGACCCTGCCTTCCGAATGTCATGAGCAGGAACGTGGGATCGAGCCGCGCACCCGCGCATGCCTTCCACAGCCTCTCTCGCTCGGCGAGCAATCATGTCCCCAAGCCGCGCCTCACTAAGGTCGATCGGGAGGGCGTGAGGTAGTCAACGTCCATCGGGTTCGTGGCCACGAGCTCGCATCGCACGCGTAGGCGAGGGTGCGCCGCAGCACTGCAGGCTACGGACGCGAGCTCAAGCAGTGGATAGCCTCCCTCGACGGCCGCACGCGCGATTCCCACAGGAGGCTAGACGGCACGCACGTCAAAGCTGATGAGAAGTTTGACAACGGCTGCAGGTTCCCCGGCGACCCCGAAGCACCGGCAGCAGAGGTTTATAACTGCCGCTGCACGCTCGTCGCCTACGTCCCCGGCCATGACGTCACGGCAGGCCGCGAGAAGCAGTCTGTAGGCTCTCTTAGCTACGAGGAATGGAAGCGCGGCGTTAGGGAGCAACAACCAGAAGCAGCAAGCGGCAGGAGCCTGGAGAGGTTCCTGGAGCTTCCGAGCGTGCAGAAGCGCATAGAGAAGTCCGGCATGAGCGTGAGGACGCTCGCAGATGCCATGCGCGAGGAGATGCGCAACCAAGGCTATAGGGACCTCAGAGCCTTCAAGACGCTGCCGAGGAGCAGGCAGCAAGAAATGAGTAAACATGCCGCAGAAAGGAAAGTTGAACGTGGCATATCAGATACAAGCATTAAAGATGCCCTAGAGAACCCCCTGCATATAACAGAAGTTAAGGTGGACAAATATGGGAGACCATCACAGAACTACATAGGCAAGGATGCTACGGCTGTTGTTAATCCCGAAACGGGTAAAATAACCACTGTATATCCGACAGGAAAATCGAGACTAAAAAAGTACGGGAGGCAAGAATGAGCAGCGAGGCATTAAACAAAAGTCAAGTTTCTCTGCTTTCAAAGTTCAACTTCCCCACTAATTTTTCTGAGCTTAGCGCTGATGAGATCAACCATATCGATGACGTTATTTCTGAGGAATTGCAGATATACGGCATAAATGATGCTGGTGATGGCCTCAATGAATATGGTGAGCTTTGCAGAAGCCTTTTGGTCTACTTGGCTGATTTCTAATGAACGACTTTACCGTCATCGCTCGCCTGCTTGCGGCTATTCGCGCCTACGACGGTAAGCCTTTCAATGCGGCCGCCGTCTCTCCTGCGGCGCTCAAGACGGACGAGGCAACGCGTGACCTCTTGGCACTTAAGCTGCAGAATGCGGGCTATATCGAGGGGCTTATCACGACGGAGGACATAGACAATGCCCCTCAGTGCGTGCTGTGGCGGTCTTCTTCGCCATCTATCACGCTTGCGGGGCTTGAATATGCCCAGGAGTGCAAACCGCTACACAAGGCCATACAAACGCTTGCACAGGACGCAGTAACGGCCGCTGTAAGCGCTACGGCAAGCGGCATTACAAACCTGCTCTAAGCTCGTGACAGCACCCCCATGCTCATGCGTGGAGGTGTTTTTTCATGGCTAGAGGAGAAATCAATCAGCATGGCGTTGATTTAGGCATGATCGCCAGCAACACCAGAGGCCTTACTGATGCTGATGTAGACGGATTGATAGAGATACGTGAGGACAATCGCGAGCAGATAGCTAATGCGATCAAATCAGCCATCGCCAAAGGCCTGGAGACCATAGGGCTCGTCGCCGAGGGGTACGCCAAGGCGGACGTGCCGGTGGACACGGGCAGGCTCAGGAACTCGATTACGCATACCACGGACGGCAAGGACGCCTACGTCGGCACCAACGTCGAGTACGCGCCCTACGTCGAGTTCGACGAAAAGCTTTCACACCCGAACGGCGGCAAGGCCCACTTCCTGCGCGACGCGGCGGCCGGCCATGCATCTGAATACGCCCAGATCATGCGTGACGCCCTTGGTGGCTAGAAACGCCTCGTGACAGCCGGCTGATACTCACCTTGCACATAAGGCAGGGGCAAGGCAACGCCCCCTGGATGTCCCGAGGCACCAGGACAGCGAGGAGAGAGCATGGCGCTGACACGCAAGATGCTGAAGGCCCTGGGCATCGAGGATGACAAGGCGGACGAGATCATCGAGGCCCACGCCGAGACCGTCAACAGCCTGAAGAGGCAGGCTGACGACGCCCGCGCGCGCTCCGGTAACGCCGAGGCGCTGCAGAGGGAGGTCGAGGAGCTGAAGGAACGGCTCAAGGCGGCTGGCACGGTCCATGACGTGCTCAGGCACACGTTCAGCGCAGACGCCGGGGACTTCTCGAAGGAGTCCAGGCGGGTGCGGTCCTCGCTTGAGGGCGCGGGGTACACTATGGCCGAGGTCAAGAACACCCTGCAGTTCAAGCGGCGGGCGTACCGTGGGGTGAATGCCCAGGTGTTGACGCCGGATGGGTACGTGTTCGATCTGCAGTTCCACACGCCCGAGAGCCTTGGGGTCAAGGAGGGCCTGACCCACAGGCTCTACGAGAGATCGCACAGGCAGGAGACCGACAAGGGGCGCCTGAACGTCCACCGCATGGACGATACGGGCAGCGTCTACGAGACGTACTGCTTCCCGCTCGGGAGGTGAGTGACGAACCTCGATCTGATGGACACGCTCATCGGGGAGCTCTGGCTGGACGAGATCGACGAGGAGGACGCGCGTGGCATCATCGCAGGAAGGAATCGCGAGATCCATGGCGGAGGCGGCGCACAGGGGCCAGCTCGACAAGGCCGGTAGGCCGTACATCGAGCATCCGGCGCACGTGGCCGCTCACGTCGAGGGAGATGCCGCCAAGGCGGCTGCATGGCTCCACGATGTCGTTGAGGACACGGGCGTCACCTTCGACGACCTGCTGGCGGCGGGCATCTCAAGCGAGGTGCTTGAGGCCGTGCGCCTGCTCACCCACGAGCCGGGGACGCCGTACATGGAGTACGTGCGGCGCATCAAGGCGAACCCAATAGCCCGTGCCGTGAAGCTGGCCGACCTCGCGCACAACAGCGACCTGTCGAGGCTGCCGGAGGTCACAGAGTCAGACCTTGAGCGCCTGGAAAAGTACCAGAAGGCAATGGCAGAGCTATCGTGAGGCCCCGCGCGGGGGCCTCACGCGTTAGGAGGCCCCATGCGGAGGATCAGGTGGTTGGTTCCTGACTTTGGGCAGGAGGGCATCTTGCCTCTCGGGCGTGTTGCGCACGGCTCCAGGCGGGCGTGTCATGCGAGCGTACTGTGATGCATATCGCAAGCTAGAGCGCCTTGTGATACCTTGTAAACCCTGAAGGGCCGCACCTCTTCTAGCCGCAAGGGAGTCCCGTTGTCCGAGAAGCGCCTCTTTCGCACCCTCACGACGAACGTCGTCCAGGACGAGACGATCATCGACGTCGATGACGTGTCCATGATCTTCAACATCGCCTCGGAGCAGTTCAACTCGCTCAAGGAGTACTTCATCGCGCTGATGCGCCACGAGCTGCGCTTCAAGGAGTTCCGCGCGCTCGACCACATAAGCTTCAAGGTCAGGCGGGGCGAGGCCTTTGGCCTGGTGGGCACCAACGGCTCGGGCAAGTCCACGATGCTCAAGATCATCGCTGGCGTCCTGGAGGCCTCCGAGGGCAGCTGCTCGGTCAAGGGGACCATCGCCCCGCTCATCGAGCTGGGCGCGGGCTTTGACATGGAGCTCACGGCCAAGGAGAACATCTATCTCAACGGCTCCCTCCTGGGCTACAGGAAGGAGTTCATCGACAGCCACTTTGATGACATCGTCGCCTTCGCCGAGCTCGAGAACTTCATGGACATGCCGCTCAAGAACTACTCGAGCGGCATGGTGGCGCGCATCGCCTTCGCGATCGCGACCATCACGGAGCCCGACATCCTCATCGTCGACGAGACCCTCTCGGTGGGGGACTTCCTCTTTCAGCAGAAGTGCGAGGACCGGATCCAGGAGCTTGTGAGGTCCGACAACACGACGGTGCTGCTCGTGAGCCACAGCATCGACCTCGTGGAGCGCATCTGCGACCGCGTCTGCTGGATCGAGAAGGGCAGGCAGCGCATGCTGGGCGCGGCCGACGAGGTGTGCGAGGCGTATCGGAGCCTGGGGGATCTGGCATGACGGGGCAGGGCGAACGCGGGGGAGGCGTCGACGTCAGCGTCGTGGTCCCCTGCTACAACACGGAGCGATACCTCGACCAGGCGCTTGCGAGCGCCGAACAGAACGACCGCGTCTCCCTTGAGATCATCGTCCTCAACGACGGGTCCACGGACGGGTCCTTGGACATCATGCGTCGCCACGAGGCCAGGGACGTCCGCGTGCGCGTCATCGACAAGCCCAACCAGGGCTACGGCGCGACGGTCAACAGGGGATTCGCGGAGGCGCGCGGCACCTACCTTGCCATCCTGGAGCCGGACGACTGGGTCGAGCCGCATATGTATGACGACCTCTTTGACTTTGCCCGGAGCTTCTGCCTCAAGACGCCCCCGGACGTCGTGAAGTCGCCGTACTGGCGCATCTGGATGCCGGGGACCCCTGACGAGCGGCGGCTCAACTGCGCCTATTTTCGGCGCATCCGTCCCTCTCGCCAGCCTTTCACGCTCGGCGACTGCCCGCGCCTCGTGCAGCATCATCCCTCCATCTGGTCCGCGCTGTACCGAGCCGGCTTCATTCGCGACCGCTCCATTCGCTTCAAGGAGGTCCCGGGGGCGGGATGGGTGGACAACCCCTTCTGGTACGAGACGCTCTGCCAGGCAGAGACGATCGTCTACCTGGACACGCCCTATTACTGCTACCGGGAGGACCTTCCCGGCTCCTCGTCGGCCACGCGCGACCTCGCCCTCTCCTTCGACCGCTGGCAGGACATGTGCGACGTCTGCGACCGGCTTGGCGTCACGGACGAGGGCGTGCGCAGGGCCCTCGCCGTCGTGGGCTTTCGCTACGCGGGCGAGGCCGTGGCCCAAGGCGCCCTCGAGGACGCCGACCTCAGGGCGCGGATGGGCGCCATCTTCTCTCGCATGGACGCCGAGACGATCCTCTCGCTGGACAACGTGGCGCCTCGCCTGAGGGAGCTGGCCTTCAGGCTCTCAGGCAGAGAGGTGCCCCGCGTCGCCGCCCTGGGCTATGCCCGGGGCCTCGTGCGCGAGTTCTCACACTCCCTCGGCATCAACGGCGTGGGCTTTGCCCTCGCGCAGACGAGGCGCTATCTCAGGAGGCGCGCCAACCAGAACCGTCGCGGCCCGCGCCGCGACGGTGGGGAAGGTCAGGGCAAGGGGCTCCCCAAGAGCGCCCCCAGGAAAGGTCGCTAACCTCATGATGGTCAACTTCAGGCTCGCAAACGTGCTGCTATGCGACTCAGAGCGCAGCGTCACCCAGCCCTCCCTCTATTGGCGGCAGTCCCGGCTTCCCAGGGCCACGGAAAAGGGGAGCGTCATCCTGGCCGACCCCGCGAGCGAGCGCTACGACTTCGCAACATACTTCAACGCCCTCTCGTCCATCAAGTGGCGTCGCTACACGCCCATCGACAACGTGTGGTTGCATCTGAGGGTCAAGGGCTCCCTCACGCTCACGCTCACGAGTTACTCGGGGTACAAGTCGCCCAAGAGGGCGGAGCTGCTGACTCGCACGGTCCGGCATGACGAGGTCGCGGATCTTGACGTCGAGTTTCCCTCCATCGCGGGGGACCTCCTCGCCTTTGAGGTCGCGACCGCCTCGCCCGTGGAGCTGGTCGAGGCCTACTACTACACGAAGGTGGACGAGGCCCTCATCCGCCCCGTCGAGCTCGCCGTCGCCACAACCACCTTCAAGAAGGAGGAGTACATCCTTCCTAACGTCGAGCTTTTGCGGCGCGAGGTGGGAGGCTGCGACGAGCCGGTTGCCAAGCACTTCACGCTGCACGTGATCGACAACGGCCGCACGCTCGACGCGCAGGGGCTCTCAGAGGGCTGCGTGGTCGTGCATCCCAACCCCAACGTGGGCGGCTCGGGCGGCTATGCCCGGGGCATGATCGAGGCCTTGAGGCAGACGCCCCAGGCGACGCACGTCATCCTCATGGACGACGACGTGGAGGTGTCGCCCGAGAGCGTCAAGCGCACCTTCAACCTGCTCTCCCTCGTGCGGGACGAGTACGCGTCGGCGCTGCTGTCGGGGGCTATGCTCTCGCTCGAGCAGCAGGACATGTTCCGCGAGGACATCGGCCACCTTGACGAGAACGGCATGTTTGAGCCGGTCAAGAGGAAGCGCAGCGTCGCGACGCTCAGGGAGGCGCTCCGCCTTGAGACGATGCGCGCCTCCAAGGTCAACGCCTACGCGGGCTGGTGGTACTGCTGCATTCCCACGGCGGTCATCAGGAGGGTCGGCCTGCCGTTGCCCCTCTTCATCCGCGGGGACGACACGGAATACGGCATACGCTGCGACGAGCCGTTCATGACCATGAACGGCATCTGCATCTGGCACATGACCTTCTCGGCCAAGTTCCGCGCCAACCTCGACCGGTATCAGGTGCTGCGCAACTCCCTCATCGGCCAGGCTACCACGGGTGCCTACCCGGGCGTTGACTTCACGAGGGCGATCAGGATCGTCTTTGGCTTTGACCTCAAGAACTTCTATTACGACGGCTGCGAGCTCGCCATCCGCGCCATCGAGGACTACCTGCGCGGCCCGGAGTACCTCAAGCGCGTCGACGGTGCCGCGCTCATGGCCGAGACGGGCAAGAAGAACGAGAAGGTCGTCCCCCTCGACGAGATTGACGATCCCCGGGTCCTGCGCGTATCGTTCAAGCCCGAGAAGCTCAAGAAGAAGAAGCGTCGAAACAGCGCCCAGCACCTCTACGACTACGTTACCGAGAACGGACATCGCCTGCCCGACTTCCTCGTGAGCGACGAGCCTGCCGTGACGCTCCTGCAGGACTACGCCCCCAACAAGATTCGTAACCGCAGCTGCATCCTCGCCGTCACGGCAGACGGCAACGAGGGCGTGCTGAGGGAGTTCGACCGCCGTCGGGCCGCCGCGCTCGAGCGCGAGCTGCGCCGCGTCTTGGCAAAGCTCGACCGCTGTGGCGACGAGGTGGCCGCCAGCTGGGCCGCCGCAAAGGACGAGCTCACGTCCGTCTCGTTCTGGGAGGACTACCTCAGGCGCATGGCCCGCTAGGGTGCCCGTGAACGGGACAAGTTTTGAAGGTCGCCGATTTCTGCATATGTCGGCGGCCGTTTCGTATAGAATGGCCCTGTCCTTTAAACGCGGTACGAGATGCCCGTAAGGCGACGCGGCCCCTCAGGGTCGTTCCATAGCTGCCTTTTTGCAGATATCAGGCGTCTCGTGCCGTGCAAGTCGGTGCGGGCCCTTATTTTTTTGGGAGGAGACAGATGCAAGGCAGCTGTAAGGCAACCATCATGGACGAGGCGGCTCTGTCGCGGGCGCTCGTGCGCATCGCGCATGAGGTCGTCGAGCGCAACGAGGGATCAAAGAGGCTTGCGGTCGTGGGAATCATCCGGCGGGGCGAGACCCTCGCGCATCGCCTGGCCGACGAGATCGAGCGCATCGTCGGCGTCCGCCCCGAGCTGGGGTCCCTGGACATCAGCTTCTACCGTGACGACGTGTCGCGCGCCATCCAGCCGGTGCTGCACGCGACCAACATACCCTTCACGGTTGACGGCAGGGACATCGTCCTGGTGGACGACGTCCTCTACACCGGTCGCACCGTGCGCTCCGCGCTCAACGCGCTCATGGACTACGGACGGCCGCACACGGTCCAGCTCGCCGTCATGGTCGATCGCGGCCATCGGGAGCTTCCCATTCGCGCAGACTTCGTGGGCAAGAACGTCCCCTCGTCCCATGACGAGGACGTCCGCGTCTGCGTGCGCCCGCTTGACGACCACGACGCCGTGGAGATCTGGGACCTTACCTCCACCACCAGCAAGGGAGGTGCCGAGTAGATGCTCTCCGTCAAGCACCTCATCGACACGTACAGCCTCACCGCCGACGACATCACGCAGATCCTGGACACCGCCGCCTCCTTCGAGGAGGTCAACAGCCGGGCCATCAAGAAGGTTCCCGCCCTCAGGGGCCGCACCATAGTGAACCTCTTCCTCGAGCCTTCCACGCGCACCAAGAGCTCCTTCGAACTAGCCGAGAAGCGCCTCTCGGCCGACTCGCTGAGCATGGGCGGCTCCACGAGCTCCGTCGTCAAGGGCGAGAGCCTTGCCGACACCATTCAGACGATCGACGCCATGAACGTGGACATGTTCATCTGCCGCGCCCGCCTTGCCGGCACGCCGCAGAAGATCACCGAGAACACCGACGCCATCGTCATCAACGCCGGCGACGGCAAGCATCAGCACCCCACGCAGGCCATGCTCGACCTCTATACCATCCGCAAGAACTTTGGCCATCTTGACGGGCTCAAGGTGGCCATCGTGGGCGACCTCGCCCACAGTCGCGTTTGCGGCTCGTTGGCCCCCGCCCTCAAGACCATGGGCGCCCACGTGACGTTGGTGGGTCCTCCGACGTTCCAGGTGGACGACCCCGACTGGTTCGGCTGCCCCCAGACCGCCAGCCTCGACGACGTCGTCGAGGACATGGACGTGGTCTACATGCTGCGCGTTCAGCTTGAGCGCATGGAGGGCGCCGCCATTCCCTCCCGGCGCGAGTACAACCGCCTCTACGGCCTTGACATGCGTCGCGTGGGCCGCATGAAGGACGACGCCATCATCTGCCATCCCGGCCCCATGAACCGCGGCATGGAGATTAACGCCGACGTGGCCGACTGCGCCCGCTCGCGCATCCTTGACCAGGTCAATGCCGGCGTCCTGACCCGCATGGCCGAGATGTACCTGCTTCTGGGAGGAGAGAACAATGCCGTTTCTGATTAGGGGCGCCCATGTGGTCGACCCGCAGCTGGGCCTTGACGACGTGCGTGACGTCCTCATTGAGGGCTCGACCATAGCCCGCGTCGCGCCCGCCATCGACGGCGCCGACGGCGTCGAGGTCATCGACGGCACGGGCAAGTACCTGGTTCCCGGTCTCGTGGACATGCACGTGCACTTTCGCGACCCCGGCTTCGAGTACAAGGAGACCATCGAGACCGGTGCGCGCGCGGCAACCCACGGCGGCTTCACGGACGTGGCCACGATGCCCAACACCGATCCCGTCACGGACTCCGGTGCCGAGATTCGCTACCAGCTCGACCACGCCCGTCAGGCGGGCCTCTGTCACGTGCGCCCCATCGGCGCGCTCACGCGCGGTGAGAAGGGCGAGGCGCTGGCCGAGATCGGCGACATGGTGATGGAGGGCGCGAGCGCCTTCTCGGACGACGGACACGGCGTCCAGAGCGCGGGCATGATGCGCACGTGCATGGACTACGTCTCGCAGTTTGACCGCGTCGCCATCGCGCACTGCGAGGTCGAGGCCCTCACCGCCAACGGCGTCATCAACGAAGGCAGATCGTCCACCCGCCTGGGGATGTTCGGCTGGCCCGCCCTGGGCGAGGAGCTCGAGATCTACCGTGACATCGAGCTCTGCCGCCTCACCGGATGCGCCCTGCACATAGCGCACATCTCGACCGCAAAGGGCCTCGAGCTCGTCAGGCAGGCGAAGGAGGAGGGGCTGCCCGTCACCTGCGAGGTCACGCCGCACCACCTCTTCCTCAACGAGGACGACATCACGGACGCCTATGACACCAACCTCAAGATGAATCCGCCCCTGCGCTCGGCCCATGACATGGAGCGCCTGGTGGAAGGCCTCATCGACGGCTCCATCGACTGCCTTGTGACCGACCATGCCCCCCATGCCCAGCACGAGAAGGACTGCGAGTGGGAGATCGCCTTCTTTGGCACCATAGGGCTTGAGACGGCCCTTCCCCTCATGCTCACCAAGCTGGTGCGTACCGGACGTCTGAGCTGGGCGCGCCTCGTGGAGGTCATGGCCGTCAACCCCCGTCGCGTCCTGAGGCTCGCGCCCGTGCGCGTCGAGGCGGGATCCGTGGCCGACCTCACGCTCATCGACCCCGAGCAAGAGGTGGACGTCACGGTCGACTATTTTGAGAGCAAGTCTAAGAACTCGGCGTTTCTGGGGCAGTCGCTCGTCGGCGCCGCGACGGACGTCTTCGTCGGCGGCAGGCGCACCCTGACGGGCGGCGTCGTCACCCAGGCCTAGACGCGCATCAAACCGCGGTGCCCGGCGTGCCGGGCACCGCGCACGTGAGGAGGTGCATCGTGCCCAAGCCGAGGCCGAGCCTGCACGAGGCGGAGGTGGTGGAGAACGCCGCCGTGGCCGCACAGACATTTCGCATGGTCCTGAGGGCCCCCCGACTCGCCGAGGCTCTCGCGCCGGGGCAGTTCCTGAGCCTGCGGGTCCCTCGTGACAAGAGCCAGCTGCTGAGGATCCCTCTCTCGTTCTCTCGCGCCGACGCCGCGACGGGCACAGTCGAGCTCGTCTATGCGGTGGTCGGCGCGGGCACGGAGGCGCTCGCGGACCTACGAGCCGGCGAGCGCGTCAGCGCGGTTGGCCCCGAGGCCCCGAGGGCGTGGGGTGGCCGCTTCCCGACGGCGGGCGCACCCTGCTCGTGGCGGGAGGCGTCGGCGCCCCGCCCATCGTGGCGGCGGCGGGGCTGCTTGCCGCGCATGACCTGCCCTTTGACGCGATCATCGGGGCACGCAGCAAGGACAGGCTCTGGGGCGAGCAGCAGCTGCGCGACCTCGGGGCGCACCACACGCTCGTCACCACTGACGACGGCAGCTACGGCCTGGGCGGGCTCACGACCGACGCCATGGCTCAGTGCCTGGCGGCGCGCCCGTACGACCTCGTCATGGCCTGCGGCCCCACGCGCATGATGGCGGGCGTCGCGTCGTTGGCCGAGAAGGCCCACGTGCGCTGCCTGGTCTCCCTGGAGCAGCTCATGGCATGCGGATTCGGGGCCTGCGGCTGCTGCAACGTGCCGCTGCGCAACGGCGGCTACGCGTCATGCTGCATGGACGGGCCCGTCTTTGACGGAAGCGAGGTGGCATGGTGAGCACTCCCAACATGGCCGTGGACTTTGCGGGCATCCGCATGAGCAACCCCGTGAACACCGCCTCCGGGACCTTCGGCTTTGGCTGGCAGTTCGAGAGCTTCCAGGACGTGTCTCGTCTGGGGGCCATCACCTGCAAGGGCTGCGCGCCCGTCCCCTGGCCGGGCAACCCCGGCAGTCGCATGGCGGAGACGGCGAGCGGCATGCTCAACTCCGTGGGACTCGCCAACCCCGGCATCCGCGCCTTCGTCAAGGACAACGGGGCCTATCTCACGAGGCTGAGCGAGCGAGGCGTCGCCGTCATCTGCCAGGTCGCCGGGCATTCGCTCGATGACTACGTGCGCGCGGTGGAGCTGTACGAGGAGCTTGCCCCCTTCGCCTCCGGCATCGAGATCAACATCAGCTGCCCCAACGTGTCCGAGGGAGGCGCCGCCATGGGCGCGACGCCCTCGAAGGCGGCCGAGGTCATGCGTGCGGTGCGTCCCCGCAGCGCGCGTTCCCTCATCGTCAAGATGGCGCCGCATGACGTGTCGGAGGTGGCGCGCGCCCTCGAGGCGGCGGGCGCCGACGCGCTCTCGCTCGTCAACACGATTCCCGCCATGGCCATTGACGTCAGGACCAGAAGAAGCAGGCTATCACGGCCCACGGCGGGTCTGTCCGGCCCCGCCATCCATCCCATAGCGGTGCGCATGGTATGGGAGGCGGCCCGCGCGACGTCCATTCCCGTCTGCGGCATCGGCGGCGTCACGACGGGGGAGGAGGCGGCTGAGTTCATCCTCGCCGGCGCCACGGCCGTCGGCGTGGGCACGGTGAGCCTCTATGACCCCGCGGCTGCCGGCCGCATCCTTGACGAGCTCACAACCTGGGTCGCAAGCCAGGGCGTGGATGACGTCAACGACCTGATTGGAGCCTTCGAATGCTAAGTGACGACGCCGCACGCGACGCCATCATCGTCGCCCTTGACTGCGACCGCGAGACGGCCCTCGACCTCGCTCGAAGCCTGGAGGGGCGCGCCCGCTGGGTCAAGGTGGGCATGACGCTCTTCTACGCGGAGGGGCCCTCGATCGTGGGGGCGCTGCGTGCACGGGGACTTAAGGTCTTCCTCGACCTCAAGCTTCACGACATCCCCTTCCAGGTGAGGGGCGCCGCACGTGCGGCGTCGCTCACGGGCGCCGACCTGCTCTCCATCCACGGCGCGGGCGGCTCGGCAATGGTGAGGGAGGCGCGTGCGGGGGTCGAGGAAGCCGCCGCGAAGAGAGACGGCCGACGCACGCGCCTGCTCGCGATCTCGGTGCTCACGAGCATGGGCCCGGACGCCCTGGCCGAGGTGGGCGTCGAGGCTCCCGTCGCCGAGCAGGTGGACCGCCTGGCGCGCCTTTCGGTCTCGGCGGGCTCGGACGGGGTCGTCTGCTCCCCGCAGGAGGCCGCGCGCCTGCGTGAGCTTCTGGGTCCTCAGGCGCTCATCGTCACGCCGGGCGTGCGCCCCTTGGGCGCCGCCGTCGGCGACCAGCGTCGCGTCGCCACCCCTGCGGTCGCCATCGGTGCGGGGGCGAGCAAGCTCGTCATCGGGCGCCCCATCACGCAGGCCCCTGACGTCGTGCGCGCCTTCGAGAGCGTCGTCGAGGAGCTCGAGGGCCCTTTGCCGGACGCGTCCGCCTAGACCGTGCGAGCCCGCGTCGTGCGGCAGGCCCGCCTTGTCGTGCCGCACGAATGTGGGCGGTTTTATGGAAACGGGGTCCCTTGGGGGCCCTCGTGGGCCACTTTGCTTGCAAATCGGCGCCATAACGCACAAACTACTTGTCCGCAAGCGTCTTACCTGCTAGTCTTTCAGAGCAAGGCGTTTTACAGACGCATCCTACGTTTGGAGGAACAATGGCACTACCTCAGCTTACCGATGAGCAGCGCAAGGCAGCTCTCGAGAAGGCCGCCGCTGCCCGTCATGCTCGTGCTGAGCTGCGCGACAAGATCAAGAAGGGCGAGACGAGCCTCCAGGACGTTCTCGCATCCGACGATCCCATAGCCGCTCGCATGAAGGTCTCCGCCCTCATCGAGTCGCTGCCCGGCTACGGCAAGGCCAAGGCCACCAAGATCATGGACGAGCTTGGCATTTCCTCCACGCGTCGCGTCAAGGGCCTGGGCGGCCGTCAGCGCGAGCAGCTCCTCGAGGTGCTCTCCAAGTAAGTGGGCAGGTCACCGAGACTCTTCGTCATCTCCGGACCGTCGGGCGCAGGCAAGGGCACGCTCGTCTCGCTCGTGAGGCAGGCGGACCCCAGCCTGGGCCTGACGGTTTCGGCTACCACGAGACCCCCTCGTCCCGGTGAGGTCGATGGGGTCTCGTACCATTTCATGGATGAGGGCGAGTTCGCCCGCCGCGTGGCCGCGGGCGAGTTCTTGGAGTGGGCCGACGTCCATGGGCATCGCTACGGCACCCTCAAGGCTGACGTCGAGGCGATCCTGGGCCAAGGCAGGTCCGTCATTCTCGAGATAGACGTCGTGGGAGCCCTCAACGTGCGTCGCCTCATGCCTCAGGCGGTGCTCATCTTCGTTGAGCCGCCCTCCATGGCGGAGCTCGAGCGGCGCCTGCGCGCCCGACACACCGAGGACGAGGCCGAGGTCGAGCTGCGGCTGCGCAACGCCCGCCGCGAGCTTGAGCACGCCGCGAGCTATGACGTCCGCATCGTCAACGACGACTGCGCCGCCGCCGCACGAGACCTGGCGTCAGTTCTGAACGCATACGAGATGGATGGAGGAGACCCCCATCATGGCAGTAACCAAGCCCGAGATTGACGACCTCCTGGCGCAGACCGAGGAGAACCCCTTCCTGCTGTGCGCCGTGGCGTCCAAGCGCGCCTGCGACATCAACAACATGATTCGCGGCATGCACCTGCGCGTCGCCGAGGTGCAGGACTTTGACAACATCACGACCATCGTGTCCGGCGAGGACACCGTCTCGGTCGCCATGCAGGAGATCGAGGAGGGCACCCTGAGCTTCGTCAAGGAGGACTTCGACGAGAAGATCCAGGGTTCCAACACGCGCGTCGAGCACAACCTGTAGCATGGGCGCACGCGTATGCCTGGTCCACTATCACGAGATCGGTCTCAAGGGCAAGAATCGCTCGACCTTTGAGAACCAGCTCGTGACCAACCTGCGCAAGGCGCTCCAGGCGTTTCCCGTCAAGGACGTGAGGCGCATCTCGGGACACCTCCTGGTGAGCTGCGCCGATGACGCCGTCACCGACGAGCTGGCCCGCGCCGTCGCGCAGGTCCCCGGCGTCGCGCGCGTCTCGCTTGCCTTTCACTGCGCGCTCGTGGAAAAGGAGTACTGCGACGCCGCCGTGCGCGCACTGGGCGAGGCGGGTGACTTCACGAGCTTCAAGGTGCATGCCCGTCGGTCGTCCACGACCTACGCGCTGCACTCCATCGACATGAACCGCCTGGTGGGCGACGTGCTGTGCCGTGCGTTTCCCGACAAGCAGGTGCGCATGCACAAGCCGGACGTCACGGTCAACGTGAACGTCGTCAACAACGGCGTCTACGTCTACGCGACCTCGGGGCCCGGCGTGGGCGGCCTGCCCGTCGGCACGGCGGGCAAGGTCGTGACGCTCCTCTCGAGCGGCTTTGACTCGCCCGTGGCCACCTGGATGGTCGGGCGGCGAGGTGCCGTCTGCGTGCCCGTGCATTTTTCCGGCAGGCCCATGACCGCCGACACGAGCGAGTACCTCTGCCGCGACATCGTCGACGCCCTGGCCCCCGCCGGGATGGTCGGGCGGCTCTACGTGGTGCCCTTCGGAGAGCGACAGCGCGAGATCTCGCTTGCCGTTCCCCAGAGCCTGCGCATCATCACCTATCGTCGCGTGATGTTCGCCGTGAGCGAGCGAATCGCCGCCCTCGAGGGGGCGAAGGCGCTCGTCACCGGCGAGTCGCTGGGGCAGGTGGCCTCCCAGACGCTCGACAATATAGCCGCCGTCAACGAGATGGCGACCATGCCGGTCCTGCGCCCGCTCATCGGCTCCGACAAGCAGGAGATCATGCGTCGGGCCCAACAGATCGGCACCTACGACCTCAGCGCGCAGTCAGTTGACGACTGCTGCACCCTCTTCATGCCGCGCCGGCCCGAGACGCATGCCCGCCTCGCCGAGGTGCACGCGGCGTGGGACTCCTTCGACCACGACGCCATGATTGACGATTTGGTGCGCGATGTTGAGTACGTTGACTTTGACCAGTGCGCCTCGTATCGCCCACCTGCGTCCCTGCGCGCTCGCCACAGGGACCTTCTGCCCGCCTCCGAAGGCAACTGACGGCACATATTCCCCGGCAGGACGTCTGACGGCACGGGGCGCGGCAAGCTGGGCGCCAGACTGGCGCTCGCTTGCGTGACCAAGGCCGTCGCCTGCGCGCCTCCCTTGTCCCACACTGGAGAGGGGGGTGGTTCGCATGGCACAGCTGCGGCGACGGAGGCGGGGTAATCTGCCGCGAGCGGTGACGGGCGCCGTCGCCCTTGCGGGCGCCCTGGCGCTGGGCTGCCTGATCGTCGTGGGCGCGGGGACGCAGGCGAGCGGCACGCTCGTCATGCGCGATGACGGTGGCCCTGCCGAGACGAGCCAGGAGCGGCCCTTGCATGACGCCGACGAGGGCGCCTCGCCCGACGTCGCAGGCGCGCCGTCCGCTGACGGCGACGTCGCCCTTGTCGTCGTGGACGTGGACGGTGCCGTCAACGCCCCGGGCGTCATCGAGCTCAGGGGCAGCCCGCCGCGCGTGCGCGACGCCATCACCGCTGCCGGGGGCCTCACCGAGGATGCGGACGGCACTGCCGTCAACCTCGCCGCGCCGCTCGCTGACGGGCAGAAGGTGCATGTGCCGCAGGTGGGCGAGGCGCCTGTTGCCGGGACGGTCGCCTCGGCCCCGGGCTTTGCCGCCGGGTCCTCCCAGGCGGCAGGGCTCGTCAACATCAACGCCGCCGACGAGGCCACGCTTGAGACCCTTCCGGGCGTGGGGGCGGCGACCGCGGCGACCATCGTGAGGGACCGCTCGACGAACGGCCCCTTTGCGACCATCGAGGACCTCATGCGCGTCTCGGGCATAGGCGAGAAGAAGTTCGTCAGGCTCAAGGACAGGATCTGTGTCTAGGTCACCGGACGCGCCTCTCAGGCCTGAGGCGCCGTGGACGTTCTGGGGGCTTGTGGGCGTCCTATCCTCCGAGTGCGTCGTCATGTCCCTTCAGCCTGGCCACGTGGCGCCCGTCGTCATCGTCACCCTTTTTGTCGTCGGGTGCGCCGCCGCGGTCTTCCTTCTGGGAGGCTGGCCGCCTCAAGGCGGACGTCACGGGTCCGTCGCCCGATCCGTCCTGGCCGTGCTCGCCGCGCTCTGCGTGGGCACGGCCGTGGCGTGCCTGCGGGTGGGGGCGGACCAGGCGACGGGGTGGCTCGTGAGTCATGACTCCCTCGCACGTTGGGAGCTTGAGCTGCTGGGCGACCCCACCCCGGGCGAGCGGGGATGGAGCTGCCTGGGCCGCCTGCGCGGGCCCGGCGCCCAGGCGGCAAACGTGTGGGTGAGCGCGCCCGAGGAGCTTGCCGCCTTCGACCGCCTGCGAGTGGTGGGGCGCTTCTCTCCCAACGCGCAGGACGACTGGGGCGCGCGCAGCGCCCGGCAGGGGGTGATCGGGAGGGTGCGCGTGGTGCGCGTCCTGGGGCGCAGCGAGGCGTCGGGACCGTTGGGCCGTGTCATGGGCTGGAGAAGGGACGCTCTCGCGCGAATCGACCCCGCCTCGTCTGACGGGCGCGCGCTGCTCGCCGCCACGGTGCTGGGCTTCGCGCCCGGCATGGCCGCGCGGTCCCTGCGGGAGCTCTTCTCTCGCGCCGGCGTCGCCCACCTCGTCGCCGTCTCCGGGGGCCACCTGGTTATCCTCTCCGCCCTCATGAGCGCGCCGCTGCGCCGCTCGCGCCTGCGACCGGCGGCGCGCGTGGGCGTCCTGACGGTTGCGCTCGGCTGTTTCGTCGTGGCCTGCGGCCTTCCCCTCTCTGCGCTGCGCTCGTGGGCCATGGCGACGGTCGCGTGCGCGGGCGAGCTGGCGGGCAGGCGCTCGCACGGCCTGTCCTCCCTCTCGATCGTCGGGTCCGCCATGCTCCTTGCGGACCCCGGCCTTTCGGGCCAGCTCGGGTTCCTTCTCTCGCTGTGCTCGGTCGCGGCGCTGTGCGTGTTCTCGCCCCTGGCCACTCATCTGGCCCGGCGTGCACTCGCGGGGCCGCGGCGCAGGCTGGAAGCGTCGAGGTCGCGTCCCGCTCGTGTCGCGAGCGGCCTGGTGAGGGGAGGGGGCGAAATCGTGGCCGCGACGCTCGTGTGCCAGCTGGCCACCCTGCCGTTGACCCTTCCCGCCTTTGGCGAGCTCTCCCTGGTGGCGCCCGTGGCCAACCTGGTGCTGTCGCTGCCGTTCTCGCTGCTGGTCGGTGCGGGATGTTGTGCCGCCCTCACATGTTCGCTGCCCGTGCTGGGTTCGGTGACGCTGTGTGCGGCCGAGCTCTGCGCCCGCCTCTGCCTCATGCCCCTGCGCCTGCTCTGCGCGCTGCCCTGGGCCTCCCTCGTCGTCCCGGAGGGGCTGGCGTTACCCCCTGCCGTCTGCGCCCTCGCGGCCGCCCTGCTCTGGTGGCGCTGGGACGACGTGAGACCCGCGGTGGTGGCACGGCTCGCGGCGGGCGCCCTCGCCCTTGTCCTTACGCTTGTCATCGTGCCCTTCGTCCTGTCCCCCGCAGAGGTCTGCGTGCTCGACGTGGGGCAGGGGGACGCCATCCTCGTGCGTGACGGGCCCCATGCGATCCTCGTGGACACGGGGCCTGACGCCTCCTGCTCACGTGAGCTCTCGCGGCTGGGGGTCCTGCGCCTTGACGCCGTCGTTCTCACGCACCTGCACGCCGACCACATCAACGGCCTGCGCGACCTCGCGCCGCCCTTGGGATGCGGCAGCGTCGTCGTTGCGCGCGGCGTCGATGACCTGCCGGCGGACGTCGTCGCAAGCAGCCGGCGCATCACGGGACGACGCCCGCGACAGATGTCCGAAAAAGACACGCTCAAGGCGGGCGCATTCACCCTCACCATGATATGGCCGACCGCCCCCGTGGACGGGAAGGACAACGAGGACTCCATCGAGCTCGTCGTGAGCTACGAGGGGCCGGCGGGTTGCATGACGGCCCTGTTGACGGGGGACGCCGAGCGCGACGAGACGCGCCGCGCGGTCCGGGGGGCCCGCCTTCGTGACATAGACGTGCTCAAGGTGGGCCATCATGGTTCCGAGGCGTCCATCGACCCAGAGACGGCCCGCATCCTCTCTCCTGACGTCGCGGTGGCCTCCGCAGGAGAGAACAACAAGTTCAATCACCCCACGCGAGCGTGTCGCGAGACGCTCGAAGGGGCGCGGGCGCTCTTTCTCTGCACCAAGGACCAGGGCACGATACGACTGAGGCCCAACGCGCGCGGCGTCGTCGTCGTGAGCGCGCGGGACGACGCCTTGGACGGGACGGATGTGGCATAGTGTAGGGTCACGAGGGGAAAGGACGTGTCATATGGCATCACGCTCCGCGCGACCGCTTCTGGCGGCCTATCTGGTCGTGGGGGAGGACGAGCTCAAGAGCCGCGCCGCCCAGACGCGCCTCAAGGCGAGGCTCGAGCCTGGCCTGGAGGCCTTCAACCTGGACGAGCGCCAGGCGGGACCCGACCTTGACCCCGTCGAGCTCGTCGCCTCGCTCAACACGCTGCCCATGGGCTCGGGCTTCAGGCTGGTGCTCATCGGCGAGTCCGAGCGTCTGCCCAAGCCCGTGTCGGAGGCCATCATCACCTATCTTGCCGACCCCAACCCCGGCTGCGTCCTGCTGCTGGTCGCAAAGTCCCTGGCCAAGTCCACGCGCCTCTACAAGGCGGTGGCGGCCCTGGGCCCCCAGGCCGTCATCGACTGCGCCGCCATGAGGTCGCGGGACCTCTCGACGTTGGTCCAGAAGCTTGCGACGGCGCGAGGGATGAGCATGGGGCAGGACGCGGCGCGTGAGCTCGTGAGTCGCGCGGGCACGTCAACCACCATGCTTGACAACCAGGTGAGGGCCCTCGCCGCGCTCTGCGGCGGCAGGGGCGAGATCATGCTCGCGGACGTCGAGCGCCACGTGGCGCGGACGGCGGAGGTCAAGCCGTGGGACTTCCTCGACGCCCTCTGCGAGCGGAGGCTTCCGCGGGCGCTCGAGCTGTACGGCCTCATGCAGAAGCCCTCGCAGATCGCCCTCACGGCCCTCGTCGCCGGACGAGTGCGCGAGCTCATCTGCGCCCGCTCGCTGGCGGACAGGGGAGAGGCGAACCTGCTCGCCTCGACGCTCAGAAAGCCCGAATGGGCCGTCAGGCGGCACGTCGGATGGGCGCGGCGCTTTGGCGAGGGCGAGCTTGAACGCGCCTTGGCCTCCTGCGCGAGCTGCGAGCGCTCCCTCAAGGGCGGCGGGGATGCCGAGACCGCCTTTCTGTCCCTCATGGCCGCCGTCTGCGGCCTCTGAGTCCTCGCGGCCGGGACCAAACTGAAATCCCGCATTCCGCAAGGCCCCAGGACGAGCTTGGGATCAGGTGCATATGAGGAAGGGGCCCGTCGTGGCGGACGGACCCCTTACGATGTGAGCTGTCGGCGCAATCCCTAACGTTCGAGACCCGCGAGCGCAACGCGAACGCGCGGCATGATCAGGCCCTGGGCCCTAGAGGGAGTTGACGAGGCTCTGGATGCCGCTCTTGCGCTTGGCGGCCTGGTTCTTGTGGATAACGCCCTTGGAGGCCGCCTTGTCGAGCAGGCGTCCGGCCTTGTTGGCAAGATCCTGGGCGCCGTCCTTGTCCTCGGCCTCGACGGCCGCGCGAACCTTCTTGACGGCAGTCTTGAGCGCGGAGCGAACCGCCTTGTTGCGCATGCGGGCCTTCTCGGCGGTGATGATGCGCTTCTTCTGCGACTTGATGTTTGCCACGTGCGAATCCTTTCAAATGCTGTCCCAGAGGCCTCTTGACTTAGCTGCGGATGGGCGTGGGGCACCCACCCTCGACACGGCGAGGTCAACCGCTGAAGTATAGCATGCTGGCCGGCACATTTGCTATCATCTTCCGCATGAACACGCATGACGTCTCACATATTCGCAACTTCTCTATCGTTGCCCACATCGACCATGGCAAGTCCACGATCTCGGACCGCATCCTCGAGCTCACGCACACGGTCGAGGACCGCGACCTCTCCACCCAGATGCTCGACTCCATGGACATCGAGCGGGAGCGTGGGATCACCATCAAGTCGAACGCCGTCCGCGTGAGCTACGACGCGGACGACGGTGACAGCTACCAGTTCAACCTCATTGACACCCCGGGTCACGTCGACTTCACCTACGAGGTCTCCCGCTCGCTCGCGGCCTGCGAGGGCGCGGTGCTGGTCGTGGACGCCACCCAGGGCGTCGAGGCCCAGACCGTCTCCAACGCCACCCTCGCCATGAACGCCGGCCTCGACATCGTCCCCGCCATCAACAAGATCGACCTTCCCTCCGCCCATCCCGACGAGGTCAAAGACGAGATCGAGGAGGAGCTGGCCATCCCCGCCGACGACGCCGTGCTCGTCTCGGGCAAGACGGGCGAGGGCATCCATGATTTGCTCGAGGCCATCGTCTACCTGGTGTCGCCCCCCGCGGGAGACGCCGCCGCGCCTCTCAAGGCCCTTATCCTGGACTCCTACTTCGACGAGTATCGGGGCGTCATCGCCACGGTGCGCGTGTTTGACGGCAGCATCCGGAAGGGCGACCAGCTGCGCATGATGGCCCTGGGCGACGGTTTCCTCTGCGACGGCGTCGGCTGCAAGCGCCCGGGCGAGACCATGGTTGACGCCCTGTCCGTGGGCGAGGTGGGCTTCGTGGTCACGGGCCTCAAGGACACCGCGCTCGTCAAGACGGGCGACACGATCACCTCGGCGACGCGCCCCTGCGCCCAGGCCTGCCCGGGTTACCAGGACGCCAAGCCCATGGTCTACACCGGCCTCTTTCCCATCGACAACAAGCAGTACGAGAACCTCAGGGACGCCCTGGAGAAGCTGCGCGTCAACGACCCCTCCCTGGTCTGGTCGCCCGAGACCTCGGTTGCCCTGGGCTTTGGCTTTCGCGTGGGGTTTCTGGGCCTCCTGCACATGGAGGTCGTCAAGGAGCGCCTTGAGCGGGAGTTCGGCCTCGACCTCATCGCAACCTCGCCCTCCGTGAACTACCACGTGTTCCTCACCGACGGCAGCGAGCTCGCCATCACCAGCCCCCAGGACCTTCCTGACGTCACGCGCATCGACCGCATCGAGGAGCCCTACCTCGCCGCCAAGGTCATCGTCCCCCCCGAGCACATGGGGGCGGTGATGCAGCTTGCCATCGAGCACCGCGGCATCACCAAGGACATGGTCTACCTCAGCGAGAAGTCGGTTGAGATCCACTTTGACATCCCGCTGGCCGAGCTCATCCTCGACTTCTTCGACCAGCTCAAGAGCCGCACGAAGGGCTATGCCTCTCTTGACTACGAGATGGCCGACTATCGGCCGAGCGACCTGGTCAAGCTCGACATCCTGCTCGCCGGCGACGAGGTGGACGCCTTCTCGTTCATCGTGCACAAGGACAAGGCCTACGCCCTGGCACGCGGCCTCTGCGACAAGCTCAAGGAGATCATTCCGCGTCAGCAGTTCGAGGTTCCCATCCAGGGCGCCATCGGCAACAAGATCATCAGTCGCTCCACGGTGCGGGCCGTGCGCAAGGACGTCCTGGCAAAGTGTTACGGCGGCGACATATCCCGCAAGCGCAAGCTCCTCGAGAAGCAGAAGGAGGGCAAGAGGCGCATGAAGGCCATCGGGTCCGTTGACGTGCCCCAGGAGGCCTTCCTCGCCGTCCTCAAGGTGGGGGACGAATGACCCCCTCCGAGCTTCTGGCGGCGCGCGCCCCGGCCGCGGGCCTGGGTGCCACCGTGCGCCCCTTCGTCGGGCGCGGCTCGAGCCTTCGTTCTCTCCTTGCCCGAAACCCCCTGCTCATGGCTCCCATGGCCGGCGTCTCCGACGGCGCGTATCGCCTGATGGCGCGTGCCGGGGGAGCGGCCCTGGCCTACACCGAGATGGTCTCCGTCGCGGGCATCCACTACGGGAGCGACAAGACCTGGGACCTCGTGCTGCCCGTCGAGGGAGAGCCCGACCTCGCCGTCCAGCTCTTCGGGAGCAGGCCCGAGCAGTTCGAGGAGGCCGCCGCGCTCGTGGCCGAGCGCCTGGGCGAGAGGCTCGCCCTCATCGACGTCAACATGGCCTGCCCCGTCCGCAAGGTCGTCTCGAAGGGGGAGGGGTCGGCCCTCCTCGACGAGCCCGCGCGCGCAGAGGCGATCGTGCGCGCCTGTCGGCGAGGCGTTTGCGACCAGGTGCCCGTGACCTGCAAGATTCGTCGCGGACGGCGTGACGGCGAGGAGGTCGCCCCCGACTTCGCGCGCCGTCTGGAGCAGGCGGGGGCGTCCGCCATAGCCGTCCACGGGCGCCCGGCCGCGGCGCCCCACCCCCGTCTCTTATACACATCTAGATGTGGATAAGAGACAAGCGCTGAGCTGCGCGACAAGATCAAGAAGGGCGAGACGAGCCTCCAGGACGTTCTCGCATCCGACGATCCGGCGGACGCCCGCGCGGCCGCGCGGCTGCTGGACGAGACGGGCGCGACGGCCGTCATGGTCGCCCGCGGATCCTATGGCAACCCCTGGCTCTTCTGCCAGGCGCAGGCGCTCCGGCGCCACGAGGAGGGCATGTCCCCCACAATCGCCCAGCGCCTGGACGCGCTTGGGCTCCATCTTCAGATTCTCGAGGCGACGGGCGGGCATCTCGTGCGCGGGAGGAGCGTCGCCGGCTGGTATCTCAAGGGGCTGCCCCACGCCTCCGTCTGGCGCGACGCCGCCATGTCCTGCGTCACCCTGGCCGACTTCCTTGACCTGCTTGACGACGCGCGCGACCGTCTGGCGGACGAAGGCGCCGATGTCTGACGGCGCCCGTGACCCGACCCGCGAAAACCCGCCGAGCGTGTCTGCCCTGTACCTGCACGTTCCCTTCTGCGCCCGCAGGTGCCTCTACTGCGACTTTCCCACGCGCGCGGCACGAGCGGACGACGAGCTTCTCGTCGCCTACGCGCGGGCCCTTCGCCTTCAGCTCGCAGAGCTGACGTCCCTGGGGTTGCTCGAGGGGGTCCGGACGGCCTATCTGGGCGGGGGCACCCCGAGCTTCTTGGGACCCAAGACGCTGGGGTCCCTCGTGGCGACGGTGCACCGTGCCTGCCCCGCGCTCGCGGAGCTCAGCTGCGAGGCCAATCCCGACTCGCTTGGCGACGAGCTGCTGGCAAAGCTCGCGGACGGCGGGGTCACGCGCGTCTCGGTGGGCGTCCAGAGCCTGGACGACGCGGAGCTCGCCGCCCTGGGGCGCGCACACGGTGCGCCGCAGGCCCGAGAGCGCCTGTCCGCGGCCGTCAAAAGCGGCCTTCTCGTCTCCTGCGACCTCATGTGTGCCATACCCCTGCAGACGGAACGATCCTGGCGCGCCACGCTCGCCGGCGTCATCGACGCGGGCGTCGGCCACGTGAGCGTGTACCCGCTCCAGATTGAGGAGAGCAGCGCCTTCGGCAGGCGCTACGTTCACGCCGAGGCAGCCTTCAACGACCCCGACGTCCAGGCCGCCCGCATGCTCGAGGCGGAGGGGGCGCTGGGCGCGGCCGGGCTCGTTCGCTATGAGGTGGCGAGCTACGCCCGCCCGGGCGAGGCCTGCGCCCACAACCTGGCCTATTGGACGGGACGCCCGTACCTGGGCCTGGGGACGGGCGCAGCGGGCATGCTCGACGCGCGCGGGTACGCCCGCCTCAGCGTCGTCGCCCCGCAGCTGCCCAAGCTGCCGGCGAACATCACGCGGGTCCGTCTCACCGTCACCAGCTCCCCGCGCGCCGTCGCCCTTCGCCCCCGCCTGCGTGACCTCTCGTGTGACCTCGAGTTCCTCACGGCGGACCAGGCGCTCTGCGAGGATCTCATGCTCGCCGCGCGCACCTCCGCGGGCCTGGGGGCGCCTCTGCTCGAGCGCGCCCGAGAGCGCCTGGGCGCACGACGCCTGGACGCCTGCCTTGGCCGCGTCCTGCGGCGTGGACTCGTGACGTCGCGTCCCGACGGCGCGCTCGCGCCCACGCGACGCGGGTGGCTCCAGGGCAACGAGCTCTACGGCGAGCTCTGGGGCCTGCATGAGGGGGAGGTTTTGGGCGCGCGGTGCTAATGGGCGCCGCAGGTGCTTAGGCAGGGCGTCACTTGGCTATACTCTCTAGACTGCAGGACCACGACGGACAGGCAGGCAGGACCATCGCATGACCGCAATGAACGAGAAGGACTATTACGCGATTCTGGGCGTGGAGAAGGATGCCTCGTCAGACGAGATTCGTCGGGCCTTCCAACAGAAGGCGCGCAAGCTCCACCCGGACGTCAACAAGGACCCCGGCGCGGAGGAGCGCTTCAAGGAGGTCTCTGAGGCCTATGCCGTCCTGTCGGACGACGGCAAGCGCAGCCGCTATGACGCGATGCGCTCGGGCAGCCCCTTCGCGCCATGGGAAGGTGCGGGCGCGAGCACGGCACGATCGGGCGGCGACCCGTTTGGCTGGGGCTTTCCCTTCGGCGGCGTCGGGCGCACGGCCGGCCGGTCGGCGGGACGCGCGTACAACCCGCGCGCCGGGTCTGACGTCGTGGTCGAGCTCGACCTGGACGAGCGGTCCGCTCGGGAGGGCTGCACGCGCGGGGTCACCTACCAGCGCTATGCGAGCTGCGACAGCTGCCACGGCTTTGGCTCCATACGCCATGAGCACGCGGAGACCTGCCCCACCTGCGGCGGGTCGGGGCATATCGGCGTTGACCTCAGCGGCATCTTCGGCTTCGGCACCCTCGAGATGGAGTGTCCCGAGTGCGCGGGCACCGGCAAGGTGGTGGCCGACCCCTGTCCCGCATGCGGCGGGTCGGGACGCACCCTCTCGGCCAGCGAGGTGGTCGTCCACGTGCCGGCGGGCTCCCACGACGGGAGCGAGGTCCGCGTCGCCGGGATGGGAAACGCCGGCACAAACGGCAGGGAGGGGGGCGACTTCGTGTGTCGCGTCGCCGTCGCCTCCGAGCGCCTGAGCTCGCGCCAGGCACGAGGGTTCTACCTGCTGGGCTTTGGGACGCCCTTCGTCGCCTTCGGCCTGGCGTCGCAGGATCTTACGAGCATGGGCGTCTTCGTGGTCCTCGTGATGGGCGTGGGGCTCTGGAGCCTGCTGGGCGAGGGCGTCATGCATCCCAGGACCTGGTGGAAGCACGGCCTCAGGGTCGCCGCCAACGGGGCCTCCAACGGCCTTCTGCTCGCGCTTCTGCTCACGATGATGCACTCCTGCGCCAGCCTGGGCACCCGGGGCTATGTTGGCAGGTAGGCCTTTGGGCGTCACGCCACGTCAGTTGATTCGCAAGGGAGATCGGTGAGATTGGCTGCAAGTCCGGACTATTACGAGATCCTCGGCGTCGCGAGGGACGCCGACGCCAAGACCATCAAGCGCTCCTTCCTCAGGAAGGCGCGCACGCTGCACCCCGACGTCAGCAAGGAGCCTGACGCGGAGGCGCGCTTCAAGGAGGTCAACGAGGCCTACTCCGTCCTCTCTGACGAGCGCAAGCGCTCGAACTACGACCGCTACGGCACGCCCGACGGCCCGGGCGGCTTCGGCGCTGACTACGTGGACATGTCGGATATCTTCGGCGGGGGCTTCGGCATCAACGACATCTTTGACTCCTTCTTCGGCGGCGGCGGTTCCGCCGGCGGTCGGGCTCCGCGCACCCGCGGGCGTGACATGGGCATCACGCTGCGCATCACGCTCGAGGAGGCGGCCTCGGGCTGCACCAAGACGGTCTCCTATGAGCGGCTGGCCCCCTGCGACGACTGCGGCGGCAGCGGCGCGGCAGAACACGGCAAGGTCGTCACCTGCACGCGCTGCCAGGGCACCGGGCGCGTCGTCGAGGTCCAGCGCACCATCTTCGGACAGATGCAGTCGCAGACGACCTGCCCGGCGTGCCAGGGCGCCGGCACGGTGATGGACCACCCCTGCGAGACGTGCGGGGGGCAGGGGCGCACGCCCTCGCGCGAGGTCGTCGAGGTCAAGATCCCCGCGGGCGTCCACGCAGGACAGTCGCTCGCGCTGGGGGGCAAGGGCGAGGCGGGCGTGCGCAACGACCGTGCCGGCGACCTCGTGGTGACCGTTGACGTGCAGGCGCACGAGCGTTTCGAGCGGCAGGGCGACGACCTGTTCTGCAAGGTCGAGGTCGACGCCCTTGACGCCATCGTCGGCAGGACCCTGACCCTGGACGGCGTCATCGAGGGCGAGCGCGTCGAGGTGCGGGTGCCGGCGAACTGCGCCTACGGCGAGCGGGTGAGGGTGCCGGGCAGGGGCATGCCGCGGACGGGCTCCGCGACGCGCGGCTCGCTCATCGCCGTCGTCCAGGTGAACCCCCCCGCGAATCTGGCCGAGGAAGACCTTGAGCTGCTGCGCGGGCTCATCAGGCGTCGCCGGGCCGCCGCAGGGGTCGAGCCTCGCGACACGGCCGCCGACGCCACGTCGTCGGCGGCGCGCGAAAAGAAGAGGCCCCACGGCAGGAGGCGTCGTTGACGGCGCCGCGCGTCGCCTACGTGAACCTCGGGTGCAGGGTCAATCGTGACGAGCTGGACGACATCGCCCGCACGCTCGCGGCCGAGGGCGTCGCCGTCGTGGACCCGCCCGACGCGAGCGTCATCGTCGTCAACAGCTGCGCCGTCACGGGGGAGGCGCAGGCGACGACGCGCAAGCGCGTGCGTCGCCTGGCGGCCCTGCCCCAGGCCCCCGAGGTGGTCGTGAGCGGCTGCGTCGCCAGCCTCTTTGCCGACGAGCTCGCGTCCGTCGCCCCCAACGTGCGCGTGGTGCCCGACAAGGCACAGGTCGCCGCCCAGGTCATGAGCGTCGTGGGGACCTCGGCCCTGCCGCACGAGAGCGCCGCGCCACGCCCCGGCACGCCCACGGGTCGCACGCGCCCCGGCATCAAGATCCAGGACGGCTGCGACCATCGCTGCAGCTACTGCATCGTCTGGAGGGCGCGGGGCGCCCAGCGCTCGCTTCCTGCCGCGGACGTGCTCGAGCGGGTCGCCCGCGAGAGCGAGCGCGGCGCTGCCGAGGTCGTCCTCTCGGGCATCAACCTGGGAAGCTATCAGGACCGGGGACTGGACCTCGCCGGCCTCTTGGCGATGCTCATGCGCGAGACGGACGTGCGTCGGGTGCGCATAGGCTCCATCGAGCCCATGGACGTCAGTGCCCGCCTCGTCGAGACGCTCGGGGCGTATCCGGAGCGTCTCGCCCCCTTCCTGCACGTGTGCCTGCAATCCGGCTGCGATGCGACGCTCGCCCGCATGGGCAGGCCCTATGACGTCGCCGCGTACGCCCGCATGGCCCACATGGCCCGCGCCGCCGTGCCCTCCCTGGCGCTGGGCACCGACGTGATCGCAGGCTTTCCCGGCGAGACTGAGGCGGAGTTTCAGCAGAGCCTGTCGTTCTGCCGTGACATGGCCTTTGCCAACATGCACGTGTTTCGCTACTCGCCCCGACCCCTCACGCCGGCGGCGGACGCCCCCGACCAGGTCAGCGCCCAGGACAAGGCCGCGCGCAGCGCCCGGCTGCGCGCCCTCGCGCGCGACCTCCGCCGTGAGGCGGCACGGGCTCGTCTGGGCACCGAAGAGCTCGTGGTGGTGGAGTCGCGCGGCAGAGGCGTCACGGGCGGCCTCTTTGACGTGCGCGTCTCACCGGCGGCGCAGGTGGGCTCGATGGTGCGCGCACGTCTCACGTCCCTGCTCGATGACGGGAGCCTCCTTGCCGAGCTTCTGTGAGCGCGGGCGTTCTCGGGCTATCATGGAGTCGTGCGCCTTGGGGTGCGCCCAGCGTCAACCTGGAAGGAGCGCCTGCCCATGCAGCCGACCCATGTCCGCCTGACTATTCCTGACGCCATAGACCCGCTCAGCCTCATGGGTCCGTCGGACTCGCTTCTCAGGAAGGTCGAGGAGTCCTTTGACGCCATGGTCTCCGTCCGGGGCAACCAGATCAAGGTCATGGGACCCGCGGACGAGGTCGATGCGGCGACGTCGGTGTTCTCGCGGCTCATACGGCTCGTGGAGAGGGGCGAGAGGCCCGACGAGGCCGACGTCGAGCTGCTCGTGGGACAGGTGCGTCGCGGCGTCAGGAGCTCCCCCGACCTCTCGCGCGACATTTTGCTCACCTACCGGGGACGCTCCATCCGCCCCAAGACCGAGGGGCAGCAGCGCTATATCGAGTCCATAGCCCGCAACACCGTGACCTTTGGCGTCGGGCCGGCGGGCACGGGCAAGACCTACCTCGCCATGGCCATGGCCATGGCGGCGCTCAAGCGCAAGGAGGTGGGTCGCATCGTGCTCGCGCGACCGGTCGTGGAGGCGGGGGAGTCGCTGGGCTACCTACCCGGCACGTTGCAGGAGAAGCTCGACCCCTACGTGCGGCCGCTCTATGACGCGCTGTTCGACATGCTCGACATGGAGGGGGGCAGCTCCCTCATCGAGCGCGGCGTCATAGAGATCGCCCCGTTGGCCTTCATGCGCGGGCGCACGCTCAACGACTCCTTCGTCATCCTCGACGAGGCCCAGAACACGACGCCGGACCAGATGAAGATGTTTCTCACGCGCCTGGGCTTCTCGTCCAAGTTCGTGATAACCGGCGACCAGACCCAGCGTGACCTGCTCGGGCGCAACGGCCTCGAGTCGGCGCGGGTCGTGCTCGCGGGCCTCGACGACGTCGCGTTCGTTGACCTCGACAAGGGTGACATCGTCCGTCACAGCCTTGTGGCCCGCATCGTGGACGCCTACGATAGGGCCGAGGGCGCACATGAAAAGAGAGCGGAGTAGCATGCCCCACCACGAGATTGACTATTGCTGCGACGAGGGCGTCACATGCCCCGTCAGCCCGGAGGAGATCGTCCGCGACGTGAGCCTCGTCCTTGACCAGGAGGGCGTCGAGCGGCCCTGCCTCATGTCGGTGAGCGTCGTCAGCGACGAGCGCATGGCGTCCCTCAACGAGAGGTGGCGCGGGTGCCCGCAGGCCACTGACGTCATCTCGCTCGAGTGCGAGCGTCCCTGCGACCCTGACCTTGCGCCCGGCGAGCCCTGCGAGCTGGGCGACGTCGTGATCGCGCCCGACTACATCGCTCGCCAGGCACGACGCTACGGCACCACCTGGGCTGACGAGTTCAGGCTCCTGCTCGTTCACGGCACCCTCCATCTTCTTGGCTACGACCATCTGGAGGAGGACGAGGCGCGGGCCATGGAGGCGCGTGAGGACGAGCTCGTGCGCCTGGTTGTGGCCGACGAGCGCGTGGCGCCCGTGAGACTGACCCGTCATCGTGAGGGCTAGCGCATGATTCCGGGAAAGACGCCCCGTCATCCGTCCTTCAGGAGGAGCTTCCTCTTTGCCGTCCAGGGCCTTCGGGGCGCCCTGCGACAGGAACGCAACCTCAAGGTCATGCTCGCCGTGGGAGCCTGCGCGCTCATCGGGGGCATCGCCGTGCGACTTGACCCGCTGAGCTGGGCCCTCCTCTTGCTCTGCTGCGGCGTCGTCATCGCCGCCGAGCTGCTCAACACGGCCGTCGAGACGGTCGTCGACCTCGTGTCTCCCGAGTTCCACCCCCTCGCGGGGCGGGCCAAGGACATCGCCGCGGCCGCCACCTGGACCCTCTCGGTCGTGGTGGCGCTCATCGGTCTCATACTGTACGTCAATGCCATCGTCCGTCTCGTCCTAGGATAGGTGAGTCATGTCAGACCAGCATGCCGGCATGGGAGACGTGCCCGGCCAGCCCTCGCATCACAGCGGCTTCGTCGCCCTCGTCGGCAGGCCCAACGCCGGCAAGTCCACGCTGCTCAACGCCTGCTACGGGGGCAAGATCGCCATCACCTCCAACGTGGCGCAGACGACGCGTCGGCGCATGAGGGCCGTCATCAACACCGATGACACGCAGGTCGTCATCGTTGACACGCCCGGCCTCCACAAGCCTCAGGACGCCCTGGGCAAGGAGCTCAACAGGGCCGCGCTCTCGTCGCTCGCCGACGTGGACGTCGCGGCCTTCCTCGTTGACGCCACCAAGCCCGTCGGAAGGGGAGACGAGTGGGTCGCCTCGCACGTGGAGGCCTCAGGCGCCCCGTACAAGCTCCTCGTCATCACCAAGGCCGACCTCGTCGAGCCCGAGCGTGCCGCCGCGCAGCTTCATGCGGCGGCGGCCCTGGCCCACTTTGACGAGGGCATCATCGTCTCGGCCAAGGAGGGCTTCAACGTGGACGTCTTTTTGCGCCTCGTGTCCGCGCACCTGCCCCTGGGCCCCTCCTGGTTTCCCGAGGACATGGACGTCGACATGACGGACGAGGAGCTCGTTGCGGAGTTCGTGCGCGAGAAGGTGCTCCTGAACCTGCGGGAGGAGGTTCCCCATTCCGTGGGCGTGGTCTGTGACGGCATCGAGTGGGCCAAGGACGGCCACGCCTCCGTCCGCGCCACCATCGTGGTCGAGCGCGAGGGCCAGAAGGGCATCGTCATCGGCCACAAGGGCGCCATGATCAAGCGCATCGGCATCTCGGCCCGCCGCGACGTGGAGAGGCTCCTCGACGCCCCCTGCTACCTTGACCTGCGCGTCCAGGTGCGTCCCGCGTGGCGGCGCGACCAGTCCGAGATCAGGCGCATGGGCCTGTCCGTCGAGGAGTAGCGCCCCGTGCCCGCGCGCACCTTCCGGCTCGGCTGCGTCGTCCTCGACCGCACCAAGCTCTCGGAGCAGGACCTCATCCTGACGCTGCTCAGCCGCGAGGGCGAGCAGGTGCGCGCCGTCGCCAAGGGCGCGCGCAAGCCGGGGGGCCGCCTCGCCTCGCGCTCCGAGCTCTTCTCGGAGGTGGACGTCCTGCTCGCCAAGGGGCGCGGCGCGCTCTCCATCGTCAGCGAGGCCGCCCTCGTCAACCCCCATCGAGCCATCCGGGGCGACTACGGGCGCGTGTGCGCGGCCAGCGCCGTGGCGGAGCTGGCGCGCCTCACCAGCTTCGAGGACGTGCGCGACCCCTACCTGTACGGCATCTGCGCCAAGGCGCTCTCGGCCGTGGAGGGGCTGTCCTCCCAGGCCTCGCTCAGGCTCCTCACGGCGGCCTACGCCCTCAAGGTCTGCGCGCACTGCGGCTGGATGCCGCAGCTGGCGTCATGCGTCGCCTGCGGCGACCCGGACGTGTCGTCGTTCTCCTCGCTGGCGGGCGGGGCCCTCTGCGCCAGCTGTGCCAAGGACGTGCCGGGTGTCCGGCTCCTGGGAGCAGGGGGCCTCTCCTGGGTCTCGTCGCTGCTCTCGCTCACCTTTGACCAGCTGCTGTCCCTTGATTCTGACGACGCCACGGCGTCGCTGCTGTTGGAGGTCTCTCACGAGTGGGCGTCCACCCACCTTGACGCGCGCCTGCGCTGCCTGGAGTTCATGCTCGGGGCCTGAGCTCCTGCCCGCCCGGCGCCGGGCGGGCGTGGCAACTATGGCGACCTTGTTTAGTTGCGCCCGTGGTCCCGCCTCCAGCCCCGTAACGGCTCCGGCGTGCTATCCTAGCTTCCGTCCGTACCTTTGACCTAGGGGCTCGCTCGCCAGGCGGCTCTCCCGGTCTGAGGCGAATATCCAGGAAAGGAAGAACCCCCATGGCAGTCTCAAAGGATCGCAAGGCAGAGCTCATCGCCCAGTATGGCAAGGACGCCCAGGACTCCGGCTCCGCGCCCGTCCAGGTGGCCCTGCTCACCGAGCGCATCAAGGGCCTCACCGAGCACATGAAGTCGCACAAGAAGGACTTCCACACCCGCCGCGGCCTTCTGATGCTCGTCGGCCAGCGTCGTCGCCTCCTGTCCTACATCAAGAGGCAGGACATCGAGGCATATCGAGCGCTCATCAAGAGTCTGGGCATTCGCGACAACATCCAGTAGACCACAGATGGCATCGTGGGGAGCGCCGCAAGGCGCTCCCCTCACATGACGGCCCGCCTGCAAAGGGGCAGGCGGAGATAAAGAGGAAACGACATGGCAAAAGTTACGCACGAGTTCGACCTCTACGGAAAGCACTACCGTCTCGAGACGGGCGAACTCGCGAAGCAGGCCACCGGCGCGTGCGTGGTGTCCTGCGGGGAGTCCACGGTCAACGTGACCGTGGTCGTCTCAAAGGAGCGCAAGAACTACGACTTCTTCCCGCTGACCGTGGACTTCATCGAGAAGATGTACGCCGTGGGACGCATCCCGGGGGGCTACCTCAAGCGCGAGGCGCGTCCCTCCGAGAAGGCCACGCTCACGGCGCGCATGATCGACCGCCCCATCCGCCCGTCCTTCCCCGACGGCTTCCGCAACGAGGTGCAGATCGTCGCCATGCCGCTCGTGGCCGACCAGGTCAACTCAGTGGACACGATCTCCATCATGGGCGCCTCCGCGGCGCTCACCGTGGGCGGCGTCCCCTTCGAGGGCCCGCTGGCCGGCGTGCGCATCGGCCGCGACGTCGAGACGGGCGAGTTCATCGTCAACCCGACCTACGAGGAGCGCGACGCCTCCGACCTCGACCTGGAGCTGGGCGGCTCGGCCACCTTCATCAGCATGCTCGAGGCGGGCGCCAAGGAGATCTCCGAGGATGATATGCTCGCCGCCATGGCCTTCGGCCAGGAGGCCATCGCGGCCTTCTGCGAGGAGCAAAAGGCCTTCTTTGCCAAGGTGGAGGCCGCGAACGGCCCCATCGCGCCGCGCGAGTACCTGCTCGACGAGCCCGTCGCCGAGGTTCACGAGCGCGTCTTCGCGCACTTTGACGAGATGGCCGCCGCGCTCAAGGACGCCGACAAGCTCGCCCGCATGGGCAGGGTCGAGGCGCTCAAGGACGCCATCAGGGCGGAGTTCTCCGAGGAGGAGCAATCCCTGTGGGACCGCGCCATCCCCGTGGAGCTCAAGGGCCTCGAGAAGCACGCCATGCGCAAGATGGTCGTCGAGACCGGCGAGCGCGTGGACGGGCGCGCGGCCACCGAGATTCGTCCGCTCATGGTCAAGCCCAACTACCTCGCCCGCGTGCACGGCTCCGGCCTCTTCCAGCGCGGCCAGACGCAGGTCCTCTCCGTGGCCACGCTCGGCATGCTCAACGAGTGGCAGCGCCTTGACACCATCGAGCCCGTCGATGGCAAGCGCTACATCCACCACTACAACTTCCCGCCGTTCTGCACGGGCGAGACGGGCCGCATGGGCGCGCCCAAGCGTCGCGAGATAGGCCACGGCAACCTCGCCGAGCGCGCACTTCTGCCCGTGATCCCCTCCGAGGACGAGTTCCCCTACACCATCCGCGTGGTCTCTGAGGTCATGGAGTCCAACGGCTCCTCGTCGATGGCCTCGACCTGCGGCTCGACGCTGGCTCTCATGGACGCCGGCGTGCCCCTCGCCCGTCCCGTCTCGGGCGTGGCCATGGGCCTCATCCAGGAGGAGGGCAAGACCGTCGTCCTCACCGACATCCAGGGGATCGAGGACTTCCTCGGCGACATGGACTTCAAGGTCTGCGGCACCACCAAGGGCATCACGGCCATGCAGATGGACAACAAGGCCACGGGCCTCACCCCCGAGATCCTGCGCCAGGCGCTCCACCAGGCGCACGAGGGCCGCATGTTCATCCTCGACGCCATGCTCGAACAGATTCCCGCCCCGCGCGAGACCACCAAGGACACGGCGCCCAGCATCATCAGCCTCACCATCCCCACGGACAAGATCCGCGACGTGATCGGCTCGGGCGGCAAGGTCATCCGCGGCATCCAGGACGACACGGGCGCCACGATCGACGTCCAGGAGGACGGCACCATCTTCATCGCGGGCACCGCCGGCGCTGGCGACGAGGCGGCCGAGCGCATCAGGGCCATCGTCAAGGTCCCCGAGGTGGGGGAGGAGTATCTGGGCCGCGTCGTGAACATCCAGCCCTTCGGCGCCTTCATCGAGCTTCTGCCCGGCAAGGACGGCCTGCTCCACGTCTCGCGCGTCGCCAAGGGTCGCGTAGACAAGGTCGAGGACGTCCTCAGCGTCGGCGACGAGGTCCGCGTCCAGGTGCTCGAGGTGGACGAGAAGGGCAAGATCAGCCTCGACCGCCTCGACAAGCCCGAGGCGCCCGCCGGCTCCGGCAGGTCGCACGAGCACGAGGGCGCGGAGCGTCGCGGCCGTCCCAGCCGCCGTCCCGGCGATCGCGGCGGCAACGGGTCGGGCCGCCAGCCCCGCCGTCGTCACGAGGGCTAGTCACCGTCATCATCCATAACGTCGCGTCATTCTGGACCAGCCTCGGAGCTCTCCCGACTGGTCCAGCCTTTTGCAGGCGTCGCCGCGGCGGCACTTGTGTCCGTGGGTAGGTTTAATGCTTTTATTGTCACCTACCTACCGTGACGCTTGTGCCGCTGCGCTTCTCAAGTGGTTCATTGTGCGTGACGTGACACAGAATGCCTTAGTATATAGCCACAGGTGAATAAAGCATGGTTTGTGACACTGTGCACCAAAGTGTGTTAAATGTGACAAAAGGAGCTGTGGACGAGGGCATACATACGTATCTATATTGAGGTAGGCCCTAGTAGGAATGTGAGGGTGATGAATTATGCATTCTGTTGATCTGTTTGTTTTGTTCGTCTCGGCCTGTTCCTATCTCAGCCTGATACTGACAGCCTTACTTCAAGTCCTGGGATGCATTGCGCTTGTAAAGTACATCCGCAACACGTAATAAGCTGCCGCACCGTGGTGCGACAGCCTTCCTTCTGACCGTTCTGGACCAGCCTCGGAGCTCTCCCGGCTGGTCCAGCCGTACCTATGGCTCACCGGCGGCAGTGAGCCCTCACGGGGACTTCCCTGATCGTGCCGGCGTCGTTTGGCCACGTGGCAAAAGGCGCCCAGGCTCCTCGGGAGTGTTGATGGTGGCTTCCGTCCCTTTTCGGTGACGGACGGCGGGGATAGTACAATGGTCACGATGAAGATGGCGGGGCCTCCACGACGTGGCCCCAGAGATAGCTTTGACCAAGAACGTCACGAAAGGACAGCACGCGCACATGGCAAAACAGCAGACTCCCCTGAGGGTCATCCCTCTGGGCGGACTCGACGGCATCGGCAAGAACATGACCGCCTTCGAGTATGGCGACGACCTGGTTCTCGTCGATGCGGGACTCATGTTTCCCGACGATGAGCAGCCGGGTGTTGACCTGGTGCTTCCCGACTACAGCTACGTCCTCGAGAACGAGGACAAGCTCAGGGGCATCCTCATAACCCACGGGCACGAGGATCACACGGGCTCCCTCCCGTACCTGCTCATGGACCTGGGCAGGAAGGTGCCCATCTACTCCAGCAAGCTCACGCTTGGGCTCATCGAGGGCAAGCTCGCCGAGCACAAGCTCAACGCTCCCAAGTTCCGCGAGGTCAAAAACGGCACCCACATCAACCTGGGGGCCTTCAGCATCGACTTCTTCTCCCAGACGCACTCCATCCCGGCGGCGCTCGGCGTGTACATGCGCACCCCGGCGGGCTCCGTGCTCCACACCGGCGACTTCAAGCTCGATCAGACGCCCATCGACGGACGCCTTCCCAACTATCAGGCCATCAACCGCTTCTCCACGATGGGGATCGACCTGCTGCTCTCGGACTCCACCAACGCCACGCGCCCGGGCTACACCCCCTCGGAGGCCACGGTGGGGCCGTCTCTGCGCCACATCATCAAGAACGCCGCGGGTCGCGTCTTCGTCGCGTCGTTCTCGAGCCAGATTCACCGCATCCAGCAGGTCTGCGACGCCGCGACCTGCGTCGGTCGCAAGGTGGTCGTCACGGGCCGCTCCATGATCAACAACACGCGCATCGCCCGCGAGCTGGGCTACCTCAAGATTGACCAGGACGACCTCATCGACGCCTACGAGGTCCACGACATTCCCGACGAGAAGATCGTCGTCCTCTGCACGGGCAGCCAGGGCGAGCCCATGAGCGCCCTGGCCCGCATGGCCAACGGCGACCACAAGTCGCTCACCATCACGGCAGACGACACGGTGATCATCTCGGCCACGCCCGTTCCCGGCAACGAGAAGAGCGTTCAGGGCATCATCAACGCGCTCTCGAAGATCGGGTGCACGATCTTTGACAAGTCAACGACCGTCGTGCACGTCTCGGGCCACGCCTCGCAGGAGGAGCTCAAGCTCATGCTCGCCATGACGCGTCCGCGCTACTTCATGCCCGTCCACGGCGAGGCGGTCCATCTGCGCGCCCACGCGCGCCTGGGCGAGGCCATGGGGGTGCCCCGCGACCACATCTTCATCGCCGACAACGGTGACACCCTCGAGATGCGCAACGGGCAGGTGAGCTGGGGCCAGCCCGTGGAGTCGGGCGTGGTCTACGTGGACGGCCTCAACGTGACGGACAGTGACCCCGTGGTGTTCCGCGACCGTCAGAAGCTCGCGAGCGACGGCATCGTCACCTGCGTCGTCACCGTGTCGCGCCGCGGGGGCGAGGTCGGCGACGTGGCACTCGCCTGCCGCGGCGTCACCTTCGACTCCGAGGGGCTCGTCGAGGATGCCCAGCGCCTCGTCAAGGAACAGATGTCCAAGCGTGCGCACAAGAGCGGCAGCAATCTCGAGACGCTCCGCAAGGCGGCTCGCAGCGCGCTGTCCAGCTACCTCTGGGACAAGACGCGCACGCGTCCCATGGTCATTCCGGTCATTATGGAGGTCTAGCGCCGCATGGCCGCACTACGTAGATCAAACGCAGCTCACAACCGCACGCGCAAGCCCGTCTCGCGCCCGGGGGCCCCGAGCCCCTCTCGCACCCTGGGAAGCCTGCGCGGCACGACCGCAGGCGACATCGTCGGGGTCCTGCTCATGGTGCTCGCCATGGCGCTGGCCGTCTCCGTCGTGGCACCCTCTGACGCGATCGTGACGCAGGCCTGCGGTCAGGCGCTTCACCTGTGCTTTGGCGCGGGCGCGCTTCTCTGCCCCGTGGCCGTCGCCGTGCTCGCGCTGACGTTCTTCGTGCCTGACGACGGGCCTCTCTCGGGCCACATCGCGCTGGGCGTGCTCCTCATCGCGCTTGCGATCCTGGGCCTGCTCTCCATCAACTCATACGTCGTCGGGGTAAAGCCCCCGGCCGTCTTGTTGGACGAGGTCGCCAAGGAGTTTGGCGGCTACGTGGGCGGGGCGCTTGCCTTGCTCCTCCTCGAGAGCGTCGGCCAGGTCATCGGCAACATCGTCCTCGTGGGCCTCGCCATCGTGGGCGTCGTCGTCTGCGGCTTCTCGGTGTCGCGCCTGGTCGAGCGCCTTCAGGGCTCCTTGGGGTCGGCGCGGCGCCGCATCGCCGCCCGCCGCCGGCCCGTGGACCTTGAGGGGCCTCTTGACGACGGGCTCCCTGATGCCGTCGCCCAGCGTGAGGACGTCGCCCAGACCACGTTCTTGGGCTCGCGCAAGACCACCGTCCTCAGGAGGGGGCGCCCCGAGGCGCCGGAGGAGGCGCCCACGCGGCTGCTGCGTCATCGTCATCCTGACATAGACGTCGCCACGTCCGAGCCCGCCGCGACGACGGCCGTCATCGCAGGCGAGGGAGCCTTGGACGTTGCGAGCGACCTGCCAGGTCAGCCGGCCGTCCCGCCGTTTCTCGAGGACGCCGCCGCACGCTCCCTGGCGCGCGGGCGCCGAGGGACCCCGCGCAAGCACGCGGCCGCCCAAACTCCCAGCTGCACCACCTCTCGGGCCCGCGCGGAGGCGCCCGCCCGTCCCGTGTCCGCTGCGGCCAAGGCCAAGACGTCGCGCCCGGGCGATGACGCCGACGGCTACGAGCTGCCACGGTTCTCCATGCTCTCCTCCAACCCCAACAGCGCCGCAAGCGCGAGCAGCAAGGAGGAGCTCGACCAGACGCGCGCGCGTCTCCAGGGCACCCTGGAGGAGTTCGGGCTCACCGGCCGCGTCGTTGACTACGTCTCGGGGCCGCTCGTGACCACCTTCCGAGTCGAGATGGGGGAGGGGGAGCGCGTCAACCGCATCCGCAACCTCGAGGACGACATCGCGCTCACGCTCGCCGCCGAGAAGGTGCGCATCTTCGCTCCCATCCCAGGCACCTCCTACGTGGGCATCGAGATTCCCAACAAGTCGCGCCAGAACGTGCACCTGGGGGACGTGCTGCCCTTTGCCGCGGGCGGCCCCCTCGAGGTGGCCATCGGCCGCGACTCGGCGGGCAGGCCCGTCATCGCCGACATAGCCAAGATGCCTCACATGCTCGTGGCGGGCACGACGGGATCGGGCAAGTCCGTCATGATCAACTCCATGATCATGTCCCTGCTCATGCGCACCACTCCCAAGCAGGTGCGCCTCATCATGATCGACCCCAAGCGCGTGGAGTTCTCGGCATACAACGGCCTTCCGCACCTCTACGTCCCCGTCGTCACGGAGCCTCGCCAGGCCGCGAGCGCGCTCGCCTGGGCCGTCTCGGAGATGGAGCGGCGCCTCAAGGTCTTCCAGAAGGCGGGGGCGCGCGACATCAAGGTCTACAACCGCCTCTGCAAAGACGGCGCCCTCGCCAAGATGGACAACCCGCCCGAGCCCATGCCCTTCCTCGTCGTCATCATCGACGAGCTCTCAGACCTCATGATGGTCGCCGGCAAGGACGTCGAGGCGTCCATCGTCCGCATCGCGCAGCTCGCCCGCGCGGCGGGCATCCATCTCGTCATCGCCACGCAGCGCCCCTCCGCCAACGTCGTCACCGGTCTCATCAAGTCAAACATCGACAGCCGCGTGGCGCTCAAGGTGTCCTCGGGCATCGACTCGCGCGTCATCCTTGACGAGACGGGCGCCGAGCGCCTCTTGGGCAACGGCGACATGCTCTTCAAGGACCGCGGCCTCTCGCCCCGCCGCGTCCTGGGCTGCTACACGTCGGACCGCGAGATCAACGACGTGGTGGAGTTCATTCGCGCCCAGGCGGCGCCCGACTACCACGAGGAGATCCTCTCGCAGATCGTCCCCGGGCAGCCCGGCGCGTCCGGCGCGGGCATGGGAGAGGAGGACGAGGCGGACGACCCGCTTCTGTGGGAGGCCGCAAGCATCGTCGTCGACTCCCAGCTGGGCTCCACCTCGGGACTGCAGCGAAGGCTCAAGGTGGGGTACGCCCGTGCTGGTAGAATCATGGACATGCTCGAGGCAAAGGGCGTCGTCGGCCCGCCGGACGGCTCGAAGCCTCGGGAGGTGCTCCTGGACAAGGACTCCCTCGAGCAGCTCAAGACCCAAGAAGCCGCCTTTAGGGGGGTGTAGGGACCATGGCTCGTCCACGCTTCAGCGAGATGCTCGTCGAGAGGCGCAGAGCGCTCGGCCTCTCCATCGCCCAGGCCTCGTCGGTCCTCAAGCTCAAGGAGCGCGCCCTCGTCGCGTTTGAGGAGGGCGACTTTGCCCACATGCCCAAGAGCGGCTACGCCCAGGGCATGCTCGCGTCGTACTCGCGCTATCTCGGCCTCAATCCCCGCACCGTCTCCCAGCAGTTCAGCCGGGACATGGCAGACTGGGAGCGGGCGGGAGGCAGGGACCTCGCCCGGTCGCGACACGTCGACGCGTCCGTGGGGATGCCCCGTCGCGAGGGCTTCCGGGGGAGCCAGGGGCTCCTGCCCACCTCCGGCGGATATGCGGGTGACATGGGAGGCTTCGCCACGACGTCCCCCGTGAGGCCCAAGGGGCAGAGCAGCCCCCTCGTGCGTCGCGGAACCGCGGGCGCGGACGACTGGGAGCGTCGCTACACCTCCCGTGACCTCAGCTCGCCCCCGTCGCGCGCGAGCTCTCGCTACGCACGGGCAAGACGGACGCCGCGGCGTCCAAGGCGACCTCCCGCTCGGCGGCCGGCACGGACTCGACGGGCGCCTAGGCGCCCTGGCACCAGCAACGTCACAGGAAGGAAGGCCTCATGGCAAAGGAAGCAAGCTTTGACATCGTGTCGATGGTGGACCTCCAGGAGGTGGACAACGCCTACCAGCAGGCGGCGCGCGAGCTGACGCAGCGCTATGACCTCAAGCAGACGGGTGCCACCCTGGACTTCTCCCGCAAGGACGAGACCTTCACGATCCAGGCCCCCTCCGACTTCGTATGCGCCCAGGTGCGCGACGTCCTCGCCGGCAAGCTCGCCAAGCGTCAGATCGACCTCGCGGCGCTGCGCTGGGGCAAGGTCGAGCCTGCCGCCGGCGCATCGGTGCGCCAGAGCGGGAGCCTCGTCCAGGGCATAGACAAGGAGACGGCCAAACGCATCGCGAAGGACGTTCGCGACCTCAAGCTCAAGTGCAAGCCCACGGTCGAGGGGGACAAGCTTCGGGTGAGCTCCGCCTCCCGCGACGTGCTCCAGCAGGTCATCGCCGCGCTCAGGGAGGGCGACTACGGCCAGCCGCTCCAGTTCGTCAACTACCGCTAGCGGGAGGCGTCGATGCAATCCTGCCTGTTCGTGACGCTCGGCTGCGCGAAGAACGAAGTCGACACCGACCGCATGAGGGCGCTGCTGCTCAACGCGGGCTTCGGCGAGGCCCATGACGTCGATGACGCCGACGTCGTGCTCGTCAACACCTGCTCCTTTCTGGCCTCGGCGACCTCCGAGTCCGTCGAGGCCACCCTGGAGCTCGCCGATGACGTCCATCGGGGGGTCCGCGCACGACCCATCATCATGTGCGGATGCGTGCCCTCCCGCTACGGAAGCGCCCTTGAGGCGGAGCTTCCCGAGGTGGCCGCCTTCGTGAGGACCAGCGAGGAGGACCAGATCGTCGAGGTGGTGTCGCGCGTGCTCGACACGGAGCCTCCGCAGGCCGCGCAGGGACGAGACGCCTCGGCGAGCCTGCGCACCGTGGAGGGCGCGAGCGCCTACGTCAAGATCTCCGACGGCTGCGACCGCTTCTGCGCCTTCTGCGCCATACCCTACATCCGCGGCCGCTATGCGTCGCGGCCGGCCGACGAGATCCTCCTTGAGGTGCGTGACCTGTTGGCAGGCGGCGTGCGCGAGATCGTCCTCATCGGACAGGACACGGGCGTGTGGGGCCATGACCTCGGCGCGGGCGAGCTGAGCCTGGCCTGGCTCCTGCGTCAGGTCGCACGCGAGGTCGCCCCGTACGGCGGGTGGGTGCGCGTGCTCTACCTGCAGCCCGAGGGCATGACCGATGAGCTCGTCGCGACGTTGCGCGACGTCAGCGAGGTGCTGCCCTACCTTGACATCCCCATCCAGCACTGCAACGAGAGGGTGCTCTCTTCCATGGGCCGCAGCGGCTCACGTCGCGAGCTCGCGGAGCTCTTCTCCCGCCTCAGGCGCGAGATCCCCCACATGGTGCTCAGGACCACCGGGCTCGTGGGCTTTCCCGGCGAGACGGAGGAGGAGTTCGAGGAGCTGCTCGACTTCGTGAGGGAGCAGGAGTTTGACTACACCTCCGTCTTCGCGTACTCGCGCGAGGACGGCACGCGCGCGGCCGGCATGGACGGCCAGGTGGGGGAGGACGAACGGCGCGAGCGCGAGCAGCGCCTCCATGACGTCGCCGAGGACCTGGGCTTTGCCGCGACGGCGTCCCACGTGGGCGAGGTCGTTGACGTCATCATTGACGGCGTGGACGAGACCGACGAGGGCGTCGAGCTCATAGGCCACGCCTGGTTCCAGGCGCCCGACTGCGACGGCGCGGTGCACCTCGCCTGCGGCGAGGCGTCCGTCGGTGACAAGGTCCGGGTCCTGCTGACGGACTCGTTCTGCTATGAGCTCGAGGGCAAGGTCGTTTCCGACGAGGACGGTGAGACATGTGGCGACTAAGGGAATCTGGACTCCAGCCAATATCGTGACCTGCCTTCGCGTGGCGCTCGTGCCCGCCTGGCTGTTCGCGGCCGAGCTTGCGGGGGCGCCCGTGCCGGGGGAGTTCCAGCCCGGCCTGGCTCTCGTCGCCGTTCTCTTCGTCCTCCTGTCGCTCACCGACAAGCTCGACGGGTACCTGGCGCGCAGTCGCGACGAGGTGACGACCTTCGGCAAGTTCCTCGACCCCATCGCCGACAAGCTCGTCGTCGTCGTGTCCCTCTGCTTCCTGCTCGAGATGGGATGGGTCAGCCCCTGGGTTCTGCTCGTCGTCGTCGCCCGCGAGTTCCTCGTCTCGGGGCTGCGGATGGTGGTCGCCTCCGAGGGCGAGGTCGTCGCGGCGAGCGACCTGGGAAAATGGAAGACCGCCACGACGATGGTGGCCATATCGGGGCTCCTTCTCGTCATGGCCCTGCCGCAGGGGACGTACGTCAACCTGCTTGCGACGGCGTTTCGGCTATGCCTCGCGGCGGCGGTCGTCCTCACGATCTGGTCCGGCCTGGACTACTTCATGAAGTCCTGGCACGTCATCGTCAGGAAGGGGTAGGGCCATGGGCGACGGCGCACGGGCGAAAGGGGCCCCGGACGCCCCGGGCGAGGAGGCACTCGCGCGGCGGGTGGTGCGTGCGGCGCGCTCGCGCGGCGTGACCGTCGGCTGCGCGGAGTCCTGCACGGGCGGCCTGGTGTGCGGCGCCCTCACCTCCGTGCCCGGCTCGTCCGCCGCGCTCGTGGGTGGCGTCGTCTCCTACGCGACGTCCGTGAAGGCGCGAGTGCTCGGCGTGGCGCAGGACGTCCTGAGCGACCCGGCGCGAGGCGCCGTCTCGGCGCCCTGCGCCGCCCAGATGGCCGAGGGCGTCACGCGCGTCGTCGGAAGCGACTTTGGCGTCTCGGTGACGGGCATAGCCGGCCCGGACGGCGCAGAGCCCGGCAGGCCCGTCGGAACGGTGTGGTTTGGCGTGCACGGCCCAGACGGCACGCGCTGCGTCCTCGAGCGCTTCTCGGGCGACAGGGCGTCCGTGCGCCGTCAGGCGGTCCGTCGCGCCTTGCGCCTCCTTTGTGAGGAGATTGAGGGCGCCAGGCCATAGACGGACGCGCGGAAGAGACGCCACGGGACCACGGTCTCATCCGCCCGCCTGCTCAGAGGCCGCCTCACGCTTGCCGCGCGGCAGGGCGCGAGGATGCCGCCAGCTTTTTGCAAGCCCCCTGCCAGTCACCGCTCGTACGCTTGTGGCAGCTTGATTGACATAGAACGGGTGTTCGCATATAGTCATTCGCGTAGTCACGACCTGAGGAGACAGCATGGCAAAGAGCAAGGCTCCCGCGCGCGAGGTCCACGAGAAGACCTACGGCGAGGAGCGCGACAAGATGATCGAGGCCACCGCCAAGGAGATCAACAAGAAGTTTGGCAGCGGGGCCATCATGCGCTTCGGCGACGGCGGTACGGACCTTGAGGTGGAGGCCATCCCCACGGGCTCCATCGCCCTTGACGCGGCGCTCGGCATCGGCGGCGTGCCCCGCGGCCGCATCGTCGAGATCTACGGCCCCGAGTCCTCCGGCAAGACGACGCTGTCCCTCGAGATCCTTGCCGAGGCCCAGGCCATGGGGGGCATGGTCGCCTTCATCGACGCGGAGCACGCGCTCGACCCCAGCTATGCCGCGCGCATCGGCGTCGACATAGACGAGGTGCTCATCTCCCAGCCCGACACGGGCGAGCAGGCGCTCGAGATCTGCGACATGCTCGTGCGCTCGGGCTCCATCGACGTCGTCGTCATAGACTCCGTCGCGGCGCTGGTGCCCCGCGCCGAGATAGAGGGTGAGATCGGCGACACCACGGTCGGCCTTCAGGCACGTCTCATGAGCCAGGCCCTGCGCAAGCTCGCCGGGTCGCTCTCCAAGTCAAAAACCACCTGCGTCTTCATCAACCAGCTGCGCGAGAAGATCGGCATCATGTTCGGCAACCCCGAGACCACGCCGGGCGGCCGCGCCCTCAAGTTCTTCTCGTCCGTCCGCATGGACATACGTCGCATCGACTCCATCAAGCGCAACAACGAGATCGTCGGCAACCGCGTCCGCGTCAAGGTCGTCAAGAACAAGGTCGCGCCCCCGTTCAAGCAGGCGGAGTTTGACATCATGTACGGCACGGGCATCTCCAAGGAGGGCTCCATCCTCGACATGGCCGTCGACTATGACATCGTCGAGAAGGCCGGGTCCTGGTTCACCTATGGCGAGGAACGCCTGGGTCAGGGTCGCGAGGCGGCCAAGGAGTTTTTGGCCACCAATCCCGACCTGCGCGAGGAGGTTGACCACAAGGTGCGCGTCGCCTGCGGGCTCGAGCTGGGCGACGAGCGGGTGGGGGAGCCCCTCCTGGGCGACGGGCCCACGAGCGAGGCCTAGCCATGGACGCACGCCAGGACAAGGGCGCCCTCACCTGGAGCGTCGCGCTTCCCGCCCGTCGCGCTCGGCAGGAGGGAATCTCGCACCTCAAGCCGACGGCGTGCGTCTCGCTCGTCCAGGACGACGCCGAGGAGACGTTTTGGGTGCCGCTCGCGGTCGGCAAGGAGCTGGAGCGTCTCAGGAGGCAGGGGTCGCTCGCGCCCCGCTCGCGCAACGAGCTCGTCTTCAAGCTGCGCGAGCTTCAGGAGCGCCAGGCGCGCCTGCGGGCCACCTTTCTTCTGGACAGGCGCGACTACTCCTCCAAGGAGCTTGCGGACAGGCTGCGGGCGGACGGCTATTGGTCGGACGTCACGACGGCCTGCCTCGTACGTCTGCGCGACCTGGGGCTCGTCAACGACGCCCGCTATGCCGACGTCTTCGTGCGCTCGAAGCTCTACGCCGGCTGGGGCATGGCCAAGATCGAGCGGGCGCTCACCCAGCGCGGCGTTGACGTGGGCGAGCTCGACGGCTGGCCTGACGCCTTCATTGACCCCGGGGGCGAGGACGCGCGCGCCTTCGAGCTGGTCGCGCGACGGCGCCTCGGCGGGCGTGACCCGTACGCCAAGGCCGTCCGCTTTTTGTGCGCGCGCGGCTTCTCGGCGGCCGTCGCCCACGCCGCGGCCGCACGGCTGCGAGACGAGGGACTCCTGCCCTCCTGAGTTGTCGGCAATCCATGCGTTTGGGTTGCCGCTCGTTCTTTTGGTTTGACAGGTCGCGGCCGCCAAATTAGGATTAAAGCTGCTGTTTGAGTCGTTTTTTCCAGCCTTGCGGGGCTGGTATCCATATCTGTTCTGTTGGCCACGTTCCTTTTGCTCTCGGTCGAAACACACAGCTCAGAGTACGCCTCAGATGGCGGGTTCCGATGACGTGCGCATCGGTCTCCTGAACAGACATACCAGCTATCTGAGGAGCAACCATGGAATGGATCATCATTGGCATAATCTGCCTGGCGGCGGGGGCGATCGGGTCCTACCTGTTCGTCTCGAACGCCAACAACTCCAAGGTCCAGGAGGCCGCGAGAGTCGTCAGCGAGGCGGAGCAACGGGCGCGCCGCATCACCGAGGACGCCCAGCGTGACGCCGAGACCGCGCGAAAGACCTCCCTCGTCGAGGCACGCGAGGAGATTCTCAAGCTCAAGCAGAGCTCCGAGGGCGAGGAGAAGAAGCGCAAGCAGGAGCTTCAGGCCATGGAGAATCGCATCATGCAGCGCGAGGAGTCCCTTGACCGCCGCAACGACGCCCTCGATCGCAAGGAGCATCAGCTCTCGAGCCTCCAGGGTCAGATCGACAAGCGAAAAGTCGAGGTTGACGAGCTCTTTGGCAAGCAGACGGCGGAGCTCGAGCGCATCGCCGTCCTGACCCGCGAGGACGCCCACAGGGAGCTGCTCGACCGCGTCCGCGCGGACGCGGTGCGCGAGGAGGCGCAGATCCTGCGCGAGTCCGAGCAGCGCGTGCGCGCCCGGGCCGACAAGACCGCGCGCGAGATCGTCTCGACGGCCATTCAGCGCTGCGCCTCGGACCAGGCCAGCGAGATCACCGTCACGTCCGTTCACATCCCCTCCGACGACCTCAAGGGGCGCATCATCGGGCGCGAGGGGCGCAACATCCGCACGTTCGAGCAGGTAACGGGCGTCTCACTCGTCATCGACGACACGCCCGAGACCGTCGTTCTGTCCAGCTTCGACCCCGTGCGCCGCGAGACGGCCCGCGTCGCCCTCGAAAACCTCATCGCCGACGGGCGCATCCATCCCGCGCGCATCGAGGAGATGTACGCCAAGGCGGAGACGCTCGTCAACGAGCGCGTGGTCGAGGCCGGCGAGCAGGCCGCCTTTGACTGCGGCATCCAAGACCTCCATCCCGACCTCATCAAGGTCCTCGGCCGCCTGCGCTACCGGACCTCCTTTGGCCAGAACGTCCTCAGGCACTCGGTCCAGGTTGCCTCGCTCTGCGGCATGATGGCCTCCGAGTTGGGTCTTGACGAGACGCCCGCCAAGCGCGCCGGCCTTCTGCACGACATCGGCAAGGCCATCGACCATGACGTCGAGGGGCCGCATGCCGTCATCGGCGCCGACCTCTGCCGTCGCTTGGGCGAGCGCCCCGAGATCGTCCACGCCGTCGAGGCGCACCATGCGGACATCGAGCCCAACACGGTGCTTGACGTCCTGGTGCAGGCCGCCGACGCCATCTCGGCGGCACGACCCGGCGCCCGCCGCGAGAGCGCCGAGGCGTACATCAAGCGCCTCGAGAAGCTCGAGGAGATCTCCAACGCGCACGAGGGCGTCGAGCGCACCTACGCCATGCAGGCCGGTCGCGAGCTGCACGTCATGGTGCAGCCCGAGAAGGTCTCCGACGCCGAGGCGACGGTCCTCGCCCACGACATCGCCCGTCAGATCGAGGACGGCATGCAGTATCCCGGGCAGGTGCGCGTCGTCGTCATCCGCGAGTCGCGCGCCGTGGGCATCGCCAAATAGGCGGCACGGATGTCCGCCTCCGACGACCTCGCAGACTTCATCTCCGACGTCGGCCTCGACCGCTCGCTGCGAGTCGAGGAGAACCTCGGGGAGGGCTTCGTCCGCCTCAGGGTCTCTGAGGCGGAGCGTCGTCAGGCCAAGCAGGACGTCCGCTGCGTGGAGGACGCCGTGCTCGAGCTCCTGCGCAACGCCCGCGACGCCGGGGCCCGCCACGTCTTTCTCGCCTTGTCCCGCGAGGGGGACACCCGCACGCTCGTCATGCTCGACGACGGCTGCGGCATCCCGGATGACCTGCGCGAACGCGTCTTTGACGCGCGCGTCACCTCCAAGCTGGACAGCTTTCGCCAGGACCGCTGGGGCGTCCACGGCAGGGGCATGGCGCTCTTCTCGGTCCGGGAGAACGCCGCGAGCTCCTGCGTGAGCGCCACGGTCCCCGGACGCGGTACGGCCGTCAAGGTGACCTTTGACGTCACCCGGCTGCCCGAGCGCAAGGACCAGTCGAGCTGGCCTGCGTTCGAGGTGGGCGAGGACGGAGAGCGTCGGCTGACGAGGGGGCCGCACAACATCATCAGGCGCTGCTGCGAGTTTGCCCTGGAGGAGCATGGAAGCCTGGACGTGTGGGTGGGATCGCCCTCCGACGTCGCCGCCACCCTGCGGAGCAAGACGGGCCTCGTACGCGGTCCCAGCGAGCTCCTCTTCGTTGACGGCCTTGACGACCTGGGAGTGCTCGAGCGCTTTCCCGCCGCCGCCGACGCGACGGAGCTCCTCGACGCGGCCCGCTCCGTCGGGCTCGAGATGGGGGAGCGCACGGCGCATCGCGTGTGCTCAGGGCAGATCAAGCCGGTGCGCAGCGTCTACGCCACGCTCACGCGCCGCCTCGATCGCAGGGGTCCTGGCGTCGCCAAGCCGGCGGACATCTATCGCGAGGCACGTCGGCTCAGGATCGACGCGCGCGACGCCAGCGCGTTCTCGCGCCTCATGCGCAAGGACTTCTCCTACCTGGCCGACCGGTACTACCTTGACCTCATGGAAGACCCCGAGGTGCGCGCCACAGGCGGCAAGGTGGTCGTCACCTTCCGCGTCTCGCAGGATGACTGAGGGGTTCTGCGGTACCATAGGCAGACAGGCCCACTCTCGCACGCATCGATCCAACACGCAGACGTCGCAGCTCAAACGAGGTAATCGCACAACAGGAGAGTTTCATGAAGTTCCTCAAGGTCTCGAGCAAGTCCTCTCCCGCCTCCGTCGCCGGCGCCATTGCGGGCATGGTCAAGGACGGCGCGCCCGTCAACATACAGTCCGTGGGCGCCGGGGCCGTCAACCAGGCCGTCAAGGCCATCGCCATCGCCCGCGGCTTTCTCATCCCCACGGGCGTTGACATCTCCTGCGCGCCCACGTTCTCGGACATCGAGATCGGCGGCGAGACGCGCACGGCCATCCGCATCGCCATCTACGTGCATCGCATCAGCGCCCAAAGCTCGTCGAGCTGTCTTGGGCCCGAGACCTCCGACGGCGGCGCGCACATGGGCGGCGAGGCGTCGTGACGGATCAGAGGAGCCTCGTCGGCAAGACCTACTTCGTCCGCATCTTCGGGTGCCAGATGAACCTTCATGACGCGGAGCGCGTGAGCGGCCTTTTGGACTCGTGCGGCTGCATCGCGGTCAGCGACGCCGCCGACGCGGACGTCGTCGTCTTCATGACCTGCTCCGTGCGCGAGAAGGCCGACACGCACCTGTACGGCGAGGCCTCCAACCTCTCGCGGCTGCCTGCGGCCCCGTCCGGTCGGCGCGTCGTGGCCGTGGGGGGCTGCATCGCACAGCGCGAGGGCGCGAATCTGTCCCAGCTCGTCCCCAACGTGGACGTCGTCTTTGGCACGAGCGCCCTGGCGTCCCTGCCCGAGCTGCTTGTCGAGGCCCTGGAGGGCGACGGCACGGGCGTCGTGGCGGACACGGGCGAGGAGGGGAGGGGCTTCTCGGCCGACCTGCCCTCGCGTCGTGCCTCGAGCTTCCATGCCTGGGTGCCCATCATGTACGGCTGCAACAACTTCTGCACCTACTGCATCGTCCCCTACGTCCGCGGCCGCGAGCGCGCCCGACGGATGGAGCGCGTGGTTGACGAGGTCGCGCGCCTGGCCGCCGAAGGCGTGCGCGAGGTCACGCTCCTGGGCCAGAACGTCAACTCCTACGGTCGCGACCTGTACGGCGAGCCCCGCTTTGCAGAGCTCTTGCGGCGCGTGGGCCAGACCGGCATCGAGCGCGTTCGCTTCACCTCGTCCAACCCCAAGGACCTCTCAGCCGACACCATACGGGCCATGGCGGAGGTCCCCGCCGTGATGCCCCACCTCCATCTGGCGGTGCAGAGCGGCTCCACGCGCATTCTCAAGGCCATGAACCGCAGCTACACGCGCGAGCAGTACCTCAAGATCGTCTCCGACCTCAGGGCGGCGGTCCCCGGCATCGCCCTTTCCACGGACATCATCGTGGGCTTTCCGGGCGAGACCGAGAAGGACTTCGCGGACACCCTCTCCCTCGTGAGCGAGGTGGGCTTCTCGTCCGCCTACACCTTCATCTACTCGCGCCGCCCGGGCACGCCTGCGGCGAAGATCGCCGACGACACGCCGCGCGACGTCATCCAGGGACGCTTCGAGCGCCTTGCCCGGGTGGTGGAGGACTGCGCGCTCGCCGCCAACCAAGGCGAGCGAGGCGCCGTCGTCGAGGTCCTCGTCGAAGGCGCCTCGAAGCGCGACGAGCGCGTCATGGTGGGGCACAGCCCCAAGAACCAGACCGTCCTCTTTGCGCTTCCCGCAGACAGGTCGGCGGCGTCGCTGGCAGGAACGCTCTGCGACGTGCGCGTGAAAGACGCGCGCCCCTGGTTTTTGCGCGGGTCGCTCGAAGGTGAGCCTCGGTGAGCCTTCCCGGTCCCGTCATAGCCATCGTCGGCCCCACGGCCTCCGGCAAGAGCGCCGTCGCCGAGCGCGTCGCCGAGCGCCTGGGATCCGCCGTCATCTCCGTCGATGCGATGCAGGTCTATCGTGGCATGGACGTCGGCACCGCCAAGACGCCCGTCGGCGCCCGTCGGGCGCCCCTGCTCATGGTTGACGTCGCCGACCCTCGCGAGAGCTTCTCGGCACGGCTCTTCCAGGACCAGGCACGCGCGCAGCTCGACCGCCTCCTCGCACGGCGGCTCACGCCCGTCCTCTGCGGCGGGACGGGACTCTACCTTGACGCCGTCATCGACGAGATGGACTTTCCCCCGGGCCCCGAGGGGCTGGCAGACGGCGTGCGGGAGCGCCTGGACGAGCAGCTGCGAACGCTGGGCCCCGCCGGCCTGCATGCCCGACTCGCAGAGCTCGACCCCCAAAGCGCGCGCCTCATCCACCCGCAGAACTCCCGCCGCGTCATGCGCGCCCTCGAGCTATGGGAGCGAGGGCTGAGCTACGCGCGCACGCACGAGGGCCTCAAGGACCGTCGCCCGCGCTACCACACGCTCATCTTCGCGCTCATGATGGACCGCCAGCGTCTCTACCGGCGCATCGAGCGGCGCGTGGACCAGATGCTCGAGGCGGGGCTTCTCGATGAGGTGCGCGGGCTGTGGGAGGAGGGGGCCCTCATCGATGACACGACGGCGGCGCAGGCCATCGGCTACAAGGAGCTTGTGTCGGTGCTGCGCGGCGAGGCCACGCTCGACGACGCGCGACGCCTCATGGTCACGCGCACGCGGCGCTATGCGAAGCGCCAGCTCTCCTGGATCAGGAGGGACGGTCGCGCCCGGACGCTCAACCTGGATCTCATGACGCCCGAGGAGACGGCGGAGAAGGTCCTCGACGCCCTTGCGGAGGCGCGGGAGGTCGGTGCTGCGGATGGCTAGGTTCACCCCGCGGCCCACGGCCCCGGCGCGCGAGCGCGCCATCCTCGTCGGCGTTGATCTGGGAGACGCGAGCTGGTCCCTCGAGGACTCGCTCGAGGAGCTCGGCCGCCTCGCGCACACGGACGGCGCCGACGTCGTCGCCGTGGTCACCCAGCGCCTCGAGCGTCTCGTGCCGCGCACCCTCGTCGGCAGCGGCAAGGCCGAGGAGATCGCCCGCCTGGCACGGTCGCTCCATGCCGACGTCGTCATCTTTGACGACGAGCTGAGCCCCTCGCAGCAGAGCAACCTCGAACGCGTCATGGGGGAGCCGACCAAGGTCATCGACCGCACCGCCCTGATACTTGACATATTTGGCACGCATGCCAAGACGCACGAGGGCAGGCTCCAGGTCCAGCTCGCACAGCTGCAGTACGTGCTGCCCCGCCTGCGCGGGATGTGGGGCCACCTCGTGGGCGAGCAGACGCGCGGCGGCATCGGGAGCCGCTTTGGCCAGGGGGAGAGCCAGCTCGAGGTTGACCGCCGTCTCATCAGGGACCGCATCAGCTGGCTGAGGCGCGAGCTTAAGGCGCTCGAGGGGCGCCGCCGCGTGCAGAGCAAGGCGCGATGGGACTCGGGCGTCTATCGCGTCGCGCTCGTCGGTTACACGAACGCCGGCAAGTCAACCCTGCTCAACCGGCTCACGGGCGCGCAGGTGTATGCCAAGGACGAGCTGTTTGCGACCCTCGACCCCACCACGAGGGCGCTGTCACTGGACGCGGGGCGCAAGGTCACCCTCACCGACACCGTGGGGTTCATCCAAAAGCTGCCCACCACGCTCGTCGAGTCCTTTAAGTCGACGCTGGCCGAGGCGCGCGCCGCCGACCTGATCCTCAGGGTCGCCGACGCCTCTGACCCCCAGCGCGACAGGCAGCTCGAGGCGGTCGATCAGGTGCTCGGCCAGATCGGCGCCGCCGACACCCCCTCGCTTATCGTCTACAACAAGTGCGACCTTCTTGACGAGACGGACCTGGCGGGCGTCATGGGCGCGCATCCGAGCGCCCTTCTCGTCTCGGCGCTGGACGGTCGAGGCCTGGACGCGCTGCTCGTTAGCGTGGCGCAGAAGGCGGGCGAGGGCGACCGGGCCATGACCGTCCTCATCCCCTATGACAAGGGGCTCCTTCAGAAGCTGATCCATGAGCGCTGCCAGATCATGCGCGAGCAGTACCTGCAGGAGGGTCTGCTCGTCACGGCGCGGGTGCCCGCACGCCTGGCAGACACGCTCCGGCGATACGCCTGCGCAGACACCCGGTCTGGCGGACGCGAGCGTCATGACCAGGACGTCGAGGACGGCCGGTCCTAAGGGACCTTGCCTGTCAGCGCGGCCCCAAGCGCCAGCAGCAGGGGCTGGTGGACCAGATACGCCACGAGCGAGTGCCTGCCCAGCCACTCGAGGGGGCGACACACGGACCTGCCGAGCGCCGTGGGCGTCGACGTCGCCGAGAGCCCCCTGCCAAAGCTCGCGCCAGCCAGGTACATGAGGCCGTAGGGGAGAAGGGGGTAGTAGTCCCCCGAGCAGAAGAGGGCGTCAGGAAAGCCGAGCCAGGCAAGCCAGGGGGTGGCGTAGAGCCCCTGCGGCAGGCGCATCAGAACGGGTCCCGCGCCAAAAAAGCCGGCAGGAACATTGAGGCTCAGCACGAAGAGGGCGACGAGGGCCAGCGTCGTGGCCCCACCTCCTCGCGGGAGGCCATAGCGGCCCAGCAGGGCGGCAAGAAGCGTGCTGGCCCCCATGCAGAAGATGATGCCAAAGCTTATGGGCGCATCGACGCCCGCCACGCTCGTGGCCGCGCATATCCCCAGCGCGACGAGCAGGTACCTGGCGGCGCGGCGCGGCAGGCTGCGTGAGTAGGAGCACATCCAGCCGGCGACGAACAGGAAGGTCCAACTGATGGACGCGCGCCACACATCCAGAAGAGGCGGCCGAAAGAACGCAAGGGGCACCCCAAAGAGATGACTCAGGTCATAGCACCAGTGGAAGAGGGCCATGGAGATCACCGTGAGCCCCTTGAGGGCGTCAACCGTCGCCAAACGCCCAGGGCGGGCAGGCGGGGTTCGTGGGCGCGCGGCGCTAGGCAAGGGAGCGCACCAGCGCCACGACCTTGCCCACGATACGCGGGTTCGTGGCGTAGATGGGCTCCATCGCGTCGTTCTCGGGCTGCAGGCGAATCCGGCCCTTCTCGCGATAGAACGTCTTGACCGTGGCTCCGTCATCGACGAGCGCCACGACGACGTCGCCGTCGGAGGCGTCCGGCTGCTCGTGGACGGCGATGACGTCGCCGTCGAGGATGCCCTTGTTGATCATGGAGCTGCCGCGGACCCGCAACAGGAACGAGCAGGCGTCGCCCACCAGGCTGACGGGCAGGGCGACTTCCTCCTCGACGTTCTGCTCGGCCAGGATGGGGGTGCCGGCGGCCACGCGGCCCACGAGCGGCAACGACAGCATGGCGACGTTGACGTCACGGGTGGCGGGGGCCACGCCGACGGCGTCGGAGGGACGCTCCGGGCCCTTGACTTCGATCGTGCGGGGCTTGTTGCTGGCCCGCTTGATGAGCTGGCGCTCCTCGAGCACCTTAAGGTGCATGTGGACGGTGGAGGGGGAGGCGAGCCCCACGGCCTTGCCGATCTCGCGCACCGAGGGCGCATAGCCGTGCTCGGCCGTATACGCGCAGATGTAGTCGTAGATGGACGCCTGCCTCTTGCTGAGCTTGTCCTTGGACATGTCTCCCCCTTGCGGTGGTCGCCGAGCGACGGGGCGGAATGAAAACATATGTTCTTATTTCACTTGACAGCCGCCCTGCGTGTTCGTAGTATAGCACATGTGTTCTAAGTACGTGTGTTCTAATCGCATTCCTGTCGGGTCCGCCTGCTATACCTATCCCAGTTACCTACGACAGGGGAGAAGCCATCATGCCCACCGCCATCGCCGCCATTGCCCTGCCCTCTGCCGCCCTTGACGCCTCGGCCCCCGAGGACGAGGAGCGCCCGCTGTTCACGCTCATCACGGGAGGCAGGTCCCGCGCGGACGCCCCGGCCATGCGTCGGCCGCGGCACGCCCGCGTGCCTTGGCGCCTCACCGCGGCAGGCGTCGTCCTTGCGCTCGCGGCCCTCGTGGCCGTCGGCCTGCTCTCGTCTGGGGCGCAGCGCCGCGCGGCCGCCCTGCTCGAGGCCGCCCCCACGCAGGTCGTCGTCGTGCATCAGGGGGACAGCGTCTGGGACATCGCCCAAAGGTCCCGCCTGGACGGCGTCTCGACCCAGGACGTCGCCTCCTGGATCGGCGTTCAAAACGGCCTCGACGGGGCGCGCGTCCGGCCGGGGGACCGCCTCGTCGTCCCCGCCTCCTAGGAGGGGCCCGCCCAGGGGCAGCCTCAGGCACCATCGCGGCCTTGCTTTGCCGGCGTCCTGCTTTGTTTCATATTCAGGACGATTGACCTCGGGCCTGCCGCGACCGGACGTCTTGTGCTATCGTCCCGTTGTCACTTTGATAGGGGGATACATGCGCTGTCCGAAGTGTGGGTGCGAGGAGTCCAAGGTCGTGGACTCGCGTCCCTCCGAGAGCAATGACGCCATCCGCCGCCGCAGGGAATGCGTTCGCTGCGGCACGCGATTCACCACCTACGAGCGGCGCGAGGAGATGCCCCTTCTGGTCGTCAAGAAGGACGGTCACAAGGAGACCTTCGAGAGGGGCAAGCTCATGCGGGGCCTCGTCGCGGCCACCATCAAGCGCGACGTCCCCATGGAGAAGCTCGACGGCCTCATCGACGAGATCGTCTCGGAGCTCAGGGACAACGGCATGTCCGAGGTTGACTCCCAGGACCTGGGAAAGATGGTGCTGCAGCGCCTTGCCGACGTTGACAAGGTCGCCTACGTGCGCTTCGCCTCCGTCTACCGTGATTTCAAGGACGTCGATGAATTCAGCGAGGAACTGAGGAGTCTTGCCCGATGACGCACCAGCCCGACCGCATCACCCTTCCCATACGCCGCCTCGATCCCACCGTCCAGCTGCCAAGCTATGCCTATGAGGGCGACGCGGGGCTTGATTTGCGCTCGAACGAGGACGTGACGCTCAAGCCCTTTGAGCGGCGCCTCGTGTCGACGGGGCTCGCCGTCGCCATCCCCGAGGGCTTCGGGGGCTTCGTCCAGCCGCGCAGCGGCCTCGCCCTCAAGAAGGGCCTCTCCATGGCCAACACCCCCGGCCTCATCGACGCCCACTACCGCGGCGAGCTCAAGGTCTGCGCCATCAACCTTGACCCGGTCCATGACATCCGCATCGAGCGCGGCGAGCGCATCGCCCAGCTCGTCATCAAGCGCGTCCCCGTCGTGACGCTCAAGGAGGTCAGCGCCCTTGACGAGACCGACCGCGGCGCGCAGGGCTTTGGCTCCAGCGGCGTCTGACGCCGTCGCACGATGCCGCCGAGCCAGCGTCGTGGCGGCAAGGACCCATCCAAACATGCTGGAAGGAAGGAACGCATGGAACAGCTCTTCAAGATGTCCGAGAGGGGATCGTCCCTCTCGCAGGAGTTTCGCGCCGGCCTGACGACGTTTCTGGCGATGTCCTACATCATCGCCCTGAACCCCCTCATTCTCTCGAGCGCGGGCGTCCCCATCTCCGCCACCATCACCAGCACCTGCTTTGGCGCCGGCGTCATGACGATTCTCATGGGAGTCTTCGCCAACCGACCGATCGCCCTGGCCTCCGGGCTCGGCATCAACTCCATGATCGTCGTCGCCACCACGTCGTACTGCGACGGCGACTGGCACGCCGCCATGGGCGTCATCTTCGTCGAGGGCGTCGTCATCCTGCTGCTGGTCCTGTGCGGCCTGCGCGAGGCCATCATGGACGCCATCCCCGTGTCGCTGCGCCATGGCATCTCGGTGGGGCTCGGCCTCTTCATCGCCATGATCGGCCTCGCCAATGCCGGCATCATCAACGGTGACGGCGCGACGCTGGTCTCGCTGGGCGACGTCACGAGCCCCTCGTTCATCCTGGGTGTCATCTCCATCGTTGCCACGGTCACCTTCGTGGCGTTGGGCGTCAAGGGCGCCCTGCTCCTGGGCATCCTCGTCGCCGTCGTCCTGGGCATCCCCCTGGGGCTCACGGCCATGCCGGCGGGCGTCGTCTCGCTGCCCGACTTCTCGTCCTTTGGGGCGCCCTTCCAGGCCGACCAGGCCGGCGTCATCGGCCTCGCCAAGGTCGTCACGACGCCCACCCTGCTCATCCTGGCCTTCTCGCTCATGATGTCGGACTTCTTCGACACGATGGGCACCGCCATGGCCGTCGCGAAGCAGGGTGAGTTCCTCACCGAGGACGACAACGTGGAGAACATGCGAGAGATTCTCGTCGTGGACTCCTGCGCCGCCTGGATGGGCGGCCTCGTGGGCGCCTCCTCCATCACCTCCTTCGTCGAGTCCGCCTCCGGCGCCGCCGACGGCGGGCGCACGGGCCTCACGTCCGTGTCCTGCGGTCTGCTCTTCATCCTCGCCGCGTTCTTCGCACCCCTGATCGCCGTGGTTCCCGGGGCCGCCACCTGCGGCGCCTTGGTGTATGTTGGCTACCTCATGCTGTCCGAGGCGGCCGAGATCGCATGGGGTGACCTTCTCGAGGGCCTTCCCGCCTTCCTCATCGTCGCCGGCATCCCCATGACCTACTCCATCTCGTCCGGCATCGGTCTGGGCTTCATCGGCTATGTCGTCGTCGCCCTCGCCACGGGCCAGGTCAGGAAGATCAAGCCCCTCATGTGGGTTGCGGCGGCCGCCTTCGTTATCTACTTCCTCGTCTCCTAGCGGCGAGGCCGTCCGGGGCCCGACTGAGGTCGGGCCCTTTTTTTGACCTTTGAGGCGTAACTTGCCGCGAAGCCTTCGCCTCGCGGGACCACACCCAGAATGAAGGGAGACGCATGGCACGCACCACTCGATCGGTCATCGGCGTCGACGAGCGCATGAGCAGCTCGAGGGCCATACCGCTCGGCATCCAGCACATGATGAGCATGTTCGGCGCGACGGTGCTCGTACCGGTCCTCACGGGCCTGAATCCCAACGTCGCCATCATGTGCTCGGGCATCGGCACGATCTGCTACCTGCTCGTCACGCGCAACAAGATTCCCAGCTATCTTGGCAGCTCCTTTGCGTTCATCAGCCCCATCATCGCGGCGACCGCCGCCACGGGAAGCCTGTCCACGGCGCTTTCGGGCGTCGTCGCGGCGGGCGTCGTCTTTCTGGTCGTTGCCGGCATCATCAAGCTCGTCGGCACGGGATGGCTCGACAGGCTTCTGCCGCCCGTGCTCGTCGCATCCGTCATGGTGGTCATTGGCGTGGGCCTCTCCGCCACGGCCGTGCGGATGGCCCTCAACGCGGCGACGGACTCGTTCGTCGCCGAGGGCGCCCTCGTCGCCGCCGTCACGCTTATTGCCGCCGTCGCGTTCTCCAGCAGGGGAGGCCTCCTAGGAACGCTTCCCATCCTTTTGGCCATCATCGTCGGCTACCTTGTCTCCATCCCCCTGGGGCTCGTGAACGTGCAGGCCGTCGCCGATGCCGCCTGGCTGGGCCTGCCTCCCGTGCAGATGCCCCAGCTTGACCCGGGCGCCGTCGCGCTCGTCGCGCCGGTCGCGCTGGTCGTCGTCATCGAGCACATCGGCCACCTGCTTGCCGTCGGCGAGATCGTGGGACGCGACTATCGTCCCATGCTGCCGCGCTCCCTGGCCGGTGACGGCATCTCGACCATGATCTCCGGCTTTCTCGGCGGCCCTCCCACCACCACCTATGCCGAGAACATCGGCGTCATGAGCGTCACGCGCGTGTATGCGACCCAGGTGTTCTGGTACGCCGCTGGTTTTGCCCTGTTCGTGGGCGGCTTCTGCCCCAAGCTCGCCGCCTTCATCAGCACCATCCCCACGCCGGTCATGGGGGGCGTGAGCCTTCTCCTCTTTGGTCTCATCGCCTCCAACGGGCTGCGCATGCTCGTGGCAAATCGCGTGAACTTTGACGAGAACCGCAACCTCATGATCGCCTCCGTCGTCATCATCCTGGGCGTCGGCATGGAGACGTCGGGTGCGGCAATCCCGCTGGGCTCCTACACGCTGCCTGGCATGGCCACCTCGGCGCTCGCGGGCATCGCGCTCAACCTCATCCTGCCCTCCTCGCCGGCAGCCTCGAAGGCGGAGTCGGACGTGGAGTCATCGTCATCGTGACGTCCTTCGTGGCCAAAACACGACGGACATACCAACATTAGGCCGTTTGCCGCCACGTTTTGGTATCAATGTCGTGTTTGGCTACGTTGACGCAGGTCGCACGCGCCAACTCGCCATGTTGCGCCGCCAGCGGCCAATTGTTGCCATGCACCGGGCGCGCCGTCAGGCAGGACGAGCGTCATGTCGCGACCGACCCGCCCATGGTTGAGCCCCGTAGTTGGGTACAACAGTCCCTGTAGTGCCATCGCAACAACGAAGGGTTGCCTCATGACAGATAACATCAGGGACCTCGTCATCGTGGGAGGGGGCCCGGCGGGGCTCTCCGCCGCCATCTACGCCGCCCGAGCGCTGCTTGACGCCGTCACGCTTGAGCAGGAGGCCGTCGGCGGGCAGGTCATCCTCACGAACGAGGTTGACAACTATCCTGGCGTGCCGCACACCGACGGCTTCTCGCTCACCGACGCCATGCAAAGGCAGGCCAAGGACCTGGGAGCGGCCATCGTCATGGAGGACGTACGCTCCATCAGCCGCGACGAGTCGTCCGGGCTCTTCACCGTGACGACCTCCGCAGCGAGCTACGTCACCAGAGCGGTCATCCTCGCCGGCGGCGCCACGCCGCGCCATGCGGGCTTTGACGGCGAGGAGGAGTTTGGCGGTCATGGCGTGTCATACTGCGCCACGTGTGACGGCATGTTCTACCGCGGCAAGCAGGTCTTCGTGATCGGCGGCGGCAACTCCGCGGCCGAGGAGGCCCTTTTTCTCACCAAGTTTGCCGACAAGGTGACCATGGTCGTCCGCAAGGACCACATGCGCGCCCAGGCCTCCGTGGCGAAGCAGGTCGCCGAGAGCGAGAAACTAGAAGTTAGGTACCTAACTAGTATCACGGCGGTCGGGGGAGACGGGCTGCTGCAGAGCGTGACCTTCCGCAACAACGAGACGGGTGCGCTGACCACCGAGACCTTCGACAAGGGGTCGTTTGGCGTCTTTGTCTTCGTGGGTCGCGTGCCTGCGTCCGGACTCGTCAAGGACCTCGTTGAGCTTGACCGCCAGGGATATGTGGTCGCAAACGAGCGCATGGAGACGACGGTTCCGGGCCTTTTTGCCGCTGGTGACGTGAGGCAGAAGAGCCTGCGACAGATCGTGACGGCCGCTGCGGACGGCGCCATCGCCGCGACGAGCGTCGCGTCGTATCTGGGACAGCCCGTCGAGGGCTAGCACCCCCCTCCGCCGCCTCCTAAAAATATGATAATATATCTTATGTAAAGTAAAAGAAACGCCCGCTTTAGGAGCCTGGGGTCCTGCCTCCGATCGCGCCTGCGAGGGCCTTTTTCGCCTACCCTCGCAGGCGCGGACGGGTCCCGGGTGGACCGAGTGGGGTCGCACACGTGACGACAGACGCGTCGTGCCCTTTTGTGCGACACCGCCGTTTCCTTGTGCGACGCTAGCGTCGCGGCGTGCGCGCCGTAGCCAGAGAGCTCCGACACAGGTCCCATATCTTGGGTTGAATCTGGTCCTCGCTGTCGGCGTCCATGATGACCAGGATGCTGTCGAGCGACTCGAGCATCGTGGAGCCCGTGGGCACGATGTCCGTGCCCATGCGGTCGATCGTCACGATGCGGGAGGACGCCGGCCAGTCAACGTCGCACAGGCGTCTGCCCTCAAGGCGGCTGCCCGCGCCCACCGTGTAGGAATGAAGGGCCTTCTCGCCCGTCACGTTACCGCGCACGGACGAGGTGACCTTCCTCACGCCCAGCAGGTTTGCCAGCAGGTGCTCGTAGAACGGGTCGCTGCCCAGCACGTTGGCGATCACGTATGCCACGATGGACACGATGGATACCGCCAGCAGCGCGCTGAAGCTCCCCGTGAGCTCAAAGGCGAGCACCACGCCCGTGACGGGCGCACGCACGACCGAGGAGAACAGGCCGGCTATGCCCAAGGCCATGAAGTTGACGACAAAGAGGCCCTGGATGCCCGTGACGTGCGCGAGAAGGCTCCCGTAGAGGGCACCGATGAGCATTCCCATGACGCAGAGCGGAAACAGCGTGCCGCCCGGCGCCCCCGATGCAAAGGAGACGCTGGTGAAGAGGTACTTCCCCACCAGCAGGCCCACGATGGTCAGCAGGGGCAGCGCGTCGGGCCTCCCGAGGACCTCGACGATGGCGTCGCCACCGCACAAGAGCACCGGAGCGACGCATGCCACGACGCCGGAGAGCAGGTAGGGCACGGCGAGGCGCACCACGAAGGGAAGGCGCCCGAGACGCGCGAAGGCCCGCTCGCTCAGCAGGAACATGCCCTGGTTGTGAAGCGACCCCAGGACGCCGCAGAGCAGCCCCAGTCCCAGCACCGCCAGATAGTAGGCATGCGGCAGGTCGCGCACGAAGCGCAGCTGCAGCACCGGCGTGACGCCGAGCACCTGCGAGACGAGAAAGTCCGCGGCGACGGCCGACGCCATGGCCGAGACGATGAGCGACGGGGTGAACTCCTTGTGAATCTCCTCCACCGCAAAGAGCACGCCCGTGAGGGGCGCATGGAACGCGGCTGACATGCCCGCCGCCGCCCCGCAGGTGACAAGCAGACGCTCCTCTCCCCTGCCGCGTTTGAGCGCCCGCGAGACGGCCTTGCCGCCCATGCCGCCCAGCTGCACGCTGGGACCCTCACGGCCCAGCGAGAGGCCCGAGAGCGTCAGGAGGGTCCCCTCCACGAACTTTGCCAGCACCACCCGATGCCAGGGCATGTCGATGCGGCCCATGACCTCGGCGTCGATCTGGGGAATGCCCGAACCCTGGGTATACGGCTCCCAGCTCACCAGCTTTGCCACGATCAGGCACGAGACGACGAGCAGGGCCACGAGGCCCACGATAGCAAGGGGCTGTCGCTGCATGAGGGCAAGCAGCTGGCGCAAAAGGACCTCGGCGCGGGTGAGGCTCAGGCGATACAGCGTGACGACGCCACCTCCCGCCAGGCCCACAAGGGCCCCCTCCCAGATCATGTCCACCTGAAAGCGCCGCGAGAAGCGCCTGCTCACCTGTTTGTCCGCTCGATTGTTGGGCATCGCGCCCTCTCCCTCCCTCGCGTGCGAGGGTTCCATCATATCCCTTGGTGGGAGCGACGCGCCACGATGCGTGGGGTGGCACGCGGCCCTCGCGACAGTCGGCGACGAAAAAGCCGACGTGACCCGTCAGAGCTGCGGCGCAAGGGGTTCAGGCGACCGTCGCAAGCCGGCAGGACGGTGCCTAGCTGACCGTCACGAGCGTGAAGACCTCCTGGGAAAACTCCCGCCCGATGGTCGTACGCGGGTCGAGGAAGGCAAGCTCGAGGAGGAAGGCAAAGCCCACGACCTCCCCGCCGGCCTTGGTCGCAAGCTTGGCCGTCGCCACCGCCGTGCCGCCCGTCGCGACGAGGTCGTCCACGATGAGGATCCTGTCGCCCGCCTGGATGGCGTCCTGGTGTATCTGAAGCTCGTCCGTGCCGTACTCCAGCAGATACGACTCGCTATACACGGCGCGAGGGAGCTTGCCGGGCTTGCGGGCCGGCACGAAGCCGGCCCCCAGCTTGTAGGCAACCGGGGCGCCCACCAAGAAGCCGCGCGCCTCCGCACCGATGACCTTCGTGATTCCCGCGTCCGTAAAGTGGTCCGCCATCCTATCGACGGCCTCGCGCAATCCCGCAGGCGAGGCGAGAAGGGGCGTGATGTCCTTGAAGACGACGCCCGGCTCGGGATAGTCCGGTATGTCAATGATGTGGCTCTCGAGCGTGCCGTCGTCCTGGGGCATGAAAGGTCCTTTCGTCAATCGTGCGGTCAAGCCAGGCGGCCTCCTACTCCCCCATCTGTGAGAAGGCCCGTCTGATCTGCCGCTTGAGCAGGGTGTCGTGCACCTGGCTCGTAAGTATCAGTATCTGCTGGAGGGCGTTGGCAAACTGCTCGCGCGTCTCGTTCGTATGCTCCATCTCGACGCCGCCCGCCTTGCGTGCGTACACCATGAGGGCCTGCTCAAAGAGGGCGCTCTCGCGGTTGGCCGCCGTGACGTACTGGCGAAGGTTCTTGGGGGCGATGCCAAAGTGCTGGAGCTCGTTGCAGGTTCGTATGAGGGGGATGTCGTGCCCGTCAACCAGGTCGCGACCGTGCGGCGACTTCTTGAGGACGATGAGCCCGGCGTCGGAGCACTGACGCACCAGACTCACGGACGTGCCGAAGAGCTCGGGGACGCGATCGATGGGATAGAGGCGGTCCTGGGCCGCGGCGCCCTCCTGCTGCGCCTCCGTGAGGCTGGCGGCGAGGGCCCCTGACAGCGCGTCGCCGCTCTTGCCCTCCAGCTGGTCCCTGATGACCTGCAGGGGCATGAATCGATTCTTCTGCAGGTAGAGAATCGTCTCCAGGCGATGGATGTCCGACTGTGAGTACAGGCGGTAGCCCGACGGGGTGCGCGAGGGCGTGAGCAGCCCCTCGTCCTCAAGGTAGCGCACCTTTGAGATGGAGAGGTCCGGGTACTGCGCCTGCAGCCTTTTGACGACCTTCCCTATCGTGAGATACCCGGCATCTGGCATGGGCTAGGCACCGGTCTCGATCCTCGTGGGCTTCCGGTTGGTGTGGAAGACCATGCGAAACGTGCCGATCTGCACCGTGGACCCGTCCTTGAGGACCGCCTTGTTCACGATGGCCCCGTCAACCCAGGTGCCGTTGAGCGACCCCAGGTCCTCGATCGTGGCGTAGCCGGACGAGATGCCCGACAGGTCGATGCGCGCATGGCGACGCGAGACGGTCATATCGTTGAGAAAGACGGCGTTGGAGGGGTCGCGACCGATGGAGATCTCCACCGTGCCCAGCTCGAAGACGGATCCCGTCTGGGGACCCTTCACGATCGAGAGCGTCGGCCGCGCGGGCGTGGCGCCCCCGATGAGGTCGGGCGACGTGGAGTCCGTGGACGGCATCCTGAAGATCTCGGTGGCGTCCATGTCCGCGCCGTTCTTCTTGGTCTGATCCATAGTGCACGCTCCCATCATCAAGGTGCTAGCACAGCTATTCTAACCCTACTACCTGCAGGCGATGCAGTCCATCTCGACAAGTGCGCCCAGGGGGAGGCGCGAGACCTCGACCACCGAAAGCGCCGGCGCGGGCGCGGGAAAGCGCCGCGAGATGACGGCCTCGGCCTCGGGCAGGTCGTCAAGGCAGGCGAGGTACAGCGTCGCCTTCGCGACGTCCACGACCGAGCAGTCGCACTCCCCGAGGAGCTCCTCGACGATGTCAAGGATGCGCTCCAGCTGCGACGCCACCCCACCCTCGACGATTCGGTCGGGATGGCGCGGGTCAAGGGCGACCTGACCGGCCGTGAAGATGAGGCGCCCCGCGGTGGTGCCCATCGAGAAGGGGCCCGGGGCGTCGGGAACGTGCGGTGCGTTGATCGAGTATTTCATATGCCTTCCTTCCGGTCGCCATCCTCGCCTGCGGCAGTCGCACGGCCCACGGCGCACGAAGGGCCCCTGGCGCCGAGGCCGTTGTGGGGCCGTCAGTCATCCAACCCTCGTGCGCCCACGAAGTCGCGCCCGGGGCGCACGAGCCCGTCGCGCTCCAGCTGCGCGCGCGGCACCCGTATTCTGTCCTGCGACGCGCAGCTTCTGAGCGCCCTCCACCGTCGCCGGGACCATGAGAGGAAGCCCTCATGCCCCAGGGGCGTCACGACGGCAAAGGAGAGCAGGCTCCTCCACACGACACGTGCGCAGGCGGGCGGCACGAGCAGCAGCAAACACGCGTCCCCGGCGCCTGCGGGGGACGCCACGATGGTCGTGATGTGACCGTCCAGGTCGAGGTTCACCACCTCGCCCGGCTCCGGCAGGCGCTCCGTGCCTCGGACGTAGTCCTGAAGGACGAGGCGCGCCGTCGAGCCGACGAGGGCCAGGGGCACGAGACGATCGCTCATGTCGTCAAGGTCGAGGCTCTCGAAAGGCCTCACGCCGTCCTGCTCGACGTCCCTCAGAAAGCCCAGCCACGAGCGCAACAGCTCGTGACGCGGCCAGGGGTCCATCACGAGCAGCTCCGCGTCACCCGTGCGCGCGACAAGGGGGACCGACGCCAGCGCCCCGTCGCCCAGCAGCGACGCCTGGAGGGCGCAGTCGCCCACGGCGAGCTTGGGCCCGGCGAGCGCGAGTCCGCCAAAGGACGCCGCCTGAGCGCCCGAGGCAAGAAGCAGGAGCATCCCGCTCAGGTCCACCAGGGCTACGCCGTCCTCAAGGTCCTCAGGACGGGGCTCTCCCACATAGGACGAGGGGGATGCCAGTGTGCCCCCCTCCCCCTCAAAGCGGGCGCCGAGCGCCAGCTGCTCATCTTTGAGCGTCGTCAGGTCCATGGCCCTCCCCTCATGCCGCGCCAAGAAGCTCGTCCATGTTGACGAAGAGCGGCAGCGCGAACACGTTGACCTGGGGAAGGTCACGCGTTTGCGTGTCGGCCAGATAGGTCTCGGCGCAGACCGTGCGCCCGTCCTGTGTCCAGACGCTGCTCCCGTACCCCGATCCGGGGTCAACCAACGACCCCGGCAGCAGCATCGTCGAGCTCCACGCGATGTCTCGTTCGGGCAGGACGAGGCCGCTCGCATCCATGCCGGCAACGACCAGCAGGCGGCCGAAGAAGCTCGTGGAGGCGTTGACGATGCGCACGGGGAGCTTGGCGCGCGACAGCGTCCTGCGCTGGTAGCGGCTCTCGTACCCCCAGTCCATGAGGCGAGCCGTGTCCCCGAAGCGCCCGGCGTTGGTGGCGCAGCCCAACACGCAGCTATAGAGCCTGACGCCGCTGCGCTCCGAGCAGCCGAGGAAGGTGTAGCCCGACTCGACGGAGCCCGTCTTGATGCCGATCAGCCCCGCGTAGCTGTCCATGAGCTCGTCGGTGGAGGCGTAGGTCGTCTGCGTCCCCGCGAAGGTCGCCGTGACCGAGCGCATGCGCACCGTCCGCGCGATGAAGGGATAGTGCTCGAGCGCATATGCGCCCATCTTGACGAGGTCCTCGGCGGTCGAGCGGTGAGCGTCCTCGGACAGCCCGTGCGTGTTGGAGAAATGCGTGTTCGTCATGCCGATCTCGCGGGCCTTCTCGTTCATCCGCGCCACGAAGTCCTCCGTGGACCCCGAGACGGCCAGGGCGACGTTGTCGGCCGCGTCGTTGGCGGAATAGACGAGCATGACCTGCAGGAGGTTCCTGAAGCTGATGACGTCGCCCGTCGCGATGCCCGCGAGCTGGGCATTGGAGTCATAGGTCACCCGCGTGAGGGTGCAGGCGTCGTCAAGGTCCTTGCCCGAGTCGAGCGCGACCATCGCCGTCATGATCTTGGTTATGGAGGCGGGCTCCATCTGCTGGTCGGCGTTTTGGGAGGCAAGGACGTTGCCGCCCTGGTCAACAAGGACATAGGCCTGGGCTTCGCTCAGAGCGGGCTCGTCGGCCCATGCCCTCGCGGGCGTCAGCAGTGCCGCCATGAGCATGACAGCGAGCGTAAGGAGCAGCCGTGACGGGCGTCTGCGCGCCTCTCTCGTCATGACGCTTCCCCTTCCGCGCCCCTGCGCGTGGCGCGGGCGCGCCTCATGATCCGGATGCCGGTTGCGGTGTAGACGCCCGCCGTGATGGCGGAGAGCACCACGCCCGCGTACACGAGCAGCACGCCCACGGAACCCCCATGGGCATTGAGGACGGGAAGCCAGGACGCCCCCGTGACGCCCAGGCCGCCCATGTGCGGGACGCCGAGGAGCATGAGGACGAAGCCGGACATGAGCAGCGCGGTGGTGACCTTGCCAATGTAGATGACGTCAACCGGGCGCCGACGGTAGCGCTGCAGGATGAGCGTGCCCACGAAGAGGTAGCCGTCGCGCAGGATCACGAAGGCGGCGACCCACGCGGGCAGCTCGCCTGTGGCCATGAGGCCCAGCACGCCCGTAAAGAGCAGCACGCGGTCCATGACGGGGTCCATGATCTTGCCCAGCCAGCTCACGGTCTGCGTGCGGCGAGCGACCTGCCCGTCAACGAAGTCGGTGAGCGCGGCGACGGCATAGCAGACAAGGGCGAGCGACCGGTTGACCCCGCTTACGAACAGCGCCAAAAACGCGACCGTCAGTGCGAGGCGGCAGGCCGTGATGAGATTGGCGAGCGTGAGGACGCGGTCGGAGGGATTGTCCGGCGTGCCCACCGGGGCGGCAACGCTCCCCCTCTGCTGCGCGGCGAGGACGTCGGGGTCAACGCGACCACGGACGTCATCGAGCATGCGCGTCGTCTTCTCGGACACCTCGGGCCTTTCCACGTGACGTCATTACGGTGCACTATCCTACCCGATGGGTGGGTGCGCGTACATGGGCCCAAGGCGGCAATCACGCCTTCGTCACCTCGCGCCGCGCGCGAGAGCGCCGTAGCCGTGCCGTGAGCAGGCGCTCATGTTCCTAGCCGAGCGCGTCGTCGCTCAGCTCGATCCTGCGATACGTGACCCCGCAGGTCTCGAGGGCGGTGCGAGAGACCTGTGCACCCAGCGTGTCATGGTACTTGTCGTCCAGGTAGACGACCTCGCCGACGCCCGCTTGGATGAGCATCTTGGCACACTCCTGGCAGGGGAAGAGCGTCACGTAGACCGTAGCCCCCTGCACGTCCTTGAGCGAGCCGCGATAGTTGAGCAGGGCGTTGGCCTCGGCATGGATGACGTAGTTGTGCTTGTCAAAGAGGGGGTCATCGGAGTCCTCCCAGGGAAACGCGTCATCCGTGATGCCCGAGGGCGTGCCGTTGTACCCCACGGAGAGGATGCGGTGGTTGGTGTCGGCGATGCAGGCACCCACCTGGGTCTTGGGGTCCTTGCTTCTGAGGCTCGCCGCGATGGCGACCCGCATGAAGAACTCGTCCCACGAGATGACGTCGCTTCGCTTGCCCGGCATGGTGCCCCTCTCGTCGTCCTGAGCGTACATTGAGCAGTATAGAGGGTCAAAAAGAGGACGTGCCCCTCACCCCATAAGAAAGACGCTCCACTCGGCGCGGGGGCGCCGCGGCGAGCGGCCGACGCGCCATCGACGCGGCCTCGGCCCAAGGCCCCCGAACTGGTACGACCTCTAGCTGAAGAGCCTGATGCAGCCACGGCCCGGGCGCACCGCCGTGAGCCTCACCCCCGTGGCGCGCGAATACGCCTCGATCATCTTGCCGCCGCCCACGTAGATGGCCGCATGGCCCGCATAGGAGATGACGTCGCCGCGTCGGAGGTCCTCGTAGGGAACCTTCTGCGCCCGTGCGTAGTTCCAGAAGTTGTTGGCGTCATGGCTGTGCCAGCCCCGGGGGCCTGACGACACATGGCTCCAGGGGTTGAAGTCGCTCTCGTACACAGCGCTACCCAGGTCCATGCCCGTCGCGTAGGCGCACTGAAACACCAGTCCGATGCAGTCCACGCCCACCCCGGGGGCGCAGGAGTAGTTCCACACGTAGGGGGTGCCAAGATAGTCGTACGCGCGCCGCACGAACGCGTCAACGCAGTCCTCGCGCGTGGCCTCAAGCCCGATCACGCTTGGCGAGGCGTAGGAAAAGATGCCGTGGCCGCCGGGAACGACGACGTTCCAGCTCGAAACCTGGTAGTGGCCCGCCGGGTTCTGATAGCCGATCTTCGAGGGCGCCGGCGCCGCAGCAAGACGCCAGGACTGGGCGACAGATCCGTCGGGCTCAAAGAGCCGCACGCCCGCGCCGGCACTCATCGTCTCGCCACAGGCCTGGAGCACCGCCTCTTCGGCGGCCGAGCGCAGCTCGAGCCCCGAGGCGCCCATGGTGATGAGCCAGCGTTGCGTCGCACCGCCGCCGCGGGGCCACTGCCGGACGTCCGTCCCGGAACCGAGATTTGCTCCTCGCGCGTCGAGGGCCAGCCCGGAGTTGCAGTTGGTGAGCGTGAGTGCGCCCCCTCCCGCCTCGCGAAGCCACCATCGCTGGGCAAGGGTGCCGTTGCCCGACCAAAGCTGTACCCTGGTCCCAGGGGTCTTGGAGGCGTATTCGTCATCAAGACGAAGCGAGGGATTTGCGGCCAGGCAGACCTCGTAGAAGCCGGCGCGCACGCCGCTCGTCGCCCACAGGGCGGCCCAGCGCGCACCCTGACCGAGGTCGAGGCGCGCACCCGTCGCCTCGTTGGTCAGCACGTAGCCGCCTGACGGGGCGTACGAGACGCCCCAGCGACTCCGCGCACCCGCGTCGGGCGCCTGACGCCGGCCATCGTCGTCGGTAAGATAGAGGCCCGAGCAGCTCGCCTGAAGCGCGTAGCTCGAACCCCCCAGATGCCTCACCCACCAGGACTGCGCCTGCGTGCCGTTGGCGGCGTAAAGTTGGAGGCCTGCGGCGCTCGTCGACCCGCCGGGAACGTCAAGCGACCGCGTGAGGTCCGCGAGGGGGGCCAGGCGGTGCCACCCTGGGGCGATTGCGGCGGCGGGCGCCGCCTCAAGGCGCCAGGCCTGCGCCTGCGTGCCGTTGGCGGCGTAGAGCTGGAGCGTCGCGCCGTTTGCCAGTGAGCCCGCCCGGACGTCCAGGGCAAGCGTCAGGTCAAGGGCGCAGCGCAGCGAGACGAGACCCGCTCCGCAGGGAAGGGCCACCCACCTCTGGGAGCCCGTGCCGTTGGGATCGTACTGCTGGACGGGAGTCCCCTCGCACCCGATGCCGTGACGCACGTCCAGGACCTTCCCCGACTGGGCGTTACAGAGCGTCACGTAGCCCTGCTCGTCAACCGTGGCGATCCAGCTCTGCGCCCCGGTGCCGTTTCGCTCGTAGGTCTGGACCCTGGCGCCGGCCTCGTAGCTTCCCGCCGCCACGTCGACGACCTTGCCGGACCCCTCGCCCGTCAGAACGTAGGTCCCCGACCCCAAGATGGCGCCGCCCTCGTTGCGGGCGACCGCCTTGCCCAGGTCGGAGAGGGTGAACGACCAGACCTGCGCCGGCGTTCCGTTGTCCTGCCACAGCTGGACGTTAGCGCCGTCCGCGTCGCTGCCCCCGGCAACGTCGAGCGCCAGGCCACAGTCGAGCGCGGGGCGCAGCACGAGGCCGGCATCCGTCCTGTCGATCACCCACGACTGGGCGATGGTTCCGTTGCCGCCGTACTGCTGGACGTTGGCGCCGTCGCGGGCGCGCCCCCCGGTAACGTCAAGGCATCTGCCCGAACGGACATTGCGCAAGGTCACGTATCCCTTTGCATCGACAAGCACCTGCCATTGCTGAGCGGCGGTGCCGTTGTCCTGCCACAGCTGGACGTTGGCGCCGTCCGCGTCGCTGCCCCCGGCGACGTCGAGCGACTTGCCCAGGGCGTGGACGGCGTAGGTGCCTGGCGCCAGGAGGCGCCCGTCGACGTTGCGTGACGCCAGCTCGTCGGCGGTCGGGACGGCAGGGACGGGCCGTCCCAGGAAGACGGGGTCGTTCTGCGGCGCCGCGGGAAGAGAGGCGCCTGAGTCCTGCGGAGCGGGCGTCTCGCCGGGCAGGTCGTCCGGCCGGAGGGCCGGCTGCTCGCCAAGGTCCTTCGTGGGGGCGCCGAGCGTGTCGCTGGCGACGGGCTGCCCCTGTGATGGCGTCGGCGCAAGAGCGGGCGCAACGTCAGCTGCGTTGGCGGGGGTGGCGCTGAGCAGCCCGAGCATGAGGGCCGCGGCGACACCGAGCGAGGCGAGGCGAGAGGACATCATCGAGCACGACCTTCTTCGAATGGTGGCTGAGAACTGAAGAGTGGCTGATACGACCATCGTATATCAGGGAAGTCGGTGACAGAAGAAGTCGGTGCGAGTCGTTCGCTATGGACGGGCACCCCCGCCCCACGCCCCCGCAATCCTATACGCCCGACGAGCGGCGGATCCCCCGAATCTCCCGGCGGCGCAGGGCCAGCTCCCACTCCCGACGCACGTCGGGGTCGTCAAGCGCGAGTCCAAAGGGTATGGGGGCCACGAGGCCCTCGTGCGTCACATGGACCTCCGTGAGGTAGGCGGTGTTGATGAGCGTACGCTCCCCCGTCGCCACGTTCTCGACGTTGGTCTCGACGCGCACCTCACAGGAGCTGCGGCCCACGAAGGTCACGAAGGCGCGCATGACGACGATGTCGCCCACGTAGGCGGGCGCCATGAAGTTGAGGTTGTCCACGCAGGCCGTGGTCACGGAACCGCCGCAGTGCCTGATGGCGGCGATACCTCCCACCATGTCGATCCACTCCATGAGCCTGCCGCCAAAGATACGCCCCCCGGGGTTGGCGTCGGCATGCATGACCACATGGACCGTCTCGGTCAGGGAGTCCTCCCGTCTCTTGCAGGGACGTCGCTCCTCATGTTCCATGGCCATACGCGGCCCCCTCTCCGACTGCATGGACCCGACGCCCACAGTCTACGGCATGTCGTGAGGCTTACCTGCCTAAAGATCACGAGGTCGCTCACAAGCGATGCGCGGTGCGACGACTGATGGATCGCGTTGGTGTCGGGTCGTAGGGGTGCGGCATGAAAAAGGGTCTTATATCTGGTGACTTACGAGTTACTTGAGAGTTTTTGAATGATATGGGTACGACATGATATAGACTTGCCTAAGACTTATTTGAGACTTACTTGAGCCACTGACAGTGCTCCATGTCCACGCGCCCGTCCTGTAAAAATGCCACGCCCTCGTGCTCGAGCAGATCTCTCTGGGCGTCGGGACCGCCAAAGGCAAAGCCCGGCGCCAGCATCCCGTCCTTGAAGACCACACGATGGCAGGGAACGCCCGCTGCCGCACCCGGGCTCTTATGGAGCGCAAAGCCCACGAAACGCGCCTTGCGCGGCTCACCCATCAGCGCTGCCACCTGCCCATAGCTTGCCACCCGTCCGCACGGTATCTGTCGGACCACTTCATAGCATCTATCAAAGAATCCGCCGTCGGCGCGCGCCATGTCTGCCTCCCCCTGTGCGGGGCGCGACGTCGTCCGTCGCGCCCCTCCTGTCGTCGTGCCCATCGTGAGCCACCGACACGCAGTGCGCAAGCCACGTCCTCTGAGCGTGCGATGATGTCGGACGGGGACGCTATGCGCCTGCGGGTAAGGTCGCGCCGCCCACCGTGACGAAGGCGAGCCGGCCGACGTCGATTCCCTGCGGCAGAAAGACGCTCTTCTCGACCTCGATCACGCCGTCGCGGGGCTCTGAGACTATGCCGCCGCCGTTGTCCTTGATTGTGACGACGCTTCCGTCTGCCATGGTGATGGTGATGGTGCCCAGGTCAAGGAGCTGCCTTGTGCGCTCCTCCATGTATGCGGGCAGCTTTCCGCTCGGCGCGTCCGCGGGCAGGCCCGCCGCATCATGGACGACGTAGCGCAGATTGAGCGCGATCGGCGAGACGGACGCCTCGCTCACGGTGGCAAAGAGCCCGTTGAACGTGATGTCTTCACCCGCCGGCAGCGCCCGTGCACTGTCTTCGTAGTTGATGTCGAACTTGAGGTTCCAGCTGCCGGACGAGAGGGGCGTGGCCTGCTGCGAAGCGGCGTCGGTCGCAGAGAGGCCGGCCAAGGTCACGTGAGCCGTCTTGCCGACGATTGAGCTCCCGCTCATCGACAGCTGCTGCACGTACTGCACGGAGGGGTCCGCAGGGTCCGCGTCGTAGAAGTAGCTGCTGCCGTAGCTTCCCGTGACGCCCGCGATGCGCAGGTCGCTCGTCGAGAACATGAGCGGGACGATTGCGTCGCCACCCCGTTCGGCGCCAACCAGGGGCCTGCCGTCGTCGCGCGTGATGCTGTACACCACGGCGACGTTCTTGCCATCACCGATGACGGCGTCGGCGCTCACGCTGATGCCGTCCGCATGCGCGACGGCGCCCAGGGGACGTCCCACCTTGTTGACGACGTCAGTCTGTGCCGGGGCGCCCTGGAAGACGTCCCCGAAGAAGTCCGACACGCTCACGAGGGAGCCGCCGGCATATGCCACGCCCAGACCGCCGAGGGCACACGCCGCGACAAGGGCGGCAGCCGCCGCAACGGGCCTCAGCGCCATGTGGCGCCGACGGCAGTCCGCCTCCCCCGCCCGTTGTTGCGTCGACGCCTCGACGAGCCTCGTCACCAGGCGCCCCTTTGCCTCGTCAGAGAACGACAGCGCCTTCATCCGTCTCTTGTAGTCATCCATCGGCTCGGCCATGGTCTTCCCCCAATCTTGTGCGCAGCATCTTGCGTGCCCTGCTCAGACGCTTGGTGACGGCCGCCTCCGTAGAGTCCGTGAGGCGGGCGACCTCCCTTATGGGGCATCCCTCCACGTAGTGCAGGTGCACCGCCTCGCGGTAGACGTCGGGCAGCTCCATAACGGCGGCGAGCGCCTCCGCGCCCGCGTCGCTCGCGAGCTCGGCGGGGTCGTCCGTCGCCGGGCCTTGGACCTCGCCGATGGCGTCAAGTGCCACCACCCGACGATGTCGGGCTGACTTAAGGACGTCCTTGCAGGCGTTTGCCGTGGTGCGAATGACCCAGGCTCGCTCATGCTCCTCGTCGCGTATGGGCGGGTCGGTCATGAGAAGCCGAAGCAGCACCGTCTGGCAGATGTCCTCCGCGTCCTGCGTGGAGCGCAGGTAGCTGTAGCTCAGGCGCAGAATGAGGTCGGCATAGGCCTCCACCAGCTGCTCGGCTCGTCCTCGCTTCCGTCGGCCCCGTCGGGCGGAATCTCTCGTCAGTGTGAACATGCTTCCTCCGCGCACATGCCTTCTTTTTCGTCGTCATACCCGAGCAGGGACCCTCTCTACGTATGACACGACGCACGGTGCCAAAGCTGACAAGAACGCCGATGTCACTCGCCGATGCGCCCGCAGCCCCTCATCCTGCGACGCGATCGTCGCGCGGGCCGGGGCTGTGTCGCCTTCCCCGACGCCGCCGCGCCTCTCCCCCGCATGCGCGCCTTTGGTGCCCGACCAAGGGCGATACTTGAGGCATGAGCGCGAACGGCCGAGGCCATGCGAAACGACCGTGCAAGGGGGGTGCGCCATGGACCATTGGGTCTTGTTCCTCACAGAGCCACGGCGGACGTCGGGACATGCCGTCTCTTCGGAAGAGCTGCTCAGGCGCTGCTCGCTGCTTGCGGGCGACCTGCCGACCCGCTGGCTCGCGTCGGCGGAGCCCGGCGAGGGCCTGCTGCCACCCGGCTCACGGCTGCAGCGTGCGCCCGGCCCCGGCCTGGGGGAGGTCCTCGCCGCCGTCATGGGCTATGAAGGGCGGCTTGCCGTCATACAGCCGCGAAGGCTGTTCAGAAAGACGTATCGCTGCCTCTGCTCGACGGGAGGGTCAGACCGCATTGCCGTGCTGCTCGACCTGGATGGCGACGCACCCTCCTCTCAGGTTCGCTGGAGCATCGACGAGAGCGGGCGGACGCACCTCTTTCGCTCGTCAGCGACGCGCGAGCATGCCGAGACGTCAGCGACACGACACCTGGACGAGCTGGAACGAGCACTTCGCGCGGCACTCCTGCGCCTCCTTCAGGGCGGCGACGGGGAGTCCGTTCATGACGTGCGGGTGAGGGCACGAACCCTGCGCTCCCTGCTTGACTTCATGCGGCCGTGGACAAGGAGTGCCCCCAACCGCCAGGCGCGCCAGATCCTGCGCGATCTCGCACGAAGCCTATCGGACGTGCGCGAGACCGACGTGCTGTGCGCACGCCTGAAGGAGGCGGAAGAGGCGGGACAGCTGACGACGGACGCAGCGCGGGCATTGGTCACGAGGCTGATGCAGCGACGTGCGACGTCTATGGAGGGGTTTCTCGACGCGATGGTGGACGGGACGCTGCCCACCAGGCTCGGCTCCCTGCGCGAAGCCCTCGGCGCGCTCGAGCTCGACGAGGACGCCCTGGCGCGCCATGGGGACGAGACCTGTCTTAATGAGGCCCTCAACCTCCAGCTGCGACTCGACGCCCATGACTTTGCGAACGTCACGGCAACGCACGAGCTCAGGAAGGCCACAAAGCGGCTGCGGTACGTCATCGAGAGCCTCGGATGCCCCGAGTCCCTCGAGGGGACGGAACCACGACTCAAGGAGCTGCAGACGCGCCTGGGGGAGCTCTGCGACGCCCGCACCAACCAGCAGTTGCTGGGGAGGCTGGCCTGCAGCGCGGGTCAGACGTGGTGCGCGGAGCTCGAGCACATGGCGGAGAGACAGGCGGCCGACGAGCACGTGCTGATGGAAGGCCTCAAGACGTGGAGGGCGACAGGGGGGCTCTTTGAAGGGGCATGAGCACCTGGATGTGGTCCAGGACGCGCGAGGCGTCGCCCTCATCCCCGACTGCAGCTCGACCAGGGCCGAGGCGGCCGCGAAACACGTCGGAAGGGTGGAGATGGTGGATGTACGGATGATCAAGAAGCCGAAGCTCACCCCAAAAAGGCAAATCGCGTTTCCCAAGGCCAAGGCCATGCGGTACCTCTCGCGGGGGTCCTATCTCTTTACAGCATGCGCGTACCGGGCGCTCTTCTTTGCCAAACGAGCGAAGTGTGTGCTGGAGATCTCGAATCTCGGACGCTTAAGCACGGCTCCCATGTCGGTAGACTAAAGGGCTGCTCGAACGCGATGACGGTTCGGCAATTGAAATCATGAGTAAAGGGGGGTTGCCCTTCCGACACCCGCTGCGCCAGGAGTCTCTGAGCATCTCCTATTCTTGCAACCGATAACGGATGCATATGCACTCTCGAACGTAACGAAGAGGCTTTCACATTGTCTCTTTCCACACCATAATAATGACAGCAGCTGGGATCCCACATCCGATATTTCTCGACCGGCAGCAGGCTTCTGCACCATGGACCATCCTCTGCACATGAAATGCGACGGATATTTCCGTCTGCATCCTTCCGGGCGAGAGACGCCGGGAGCAGGAACAGACGCACGAGCCAAGACGGATGCCGTCTAGAGGACGGTCGTAAAGGCATGCCTGGCCAACAGGAAGAATGGCCTGTGTATTTCAGGGGATGCCCCACCCCATCGTCGGCAGCGCCCACCGTTTCGGATTTGGCCTGGGCGACACGATGGAAAGCAGAAACGATCTGGACATTCTGCAGAAGGAGCGAGACAGACTGGACCGCCATTTTGCAGACAGGCGTCCCGATCCCTGAGAACCTCCCTTGGCGCCATGCGGCACCAAGTCCAGAGAAGTGTCCGCACTGTCCAGCTCGCTATTCCCTGCGGCAAAACAATGACCCACGGCGACATAACCAAGGACATCATGAAAAAAGATAGGAAGGCGCTTGTCTCCTCATGTCGTCGGAGGTGCCATCATCCGCAACATCTATCCCGTCATTGTTGCCTGCCACTGCGTCATTGGAATCAACGACAACCTGACAAACTTCAGCAGCGGCATCGATGAAAAGATTACCTTTAGCACGAGGGCATCATGAAAGAAACCTCGAGCATCCGTGAGGATGAAACAATTCGCAGAATCCAGGAATTACGCGATAGCCTGCATGCCATGCGCTTGTCGCTGGAACATTTTTGATTGCCATACAAATCAACTTATTATGTTTAAAACTGACAAATTTCCAAATTTTTAGCATCCATATGACAGCAAAGCTTATAAGCCGCTCTCATTGGGAACGGAACCCTAGACATCTTGGAGAGTCAGCAGCTTGGAGGGCCTGGAGGCTCGAGGGACAAAAACAACTGTGCTCCGGATCACATACTGTCAGTCGCAAGCAGCAGCTTCCTGTCTCGTATTTCTGGTCCTCGTCCTGTAATCCCTGTAAATGTCATGGACAGCAAGTTTTAAAATCTATGCGGATCATACGTCTTTGGAATTACATGAGAGGCTATCGAGATGCTTGGGGTTTTGCATAGATTTCGCAGCTCCAGTTCCAGTTAAACCCTTAATAACAGAAATGGATGCAGTAGATTTCCATGAACTCAGCGAGCATTTCGGCGCGTGGGAGATGAAGACCATGGCAGGAGGCTCTGCAAAAAGAGCAGCGAGAGATACTCGACTGGTGGAAAAGCAACCCAATAACGCATCCCTCAATGGCTCAATCCGCCATCCGGTTCCAGAGAAACACCACCCACTTCGAGACCATGGACCTTTCTCGAGTTCAGTAAGCCGGACTTCTCAGCCAAGAGGACGACAACATAGGTAAAAATGTAATAAAGCAAAAAGCAGAGAGGCATACAGCCCCTCTGCTCCGAAATTGGATCAATCCCCGTTCGTCATCATGCTTTAATACATGCTCCTTCAGGTACAGAAGCTCGCAGCTTATAGCTTCTTCCCAACTTCCTGATGAACAGGCTGCGTAGAACTAGCATATCCTCATTACTAATCACTGATTTTGGGAGAACAACCATCTGATCGGCATCACGGTAGATGACGAACTCATCAAAAAGTTCGAAAATAGCAGATATATTATGCCACTCGACCTTATCTGAATTTGCATCTCCACTTATGCAAAACTTCACCCAGTCTTCACTGACAGAAACGCTTCGTTCGCGTTCTTGCAGCCCACTATCCCGATATTCACGCCACCCGCGCTCGCACGAGAAGATAAGAAGCGGCATTGAGAGAAGTACCACGATGTAGCAAATCTGGACAACATTGGTAAGTTCTAGCCTGCCAAATAGGTCCAAACCGGCAAGGACTGCAGCTCCTGCCCATGCAGCGGCCACAAATCCCAGCTGAGCACGGTTACGAGCAAAGGCATTGAAATACAGCGCCTTCCGAAAAGTAGGCACATCAATTTTGAACTTATATGTATACTTCATGGCCTGTCTCTCCATGCAAATCTAATACTGGCCGTACTTAGTCTTGACAAACATTTGCATCGCAGCGACGTTTTCATCAGATATGGGGACATAGGTGCTACCTGTAGCGCGAATGCGCCAATAAATCTCCGCGACCATTTCAAGGACAGTCGAAACTTTGAACGCACCGTCCATATCTTCACCAATGCACACGGCTCCATGATTCCGGAGCAGGCATGCATTTGCCTTTTCCCCCATGGCCCTCACTACAGCACTTGCCAGATCGATCGTCCCCGGAAGGCAGTAGTCCGCACAGCGCACGGTATCACCTAACGCCTGCGCTGCTTCATCGTGAAGGTTAATGGGAATGTTCTCACCCATCGACGAAAATACGGTTGAAAAAATGGGATGGGTATGCACACAAGCCGATATCTCGGGGCGCGCATTGTACATGCCGCGATGCATATCGTGCTCGATAGACGGACGACGATGGCCTTGGACAAGGTTGCCTTTTAAATCGTATACATTGATATCATCATAGACTATCTCATGGTAGTTCATACCGCTGGGCGTGATATACATCAGGCCCGTCTCTCTGTCGCAACAGCTGATGTTGCCCCAAGTTGCCACAGTAAGACCAGAATCAATCATCCGGACACCCGAGAGTCTAACAAGCTCCTGAAGATCGGGCTTCACATCTTTAGATGAAGGCATGGAAACGAGTCTCCTTCTTTGATAACGTCGGAAAACCGCTATTCGACCGTCGCTGTTGGAGCACCAATCTGGTGGTTCACTGCAGAGTTCTCGATAAATTCATGGATGGATGCCATGTTCTTGTGAACGAGAATGTAGCAAACGGCGTAGATGGCAATCACGATCGCAATAATAATGGGGTTCTGGCTAAGAAATGCCAGGAAGATGATGGCTCCGACTGGCTGTCCAAGGATGACAAGGGAGGTAATCATGCCGTAGGAGCCAATATCAATGCCGGTAGAGATTGCCACCTGCGTGAATGCAGCGCCTGTCAACGAGCAGCAGTACAGGTCGATAATCATAAAAACCAAGCCACCGATGAACGACTTGACAATGTTTCCGTTGGAGCAGGCAACGAAAGGCTGGATGATATACGGAATAGCAACGAGATCGAGCATTGGAAGCGTGAGGTTGCCCGGCAGGATGAATGCGACAAGCAGCGTAACCGGCATAAGCAAGATGCCGGTGATTAGCGTTGCGGCCTCGCCGTAGCCCGTAGCATCGTTGACGGCAAGATACCACTCACGATTGCTGGCTCCGGCCTTCTTCATCTTCTTCTTGCCGGCTTCGGTAATGGCCGAGAAAGATCCGGCAAAGATGCCGGATACTTTCGGAAACACTGCCATAACAGCTGCCGTGGCGATGCCGCAAGTCGTAATCTCTCCCCAAGTAGCAAGCTCTCCCAACTTATTGAAGTCGCCAATGACGCCAATCAGAAGCCCAAGGAATAGACCAAGGGTCATAGGCTCGCCGATGAAGCCGAGCTTCTGGCGAAGGGTCTGGGGATCAGCATTGGTCTTGTAGAGGCCGAGCTTATCAAGAAGAAGATTTAGGGGAACCGCGATAATGCCACAGGTTGCAGTGTGAAGAGACGCAATGGAGCAGTTGGGATAACCGTAGTAGGTAGACCAACGCTTAGCGATTATTTCGGTGCAGAGCAGCGTGTAGAGCTGCTGTACGATCATGCATGCCATTGCAAGCCAGAAATTACCCGTGAGTACAAACAGGCAGGAACCCCATGCAAAGTACGAGTAGTTGTTCCAGAGGTCTCCTGCCTGGAAAATGGTCGTGAATTTTGCAAGATAGAGAATGACCTGCAGGGCAATTGCAACTGCAATGTAGATCATGCCAACCTGATAGGAATAGGCAATGATGGAAGTAGTCTGCCAGCCAAGATCAACGACAGGAAGATTGATACCAACCGAATTGATCATGTTGTCGACGATAGGCTGGAGAATCGGGCTATACGTGCCGATAACGAGCGAAAAGCCCTCAAGGCCTACACCAGCTGACAGCGCAGAGAAGAAGGCCTTCTTGGGTTTTACGCCCATGGCAAGGGCAATGATGAAAATGAATACAGGAACAAAAACGGCAGCCTTGAATGTCGTGAAGAACAGATTCAAGGCATTGAGGAATGCGTCCATTCTTTCCCTTTCTGTTATATCCAAGCTTGCTGCCCGAGCAAAAGCACTTACTTGTCTTTTTTCTGAAGAAGATTAAGCACCTGCTTCAAAAACTCCTCGTCTCCCAGTCCCGTGATGAGGCCCATTGCGGAGAATGCAGGCACTCCATGCGCGTCGCCAATGGGGCTCGAATTGGCAATGAAATCATAGTTTCCGCGCATCAGATATCCATCGAGCTCGGAGGGGTTGCATTCGTCAGCTTCTGCGTCATAGCCCTCATCAGAGAGCATGTCGACGATTTTATTGGCCATCATGTGGGAGGTCACCACACCTGAACCGCACACTGACAGGAACTTTACTTTCTTGAGCATGATTGCTTCCTTTCTCGCTTTTGCCGGTCCTTCCGACAGCCTGACCTTAATTGACCTTTGGCGACAGCAAACCATACAGCTCATCGGCATTCTTCGAGCTGCGAATCTTTTCGAGCAGCCCGCGATCCTGTATGATTCCCATGATCTTTTGGAGCATCTCCAACTGCTTGCCGGGATCCTGGATGGCAAGCATGAAAACGACTTCAGGATGCAGCGTTATATCTGCTGACCCCATCTGCTGGAATTCCACAGGATGTTCCAGGGTAGCAACCGCCATAGACGTTTCGTTGACATTCGAAGCTGCACAATGAGGAATGGCTATATCAAACGCAACAGCAGGAAGTCCTGTGGGATAAACTGCCTCCCTGTCAAGGATCGCCTGGGGAAAAGACGGCTTGACCAACCCCTCTTTCAGAAATTCACCTGCAAGCTTTCGAAGTAAGTCCTCTCTTGACAAAGCTTTGAGATTGACATAGACAAGTTCTTTCCTCAACAGCATTTCGAAATACCCCTCACCACATTCGTTGCGCGCACCTGCAGAATCCGTGACGTTTACGGAATCAGGTCTTCTCCGTTTTCCTTTTCTTGCCGACCCACGGGCATGGAAATCGCCGCAAGACCCATCTCTTTCCGGATTCCGGCCAGCCCGGCTACCTGTTCCGCATCAAGACCTCGTCCACCACCGAGCAGGCCTACAACAAAGCTGATATGTGCATAGTTCTCGAGCACCTCCATGCGGGAAAATGCTTCACCGAGCGTCGTCCCCCATGTCAGGGCGCCATGGTTCGAGAGAAGTACTGCCCCATAGCCCTTCACGAACGCCGCGATGCCATCCGGAACATCATATGTTCCGGGCTTCGCATATTTTGCAATAGGCACAGCTCCTATTTGGAGCATCGCTTCAGACAAAATCGGTTCATCCAGCGGAATGCCCGCAATTGCATAGGACGTCGCGTAGATGGGGTGCGCATGGACAACCGCCGTCACATTGTCGTCTTCTGCGTAGACACGCAGATGCATTTTCACTTCGCTGGAAGGCTTTGTGTCCTTTGCATCAAGCACTTCGCCATCTAGATTCATCTTCACCATCATCTCTGGCGTCATGAATCCCTTGGAAACACCAGTCGGCGTAACAACTATCTCCGATCGAGAAGTCCGGACGGAAATGTTACCGTCGTTAGTGACGACATAGCCATGACCATACATGCGCCTTCCTACTTCGACAATTGCCTGACGAGCCTCCTTTTCAGACATGAATATCTGTTTCATTGAATTCACCACCTCTCAAAATCAACATCTATCAACAAGAACACATAGTACATTGCCTGATATTACACGTTTCTTTTTTGTTTATGTGAGATTCTTTTTGATTTGTGTCATATATTGTTGATTTTTCGGTGAACGGGTTTTCATAAAAAGACGTACAAGAACAAGCAAAAAGAGTAATAATTAGTGTCTTAACGTGATTCTCTATGCCCTCGGACTGGTGGACAATGATTGGTGCGGTCAGACGTCAGAAAATTGCAGAGATCGTTCGCGAAAAGAAGAGCGCTTCTGTAACGGAACTTGCCCAGATCTTTTCGGTGACGGACGAAACCATCCGGAGAGATCTCAAGGACCTCGAATCCAAAGGGACTCTCAGGCGTTCCTATGGAGGAGCATATGTCCAGACAGGTGTTGACAATCTTGTAGATGTCAATATCCGAACGACCGCCTACCGCCACAGCAAAAAAATCATCGCTGCGCGCTGTCTACGTTTTGTCAGTAACGGGGACACCATTTTCCTGGATAACTCGACGACCTGCTTCTATATAGCGAAGGTTCTGCAGGACATGCGAATTACGGTCCTGACCAACAACCTGATGATTCTGAACATGCTTGCAAAGTGTTCGAACATCAAGCTCATTGGCATCGGTGGCAACTATTCCCCAACGGAGAAGGCCTTTTACGGACCTATAGCAAAACTGACCATAGCGCGCTATTACGTCGACACTTCATTTCTCTCTTGCCGATCCCTATCCCTGAACAGCGGCATCACAGATTCCACCGACCGTTGGAATGATGTCAGAAGGATTGTTCTCGAACATTCGCAGCATACCTACTTTGTCGCAGACCATTCCAAGTTCGATAACACGTCCTTTGTCCATCTCTGCGACTTCACGGAAGCGACGGGGATAATCACCGATGAGCCTCTGAGCAAAGGGTGGCATGAAAGCCTGGACAGGGCAGATTGCCTTCTGATCGATACGGACGAAGTCTGAGTCTCAAGACCTCGTGCATCTCCTACACAGAGAATAACAACCTACCCGCGGCTACGCCCCACAGATGGACCACCCTTCATCCTGCACCTTATGATGCTTCCAGTGCCTATCTGACCTCTTGCTACCAGGCTTTCTGCAAAGAAAAAAGTGTTTCCAGACCTCGATCTTATCTACACACACTAAAGGTCCGTGTTTAGCTTTTAACGCCATTGATCTTTAGGATTCCACATGCGTTTTGATAGCAAAAAAGACAGCCTTGGCTGGACTTTTCCATGCTTCAACGCTGAATTGGCAGAACATCTTCTATTATCAAGTAAATATGATGATATGGCTTTCGTAGATCTAAAGACAAAGTTTCTTGTTGTTTTTCGTCTTCTTGAGCGGGTGCGCCGAGATGGTGGTTGAGGCCGGTGGGCGCCTCATGCAGGCAGACTTTCGCCTTGTTGAGACGAGCGGCGCGGGCTTGGCCGAGCGCATACGCTACATAGACACCTACTGCGGCAGGCTCGTGATCGAGGTGGCCGTGCTTACCGAGGCCGTGAAGACCCTTGCGGCGACGAGGGGCGCCGACCCAGAAGCCGTGGCCAAGGCGGTCTCTGACGCCGTCGCGGCCAAGCTCGCCAGCATCGAGCTGAGCGTATCGACAAAGTAGACCGTGAGAGATGCCCCCGCGTCTTTTGGCGCGCGGGCTTTTCTTATGCCTCGATGCGCTCCTGACCGGGCGCCGTGGGGCCGTCCGACCACGCGACGCGGACGCCGCGACGACTGAGCGCGAAGGCTATCAGGCGGCTGTTCGCGTTCGCCATGCGCCAGTCTCCGCCGTCGGAAACGCGGCTGCCCGCCACGTACTGCTCGTCGCTTGACCAGTACGTGAGCGTGACCACGTCGGGGTAGCCTCCCCGCTCCCTCGCCGTCTCGTCCACCCTCGCGAGGGCGAGTGCCACGACGCGCCTCTGCCGCCTGAGCGCGGCGTCAACGAGGTCCCAGGCGTCGTCTGGCGGGTAGTACCTGTCGTCCGGCCCCTCCCACCTGCGCACGCTCCTGTCGCCCACCATGAGGGCGCTTGCGAGGAACCCCTGCGTCATGCCGATCGTCTCGCGCAAGGCGCGAAACTCCGCCTTCGGGCGCTCCCTCTTCTGGCGCTCGAAGCTCTCCCCGCCGCGCCTCGCCCTGCCGCCCTCCATATGCCTCCAGTCATGTGGGGGTCGAGGCAGCCCCGCCCCCGTTTCCGTTTTGCGGTCTCGTAAATCGCCCTCGCGAAGGCCTTCTCGTATGCCGTGGTCGCCTTCTCGGGCCTGATGCAGTCGGTGTCGACAGTCCTGGCGTCGTGCAGTTAGGTGGTGATGGGGGTGCCAAGCTCGGCGGCTTCGTCAAGCTGCTCACCGGGCCAGCCCTCCTCGATGGGGTCCATGCACTGAGTGGCAAGGCCGATGAAGTCTTGCGCTACATAGGTGGCGTCCTCAAGGCTCGTGTACCGGCTAGCCCAGACCGTCTCCCCGTCCTTAAGGTAATAGATCCTGATGCTGTCGTCGTCTGCATATGCCCTTGTCTCGATGCCACTCATGGTGTGCTCCCCTCACTGGTAGGCGGTTTTTGTCTCTTAGTAGGTAAACGACCTACTAAGAGACAAGAACAATATAGGCCTTTCGTTCTACTATATCAACTGTTTTTTATCTACAATATAAATAACGGCCTACCACCCTAGCAAGGAGTTCCAGATGGAAGTTTCTGAAATCAAGAGATTGATAGGTAACCGTATTCGCATTGCTCGCACTACGGCGCACATCAGCCAGGTTGAGCTAGGCGAAGGTATCGGGGTCGATAAGCAAACCGTGTCTAACTGGGAGCGCGGGCTTAGAACTCCAAGTGCCGAAAATCTCGTAGCAATTGCCAACGTAACCAACTCCAATCCTAATTTTCTAACGGGGTTCTCGGATGGCATTACAGTTAGAGAACACTAGTTCTTCTGGCGGTAAGCGGCAAGCCATGAGGCAAAGGGTAAAAAGCGACAAAAAATGCCCCGCCGAGGCGGGGTTTGCTCCTACGAGCGCGTCGGGCGGCCACTCCTAGTCGGCGAACGGGAGTGCCTCCGCGAGACGGTCCACGACGGCGCCCATCGTAATGCCGAGGTCGGCGGCCTCGCGCTTTATGGCGCGGTAGGTGGCCTCGCTCACCTGCACACCTATCTGACGCGTCTCGTCCTCCGGCGGGGTGCCCCAAATCTTTTTGTAGTCCTCCGTGTCGAGGTTGTACTCGCCCCACTCGCGCGCGGCCTCCTGCGAGAGGGGGATGATCCCGCTTCCCTGCATGCTGCCAAAGCCGCTCTCGCCGCATGGCTTCGAGTAGCGCCCCAAAGGCCCGCTCCATCCGCACAGGAAGAATTCGCCGGTCCGCTTGCGGTAGAGCCTCTCCTCGCATCGCGAAACGTTGTCGATGCCTCCCGACGCGATGGTCTCGGTGAGCGGCACCGCCGTGTCTGTGTCGTAAAGCCTCCCCTTGATTATCTTGCGCATGTCGTCTCCTACTCTTCTCTCTACGGTAGAAAATCTATGTCACATAGCATACGATTGACTTCATAGTGAGTTAATCATATAAGAGAAAACTAAGTTGGCAACTGTAGACAGTGGCAATTAGTAGGAAAGCGGAACGGATGCATATTTTTATGCATTTATGTCAATTTGCGCTAGGGCTTAGTGGCTCTTAGTGGTTTGTAACCCTCTTCAAACAAAAAGTGGGACGGGTTTTACCCCGTCCCACCTGCTGTTTTCTGGTCGGGTGGACTGGATTCGAACCAGCGACCCCTTGACCCCCAGTCAAGTGCGCTACCAAGCTGCGCCACCACCCGCCGTTGCCCACCGTGCTGGTGCGCGAATACATAATCTAACACTCAACACCGCCGGTGGCAAGAAGAAATTTCCTCTCACCCCTGACGTGCCACGATGCCCTCCCCTACAGCTCGCGGGCGTCCACGTGGCACACGATGTCCACGTCGCGATCGACCACGAGCCCGGGGATGTTGAGCGGGTCCACCCCCGTAAGACGGGAGATCATGCCCACTGTCGGCCCCAGGAGGTCCACCGAGGAAATGTTCCGGTCCTCGAGCGTGTGGCGAATCTCCTCGCGCAGTTGAGGGTCGAGGATGGTGTGAAAGAGCGCGGTGCCGTGTCCCTCTGGTGCAAAGCGAGAGAGATACTCCTCTACCTGTGCCACATTGCTCACATGGGAGAGGCAGCTCACGCTCACCGTTCCCACGGCAAATTGCACAGCCGCCGCCTTAACAAGGGCGGTCGCGGTGGTCCCCAGGGAGTCGGAAACCACATGCACCGTCACAGGATCCTGTGCTCTCTCTCCTGATCTCTCCCTCAGCTCCTCAGCCATGGAATACTCCCCTCGAACGAAACGGCCAGCAAGGATGGGCGGGACCCGTCGTCCTGGCGGTATGGAACCTAGCCGAGCTTCCTGGCGTCCTCGACGGTGCAGTCGAGCACGACGGGGGTGGAGCGGAAGCCCACGCCCATGCGGTCGATGCCCATGTCGATGAGCTCGAGGAAGTGCTCGCGGGTGCGGATGCAGCCGGAGCCCTTGACGGCGATCTTGCCCTCGCCGGCGTCCATCATGGCCCGGATGACCTCGGTCGTTGCCCCGCGCTGCTCGCCGCCGGTGAAGAAGCCGGTGGACGACTTGATGAAGTCGGCGCCGGCGGCCACGGCGCAGCGGGTGCCGGCGGCGACCTGCTCCAGGGTGAGGGCGTCGGTCTCGATGATGACCTTCACCTTCGTGCCGTGCTTGTGGCAGGCCTCGACGACGGCCCTGATGTCGGCGGTGACGTAGTCCAGGTCGCCGGAGCGCAGGCGCCCGTAGTTGGCGACGATGTCGAGGTCCTCGATCGTGTACTGGGAGCAGTAGGTCTCGGCCTGCCTGACCTTTGACTCGGTCGTGGAGAGGCCGAAGGGGAAGTCGCAGACGACGCAGAGGCCCGTGTCGGTGCCCTCCACCATGGGCGCGACGATGGGCAGGCTCGAGGGGTTGATGCAGATGGTGGCGCAGCCGAAGTCGATGCCCTCCTGGGAGTAGCGCTTGATGTCGTCGACGGTGAACTCGGGCTTGAGGACTGACTGGTCGATGTAGCGGGCGAGCTCGCGGACGGTCATCTCGGCTGCCTTCTTCGTCGGCTTCATGGTGCTCCCCTTTCTGCCCCCGCAAGGGCAATCCTATGGTCCGGGCCTAAGGCCCTGACGGCGTCTGTCTGCCGCCGAGCAGGCGGCCATCTGTACTGTACGACGGCGGACGCCGCCGCGGCGCCTGAACGAGAAATACGCTATTATGTACAGTACTTTATATACTAATAGGTATCCTAAGGAGCTCCCATGGACCCCCTTACCGCTCTGGCTGCCGAGCCGCTTGACCCAAGCCTCGCCAAACCCCTCTATCAGCAGCTCAAGGAGCGCATCCTGCAGGTCGTCGCCACGCGCGCGCTCAACGAGACGACGCCGCTTCCCACTGAGGAGAGCATCGCCCGCGCGCTCGGACTCTCGCGCGGCACCGTCAGACGCTGCTTCGCGGACCTGGTGAGGGAGGGGCACGTGATTCGCAAGCGGGGACGGGGCACCTTCGTCGTCTACCAGCGCCAGTCCCACACGCTCGAGACGTCCTTCAACTTTACGGCCGAGATATCCGCGCTCGGCAAGGTTCCCAGCTCAAAGGTGCTGCGCCTCGGGCGCGTCAAGGCAAGGGCCGGCATCTCCAGACGGCTGGACGTGCCTGACGGGACGGAGGTCTGGGAGATTCGCCGCGTTCGCTACGCCGACGGCAAGCCCCTGCAGTACGTCGTCGCCTACGTCCCCGTCGCCGTCTGTCCCAAGATCGACGAGAAGGCCCTGGAGTCGTCGCTCTACACCCTCATCGCCGAGGCGTCGGGCCGCATGCCCGCGCGGGCGGTCGAGGTCTACGAGGCCATCAACCTTGACGCCCGCGAGGCCTCCGTCCTGGAGCTGTCGCCCGGAATGGCCGCCCTGCGCACGCTGCGCACGACCTTCGACGCGCACGGGCGACCCTTCGAGGCCTCGGTCATCATCCTGCGCGCCGACCGCAATCGCTTCCAGCTGACGCTGGACACGCACGGAACGACCATGTCAAAGATCACGACCTAGGCTCCGGCCCGACAGGCGCGGCCGTCAGGCAGTCGTGTGCTCGCCGAGTGCGCCGACGAGCTCGGCGACGGTCACGACCTGGCTCCCGTAGCACTTCACGCAGTGCTCGATCGCCCCTTCCTGCGTGCCGCAGAGAAAGGTGAGCGTGGCGTCCTCGACCACGATGGAGTCATAGGCGAGGAAGTAGGCGTCGGCGAGGGTATGGAGCACGCAGATGTTGGTGTCAGCCCCCACCGCGATGACGCAGGTCACGCCCAGCTCCCGCAGGGTCAGATCAAGGTCAGTGCCAAAGAAGGCCGAGTAGCGCCGCTTGGGAACGATGCGGTCCCCCTCCCTGCGATCGATCTCGGGAAAGATGCGCGTCCTGCCCGCGATGCCGTGGTCTCCCCACAGCCTCAGCTCCTGGTCCAGCCCCGGCAGATGCGCGTCGTTGCAGAAGAGCACCGGCACGCCGGCCTCGTGACAGGCGTCCACCACTCGCGCGACGCCCGCGCGATACGCCGCCGTCGCTCGGTCGGGCTCATAGACCGCGTCCGACGCCTCGATGGCGTCGATGACCAGCAGGGCCGTCCTCGTCCTCGTGATCTGCATGGTTGCTCCCCTCTTCGTATGTCAACTGTCAGGGCGGCGGTCGGCATGAACTTGGGTCCGCGACCCCCCGCCCGCGTCGTGCCTAGCGAACGCCCTCAAACTGGCTCTCGTACAGGTGGGCATAGAAGCCCTCCGCCCCGAGCAGCTCCTCGTGCGTCCCTTGCTCCACGATCCGCCCGTCTCTCATGACCAGGATCACGTCGGCGGCGCGGACGGTCGAGAGGCGATGGGCCACGACCAGCGAGGTGCGCCCCTCCATCATCGTGTCGAAGGCGTCCTGCACCTGAAGCTCGGTACGGGTGTCGATGGAGCTCGTGGCCTCGTCAAGAAGGAGGATGACGGGGTCGGCGAGCATCACGCGAGCAATGCAGAGCAGCTGCCGCTGCCCCTGTGACAGCGAGCCGCCGTCCTCGCCCAGCAGGGTGTCGTACGCTTGGGGAAGCTGCATGATGAACTTGTGCGCATGGGCCCTGCGGGCGGCATCCTCGACCTCCGCGGGGCTGGCGTCCGGTCGGCCGTAGGCGATGTTGTCGCGCACGCTTCCCTCAAAGAGCCAGGTCTCCTGGAGCACCATCCCAAAGAGGGAGCGCAGGTGCGCGCGCGTCATGTCCCTCACGTCGATGCCGTCCACCTTGATGCTGCCCGCGTCGACCTCGTAGAAGCGCAAAAGGAGATTGATGAGGGTCGTCTTGCCGCAGCCGGTGGGGCCAACGAGCGCGATGCGGCTGCCGGGCTCGGCATGGAGGCACACGTCGCGCAGGAGGGGACGGGAGGGCACATAGGAAAAATCCACGTGGTCGACGTCTATGGCGCCCCGAGGATGCGCGACGCGCGCGCCCGGCACGGGGTCAGCGGACAGCTCGGCGGCGTCAAGCAGGGCAAACACGCGACGTGCGCTCGCAAAGGCGGACTGGACCTGGGTCACGACGGCGGAGACCTCGTTGAAGGGGCGCATGTACTGGTTGGCGTACGAGAGAAAGCTCTGAACCTGTCCCACGGTGAGCACGCTGGGCCATCCCACGATCACGCAGCTCACGCCCACCACGGCCACGATGGCGTAGGTGACGTTGTTCACGAGCCTCGTGGAGGGGTTCGAGAGCGAGCTCACGAACTGGGCGCGCTGGCCCGCCTCGTACAGGCGAGCGTTGATGGCGCCAAACTCCCGCTCGCAGGCAGAGGCGCGGGCAAAGGCCAGGACGAGCTTCTGGTTTGTGACCATCTCCTCGACGTAGGCGCCGAGCTGTCCCTGAGTCTGCTGCTGCGCGGCAAAGCTCGACGCCGAGCGGCGCGCGATGGCGCCGGCCACCACGATCGAGAGGGGCGTGACCACCATGACGACCAGCCCAACCGGCACGGAGAGCGAGAACATGAAGCAGAGGGTGCCCACGATCGTGACGATGCCGCCAAAAAGCTGGGTCAGCCCCTGGAGGAGGCCGTCCCCCACGAGGTCAACGTCGGTGGCCACCCGCTGCAGCAGGTCGCCATGGGCATGCGCGTCCATGAAGGAGAGCGGCAGGCGACGCAGCTTTGCGAAGGCGTCCACCCTGAGGTCGAGGACCGTCAGATAGCTCAGGCGGCTCGTGCAGTAGCCGGCAAGCCACTGGAAGGCGGCGGCAAGAATGACGACGAGGGCGAGCTCGCGCAGGACGGGCGCGAGTCCAGCCAGGTCGGACCTGCCGGCGCCGACGAGGCAGTCGATGGAGCGGCCCACGAGAATGGGGACGTAGAGCTGCAGGAGCACCGAGGCCGTCGAGGCGACGAAGGCGCCCGTGAGCGCGGCGAGGTGGGGACGCGCGTAGGCAAAAAGTCGGCGCGCCACGACCGTCACGGGGTAGCCGCCGCCCCCCTCCCCGTCCAGCGTGGCGTCAGGTCCCCCGCCCAGGTCGCCCCGGACGTTCGCGAGCATGGCGGCGCCGGAGCCGCCGGCGGCGTACGGGTTGGCCATCAGGCGCCCACCTCCTCGGGTCTGAGCTGCGAGAGGCAGATCTCGCGATAGAGCGGGCAGCTCGCCACAAGCTCGCGATGCGGGCCCAGACCCGCCGGGCGTCCGTGGTCGAGGACGAGGATCTGGTCGGCTCCCATGACCGCCGACACTCGCTGTGACACGATGACGCAGGTCGTACGATCTTTCAGGCCGGCCAGGGCCGCGCGAAGGCGCGCGTCGGTGGCAAAGTCCAGGGCCGAGGCCGCGTCATCGAGCACCAGCACGCGAGGGGCGCCCACGAGGGCGCGGGCGATCGTGAGCCGCTGCCGCTGACCGCCGGAGAAGTTCCTGCCGCCCGTCTCGACCCGCGCGTCAAGGCCGTCGGGCTTCGCCCTCACGAAGTCGGCCGCCTGGGACAGCTCGAGCGCCGCCCAGAGCTCCTCGTCGTCAGCGGTCGGGTCGCGCCAGACGAGGTTGCTGCGAATGGTGCCCGAGACGAGGGAGGCCTTCTGGGGGACGATCGAGACGAGGGACCGCAGCTGGCCGAAGGGATAGTCGCGCACGTCGGTCCCAAAGACGCGCAGCTCCCCGGCGCTGACGTCATAGAGGCGCGGGAGCAGCGAGACGAGCGTGGTCTTGCCCGAGCCGGTGCCACCGATGACGCCGAGCGTGCCGCCCGCCCTCAGGCGCAGGGAGACGTCGCTCAGCGCGGGCGCGGGGGCGCCCTCGTAGGTGAAGGAGACCCCCTCAAGCTCCAGGGCGCATGCCGCCGGCGCATCAGTGACTGCGACGACCTCGGCGTTGCCGGCGTCATCGAGGGTCACCTCGCAGTCAAGGACCTCCATGACGCGGCCGGCCGAAGCCGCGCCGCGCGTGAAGGTCACGACCAGGTTGGCCACGTAGGCCACGGAGACGAGCGTCTGCGCCATGTAGTTCACGAAGGCCATGACCTGTCCCTGGGTGAGCTGTCCGGCGTCCACGCGCAAGGCGCCCGACCAGAGAATGGCCACGACGCCAAGGTTCATGACGAGAAGGGTGGCCGGGTTGAGCAGCGACGAGAGGCGCCCCACGGCGATCGCCGTGGACGCCTGGGCGGCGGCGGCGCGGGCCATCCGGGCCTCCTCGCGCCCGTCCTGGCCAAACGCGCGGATGACGCGCACGCCGGCGAGCGACTCGCGCGTGATGCGGGCGATGCTGTCCAGCTTGGTCTGCACGGCGCGAAAGAGGGGGACCGACCGGCTCGTGACCCACCAGAAGACCACGCCTATGGCCGGGGTGCAGACGAGAAACACCAACCCCAGCCTGAGGTCGATCACGAGGGCGGCCACCATGGAGCCCAGGGCCAGAAGGGGCCAGCGGATGAGCTGCCGCACCCCGAGCGCCACCGTCACCTGCACCTGATTGACGTCGCTGGTGACGCGCGTCACCAGCGAGGGTATGCCAAGGCGGTCGACGTCGGCCGAGGACAGCTCGTTGACCTTGCGATAGAGGGCGGCGCGCAGGTCGGTGCCCGTCCCCTGGGACACGAGGGCCGCCATCTTCTGGCAGACCAGGGTGAATCCGTAGCCGATCAGGGCAAAGAGCACGAGGAGGGCGCCCAGGCGCAGCACGAGGCCTCCGTCACGCCCCCTGACCCCCTCGTCGATCATGCGCGCCACGACGAGCGGCGTCATGAGGTCAAAGACGACCTCGACGACCTTGCAGAGAACCCCGACCACGACGCGGCCGCGGTAGCTCGAGAACACGAAACGCCTCAGCAGCTCCCTCACGCCATCCTCCGCCCCTAGTCGATGTCCAGCCGCTCCGCGAGCTCGAGCCACTCGTCCTCCAGGCCCGCGATCTCGCCCGACGTGGCGTCAAGCTCGGCCTGCAGCGCCATCAGGGCCTCGTAGTCGGTCGCGGAAGTGGCGGCCATGCGCCCGCGCAGCTCGTCGAGCGCGTCCCGGAGCCTCTCGAGGCGTCGCGAGACGGCGCCCTGGCGCTTCTTGAGCTCGCGGCGCTCGACGTTGCCAAGACCCGCCTTGGGCCGTTGCGCGCGCTCGGGGCACGGCCGAAAGGACTCGCGGTCCTGGGCGCCCTGCTCCCCCAGCAGGGCAAGGTACTCGTCAACGCCGCCCGGGACATGGCGCACCCCTCCCCCCATGAGGGCATACTGGTCGTCCGTGACGCGCTCCATGAGGTAGCGGTCGTGCGTCACGAGCAGAAGGGTGCCGGGCCAGCCGTCAAGGAGGTCCTCGAGGACGGCCAGCATGTCGGTGTCAAGGTCATTGCCGGGCTCGTCCAGCACGAGCACGTTGGGCTCCTCGAGCAGCACGCACATGATGGCAAGGCGTCTCAGCTGCCCGCCCGAGAGGTCGCAAATGCGGGTTGGCCACTCGCGCCGCCCAAAGCCCAGGCGCTCCAGCAGCTGATCGGCGCTCGTGTCCTTGCCGTCGATGCGCACGAAGCGCTTGTAGCTGGCCACGAGCTCGCTCAGGCGCCAGTCGTCCCGCTCGTGCATGAAGTCGAGGTCCTGAGAGAGGATGCCGAAGCGCACCGACTTGCCGACCTTCACGTAGCCGCGATCAGGCAGGAGCCTGCCGGTCATGAGCTTGAGCAGCGTGGACTTTCCCGCCCCGTTCTCGCCCAGGATGCCGATGCGCTCGCCGGGGCCGATGAGCCAGCTGACGTCCTCGAGGACCACCTCGTCGCCGTAGCCGGCCCGGACGTCCCTCATCTCGATGACCTGCTTTCCCAGACGGCCAACGGCAAGGCGCCTGAGCTCGACCTGGTTGCGCAGGGGCGGGTCGCCCATGACGAGGGCGCGCGCGGCGTCCACCCTGAACTTCGGCTTGGAGCTGCGCGCCTTGGCGCCGTGGGCGAGCCAGTTGAGCTCCTTGCGCAGGACGTTCTGCCGACGCTCCTCCATGACGGCGGCCTGTCTCTGACGCTCCACCCGCTGCTGGACGTACGCCGAGTACCCGCCCTCGAAGGGGTCGATGACGCCGTCATGGACCTCCCACATGTGCTCGCAGACCTCGTCGAGGAACCAGCGGTCGTGCGTGACCACCATGAGCGCCCCCGCGCCGTCTGCCCAGCGCGTCCGCAGGTGGCCCGCCAGCCAGGTGATGGCCTGGACATCCAGGTGGTTGGTGGGCTCGTCCATGACGAGGACGTCCCAGTCGCCCATGAGGACGCGGGCGAGGTCCACGCGACGCCGTTGACCGCCCGAGAGCGCCCCCACCCTCTGGTGCCGCCCGACGTCCGCGACGAGCGCCTCCATGATGGACCTGACCCGGGCGTCGGAGGCCCACTCATACTCCGGCACGTCGCCCACGATGGCAAAGAGGGCCTCGTCATCGTCGTTCAGGGCGTCCGTCTGCCCCAGGAAGCCCAGCCTGATGCCGTTGCGATAGGTGACCGTGCCGGCGTCGGGCCGCGTGGCGCGCGCGATGACGTCAAGCAGGGTGGACTTGCCGTCGCCGTTTTTGCCCACGATGCCGATGCGGTCGCCCTCGTTGACGCCGATGGTCACGCCCTCGAGCACCTTCTTGCCCGGCCACTCGTGGAAGACCTTCTCCAGTCCGATGAGGATGCCCACCTACGCGTTCCCCTCCTTCGTCCCTCGTCGCTCCGGCGCGCTGCCCTCGGACGTCCCCTCGGCGGCGAGGGAGCGCAGGAGGGCGATCTCGCGGCGGTACCCCTCGAGGTCGTTAGGGGTCTCCAGGATCATGGGCAGGCGCGCGAGCCGCTCGTTCGTGACGATGCGGCCAAAGCACGCCAGGCCCAGATGCCCGGCGCCGATGCGCTCGTGGCGGTCCTTGCGCGCCCCGCGGGGGTTCTTTGAGTCGTTAAGGTGCAGGGCCTTGAGACGGTCAAGGCCTATGACGCGATCAAACTCGTCAAGCACGCCGTCAAGGTCGTCTGCGATGTCGTAGCCGGCGTCGTGCACGTGGCAGCTGTCAAGGCACACGCCCACGAGCTCGGGGTATCGCACGCCGTCCAGGATGCGCGCGAGCTCCTCGAAGCTACGCCCCACCTCGGTGCCCTTACCCGCCATGGTCTCGAGCAGCACCGTCGAGCGCTGTCCCGGCACGAGGACCTCGTTGAGACCCTCGACGATGCGCTCGATGCCTCGGTCGGAACCCTGTCTTACGTGACTGCCCGGATGCAGGTTGTAGTAGCCGCCGGGCAGGGCCTCGAGGCGCGCGAGGTCCTCGCGCATGGCCCGCCGGGCAAAGTCCACGACGTCGGGCCTGGCGGAGCAGAGGTTGTAGGTGTAGGGCGCATGGGCGACGAGACGCCCGAAGCCCTCCTTGTCCAGAAGCGTGCGCAGGGCACGGACGTCGTCAGGGGCGGGGGGCTTGGCGGCACCGCCGCGAGGGTTGCGCGTGAAGAAGGCGAAGGTCGTCGCCCCCAGCGAGAGGGCGACCGTACCCATGGCCTCGTAGCCTCGGGCGCAGGACACGTGACAGCCCAGGCTCAGCCGCGTCACGTCAGGCGCCCCCTCGTCCCCAGGAGCCGCGCCAGCCTGCCGACGACGGCACGGGCGACGTCCGCGAGCGGGAGCGTGTCCAGCTGCTCCACACCGTCTGCCCCGACGAGGGCGACGCGACTGGTGTCGGAGCCAAACGTCGAGTCGGGGCGCGAGACGTCGTTGGCCACGATCAGGTCGGCCCCCTTTCGAGCGAGCTTGTCTCGGGCGTTCGCGATGAGGTCGTCCGTCTCGGCGGCAAAGCCGATGACCACGCGCGAGCCCTTGCGCTCGGCAAGCGTCGCCAGGATGTCCTCGGTCTGCCTCAGCTCCACCGCGCGCAGCGGCTCACGACCCTTTTTGAGCTTGTGGTCGGCCGGGCGGGCGGGGGTGTAGTCGGCCACCGCGGCGGCGCAGACGGCGGCGTCGGCGGCGTCGAAGGCCTCGCACGTGGCCGTCAGCATCTGAGCCGCCGAGACCACGTTGACCCTGCGCACGCCGGCGGGCGCAGGCAGGGCGCAGGGGCCCGAGACGAGCGTGACCTGGGCCCCCTGAAGGGCGGCCTCGCGGGCGATCGCATAGCCCATCTTGCCCGTGGAGGAGTTTGCGATGAAGCGCACCGCGTCGATGGCCTCATGCGTGGGCCCGGCGTTGACGACGACCCGACGGCCCGCCAGGGCGCCCGCGGCAAAACGGCTCACGAGCGCCAGGGCGGCGGCGGCGATGTCCTCGACGGCCGCGAGCTTGCCCTGCCCCGTCTCGCCGCAGGCCAACAGGCCGCTGGCGGGATCGACGACCTGCACGCCGCGGCCCAGGAGCGTCTTGAGGTTTGCCTGGGTGGCGGGGTGGTGCCACATGTGGACGTTCATGGCGGGCGCCATCAGGACCGGGCAGCGCACGGCAAGCAGCGTCGTGGTGAGCGCGTCATCCGCGACGCCGGCCGCCATCTTTGCCATCACGTTGGCCGTGGCGGGCGCCACCACGCACAGGTCGGCGTAGTCGGACAGGGAGATGTGCGGGATGGGGTCGGACGCGTCGCCAAAGAGGCTCGTGACGACGGGGTGTCCGCTCAGGGCCTGGAAGGTGGCGACGCCGACGAAGCGCACGGCGTCCTCGCTCATGACCACCCGCACGTCGCAGCCCGCCTTCTGGAGCATGCGAAGCAGCTCGCAGGCCTTGTAGGCAGCGATGCCGCCGCTCACGGCGAGCAGCACGTGGGGCGCGCGCGAGGCCGGACGCTCCGCCGCCGTGCTCGTCTCGCTCATCATCTTCCCTCTCCCGTCGCAGGCGTCGTCACGAGCATGCGGTGGCAGTAGGGGCACTCGGCGATGGCGGGGCCCCTGACGAGGGCCGCGACCTGGCTCGGTCTGAGCGACACCCTGCAGACGCTGGGCATCGCCCCGTCAAGGCGCTCGACGGCGAGGCCGCCGAAGCGCTTGAGCGCGGCCTCGTAGCGACCCATGACCTCAGGGCCCACGACGCGCGACAGCGCCCGGCGCCGCTCGGCGAGCTCCTTGGCCTCGCCCATCAGGTCGGCCGACTCGTCTTTCAGCGACGCCTCGAGGGCGCGCTTCTGCTCGTCAAGACGCTCGAGCAGCGCGTGCGTGTTCGACTCGGCCCGCTCGAGCTTGCGAAGGGCCTCAAGCCTGGCAGGGCGCCCGTGGTCGCTCTTCTCCATCTTCTTGGCAAGCGAGGAGAGCTGCTCCTCGAAGCTCAGGATCTGACGATGGTCAGTCTCCGCGAGCGCGCGCTCGCGGACCTCGGCCTGGACGTCCACCAGATGGGCGCGGGCCTCGTCGGCCTCGTCGAGCTCCATCTGCGCGTCCTTGCGCAGCCCCACGATCTTCGAGAGCTCGCTGGCAAGACGCTTGCGCGAACGCCCGTTCATCTGAATCTTCCGCTCCTGAGGCATGGCCTTGAGCTGGCGGCTGATGCGGATGAGCCTGAGGTCGATGTCCTGCAACGAAAGGAGCGCCTCGTAATCGTTCATGTCCCTCCCTTGGGTGAGGCGCACGCCTAGCGTGCGTCTGCGACGATGCCAAGCAGGCAGTCGGCGAGGCGGTCGAGGTCCTGGGGGCTCACGCGCTCGTCAAACGAGATGCGCAGCGCACCCAGGGCCAGCTCGCGCGGTATGCCCATGGCCAACAATACGTGACTCGCGTCGAGCGAGCCCGAGGAGCAGGCCGAGCCCGCCGAGACCTCGAAGCCCCGCTCGTCAAGCTTGAGCACGAGCGTCTCGGAGTCGAGGCGGCCCGTCATGACCGAAACGATGCCGGGAAGGCGGTCGGGGCCCATCTGGGCCGTCGTCGTGGGGACGATGCCCGTCCCTTCGGCGCACAGGCGGTCATAGAGCCTCTGCGCGCGAGACGAGACGACGACGCGCGTGTCGTCGAGGCGCGCGCAGACGGCCCGCGCCGCGGCGGCGAAGGCCAGGGCGCCCCGAACGTCCTGGGTGCCCGGCCGCCTGCCCGCCTCCTGCCCCCCGCCGAAGGTGAGGGGCCGCAGCGGGCAGCGGCTCCTCACGACCAGGGCGCCCACGCCCACGGGGCCGCCGATCTTGTGCGCCGCGAGGGTCACGGCGTCCACGTCGTCCAGCGCGAGGGGTATGCGGCCGAAGGCCTGTGAGGCGTCGACGTGCATGAGGGCACCCGCGTCGTGGGGGGAAAGAGTGTAGATCTGGGTGGTCGCCGAAGCATTCAAAAATTAAAGACATAAAAACGTTTAAGCATGGCAAGCACGTAAGAAAATTAAAATATGTAATTCAAGTTGTCTATGTAATATTATTACCTTACGAGACCGACCCGTCCGCGCCGGGCCGCACGAGCGTGACCTCGAGGCCCGCGTCGCGCAGGGACGGCGCCACGTCCAGCTCGGAGTCATGTTCGATGGCCGAGATGACCACACGCCGGCGTGAGCGATCCCGACCGCGCGCACCAAGGGCCAGGCCGTACAGGGCGAGGTTGTTTGACTCGGTGCCGCCCGAGGTGAGGATGAAATCCTGGGGCCTGAACCCGCCCCCCAGGGCCCTGACGAGGTCACGTCGGGCGCCGTCGAGGGCGCGGGCCGCGCGACGTCCCAGCGTGTGGAGGGAGTTGGGGTTGACCCCGGCGATCTCGGAGGCCTCGTAGGCGCGCTCGGCATCGAGGGCCTCGGGCCTGATCGGTGCGGAGGCGGCGTAGTCAAGGTAGACGAGGCGCCTGGGGTCGTCGCACGTCTTGGGGTCGGGCGCGGACACGCTAGACGCTCCTTTGCAGGCCCCGACGGGCCTCGCGACGGATGTCCTCGACGTTGCGGGCGCGGTCGCCCGAAAACACGGCCGACCCCGCGACGAGGACGCGCGCGCCATCGCGCACCACCTGGGAGGCGTTGGCGGCCTTGATGCCGCCGTCAACCTCGATGAGGGGCTCGACGCCGTGGTCGCGGCACATGCCCGTCAGCTGTCGCAGCTTGCGGTGGCAGCCCTCCACGAACCCCTGCCCCCCGAAGCCGGGGTTGACGGTCATGACCAGGACGAGGTCAAGCTCGTCGATGATGCTCTCGAGGCAGCAGACGGGCGTGGCGGGGTTGAGGGCGACGCCCGCCTTGACGCCGGAGCGATGAATGAGGTCAACGAGGCGCTCGGCATGGGTCTGAGCCTCCCAGTGGAAGGTCACGACGTCGGCGCCGGCCTCAAGGAACCAGGGAACGACCTCCTCGGGGTTCTCGACCATGAGATGGACGTCAAGGGGCAGGGAGCTTGAGCGCCGGACCTGCTGGGCGATGGCGACCCCAAAGGACAGGTTGGGCACGAAGTGCCCGTCCATGACGTCAAAGTGAAGAAGGTCGGCCCCCCTGACGTCATCAAGCTCCTCTTGCAGGCGCGTGAAGTCGGCAGAGAGCACCGAAGGTGCGACCAGTACGTCATCGCTCGTCATAGCTTCCCCTATTCGTTTGTGGGCAGTCCGTAGAACTCCTCGTCGGGTATGCGGGCGAGCAGCGTGCGCGCCGCGTCCTCGAAGCCTTGTCCCTCATAGAGGATAGCGTGAACGGCCGCCGTGATGGGCGTCTCGATGTGAAGTTCACGCGAGAGCTCCCGGACGCTGATGACGGCGCGGGCGCCCTCGACGACCATCCCCGTGCTCCGCTCAAAGCCCTCGAGCGTCGCGCCCCGCGCAAGCGACACCCCGAACGTCCGGTTGCGCGAATGCCCCGAGGAGCAGGTGACGACGAGGTCTCCCATGCCCGCCAGCCCCATGCAGGTCATGGCGTTGCCGCCCAGGGCATGCACGACGCGGCTCATCTCGGCGAGACCGCGCGTCATGAGCACCGCCGTGGCGTTGTCTCCCATCCCGTAGCCCACGGAGAGGCCGCAGGCTATGGCGATGACGTTCTTGACGGCCGCGCAGACCTCGACGCCCCTGAGGTCGTCCGTGCGATACACGCGGAAGTGCGGGTTGAGGAAGAGCTCCTGAAAGAGGCCGGCGACCCGGTCGCTCGCGGACCCCACGACGGCGGCGGACACCATGCCCTGGCTGATCTCCTCGGCATGGTTGGGGCCCGAGAGGGCGCAGACGCGCGCCTCGCCGCCCAGGACGTCCGCGACGACCTCGCACATGAGCAGGTGCGAGGTGGGCTCGATCCCCTTGGTCAGGACCACGACGGGCACCTCGGCGTCAATGAGGCCCGTAAACCCCTTCAGCACCGAGCGCAGATGGTTGGAGGGCACGGCCACCACGACCGCCTCGGCGCCGCAGGCCGCCTCCGCCCGGTCGTGCGTGGCGGTCACGTTGGATGGCAGCAGATAGGAGCGCAGATGACGGGGATTCTTGCGAGTGGCGTTGATGCCCCGGGCGACCTCGAGCGAGCGTGCCCAGAGGACGACCTGGGCGCAGTTGACGGCGGCGAGCCCCGCCGCGGCGGTGCCCCAGGACCCCGTGCCTATGACCAGCACCTTTCCGATCACGTCACTTCCCCTCCCTCTCGTCGCGCGCGCCGGCGCCCTCCCGCGTCGTAAGGCGACGCTCGCTCCCCTGCCGCAGGCGCAGGATGTTGTCCTTGTGCCGCCAGACGACGACGCCGCAGGCGAGGGCCACCACGAGCGCCGCCGACGGCCTCATGCCCAACAGCAGGCCAACGAACGGCATGGTGACGGCCGCCGCCACCGACCCCAGGGACACGTAGCGCGTGGGAACGACGCAGGCGAGGAATATGACGAGCGCGGCCAGCGACATGGGCCACAGGAGCACCAGCCCCGCGCCGAAGCCCACCGAGATGCCCTTGCCGCCCCTGAGTCGCAGGTAGGGCGAAAAGACGTGCCCGCAGACGCAGGCGAGAAAGACGAGGGCCGCAAGTGGCGCGAGCGCACCGGTCGCGCCCAGCTCGCCGGCGGGGACGCCCGCCGCATGGGCGAGGGCAAGACGGCTTGCCGCCATCGAGAGGGTGCCCTTTCCCATGTCAAGGAGGAAGGTGGCCGCCGCGGCCTTGGCGCCCGCCGCCCGCGCGACGTTGGTCATGCCGATGTTGCCCGAGCCGACGGTCCTGACGTCAACATGCCCCTTGGACCTCTTTGCCACGATGAGGCCAAAGGGGATGCCGCACAGAAGGTAGGCGCCCAGCATGCACGACAGCGTCGTCAGGATGAGTGAGCCCGTCACTTTGCCTCGTCCTTCCTCCTGAAGCGCAGGCGCAGGGGCGTACCCTCCAAGTCGAAGGCCTCGCGCAGGCGATTCTCCAGGAAGCGCTCGTAATTGTCGTTCACCAGGTCGGGGGCGTTGCACCAGAAGGTGAGGGCGGGCGGGCGGCGCCCGGTCTGGGTGCCGTAGCGAACCTTGAGGCGACGGCCCTTGTCCGTGACGGTATGGCCGCTCTCGCGAATCTTGGTGATGAGGGCGTTAAGCTGGCTCGTCTTGATCTCGATGGCGTGGGCGGCGTCGGCCTTGAGGGCGGCCGCGAGGACGCGGTCGATGGACCTGCCCGTGAGCGCCGAGGCGTTGATCGCAGGCGCCCAGGAGGCAAAGCCCATGCGCGCGGCGAGGGAGTCCATGACGTGGTCGCGACGCTCGTCCGTGTCGACGAGGTCCCACTTGTTGAGCACGATCACCACGGCGCAGCCCCGGTCCACGGCCATGCCCAGGAGCTTCTGGTCCTGTTCGGTGACGCCCACCGTGGAGTCGATCACCAGCAGGCAGACGTCGGCCTCGTCCATGGCGGCCAGGGCCCGCACGAGGCTGTAGTATTCGACGTCCTCGTGGACCTGGGTCTTCTTGCGCATGCCCGCAGTGTCCACCAGGCGGATGGTGCGCCCCTTCCAGCTGATCATGACGTCGGTGGCGTCGCGCGTGGTGCCCGAGAGGTCGGCGACGATGAAGCGATTCGTCTTGGCGAGGCGGTTGGCGAGCGACGACTTTCCCACGTTGGGCCTGCCGATGATGGCAAGGTTGAGCACCGATTCGTCACGCTCCGGCTCGTCCCCCTCCGGCAGGATCGCCACGACCTCGTCGAGCAGGTCGCCCGTGCCATGGCCGTGGCCCGCCGAGATGGGGCGCGGCTCGCCCACGCCCAGCGAGTAGTAGTTCCAGCTGTCGAGCAGCGTCGCGGGATCGTCGACCTTGTTGACGACGAGCAGGACGGGCTTGCGGGCGCCGCGCACGACGCGTGCGACCTCCTCGTCCTCGTCGGTGACCCCCACGCTGCCATCGACCACGAAGACGATGACGTCCGCCTCGTCGCAGGCGACCAGCGCCTGCTCGCGGATGCGCGGCGCGAACGCGTCCTTGCTCCTGACGGACTCGATGCCGCCGGTGTCGATGAGGGTGAACTCTCGGCCGTTCCAGTCGCAGTCATGATACGAGCGGTCGCGCGTCACGCCGCGCGACTCGTGGACGATGGCCTCGCGGCTCACCGCGAGCCTGTTGACGAGCGTCGACTTTCCCACGTTGGGCCTGCCGACGATGGCTACCTTGGGCTTGGGCATGCGTCTCCCCCTGATTCGTCCTCATGTGCCTAAGAGTCTATCATGCCAGCCCGAGCGTCCCCGCAAGCGCGTCGAGGAGGGCGACGGGGGTGGTGTCGCAGGCGAGCGCATGGGCCCCCCTGCGAGCGAGCTCGTCCATGATGTGCCCCTTGTCGTCCCCGTCCAAGGTGACGTCGTCAAAGTTGAACATGATCTGGGGTATCACGACGAGGGTGCCGGACAGGTCCTCGGCAAGCTGTGACAGGAGGTCCTTGGACACGATGAGCCCCGTCACGTTGACGTCGCCCCCGTAGTAGTCGTTGCGGATGGCCTGGACGCCTACCAGGCAGTCACCTCCGCAGACGGCGTCCCAGAGCTCGACGAGCCGGCTGTTGACGCCCAGCGCCGCCTCGCCGCACACGATCAGCGCCCTGAGGCCCCGCGACCGCAGGCGCCGCGTGACAAGCGCAAGGTCGTCGCCGCGCAGACGGCACAGCTCCTCGCTCTCGTCCAGGAAGCTCCGAAGCATGCCTATGCCGTCGTAGTACTGAGGGTAGCCGTCGTAGGTCTCGGCGGGAGGCACGTCCATGCGAGCGTCCAGGTAGAACTCGTCGGAGAGCTGAAAGCGCGTGATGCCGCGCGTCTCGCGGGCGCGTCGCTGATAGGGGCCGAGGAGCTCGACGACCCGGCGCGAGGCCTCCACGTCCTCGGAGAACGAGGACGAGAAGCGCGTCGAGTAGCGCGTGTAGCCCATGGGGACGATGGCCAGCGAGCTGATCGCGGGCCGCGCCTCCACCCAGTCGAGCGTCCGCGCGAGCTCGTCACCGTCGTTGATTCCCGCACAGAGCACGATCTGGCCGTGAACCTCGAGACCCGCCTCGCAGAGCCGCTCGAGAACGTCTATGCCTCGCTGGGCGTGCGGGCCTATGAGCGAGCGCCTGACCGCGGGCGTGATGGCGTGTATGGACACGTTCATGGGCTCGAGGCGGCAACGGATGATGCGCTCCAGGTCCTCGTCCGTCACGTTCGTCAGGGTCACGAAGTTGCCCTGGAGAAACGAGAGGCGGTAGTCGTCGTCGCGGAGCATGAGGGAGGATCGCGCGTCCTCGGGCAGCATGCGCATGAAGCAGAACTGGCAGGCGTTCACGCAGGTGCGTATGCCGTCAAAGAGGACGTCCGTGAACGTCAGGCCCCAGTCCTGGCCCGGCTCGCGCTCGAGCGTGCAGGCGAAGGTCCCCTTTTCGCCCGGCACGCTGACGACGAGGTCGGCAACCTGGCCGTCGGCCTCCCAGCGCCAGTCGATGATGTCGCGCAGGGGACGCCCCCCCACGCCGTCGATGCGCATGCCCGGCTCCAGCCCCGCCTCCCAGGCGGGGCTTCCCTCCTGCACCGCGGCGACCCAGGCGCCGTCCGCCTGCGGGCGTGAGCTGGCGTAGTCGAAATACCACCGCTCCCCCCGTGTTCCTCCCTCTTCCCCGCCCCGCCCCTCTCCCATGCTCTGCCTTGCCTCTTAACCCCACCTAGTTGTGTATAAGAGCCAGTGCCTCGCGTCACGCGCCACGCCCGTCACCCACCAGCGCGCCGATGGCGTGTACGACCTCGTCGATCTGCGTCTGGGGGGTGGAGGCGCCCGCCGTCACGCCGATGCGCGCCGCCCCCTCGAACCAGGACGCCCTCAGCTCGCCCGGCAGCTCGATGTGATGGGTGGCAGGGCAGCGCTCGGCGCAGATGCGGGCCAGGCGCGTCGTGTTGGCCGAGTTGCGCCCGCCTATGACGACCATCACGTCGGACGTGCCCGCAAGGCGCGCCGCGGCCTCCTGCCTGAGGCTGGTCGCCTCGCAGATGGTGTCGATGACGCGCAGCTCAACGCAGCGCCCCACGAGGGCGGCCACGAGGTCGCGCAGGCAGGAGCGGGCCTGCGTGGTCTGCACCACCACGCCCACCTTGCGCCCGAGTGACATCCCGTCGAGGCCGGCCGCGCCGGAGAGCACGACGGCGTCGGGGGCATGGGCCAGCGTGCCCTCGACCTCGGGGTGCCCCTTCTCACCCAGGACGATCACCTGGTAGCCCTCGGACGTGAGGCGCTCGGCGGCCTGATGGGCCCTGACCACGAAGGGGCAGGTGGCGTCAAGGACCAGCTCGTGGGTGGCGCGCGCCTCGCGCTCCTGGCTCGGCGTCACGCCATGGCACCGCAGCAGCAGGGTACCCCCCGGCTGGTCGGACGGGTCCTCGACCACGCCCACGCCCTCGGCGGCGAGCTGGGCCACGACACTGGGGTTATGGATGAGGGGCCCAAGGGTGTGGATGGGCGCTGGCGCCTCGCGGGTCGCGGCGCGCGCCATGTCCAGGGCCCTGTTGACGCCATAGCAGGCGCCAGCCTCGTCGGCCACGCGAATCGTGGGCGTCATGGCCTCATCACATCTTTCCGGGGTGCTCGCGCCTGAGCGCGTCCACCATGTCAAAGACTGCTCCCATGGCCCTGCGCTCCATGGCCTCGGCCTGTCCCTTCCTGGACGTGACGCCCAGGTCCTCGAACTCGATGCAATCTCCCGCGCGCAGGTAGACGCGGCCCAGGCGCTTCAGGTGACGCCCCTTGGGCGTGATGTCCCGGGCGCCCACGATGGCGATGGGCTGCACGGGCGCCTTGGCGAGCCGGGCGATGAGCGAGAAGCCCTTGTGTATCTCGACCTTCTGGTCGTCAGACTTGACGCGCGTCCCCTCAGGGTAGATGAGCACGTACTCGCCGCGTTCCACCGCGTGCTGGGCGCGGCGGATGGCCCTCATGTCGGCGGTGCCGCGCGCCACGGGAATGCCGCCCGCATGCGCAAAGAGCCAGCGCACGATCGGCGACGCGTCAAACTCGCTCTTATAGACGCAGCGCACGCGGCGATGGTGGAACCACAGCGAAACGACGACCACCACCGGGTCGAGCATGGACTGATGGTTCATGACCAGCACGCGGCCGCGCTCGTCGTCCCAGAGCTTATGGCCGTCCTCGATCCTCCAGGGCCACAGGATCTTGGTGACGAGACCCAGCATGACGATGACGACGGCAAGGAGGGCCCGGCTGTACAGCGGGTAGTCGCGCATGGGACCGCCGTAGAGACGCTCGAGCGAGCTGCCGGGACGGGCGGCCGGCGTCGTCGCGTCGCCGGCGCCCTGGGAGATCTGCTGCGTCATCGCCCTCACCCCACCCTGTCCATCATCCGTACGATCCTGTCGACCACCTCGTCAAACGTGAGGCGGGAGGAGTCGATGAGCACGGCATCGGCGGCCGCCCCCAGCGGGGCCCGCGCCCGGGCGCGTCCCGCTCGTCCCCGCCTCGCTCTTTTTAACCTACAGAAGGGTATAACAGACACGGGGAATCGCCCCTTACAAAAGCCGGCGACCCGGTCGCCGCGGACCCCACGACGGCGCGGACACCATGCCCCCGCCAGGGGTATAAGAGGCAGGCGGAAGGCGCGCTCGCGGGCGTCCGCCGTCAGGAAGACCTTCACGTCCGCCTGCGGGAAGACCACCGTGCCGACGTCACGTCCCTCGGCGATGACGTCCTGTGCCGCGGCCAGCTGGCGCTGCTGGGCGACCATGGCCTCGCGCACCGCCTTGAAGGAGGAGACGGCCGAGACGTTGCGATCGACCTCGGGCAGGCGAATCTGGCGCGTGACGTCGTCGCCGTCGAGCATGACGGTCTGCGACCCGTCGTCGCCCACGCCAAAGCTCACCCGGGCCTGCGCCGCCTCGCGCGAGACGGCCCCCTCGTCCTCGCAGCTGACGCCGCGCATGAGGCAGCGCCAGGTGATGGCGCGATACATGGCCCCGGTGTCGAGCAGCATGAGGCCGCGACGCCGGGCGACGGCCCTGGCGACGCTGCTCTTGCCCGACCCGGCGGGCCCGTCGATGGCAACGATCATGTCGTCGTGTCCTTTCTGAACGCGTCGGCGACGTCGGTCCCCGCGCGCTCGGGATGCCGGCAGCGCTCCATGAGCTCCTCGGGCGAGAGGCCCAGGGAGCACAGCGTGAAGGCGTCGCCGTCGCAGCTCAGCTCCAGGGAGCTGACGTTGGCCACGCGCAGGTTCCAGAAGCTGCTCGCGGAGGCGCCGAGGGCGGCGCCGACGAGGGCCCGCGAGAGGCCCCCGTGCGTGACGCAGGCGGTCGCGCCGTCCAGGGGTCGCAGGAGGTCCAGCACCGCATGGCCGCGCTCCAGCAGCTCCTCGAAGCTCTCGGCGCCGGGCGCCGGGCGTGAGCGACCGTCCGCGCCGAAGCGCCAGGGAAAGCTCAGCCCCCGTCGTTCGAGCTCCTCCAGCGTCAGGTCCTGGGCGCTGCCGAACTCGATCTCCTGGAGGTCCTCCACCACCGTGCACGGCACGCCGAGGAGCGCGGAGGCCTCCTCGGCGACGGCGCGGCAGCGCGAGAGCGGGGAGGTCCACAGGCGATCGGGACCCCAGGCGCAGAGCGCCCGGACGGCGCGGGCCATCTGCGCCTCGCCGCGTTCCGTGAGGTCGACGTCCTTGCGCCCCGAGAGCGTGTGGGCAACGTTGGCCAGCGTCTCGGGGTGACGCATGGCCAGGATCCTATGACGTCGCATCATGAGCGCCTCCCTTGTGGGCTACGTCCCTCATAAGCCCCTCGACGGCGGCGCGCTCGCCAGGGTCGAGCCCCCTCAGCTGCCCGGGGCGAAGCCCCGTGAGGCGCAAGGGGCCGAACGCGTCGCGATGCAGCCGCACGACCTCATGCCCGACGGCCTTGAGCATGCGCTTGACCTGATGCTTCTTGCCCTCATGGACGGTGATGCCCACCACGCTCGTGCCGCGCGGCACCCCCTGCGCCACGACGGGCCGCGCCCGCGCGTCGTCCGCGCCCAGCAGCTCCACGCGGGCGGGCTGGGCGCGGTCGTCCTGGAGCGCGACGCCCTCCCTCAGGCGACGGACGGCCTCGTTGCCCAAGGACCCCCTCACCAGGGCCACGTAATGCTTCCACACATGGCTGGCGGGGCGGAGCATGAGGTTGCCAAGGTCGCCGTTGGTCGTGAAGAGGAGCAGTCCCGTGGTGTCGGCGTCCAGGCGTCCCACGGGAAAGAGTCCCGGCAGGCGATCCGTGGGGACGAGCTGGGCGACGCAGGGGCGTCCCTGGGGGTCGCTCATGGTGGTCACGTAGCCGGCCGGCTTGTAGAGCATGAGATAGCTGTGCTCGTCGTCGAGGCGCACGACCCTGCCGTCAACGGTCACCTCGTCGCGGTCGGCGTCCACCTTGCTGCCCAGCTTGCTGGTCACGACGCCGTTGACGCTCACGCGCCCCGCCGTCATGAGGCCCTCCGCGCCCCGCCTGCTGGCGACGCCCGCGCGCGCGAGGAAGCGCTGCAGGCGCATGGTCCGCGGATAGCCCTCGCGCTCAGTCGTCGGCATCGTCGTACTCCTCGCCCAGCAGCTCGCGCTCGTCGTCCATGTCGTCCACGGTCTCCTCGAGCGTGGACGAGGCGGCCGTGCCCGACAGCCGCTCACGGATGAACTGGCGCGCCTGCTCGTCCGGGGCGAAGTCCTCTAGCGGGGGGAGCTCCCTGAGCGAGCGCAGCCCGAACTGCTCCAGGAAGCGCTGCGTCGTGCCAAAGAGCACGGCATTGCCGTGGCCGGGGTCCCGCCCCGCCTCGCGCACGAGGCCCTTCTCGCGCAGGGAGCCGATGACGCCGTCGGAGTTGACGCCGCGGACCGCCTTGACGCCCTCGCGTGACACGGGCTGATGGTAGGCGATGACGGCGAGCGTCTCGAGGGCCGCCTGGGACAGCCGGCGCGTGTCCCAGCTGAGGACGTAGGATTCGACCTGCTCGTGAAAGGCCGGATGGGTGAAGAGGCGCCAGCCGCCCGCCACCTCGCGCAGCTGAAAGCCGCGACCGGCGTCCGCATACTCCGCGGCGAGGTCGGCCAAGGCGGACGAGGCCTCCGTCGGCGCGACGCCGAGGGCGCGGGCAAGGTCGAGCGCGCTCACGGCGTCGCTCGACACCAGCAGCAGCGCCTCGAGCGCCGCCTTCAGTGACCCCGCCTCCAAGGGTTGCAGGTCTTGCATCAGATGTCCTCCTCAAGGGAACTGAGCGTCGCCTCGTCAAGCTCGAAGGCCGGGGCCCCCTCCACGCGCACGACGTCGATGTCGCCAAAGGTCTCGGACTGCGAGAGGGTCACCGCCCCCCTCTTCGAAAGCTCGAGAATGGCCAGGAAGGTCGCCACGACCGTCTCGGCCCGCCGATCCGCCCCCAGAAGCTCCGAGAAGGTCACGGCGGAGCGCGAGCGCGTCACGCGGTCGATCGTCGCCACGGTCAGCGCGATGGGAAGACGCCGGGGGGCGACGTGCTCCGCCTCGAGCAGGAGGCTCTGACGGCGACCGTCGAGGTCCGCGCAGATGACCGCGAGCGAGCGCAGCGAGATGCCCGCCAGGAAGTCGGGCATGAGGCCGACGAACTCGGGGTCGGGGCCCGCGCAGCGCGGCTCCATGCGACTCTCGGCCTCCATGCGTCCCGCCAGCGCGGCGGCGGCGGCGCGAAACTGCTTATAGGCGACGAGGCGCGCCACCAGGACCTCCCGCGCCTCGTCGGGCGAGAGACCCGCGAGGTCGTCGTCCTCGTCCTCGTCCCCGCGCGGACGCACGGGTCGGCTCGGCACGAGGGCCGCCGCCTTCATGTCGAGCAGCGTCGCGGCCACGAGCACGAAGTCGCTGGCGACGTCCAGGTCGAGCGACCCCATGGCATCGACCTCGGCAAGGTACTGGCTGGCCACCTCGGCGACGGAGATGGAGCCGATGGTGACCTTCTGGCGGCTCACCAGCTGGAGCAGAAGGTCGAAGGGGCCCGAGTAGGCCTGTGTCCTGACCGCAAACGACACGCGACCTACGCCCCCAGCCCCAGCAGCAGGTCGGTGAGAGCACCTGCCGTGGCGTTGAGATAGGCGCCCAGTATGTCGACGTGGAGCACCATGGGCAGCACGAAGAGAATCACCAGCAGGATGGGCATGGAGTAGCGCTGCCAGGCGTAGTAGCTGTCGAGCCGGGACCCCTTGAGGAAGAGCGAGACCACCTTGGACCCGTCAAGCGGAGGGAGCGGTATGAGGTTGAAGAAGGCGAGGACGAGGTTCACGTACACGTAGGTGGAAAGCACACGCAGGACCCAGAAGAGCGCGCCCATGCCCCCGTCCCAGACGCGGAAGGCGATGACGAACAGGAGCGTGCCCGCAAGCGCCTGGACGACGTTGCACAGGGGTCCCGCAAGCGCCACGAGGAACTCCTGCACGCGGCGGTCACGCAGGTTGCGGGGGTCATAGGGGACCGGCTTCGCATAGGCGAAGACGGGCCCGCCCAGCCAGGCCATGATGAGGGGCAGCACGAAGGAGCCAAAGGGGTCAAGGTGCCTGCGCGGGTCCAGAGAGAGGCGCCCGGCGTCGCGGGCGGTGGTGTCGCCGCACCTAAGGGCCATCCAGCCATGCGCCACCTCATGGAGGATGGTCGAGAACATCACGAGCACGATGGAGAAGACCATCGTGACGATTCTGACGGTGGAGATGTTCATGGTCGCACGTTCCTTTCTAGCCGCGCCGGGACCGCAGCGCGTGCGCAAGGCGGGCAAGCAGCCAATCGGTCACGAACAGGGCGAGCGCGGCGAGGGCAAAGTCCCCGCGCAGCACGCCGCCCAGGGGGGTCTCGAACACGAAACGCCCGGCCAGGCCGTCGGGAAGCCATGACGTCACCGTACCACTGTAGCCGACCAGCGTCAGGCGGCCCGCCCCCGTCACGACGGCGGAGAGGACGACCAGGGCGGTGAGCGCCAGTGCGGCGAGGCGGCAGGCCAGCGACAGCAGGTGCGCGAGGGCCGCCGTCGCCTCGAAGGCGCCGGGACGACCCCGCCGCAGCACGCGCGTCGCGTGCGAAACGTGTCGCTCGTCAGCCATTGAGCCCCTCCTCGATGGACTCGCTCAGCGCCAGCCACTCCTCCTCCAACGCGGGGATCTTCCTGGAGAGAGCGTTGTACTCCTTCATGCAGGCGTCAAAGCGCGCGGCGTCGTTGTAGAGCTCCTCGCTCGCCATGAGGCCCATGAGCTCCTGGTAGCGACGCTGAGCGGGCTTGAGCGCCGCCTCCACCTGACGAAGGCGCCGACGCTCCTCCCTGACGGCCTTGTTGGCGGCGTTGCGCGCCTCGGCCTCGGCCCGGCGCTGCTCGCGGGTCTTGACGTTGCGTCCCGTCGCCATCTTGTCCGCCGCCGGCTGGGCACCCCCGCCGGGAGCCTGGGCGCTCGGGACGGACGCAACGGCGTGCGCGGCATCCGGGCCGACGCCCTGCGATGCGCGCGCCTCGAGCTCGGCGCGCTTGAGGCGATAGTACTCGAAGTCGCCGTCATAGAGCGTGACCATGTGGTCTCGGACGTCCACCACCTTGTTGGCAACGGCCCTCACCAGGTGCTCGTCATGGCTGATGAGCACGATGGTGCCCGGAAACGACCTCAGGGCGTCCTCGAGGACGCTCACAGAGTCAATGTCAAGATGGTTGGTGGGCTCGTCCAGGCAGAGGAGCGGGTCGGGCGCCACGAGCATGCGAGCGAGGGCCAGACGGGCCTTCTCGCCACCCGAGAGAACCCCCACGCGCTTGTCCACGTCGTCCCCGTGGAAGAGGAAGGCGCCCAGCAGACGACGCTCCTCCGAGCTGGTCCAACCGGGGGCCGCCTCGTCCATCTCCTGAAGAACGGTCTTGGACTCGTCGAGGGTGTCGAGCTGGTGCTGGGCGTAATAGGCCTGGGTCACGTTCTGGCCCAGGCTCACCGTGCCCGCGCTGGGCGCCTCGTGGCCCACGATGAGCTTCATGAGCGTGGACTTGCCGGCGCCGTTGGGCCCCACGAGGGCCACATGGTCCCCGCGGTAAAGCTTGAGGTCAACGCCTTCGTAGACCACGTTGTCGCCAAAGCGCTTGGACACGCCCTCGAGGGCCACTACCTCGTCGCCCGTGCGCGGGGGCTCGGGAAACGCAAAGTGCACGCTCTTGGACTTCTCGGGCAGCTGCACGAGCTCGCTGCGCACCTTCTCGATGCGGCGCAGACGCTCCTGGACCTGCCGGGCCTTGGTGGGCTTGTAGCGAAACTTGTCCACGAACACCTGCATGTGGTTGAGGTCGCGCTCCTGGGCTGCGCGCTTTGCCCGAAGCTGCTCCAGGTTGTCTTCGCGCTGACGCAGGTAGAGGGAGTAGTTTCCCACATAGGTGACAAGGCGCTTGTTCTCGAGCGACGCCACGTGGCTCACGCAGGCGTCCATGAACGAGCGGTCGTGGCTCACCAGGAGCACCGCCCCGTCATACGCCGAGAGGAACTGCTCGAGCCAGCCCACGGACTCAAGGTCAAGATGGTTGGTGGGCTCGTCAAGCAGCAGCAGGTCGGGATGCTTGAGCAACAGCTTCGAGAGGGCGATGCGCATCTGCCAGCCGCCGGAGAAGTCCCCGGACGGCTTGTCGAAGTCCTTGATCGGAAAGCCCAGCCCACCCAGGATCTGGCGGGCCTTGGCCTCGAGCTCGTAGCCTCCCAGGCGCTCGAAGCGGTCCTGGGCGACGCCGTAGCGCTCGAGAAGGCGCTCGTCCGCGCCGACCGTGGCGGCAATCTGGCGCTCCATCTCCTTGATGCGGCGCTCGAGCTCGCGAATCTCGTGAGCGGAGTCGATGACCTCCTGAAGGGCGCTCTTGGTCCCGGATATTCTCGTCTCCTGCTCGAGATAGCCCACGGTGGTGTCCTTGGCAAAGCTCACGCTGCCCTCGTCGGCCGTCTCCTGGCCCATCAGAATCTTGAGCAGCGTCGTCTTGCCGGCGCCGTTGGGTCCCACGAGGCCCCAGCGCTCGCCAGCGTTGAGCTGCAAGCTGACGGCCGAGTACAGAACCCGGCCGCCAAACGACTTTGACACCTTGTCCGCGAGCGCGATCAAGCACGACCCCCTGAGCGTCGCCGGGCGCCTTGACGGGCGCCCCCCAACCTTCCGCATGAATTATACGGTATGCCCGCGGGCGAGGCGGTCGCCTCGAGGCGCCGTCACACACAGAGCGCACGGGCGCCCTTGCCAAGGGACGCCCTCGTCGCTGGCGGCGCGGCCTCGACACGGGACGTTTTCGCGTACGAATCAGGTCGGCATAAAAAAACCAGGGCAAAAGCCCTGGTCAGCAATTACATGGTGGAGAATAGGGGATTCGAACCCCTGACCTCATGACTGCCAGTCATGCGCTCTCCCAACTGAGCTAATTCCCCGTTGCGTTGGTGCGCTAGCTACTATAGCAAAGACTTTGGCGACTGCCTAGGGAAAATTTGAGAAGTTTTTTCTCGGAATCGTCGTGCCAAGGCGGAAATGTCGGCGGAGCCCACCGTGCGTCGCCACGCCGCACTCCGTTGCATCCTGCAGCGCGACGCAGCACTCCATGGCACCTCGCAGCACGATGCGACACGCCACGGCGCCCCGCAGCGCCCTCATCTTGTCTTTTTACACAGTTTGTGGCCGATTATGAGCGAAAAGTGCGTCAAATGGCAAGATGAGCGTGTCATATTGCGTCGCGTCGCCCTGTATTGCGCCGCCGCGTGCTCTTACGTGCCGTCGTAACGTCAGCGGCGCATGTAAAACCCCGCCCCACGAGCGTGAGACGGGGTGAGACGTCGTGGTGGGCCCAGCAGGATTCGAACCTGCAACCCAGGGATTATGAGTCCCCTGCGCTAACCGTTGCGCCATAGGCCCACTGGAGTCAGACGAACACGCTGGCCTGACCATCCGTGCGAGGGGCATTGTACCGCATTACCCGGGACAGGCGGACGAAAAGGGCACGGACCGCGCCATAACGCAAGATGCCGCTCCCGCCATGAAGGGCCTACTCGTCGTCCTCCGCCACCGCAAGCCGCTGCGTGTCCGCAATTTCAGCGATCATGTCAATGCGCTTCTGGTGGCGCCCTCCCTCAAACTCCGCGTCAAGCCACGCGTCCACAATCATCTTCGCAAGCTCGCTTCCCACGACCCGAGCACCAAAGGCGAGAATGTTCGTGTTGTTGTGCTGGCGCGAGAGACGAGCCGTGTAAGGTTCCGAACAGACGACGGCCCTGATTCCCCTCACCTTGTTTGCCGCGAGGCTGATGCCCACACCCGTCCCGCATATGAGAATGCCCAGGTCTGCCTCCCCCAAGGCAACCGCCTTACCGACTCTATATCCACTGAGGGGGTAGTCAAAGCGTTCTGGGCTGTTTGTCCCAAAGTCGGCGACCTTGATGCCCTTCTCTTCAAGATATTCTTTAATGATACGCTTAAGTTCCACGGCCACGTGGTCGTTTCCAATGGCAACCTGCATGTCAATAGTCCTTTCTCTCGCGAAGGTTCCTGAGGCACTCGGCATAGCCGATCCTCTTGCCAAAGAGCGCGCTCGTACCAAGCACGAAGCCATCGGCACCGCAAGACGAGAGCTCCCGGACGACTGAGGGACTGCAGGCGCCATCAACCATGAGCTTGTAGCCATACTTTTCCTTCATGTCCGCGAGACGCTCAATCTTCCTCTTCGAGAAGTCGATGAACTTCTGGCCCGCAAAGCCGGGATTCACCGTCATGACCATAAGATAATCAACGACGTTGAGTAGTTCCTCAATCGATCCCACCGACGTGTCGGGGTTGATGGCGAGGCCTGCGGCGGCGTCACGCTCTCTGACGCGAGCGAGCGTCTTCACCACATAGCGTTCGCTCTCAGGGTGGATGTAGACAATGTCAGCACCAGCGTCGAGGAAGAGGTCCACCTTGGCAAGGGGATTTTCCACCATGAGGTGGACGTCAACGGGCTTCTTCGTCGCCTTGCGAACCTCCCTCACGTCCATGAGGCCCATCGTGATGTTGGGCACGAAGGTGCCGTCCATCACGTCACAGTGAAAGATGTCCGCACCCGCCTCATCAAGTGCCCTCACATCGTCTTTGAGGGCACCATAGTCAGCGCACATCATACTGGGGCAGAGGAGCATGTCCCCCTCCTTTCTAGAAATGGAAATGCGTCAAATCATGCGAACGCGTGGGTACGCCTAGAGCTTTGTCACGCCAACCAGGGACGCGCCCACGGTGATGAGCACGGCACCAGCAATCAGCCTCCTTCGTTTATCCACATCAGCAGCCTCATGTAGAACCACGATGCTGATAACGGTGGACACCGCAACCGCAAGCTGGGAGAACGTGAAGCTAACCGCGATGCCGTTTAGCTGGTTCGAATAGACGAAGGCCATGTCACCAACCGCCCACACGACACCCGCGAGCACGCAGGGCATCACATTGATGCCAAAGAGGGCCTCTGACGCGTCTGCCCTGCGCTGCAGCGCCCGGTCAACGAGACTCAAACAAAGGGCCCCGAGCGCAATCCCCACGGCCTGCGGGACGAGAGCCGCCGCGCCGGTGGCGCCCACCAGCCGGGGCATCATGGCGTAGGAGACAAACGCGACGCTCGCCGCGAGGGAGAGAAGAACGGCACGCCTGTGGTCGGCGTGGTCGGCAGCAGCGACACCTCTCCCCTGCCAGCCCGCAAGGGAGACCCCGGCCATCACCAGAGCGAGAGCGACAAGGCCTACGACCCGCGAGACGGACGTTGCCCATTCGCCGAAGAGTGTCAACCCCGCAATCGCGCTGAGGACGAGCTGGGCCCCTACCTGCAGCGAGAATGCGCTTCCAGAACCAACCAGAGAGAACGTCTCATACTGGAGCACGGTGCCGACGGCCCAGAGGAGTCCCGAGGCAAAGCCCGCGCCAAAGACGACGATACCTATGTCAGGCCGTAGCACGAGGGCAACGGAGGCAGCAAGCCCCCCGATTCCGACCGCCGTCGCCATGAGCTGCTGGCAAGGGCGTCCGCCCGATTTCGTCACGATGCCCGGGATGACACCGAACGAGAGGGCGGGCACAAGCGCAAGCGGGGTGTTCATGGTCTCTTTCCCATTCGGTCCAATGTCCGATACGACGACGCGACTCCCGTCTAGGGAGCTGCCTGGGCGAGCGCTTCGCCATTTGACTCGCAGACGCCCTTGTACCAGTGGAAGGAATCCTTGCGATAGCGCTTGTAGCTACCCTGCGGAGACCCATCGTCGGCAGCATCAACATAGATGAACCCGTAGCGCTTGCGCATCTCGCCCGTACCGGCAGAGATGAGGTCTATGCAGCTCCACATCGTGTATCCGATGAGGTTGACGCCCTCCTTAACCGCCTCGCGCATGTTGCGGATATGCTCTCGCAGATACTCGATACGATAGGGGTCATGGACGCTTCCATCATCCTCAAGCCTGTCAAGAGTTCCCATGCCATTTTCGACAACGAGAAGCGGCGTGTCGTAATAGCGGTCAGAAAGGACATGCAGGGCAATCTTGAAGCCCACAGGGTCGATCTCCCAACCCCAGGGGGTTGATGCGAGATAGGGGTTCTTCACGCCGCTGAAGCTGGCGTTGCCGCTTACCAAGGAAGCGTCAATCTCATGGGTCGTCAGACAGGTGGAGCTGTAATACGAGAAGGGCAGAAAGTCCACACGACCCGCCATGAGGTCGGCCGCATCCTCGGCGCTGACGTTGAGGCTGACGCCGTTCTCCTCCCAAACGCGACGGGCAAAGCGGGGATACGCACCACGAACCATGACGTCTCCGTAGTAGAACATGGCGTCCTGCATGTACTTCTGCATCTTAAGTTGATCGTTGGGGTCGCAGGTGTAGCCGTAGCCAAAGAGTCCCGCGCACATGCAGCCCACAAGGTTGTCAGGGTCAATCGCGTGGGCGAGCCTGACGACTCGAGCGGAGGCAACGAGCTGGTTGTGGGCCTCCTCGAAGAAGCGCTGGCGATCCTCCGCGGTGACATCCGGAAGGGTGTCCATCGTAAGCTTAAGGATGTTAAGCTCGTTGAAGGTGATCCAATGGTGGGAAAGTCCCTTGAACTCCGTCAGGCAGACGCGCGCAAACTCGACGTACTCCTCGATAAGCCTGCGATTTGACCATCCCCCCCATTCACTCACATAAAAGAAGGGCATGTCATACTTGTAGAGCGTGACGATTGGCTCCATGCCCAACCTTTTGCACTCGCTGAGCACGCTGCGGTAATACTCCACGCCCTCCGAGTTGATGCCCTGTGAGATGCCTCCAGGGAAGATTCGCGCCCAGCTCATCGTGAGGTTGAGCGCCGTGAACCCCATCTCGGCAAGAAGCGCAAGGTCCTCCTTGTAATGGTGATAGAAGTCGGAGGCCTTGTGGTTGGGGTAGTCGTATCCCTCCTTGATGATCATCTGAGCGCCCTTGGGAAGCTTCCCCGAATAGAGCTGCATGGTACCCTCGCTCCCGTCAGGATTGCGATAGAAGCCGTAGCGGAAGGGAGTCTCATGAGTGACGCCGACCATGTAATCCGTCTCGACGGGCGACTTGCCGCCCTCGTCCCAACCACCCTCGATCTGGGTTGCAGAGATGTCCCCGCCCCACAGAAAATCATTCGAAAACGTTGCCATGGATAGTCCTTTCTCGATATGTCGAGTAGTTAATGCGGTGTGCGCATAGAACGGTTGTCTTGTGAGCTTATCGGCAGGCGAGCGAGAGCCCATGCCTCGGAAGTTCCTACGACTCGGCCCCTGGGCTTGCGTCCGCCTCGTCAGCCTCCTGCTTCTTGAGCAAGCTTTTCTCGAACATGCGCCAGAAGGGCAAATAGATGGCAAGCCCTATCAAAAACGAGGCGACGACCACGATGAGGGACCTTAGGTCGCCGGTGCCGAGAGGCCCCAGCAGGAAGGGAGGGGTCGCCCAAGGAAGGGTGACGAAGAATTTGGCGCAGAATCCCAGGGCGAAGAAGCCGTAGGTAAGGATGGCGACGATGACGGCAATGACCACGAAGGGAATGAGCAAGAAGGGGTTGAGGGCGACGGGCAAACCAAAAATGACGGGCTCGACGATGGTGCAGAGCGCGGCAGGCAGGCAGGCCCATCCCAGAGCCTTGAGGTACTTGACCTTGGAACGAATCATGAGAAGAACGAGAGGCCACACGAGGGCAGGCCAGGTGGAGATGCGGTCGATGCCGCTGTAGGTCCAGATGTGTGGAAGGGAGCTTCCAGCCGCCATTGCTGCAGAGTTCTCCTGGGTCCAGATGAGCTCAAAGGGTGCGAAGATGGGAACGGTCCACATGTTGTCTCCGTGGAGGCCACAGGACCATAGGAGCGCGCTTACACCACGGTCGAGGACGTACATTCCTATGTTGTCCGCAGCTCCCACGAGCGGCGTGAGGAACGTCGTGAGGAACTGGACGAAGTCAAAGTCCAAAAGCGTGCGGATGACCCAGCAAATCACAAACACGGCCGTAAAGGGAATGAGGGACGTGAAGGCGGTGCCCACGGCCGCAGGGACGCCATCGGGCATTGTTATCGTGATGTTCCTCTTGGTAAAGATCTGAAAGATCCAAACGGCAATGACAGAGGAAACGATGACGGCAAAGAGGCCCGTTGCCGAGAACGCCGTTGTCGCTATCGTGCCGTCCTTGCTCACGCCGTCGAGAGTGAACATGAAAAAGGTAGCAAGCCCCAGGACTGAGCAAGTCTTGACATCGAGTCCCTGCCTCTCTGCATAGGAGGCGGGAATGGTGACGGCGGCGTAGATGCCTAGGAATCCCATGGTCAGCGCATTGATGACCTGGATTTTCTCGACGAAGGGAGCAAGGAAGGGAATCAGGATGACCCCTCCAATGGCGTCTGTGCCAAGGAGCGAAATCACCAGGAAGATAGAACCGATCAGAATCAGCGGCATGACGCCGATGAGGCCGTCTTGGATGGCGGCAATGGCGGGCAGGTTCGAGAACGTGGTCAGGGGGCCGGCGAGAAGCGTGATCTTGTCCATGACCGCATCAACGAGCGTGCGCTTTTCCTCTGTATGCATGTGTGCCTTCCTTCTATAGAGATAGAGGCGAGAAGTCGTTGTAGGGGTTTAGCTTCTGGTGGCTAGGCCTGCTTTTCATATATCCTTTGGTACACGCTCACGAACTCCTCGGCAAGAATCCCAAACCCCTCGGCGCTCATGAGCTGGTCCTCCGCGTGAGTGAGAAGCATGTTCATGTTCACGTCGACGCCGGAGGCCATGCGCTGAAGCAGGGTACTGTGAACAGCATGTCCCGCAAGGAACTCCTTCCTACCCTGCTCGATGCTTTCTGCGGCGCGCACGAAGTCACCGTCGCGAGCGGCATGGATGGCCTCGATGTAGCAGCTGCGCGCAGATCCGACCGCCGCGATTATTTTAAAAGAGAGCATTTCCTCGTCTTGCATCTGCGCCTGGGCCTCTCCCGCCATGACTACTCCCCCATGACTTTCTGGGCTTGGGCCAGCGTTTTTGCACCATCCATCGTGCCGTACGCCATCATGTCAATGACGTCCACGGGACATGAGAGGCGCTTCTTGAGGTCGTCCAGCTGGAAGCGAACCTGGGGGCCGATGAGGACGACGTCGGCATGGGCGGCGGCCTTCTCGGCTTGGGAAAGCGGATAAGCGTCAACCTGAGCATCGTAGGCCTGGCTGCGCGCGGCCTCCCTGATACGGGTGACCAGAAGACTTGTTGACATGCCGGCGGAGCAAAGTAGAACGATCTTCTTCATGGGTAACCTCCTCACACGTAATTGATATTTCGATTAATCACCAGTAATACGAGGGAGTCCCGTAAAACCATGATGCTTAATCGGTTTATCTACAGATTAATCGACTAACCAGTTACGAACTTACCCAATTAAGATTTCGACCATGAACGGCATAAAAATGTCCGCGAGTGGTTAATCGATGTATCATTGTATCATTAAGCTATTATTCTCTTCCTATCGAGAGGAACGTCCGTGTCCGTCTCTATTTATGACATTGCGAAGGTCTGTGGCGTAAGCGCAGCGACCGTCTCGAACGTCCTCAACGACCGAGGCAGGTTTTCGCAACGTACTAAGAGAAGTGTCCTCAAGGCAGCGAATGACCTTGGATACGCCCCCAACCTGACGGCACGCAGTCTGCGTGTCGCAAGCACGAAGACGGTTGCGATCATCACGCCCGACGTGTGCAATGATTTTTTCTCAAACATCGTCCTTCACATCGAGAGAGGCATGTATCTCAAAGGATATGCCTCGTATATCGCAAACTCGTCCTATCGCTCCTCGGTCGTCAACGAATACCTGCAAAACCTCTACCAGCGTGGCATTGATGGCTATTTTCTCGTTGGCTATACCGGTGAGGAGGACTTCTCAATCATCGCTGACAAACCCTGCGCCCTGTTGGACTATACGGGGCCGTCCAGGCCGGACCAGTACTTCCTGGCCGTGAATGACATAGGCGCGATGATTCGCGACCAAGTGCGCGTACTCGCAGACCGAGGATGCACGCGAATTGCCCTTTCCGTCATCAACACGGACGACAGCTTCTCTCAGGGAGGCTCCCTATACAATGTATTCAGGGACGCTCTCCAAAAAAACGGTCTGCATTTTAACCCGCAGCTCCTTCTTTCCGGTCCTCACCTCAAATCCAGTCGCAGGGATTCCTATGAGCGCGTCTCGAAGGCGCTTTCGTCGGGACTGGCCATTGACGGCATTGCAGCCATTGGTGATCGCCTTGCCTTGGGCGCTCTGGAGGCCGTTCGCGATCATGGACTGAAGGTGGGTCACGACGTCAAAGTCATGGGAATCGATGATTCGCTCTACTCTCAGATCAGCCATCCCGCCATCTCCACCATCAGCAGGAACACGAATCAACTTGCCATGAGCTGTGTGGAGGCAATGTCCGACATGCTGGAAGGCATTGAGCTCCCTTGTCATGAAATTGTCATTCCGCATAAAGTGATCGAGCGAGAGTCAACTCTTGAGCGATAAGGCCGGACGGTGCGTGCTCATGAAAAAAGGGCCAGGTCACCCAACCTGGCCCTCGTCATGTCATGGTGGGCGATGCTGGATTTGAACCAGCGACCCCTTCCGTGTGAAGGAAGTGCTCTACCCCTGAGCCAATCGCCCTAGCGCGCTAGCTATGGTACCAGAAGCGGCGTCGGGACCCAAGGAGAAATTATCAGTTCTGCACATGTCGAGAGGACCCCTTCTGTCGAGAGGACTCCTCCTGTCGAGAGGACCCGCGTGTCGGGCGAGCCCGCAATCGCGGGATGCCCGCGACACGAGGCTCCTGACGGCCGTCGTCGCAAACGCCTCGCCACGCGCGTCATACGCCCGTGAGGTAGACTACCCACGTGAGCCGACATGAAAGGGAGTAGCCATGCCCTCAGACGCCAAGCGTGTGAAGATCCTGACCCTCGTCGCCCTCGCGGCCGGCGCCGCAGCCGCCGTCTTCGGCGCGGTGCTGCTCGCCCAGGGACAGCATCCCGTCAAGGGAGGTCTGGTCCTCATGGGGGGCGTCGTGCTGCTCGTCATCAACCTGCGCCTGGCGAGGCTGGCCAACGTCCCCTCCAACGCCCGCCTCATCAGCCGTGCTTCGGGCGTGGGGTGCGCCGTCGAGCTGGCGAACCTCTCGACCGCCGTCGCGACCGTGGGCGCCGCCGACGTCCTGGCGCTGGGCGCCATCGCCATGGGGGCCGTGCTCTGCCTGGCCGTCTGCCTGTCCGCCCTCGTCGTCAAGAGACGCCTCGAGCGAGCGTGAGGAAGGGCCCTGGTGGGACGGGCCTGAAACGAGCCCCCGACGGCTCCCCGAAGGCTCCCTGGCTCTCCCCTAGTCTCTGGAGGCTCCCTGGCTCTCCCCTAGCCTCTGGCCCCCCGAAGGCTCCCTGGCTCTCCCCTAGCCTCTCAGCGCCGCGACCCTTGACGCCACGAGCTTTGCAGCCTCGTCGAGCGCCACGTCGCTGCGCTCGCCCGTGGCGCGCACCTTGAGCTCGGCCATGCCGGCCTTGATCCCTCGCTTGCCGCAGACGAGCTGGAAGGGAACGCCCATCAGGTCGGCGTCGTTGAACTTGACGCCCGGGCGCTCCCTGCGGTCGTCGAGCAGCACGTCGAGGCCACGTTCCGCGAGCGCGGCGGCGAGGGCCTGCGCCGCCGGCCAGACGAGGTCGTCCTTGACGTCAAGGGCGATGACCTCGACCTCAAAGGGTGCCACGGGAACGGGCCAGGCGATGCCATCCTCGTCGTGATGCTGCTCGACCACGGCGGCGAGCATGCGCGAGACGCCGATGCCGTAGCAGCCCATGAGGAAGGGCCGCTCCCTGCCGTCCTCGTCGGCGAAGGTCGCCCCCATGGCCTCGGAGTACTTGGTGCCCAGCTGGAACACCTGGCTGACCTCGATGCCGCGGGCGCTCGCAAGCGGCGAGCCGCAGTGCGGGCAGAGGTCGCCCTCCCTCACCGCAAGGACGTCAACCCAGGCGTCGTCGGGAATGTCAATGTCACGGCCCACGAGGGCGTGGACCATGTGGCGACCCTCCTCGTTGGCTCCCGCGCACCACCACTGGGAGCCCTTGAGCGAGACGTCGAAGCAGGCGCGCACGCCCTCGGGAAGCCCGATGGGGCCGATGAAGCCCTTGCAGAGCCCGGCCTGGGCGAGCTCCTCGTCGCTCATCAGGTGATAGTCGCCGAAGGCGTGCCGCGCCTTGACGTCGTTCATGTCATGGTCGCCGGGAACGAACACGACGACGGGCGCTCCCTCGCCGTCCACGAGCGCGAGCGCCTTGCGCGTCGCGGCCTCGTCCACGCCGAGGAAGTCCGCGAGCTGGGCGATGGTGGAGCAGCCGGGCGTCGAGACGACCTCGAGCGAGCCCTCCTCGCCCTCCACGAGCCTGACCGGCGCCGTCGCGGCCTCGGTGTCGGCCGCGAAGCCGCAGGCGTCGCAGTAGACGAGCTCGGCCTCGCCGGCCTCGGCCAGCGCCATGAACTCGACGGAGGTGTCGCCGCCGATCTGGCCGGAGTCGGCCACGACGGGAAGTGCCCTGAGGCCGCAGCGCTCGCAGATGCGGGCGTAGGCCTCCTTCTCCTGGTCGTAGCACTCCTGGAGCGACTCCTGCGTCGCGCTGAAGGAGTAGGCGTCCTTCATGATGAACTCGCGGCCGCGCATGAGGCCAAAGCGGGGCCGCAGCTCGTCGCGGAACTTGTCCTGAATCTGATAGAGCGTGACGGGCAGCTGCTTGTAGCTCTTGAGCTCGTTGCGGACGAGGTCGGTGAACGACTCCTCGTGGGTGGGCCCCAGGGCGAACTGGCGGTCGTGGCGGTCGGTGATGCGCATGAGCTCGGGCCCGTAGGCGTCCCAGCGGCCGCTCTGGTGCCAGAGCTCGGCATCCGTGAGGATGGGCACCTGCATCTCCTGCGCGCCGATGCCGTCCATCTCGTCGCGGATGATGGCCTCGATCTTCATGATCGAGCGCCACGCGAGGGGCAGGTAGCTGTAGAGGCCCGACGCGCCCTTGCGGATGAAGCCGGCCCTCAGCAGGAGCCGATGGCTCGCGAGCTCCGCCTCTGCGGGGTCCTCCTTCAGGGTGGGGCCGTACAGCCTTGACATCCTCATGTAGCTTCTCAACGCTCGTCCTTTCACGTCATCTTCCTCGCCGGCATGCAAGGTCAGGCCCCTGCGACCGGCTGCCATGGTACATCACCGGGTCCGGCTTCGCGCTAGGACGTGCCGGCGACCCTCTTGGCCACCTCGTTCATGAGCTCGTCCACGATGCGCTCCTCGGGAACGTTCCTGACGCGCCGACCGTTCTCGAAGAGCACGCCCTGCCCCAGGCCGCAGGCAATGCCCAGGTCGGCGTCGCGCGCCTCGCCGGGCCCGTTGACGACGCAGCCCATCACGGCGACGGAGAGCGGCGCGTCAACCTCCTGGAGGCGCCGCTGGACCTCGTCGGCGATCCCGATGAGGTCCACCTGGCAGCGTCCGCAGGTGGGGCAGCTGACAAGCTCGGGATGCAGGCGCCTGAGGCCCAGGGCGCCCAGGAGGTCCCAGGCGACGCGGACCTCCTCGACGGGATCGGCCGTCAGCGAGAGGCGCATCGTGTCGCCGATGCCCTCCTCGAGCAGGACGCCCACGGCAACGCAGTTCTTGACGGTGCCCTGGCGCAGGCCGCCCGCCTCGGTCACGCCCACGTGCAGGGGCACGTGGGGCAGCTCGCGCGAGAGGGCGCGGTAGGTGGCGAGCGTCACCGGGACGGAGTGCGCCTTGGCGCTGAGCACGACGTCATGAAAGCCCCGCCCCTCCACGTGCCTCACGAAGGATGCCGCGGAGTAAACGAGCTTCTCGGACAGGGTGAGGTCATCCCGCCCGTCCACCGCAGGGTCGAGCGAGCCCGCGTTGACCCCGATGCGAATGGGGATGTGCGCCTCCCCCGCCGCGTCGATGACCGCGTCCACTCGATCGAGGGAGCCGATGTTGCCGGGGTTGATGCGCAGCGCCGCGGCGCCGCGCCGTGCGGCCTCGACCGCCAGACGGTAATCAAAGTGGATGTCGGCCACCACGGGCAGCGGACTCGCCTCGCAGACGGCCGCAAACCCGTCGAGGGAGCGGGCGTTCGGGACGGCCACGCGGACGATCTCGCAGCCCTCCCGCGCGAGCAGGGCGATCTGCGACAGCGTCGCGGAAACGTCGTCCGTCTTGGTGGTGCACATGGACTGCACCGAGATGGGCGCTCCTGCGCCCACGGCGACGGATCCCACGCGAACCTGGTGCGTGGCACGGCGGGCGTCTTCCGTCGGCGGATGGGGAAACCGTCGCCCCTTCGGAAGGTTCATGGGTCCTCCTATCCGAGCATGAGATGCAAGACGTCGTTCCTCAAGGCGATGACGAAGATGAGGACGAAGAGGGCGAGCCCCACGTAGCTCACGGCCGTCTGGACCCTGAGCGAAAGGGGGCGGCGCAGGACGAGCTGAATCAGCTCGATGATGACCTTGCCCCCGTCCAGCGGCGGGATGGGCAGCAGGTTCATGACGCCCAGCGACATGGAGACGAGCGCCATGAAGAGGATCAGCGGGTAGGCGCCCGCAGAGGCCGCCTCGCTCGCCATGGCCGAGATGCCCACCACCGACGAGGTGCCCTGGATCGTCTCAAGCGTGTGCTGCGGCATGATGAGCCGAACGGCAAAGCCCGCCACCGAGGCGCCGTAGGACAGGGTGACACGGGAGGCCTCGACGAGGCCCATCCTGACCTTGCGGGTGGTGGGCCTGATGCCGATGGCCTGGACGTCCTGGCCGTCGGGGACGTCGACGGAAAGCGTGATGGTCTCGCCCGCGCGCATGACGTCAAGGGAGAAGTCGCGCCCCTCCCCCAGCACCCCCGACAGGGCTTGCGCGACGCCGGCCCAGTCGCTCACCGGTCGGCCATCGACGGAGACGACGGCGTCGCCCGCCTGAAGCCCCGCCGCCTGGGCGAGGCTGCCGTCGCCCACGGACCCGACGACGTTGCTGCCGGAGGCAACGTCGGTCCCCACGAGGCAGAGTCCCGCCGTCATGACCACGAATGCGAAAAGCAGGTTGACGAGGGGGCCGGCCAGAAGGGTGAGCGTGCGGCGGACGAAGCCCTTTCCCAGGTAGGTGAACGAGCGCTCCCTGTCGAGGGCGGAGGCGACGTCCCCGTCCAGGGGGCGCGGCGCGCCCGCGTCGGTGCATCCGGGCAGGGCGAAGTCGCAGCCGCGATCGTACTCGGTCAAAAAGCGCCCGTCGCGCGCGAGGGTCTCGAAGCGCGCGTCGTCGCCCGTCGCGGCGGGCCGCTGCCTGATGGCCGCCCAGTCGCACAGGGTGACGAGCAGGTCGTAGGCACGTCCCTCGTCGACGCCCAGGGTCTGGGCCACCTGGGGCAGGCTCACGCGCCCCTGGCGCTGGACCAGCTCGAAGCAGGCGCCCAGCAGCTCGTCCTGGACGCCCCCCATGCCGCAGATGCGCGTGTAGCCCCCCAGAAGCAGGGGCGTCACGCCAAACTCCGTGCCCCGTCGCCGCGACTTCCACGACAGCTTGAGCCTGCAGGGCATGCCCAGGAAGAACTCCGTCACGCGCATGCCGCAGGCGCGCGCCATGAGGTAGTGACCCCCCTCGTGCACGAAGACGAGCAGGGAGAGGACGAGCACGCCCCAGAACGCCGCCGAAAGCGCGCCTGCGCAGGCGGCCGTCAGCACAGCGACCCCAGGAAGGCCTCGGCCTGCCGACGGGCCCGACCATCCACGTCACGAAGCTGGCCGAGGGACTCGACCCGCTCGACGTCCGTGGCGTTCATGACGGCGCTCACGCAGGCCTCGATGTCCAAGAAGCCGCAGACCCCGTTCCGGAAGCGCGCGTTGGCGACCTCGTTGGCCGCGTTCATGGCGCAGGGAAGCGTGCCGCCGACGCGCCCCGCCTCGCGGGCGAGCGCCAGGCAGCCGAACGCCTCCTCGTCGGGGGCGTCAAAGCTCAGGCTCCCGATGGCGCAGTAGTCCACGCGCTCCTGGGGACAGTCCCAGCGCTCCGGGTAGCTCAGGGCGTATTGGATGGGCGTGCGCATGTCCGAGGGGCCGAGCTGCACCTTCACGACCCCGTCGGAGAACTCGACCATCGAGTGGACGCGACTCTCGCGGTGGACGAGGACCCGCACCTGGTCGACCGACACGTCAAAGAGCTGGTGCGCCTCGAGCACCTCGAGCCCCTTGTTCATGAGCGTCGCCGAGTCGATCGTGATCTTGGGACCCATGGACCAGGTGGGGTGCCTGAGCGCCTCGGCAGCCGTGACGCGCGCGAGCTCCTCGCGACTGCGACCGAAGAAGGGACCGCCCGAGCAGGTGAGCCACAGGGCGTGAATCCGCTCGTGGCGCTCCCCCACGAGGCACTGGAAGATGGCGCTGTGCTCGGAGTCGATGGGACGAAAGCGTCCCGGACGCGCAAGCGGCATGAGGAGGTCGCCCCCCACGACGAGGGACTCCTTGTTGGCGTAGGTCAGGATCTTGCCCGCCTTGAGCGCCTCGAAGCCGGCGCCGATGCCGGCAAAGCCCGTCACGGCGTTGAGCACGCAGTCCACCTCGGCGTCGCGCGCGAGGTCCTCGAGCGCGGCGGCACCCACGTCGACGCGGCAGCCCGCAGGCAGGTCAGAAAGGGCGGCGTCATCGCGATGCGCCTCGTCGGTGATGACGACGCGGCGAGCGCCAAACTCCCGCGCGGCGCGCACCGCCGCGGCGACGGAGCCGTTGACGGACAGGCCGTAGACCTCAAGGCGGTCACGATGACGGCGGCAGACGTCCAGAGCCTGCGTGCCGATGGAGCCCGAGGCGCCCAGGATGGCAAGACGAAGAGGGCGCGGACGCCCGCCGCAAGGGACGGGCGGCTCGTCGAGGATGCTCACAGCATACCTCCTAGATAGAGAAGCAAAAACGCCACGGTGGCACCAAAGAGCATGGAGTCCGAGCGGTCGAGAAGGCCGCCGTGGCCCGGCATGATGGTGCCGGAGTCCTTGACGCCGACGCCGCGCTTGATGCGCGACTCAAAGAGGTCGCCCACGACGGCGAAGACGCCCACGAGTAGACCGCCCGCCACGGCGAGGCCCAGGGTGAGGCCGCGCACGCCCAGCAGCCACATGAGGATCCAGACGAGGACGCTGCCGAGCAGGCCCGCGACGAGCCCCTCGACGCTCTTGTTGGGCGAGATGCGCGGGGCGAGCTTATGCTTGCCGAAGCGCGAGCCCGCAAAGTACGCGAGCGAGTCGTTGAGCCACACCGACCCCATGACGCCAAAGGTGAGCAGCTGCCCGTTGACGCCGCCGTCGCACATGCGGATGATCACGATGCACGAGAGGGTCAGCGAGGTGTAGACGGGGCCGAAGAACGTGATCGCGACGTCCGAGACGTTGGCCCGCGGCGTCACCACGTACCAGCCCGCCACAAGGGCTATGAACACGAACAGCGCCACGAGCGACCCCACGAGACGTCCCGTGAGGGGCATCAGGGGAAAGACGACGGCGGCGGCCAGGCCGACCACCTCGTTGGGCATGCGGCCCGAGAGGCGCGTGAGCTTGTAGAACTCGGAGCAGCAGAGCCAGGACATGGAGCAGACGACGACTGCCGTGGGAAGGCTCCCCAAGAGGATGGCCACCAGGGTCGTGAGGGCGTAGATGGCGCCGGTGAGCACGCGAGTGAGGACCCTCTCGGTGCGCGCACGGACCTTCTGGGAACGCAGGTCGCCGCGGTCGCGCCGGGGCTCCCGCCTCAGGCGGATGCGCTCGAGCAGGTCTATGCCCGCGTCAAGGCCGCGCGTGCGCCGCGCCTCCGTCCTGCGGCCCTCTGTGCCAGATGCGTCGCTCACGACGAGTGGACACCCCCAAAGCGGCGGTCGCGGGACTGAAAGTCCCGGATGGCGCGAAGCAGCTCCCAGCGATCGAAGTCGGGCCACAACACGCGTGACACGTACAGCTCCGTGTATGCCAGCTGCCACAGCAGGTAGTTGGAGAGCCTCAGCTCGCCGGAGGTGCGAATGAGCAGGTCAGGGTCAGCAAGCCCCGCCGTGTAGAGGTGCCGTCCCAGCGTCTCCTCGTCGACGTCCTCGACGCGCGAGCGCCCCTCGACGACGTCGAGGGCGACAAGGCGGGCGGCACGGGCGATCTCGGCGCGCGAGCCGTAGTTGACCGCCAGCGCGAAGGTCATGCCGGTGTTGCCGGCCGTCTCGTCCAGGCCGCGCATGAAGACGTCGTGGGTCTTGCGGGGCAGGGCATCGAGGTCGCCCAGGAAGCGCAGCCTCACGTTCTCCTGGCGAAAGAGGGGGAGCTCCTTGACGAGCGTGGTGGCGAACAGGTGCATGAGCAGGTCAACCTCGCGCTGGGGACGACGCCAGTTCTCAGTGGAGAAGGCGTAGGCCGACAGCACGTCCAGCCCCAGACGCACGCTCGTCGTGACCGTCTCGCGCAGCGCGTCCACGCCGGCGACGTGGCCTCGGGAGCGGTCGAGGCCCCGGGCCTGGGCCCAGCGGCCGTTGCCGTCCATGATGATCGAGACGTGGGAGGGCAGGCGCGAGAGGTCGACGTCGGCCAGGGAGACGTCCTTCCGGGCGTCGGCATAGTGCGCGCGCAGCTTGTCGAGGTCAAACTCCACCTATATCTCCATGACCTCGGCGGTCTTCGCCTTGAGCATGGCGTCGATCCGCTCGATGAAGCCATCCGTGAGCTTCTGGATGGACTTCTTCTCGCGACTGACGTCGTCCTCGGAGAGGTCGCCCGCCTTCTCGGCGCGCTCGGCAAGGCTGTTGGCGTCGCGACGGGCGTTGCGCACGGAAATCTTCGCCTCCTCGGCGTACTTGCTGCACTCCTTGGCAAGCTCGCGGCGGCGCTCCTCGGTGGGCTTGGGGAAGGGCAGACGAATGCTCACGCCGTCGTTGCTGGGCGTGATGCCAAGGTCCGAGGAGGCGATGGCCTTCTCGACGGCCTTGAGGGAGCTCTTGTCCCAGGGCTCGACGATGAGCAGGGACGCCTCGGACTTGATGCCCGCGAGCTGGTTGACCGGGGTTGACTGACCGTAGTAGTCAACCCGGATGTCATCGAGGACATGGGGGTTGGCGCGCCCCGTGCGTACCTTCGAGAAGTTGTGGCCCAGGGCGTCAACGCACTTCTCCATGTGCCTCTTGGCCGAGTCGGTGTACTCGCTCATAGCTGTCTCCTATTCGTCAACGACGGTCGTTCCCACGGATTCGCCCTTGAGGGCGCGCTCGAATATGTCGGTGCCATCAAGGTTGAACACCATGATGGGCATGTGGTTGTCATGGCAGAGCGCCGTGGCCGTGGAGTCCATGACCTGCAGACCCTTGAGGAGGACCTCCGTGTAGCTGATGGTATCGTACTTGGTGGCATCCTCGTTCGTGCGGGGGTCGGCGTCGTAGATGCCGTCCACCTGCGTCGCCTTCATGAGCACCTCCGCACCGATCTCGCAGGCCCTGAGGGCCGCCGCCGTGTCGGTGGTGAAGTAGGGATTGCCGGTGCCCGCCGCGAAGATGGTGATGCGACCCTTCTCGAGGTGGCGAATCGCACGGCGCCGAATGTAGGTCTCGGACACCTGGTGCATCTCGATGGCGCTCATGACGCGGCACTGCATGCCATTGCGCTCGAAGCAGTCCTGCAGCGCGAGGGAGTTGATGACCGTCGCAAGCATGCCCATGTTGTCGCCCTGGGCGCGATCCATGCCGGCGGCGGCGCCGGAGAGGCCTCGAAAGATGTTGCCGCCGCCCACGACGACGGCTATCTGCACGCCGTTGTCATAGGCGGGCTTGATGTCGTCGGCGATCTTCTGGGGGACGCAGGGGTCGATCCCGAAGTCCTTGTCGCCCATGAGCGCCTCGCCGGACAGCTTGAGCAAGACGCGCTTGTACTTGTACGTAGTCACCATTGACCTCCAGACGCGAGCCCGTCACGTGGCCCGGCAGCAGCCTGGCCCCGTCAATTCTACCAGAGCCCGCAGACTCCCCCCTCCCCCGCGACGCGGACGCGCCCGCAAAGGCATGCCGTCCGCCTCGTGCGCGACGACCGCGCGGCCCAAAAAAGGCCCGCACCGTGTGGTGCGGGCCTGGCAGGCGCAGCATCCGCAGGCCCCGAGACCTACTCCCCGAAGGCGAAGCGGACGAAGCCCTCCACCTTGACGGTGTCGCCGAGCTCCTTGCCGACCTTGGCGGCGTAATCGGCGATGGTCATCGAGGAGTCCTTGATGAACTCCTGCTCGGTGAGGACGATCTCCTTGTAGAACTTCTCGAGCTTGCCGACGGCCATCTTCTCCTGGATGAACGCGGGCTTGCCGGACTCGGCGGCCTGGGCCATGTAGATGGACTTCTCGTGCTCCACGGTCTCGGCGGGCACGTCCTCGCGCCTGGCAGCCACGGGCGCGGCGGCGGCGACCTGCATGGCGACGTCATGCGCGAAGACCTTGAACGCGTCGCTCTGCGCCGTCTCGGCCTTGGTGAGCGAGAACCAGGCGAGGTCGGCAAGCTTGCCGCCCAGGTGCACGTAGGAGGAGAGGGCGCCGTCCTCGACGCTCACGCGGCGGAAGCGGGCGATCTTCATGTTCTCGCCGATGACGTGAATCATCTCGGTGAGCTCGTCGGCCACGGTCGCGTCTCCCATGGCGCAGGCCTTGAGCGCCTCGACGTCCGCAGGGTCGTTCTGCGCGACGACCTTGGCGAGCTCGGCGGCAAAGTCGGTGAACTTGGGGTTCGTGCCCACGAAGTCGGTCTCGCAGGTGAGCTCGAGAATCGCGCCCACCTTACCGTCCTCGGAGATGTGCGTGGCGATGGTGCCCTCGTTGGTGTCGCGGCCGGCGCGCTTGACGGCCTTGGCGACGCCCATCTTGCGCAGCACGTCAACGGCCTTCTCGATGTCCCCGTCGGCCTCGACGAGGGCCTTCTTGCACTCCATCATGGGCGAGTCGGTCATCTCGCGCAGCTGCTTGACCATTGCGGCGGTAACGTTGGCCATGGTGTGTCTCCTTCTTGGGTCCTGAGAGCTGATGTGTCTGGGCTCGAGCTACTCGGCCTTGCCGGCGTCGGGCGCGCCCTCGGGCGCGGCGGCGGGCTCGGGAGCGGGGGTCGTCTCGACGGCAGGCGTGGTCTGGCCGGCCTCCATCTCCTCGACGCTGATCTGCTCCTTGCCGGAGCCCGCGAGGACGGCGTCGGCGACGAGCTCGCACATGAGGTTCACCGAGCGGATGGCGTCATCGTTCGCGGGGATGCCGTAGTCGACGACGTCGGGGTCGGAGTTGGTGTCCAGCAGGGCGACGACGGGGATGTGCAGGCGGTTGGCCTCGCGAATCGCGATCTCCTCGCGCTTGGAGTCGATGACGAAGAGGGCCTGGGGCAGGCTCTTCATGTCGCGGACGCCGCCGAGGTTGCGCTGGAGCTTCTCAAGCTCCTTGGTGAGCACGGCCTGCTCCTTCTTGCCGCGAAGCGCCATGCGGCCGTCCTCCACCATGGCCTCGAGCTCCTCCATGCGGTCGATGCGGGAGCGCATGGTCACGAAGTTGGTGAGCATGCCGCCGAGCCAGCGCTGGTTGATGTAGGGCATGCCCGCGCGCTCGGCCTGGGCGGCGACGGGCTCCTGGGCCTGCTTCTTGGTGCCCACGAACAGCACGCGCCCGCCCTTGGCGGCGGTCTCCTTGAGGAAGCTGTAGGCCCTGTCGGCACCGAGGACGGTCTTCTTGAGGTCGAGGATGTAGATGCCGTTGCGCTCGCCGAAGATGTACTCCCTCATCTTGGGGTTCCAGCGACGGGTCTGGTGACCGTAGTGGCAGCCGGCCTCGAGCAGGGTGCGGATGTTGATTTTGACAGCCATGTTCTAACCTCCGTTGGTTGGGCCTCCGCGTGGTGTCAGTCCCAAAGCCCCACCCACGCCTTGGCAAGAGGCCTGGGCACCAGGGGGTTCGAGTAGCCACGCGTGCGAATTGACGCCGTGCGGTCGCACGGCAGCTCTTGATTGTAGCAGGCGCGCCACGTCCGCGCCACCAAGAACGACGCCGTATGCTCGTTCATCCACAGTTAGTGAACGAGGAAGGGCGGCGGCGCGTCGTCACTCGGCGCGCGGGTGCGCCTGACGCGCGGCCTCCTTCAGGCGCTCGGCCGACAGGTGCGTGTAGATCTGCGTCGTCGAGAGGCTTGCGTGACCCAGCAGCTCCTGGACGCTGCGCAGGTCGGCACCGCCGGCGAGCAGTTCGGTCGCATAGCTGTGACGAAGCGTGTGCGGCGTCACCTCGTCCGAGAGCCCCGCGAGGCTGACCCGACGCTCGAAGGCCGCCCTCAGCGCGTCGGCGCTCATGGCGTTACCCCTGGTCGAGACGAACAGGGCCTCGGTCCTGTCCCCGCGCGCCCGGGACGCGAGCTCCGCGCGAGGGCCGCGCACGTACGAGCAGAGCCGCTCGACGATTCCGCGGTAGAGCGGCACGATGCGCTCCTTGGAGCCCTTGCCAAACAGTCGCACCTGCCCGCGCGCGACGTCAACGCTTCCCACCGTGAGCCGGGCGACCTCGGAGATGCGCGCGCCCGTGGCGTAGAGCAGCTCGATGAGCAGGGCGTCACGGCGTCCCGCGACGTCCTGCTCGCAGGCGTCCAAAAGGCGGCTCACGTCCGCGTCGTCGATCGTGCGAGGCAGCGAGCGGGCGGCCTTGGGGCTTGCGATCGCGTCGGCGGCGACCTTGTCGCAGATCCCCTCGCGAGCGAGCCATCGATAGAAGCTGCGCACGGCGGAGAGCCGACGGTCGATGGTCGTCGTGGCGTAGTGCGCCCGCGAAAGCTCCCCCAAGAAGCCGCGCAGGTCGCGATGGGAGACCTCGCGCGCGTCCCTGCCGTGGCGCGCCACCCATGAGCGATAGGCGTCAAGGTCGGACCGGTAGGCCCGTATCGTGTGAGGCGAGAGGCCGCGCGCCACGCGAAGGTGCTCAAGGAAGCGCTCCTCGTCCTCTCTGAGGCGGGCGTCCTGGGGGCCGGCGACAGGCTCGGAAAGGTCGCCGGCGGCCGCGTGGCGGCGGGCGCTAGGCATGGGACACCTCGAAGAGCTCCGGGCGGCTCGCCAGGTAGCGGGCAAGGTCCTCCGTCGCGCGGTCGGCGTAGGCTTGATAGCGCTCGCGCTTTTTTTTGCGCGGGCCCGCGAGCGGGGGCACCAGCCCGAAGTTCACGTGCATGGGCTGATAGTCCGTCGTGGCGGGGTTGGTCGCCCAGGCCACCAAGGAGCCGAGCGCCCCCGTGACCGGAAGGCTGACGCGGGCGATCCCGTGCAGGTCGGCAACCGTGTTGAGGGCCGCGAGCAGACCTGAGGCAAGCGCCTCGGTATACCCCTCGGTGCCGCAGATCTGGCCCGCCAGCCGACAGCTGGTGCCCGGTATGGCAAAGCTCTCGTCCAAGGCGCGGGGGGCGTCGACGAAGGAGTTGCGGTGCATGACGCCGAAGCGGAAGAACTCCGCGCCCGCGAGCCCCGGAATCATCCGGAACACGCGCGCCTGCTCGCCCCAGGTGAGGTTGGTCTGGAAGCCCACGATGTTGTAGGCGCTGCGCGCGGCGTTCTCGGCCCTCAGCTGCACCACGGCCCAGGGACGGCGCCCCGTCCGCGGGTCGGTGAGCCCGACCGGCTTCAAGGCGCCAAAGCGCAGGGCGTCGCGTCCCGTGCGAGCCACCTCCTCCACCGGCTGACAGGCGCAGAAGAGCTCGGAGCGCTCAAAGTCCCTGAGAATGGTCCGCCGCGCCGAGACGAGCTCGTCAAGGAAGGCGTCGTACTCCTCTCGGGTCAGCGGGCAGTTGAGATAGTCGCCGCCCTCCCCCCCGTAGCGGGACTGCTCGAAGACCACCGAGCAATCGAGCGTCTCGGCGTCGACGATGGGCGCGGCGGCGTCATAGAAGGACAGGGAGGACGAGCCGAGACGGGCGCGCAGGTCCTCGAACAGGGCCGGGGAGCACAGGGGGCCCGCGGCGATGACGCAGGGCCCCTCCGGCACGGACGTCAGCTCCTGGCGACGCAGCTCGATGAGGGGGCTCTCCTCAAGGGCGGCGCCGACGAGCCTCGAGAAGCGCGCGCGGTCCACCGCGAGAGCCCCGCCCGCGGGGATGCGGGCCTCAAAGGCGCAGGAAAGCAGGACGGAACCCATCGCGCGCAGCTCCTCCTTGAGGAGGCCCGCCGCGGAGTCATGACGGGTTGACTTGAACGAGTTGGAGCATACGAGCTCGGCGAAGTCGCCCGTATGATGCGCCGGCGACGTCACGGCGGGGCGCTGCTCAAAGATCGTCACGGCGACGCCGCGTCGCGCCAGCTGCAGCGCGCACTCGCAGCCCGCGAGCCCCCCGCCGACGACGATAACCCGAGCGTCCTGCACCTAGCGGCCCCCCTCGCCCCCGGCGTTTGCCGGCTCTGCGTCATGTGACGCCCCCATTGTACCGTGCGCGAGGTACGCCGTCTCCGTCAGGCTGAAGCGGCCGTCGGGAAGCCTCCTCACCACGCCGCGCGACTCATAGTCGGCAAGCGCGCCCAGCACCTGGACGATGCCCTGCTGGAGGTATCGGGCGAGGTCGTCGGGGCGCGTCGGCTCGCTGACGAGCGCCGCGAGCAGCCTTCCCTCGGAGCGTCGGGCGCCCTCGCGCACCATTCTGAGGACGCCGTAGTCGAGCGCGATGCGCTGCTCGAGGTCCATCTCGGAGGCGATGACGCAGGCGCCGTCGGCGATGAGCCGGTTGGCGCCCATGGACTCCGGCGAGAAGATGCTGCCGGGAACCACGTAGAGGTCGCGTCCCAGGTCATCGGCCGCGACGGCGGTCGAGAAGGTTCCCGACCGCAGCCCGGCCTCGCAGATGATCAGGCTCTGCGACAGGGCGGCGATGACGCGGTTCCTCTTGGGAAACGCGTAACGGCGCGGTGCCTGGCCCCAGGGCTCCAGGGAGACGACGGCGCCCTGGTCGGGAGCCTCCAGGAAGATGTCGCGCGAGCTCTGCGGATAGGTGACGTCGGCCCCGGTGCCCGCCACGATGATCGTCCTGCCGCCCGCGACACCCTGGGGCGCGGCTGCACCGAGCTGCAGGCGCGGGGGGTGTGGAGCGGCAATGCGCGCCCCGTCCTGATGGTGGTGGTCGGGCGTAACGAGACAGTCAGGCCCACGGCTGTCGCTTATCCCCATCTGGAGGGGTATAGGGGACAGGGGCGGACCCCACCCCCCGCACCCCCTTCACCACGAGCTGCGAGGGCGGACGCCTCACGTCAAGGTGCAGGTCGATCCTGTCCAGGGGGGGCCCGCCGATGCGTCCCTGGTACGCCTGGACGCGCCCGGGCGCGCAGCTGCAGCTGCGCGCCGGGTCTCCCAGATGCCCGCAGGGACAGGGGTTTGCCGCGGCCACGAGCTGAAAGTCGCAGGGGAAGCTGTAGAGGCCGTCCACTCGCACCAGGCGCACGCAGCGGTCCTCCATGGGCTGGCGCAGGGCCTGCAGGACGTTCGTCGCAAACTCCGGAAGCTCGTCCAGAAACAGCACGCCATGATGGGCAAGGGAGATCTCTCCAGGTATGACGGGACGTCCGCCGCCCACCAGGCCGCCCAGGGAGACGGAATGATGCGGCGCCCTGAAGGGTCGCCGCCGAGAGACGGCCAGGTCGTCGACGGGCTGGCCTGACACCGACGACATCAGCAGCACCTCCTCGAGCTCGGCGTCGGTGAGAGGGGGCAGGATGGAGGGGAGGCGCCGGGCCAGCATGGTCTTGCCGGCCCCGGGAGACCCCACCATGAGCAGGCCGTGTTTGCCTGCGGCGGCGATGACCAGCGCCCTCTTTGCCTCCTCCTGGCCGTACACGTCGACAAAGTCGAGGTCCTTGACACGACCGTCCCCACTGGGCGCGAGGCCCGGGGCGGGGCGGGACGCGCGAGGCAGCTCCTTCACGCCCCGGCGAAGGTCCGCCAGGCTCCGCAGGGACCGCAGGTCGCAGCCGTCAGCACCCAACGTCGCGCCGCCGGCGCCCACGAGTTGAGCCCCCAGCCTGCGAGCGAGCATCTGATAGGCCACCGCGCCGCGCGTCTCGCACACCTCGCCCGCCAGACCCAGCTCGCCCACGAAGAGGCAGCGGTCGAGCCCCTCGGTGGACATCTGCCCGCTCAAGGCGAGGACGGCCACGGCGATGGGAAGGTCAAAGCCCGTGCCGTTCTTTCTGATGCCAGCAGGCGCGAGGTTGACGGTATAGTGCAGGGGCGGCATCTTGAACCCGCAGGACTTGAGGGCGCAGCGCACCCGCGAGCGGGCGTCCATGACCCCCGCCCCCGGGAGCCCCACGATGGAGATGCCGGGCAGCCCCGCCGACGTGGCCACTTCGACCTGTATGGGCAGCGCCTCGACGCCCCAGAGGCAGGCCGACGCCACCGACACGTTTGACGCCGCCATCAGAGGTCCCAGGCGAAAGCGCCGACGAGGTGCCGCAGATGAGCCTGCCGCTCGCCTTCCACCTTGATGGCGATGACGTCAAAGCGCAGACACTCCGTCCTCTCGTGCTCGAGGAGGTAGGCCAGGGCGATGTTGCGATAGCGGCGGCGCTTGTCCTTGGTGACGGCCAGCTCGGGGACCACGTCAACGTCGTCGGGGCGCGCGACGCGCGTCTTGACCTCCACGAGGACGACGCAATCGTCATCCCTGGCGACGATGTCCGCCTCGCCGCCGGCATTGACGAGATTGCGCTCCAGCAGCTCGAAGCCCCGGCGCGCGAGGTAGCCGGCGGCAAGGCGCTCGCCGAGGCGGCCCACCTCGCGCGGGCTCATGTCATAGGGCGAGGTGCCTTTGGGCTCCCAGCAGTCGTCCACGGATGACCACCAGGCGTCCTGGCGCGCGCGAAGATGCTCAGGGCCCACGTCACCGTGGACGGCGTCGGCCCCCTCCTGCGCCTCGAGGCCCTTACCAGGCCCTGCGTCGGCGGGCATGGGGTCCTCAGCCCCCCTGCCGAAGGTCATTCTCGAGACAAAGCTGGCGTCGTCCATCGGTCCCCCCTTGGTCGTGTGCGTACGCCAAGGATGCCAGGCCGAACTTGCGGGGGGCTCGCACCCGTCTGCGGCGGCCTGCGCCGGCGTCGCGCAGGCGACGCAGGCAGACCGTTTCAAAAGCTCAGGGGGCCGGATGAGACGCGACCGCTGCGAGGGCGGGCGCGAGGCCCTCAGAAGAGGCGGGGCGGCTCCAGGAAGTTTCCACAGAAGCTCGCCCGGTGAAGCGGCGTGAGCCCGCGCTCGCGGATGGCCGCTATGTGCTCGGCGGAGGCATAGCCCTTGCAGGCCGCAAGGTGATAGCCGGGATACTCCTCGTCGTAGGTGCGCATCAGGGCGTCGCGCGTGACCTTGGCCACGATGGACGCGGCGGCGATGGAGGCTATGCGGGCGTCGCCGTGCACCACCGTGCGCTCAAGCGGGTGCACATGGACGGGGTTGCCGTCGATGAGGACGCATGCGGGCGTCACGCCGGCGTCGCGTATGGCCCCCGCCATGGCCCGACGCAGGGCCTGGCCCATGCCCAGCTCGTCGATGTCGGCGGGCTCGACGTGACAGACGCCCACGGCTGCGGCCACGGCCAGGATTCGGGCGGCCAGGACCTCCCCTGTCTCTTATACACATCTAGATGTGTATAAGAGACAGGGGCAGGCGCGCCCTCGAGGTCAGATCGGAAGAGCGCCGGGTAGGGAAAGGGGGGAGGAGCACGCGGGTCCCGTTCCATTAAGCGCGCGCCACCTGCCGGCGCGGGTCGTCGGCATACCGTGCGATCAGCTCGCCCAGCTCGTCCGCGTCCGCCTCACCCAGAAGGGCGGCGACCTCGCGAGCCGAAGCGGCCTGCGGCCGCGCCATGGGACCTCCTTACGAACAGGCCCCGGTCTCCCGGGGCCTTCGCTGACGTCTTAGCGCTTCTCGCGGATGCGGGCCGCCTTGCCCACGCGGTCGCGCAGATAATAGAGCTTGGCGCGACGGACGGCGCCATGACGGACGACCTCGAGCTTGGCGATCTTGAGGCTGTGGAGGGGGAAGGTGCGCTCGACGCCCACGCCGAAGCTGATCTTGCGGACGGTGAAGGTCTCGCGGGAGCTGCCGCCGCTCATGCGGATGACGTCGCCCTGGAAGACCTGCTCGCGCTCGCGGTCGCCCTCCTTGATGCGGTAGTGAACCTTGACGTTGTCGCCGACGCGGACCTGCGGGATGTCCTCGCGGATCTGCTGGCGCTCGATGGCGCGAATGTAGTCCATAGTTTCCTCGTCTCTAGAGGTGCCACCGTCTTGGCGTGACACATAGCTTTGCACACGAAAGAGTATTGTAGGACTCAAGGCCCGCGAGGGCAAGCCGCATTTCATCATTTCCACCCTTCCATGCCGCGAGACGCGCGTCTGTCCTAGGAACGGGCGAGCCTCCATCCGATTGCCCTCTCACGCATGCCCACGAAATCTCGGTAGATGCCGCCCGAGCGCATGAGCTCGTCATGGGTTCCGCGCTGGACGATCCTCCCGGCGTCAATCACCGCGATCTGGTCAACCGTCCTCACGGTCTTCAGCCGGTGGGCTATCATGATGACCGTCTTTCCGCGTCTCAGCTCCTCGACGGCACGTTGGAGCTCGAGCTCGTTCTCGGGGTCCACGTTTGCCGTTGCCTCGTCCAGAATGACGACGGGGGCATCCTTCAGGATGGCGCGGGCGATGGAGAGCCGCTGGCGCTCACCACCCGAGAGCGCAGCCCCGCCCTCGCCCACCCTCGTCTCGTAGCCCTGGGGAAGGCTCTCGATGAAGGTGTCGCAGCAGGCGCGACGGGCCGCCTCCACCACCTCCTCATGACTGGCCTCAGGCCTGCCGAACTTGATGTTGTTCTCGACCGTGTCGTCAAAGAGGTAGACGCCCTGGAACACCATGGAGAAGTTGGAGAGGAGCGCGTCTACCTTCCAGTCGCGCACGTCATGGCCCCCCACGAGGACGCGGCCCGCGCTCACGTCCCAGAAGCGCACCATGAGGTGTGCGAGCGTAGTCTTGCCCGCGCCGGAGGGACCGACGAGGGCGCAGGAGCTGCCCTGAGGGATGTCGAGCGAAACGCGATCGACCACTCGACGCCCCCCATAGCTGAACGAGACGTCCTCCAGCCGTATGTCAAAGCCCTCGCTTGACTCGACGCCCGCCCCCTCGTCCATGGGGGGCGTGGCGATGAGCGCGTTCACCTTGTCCATGCTGAGGTCAATCATGCGCAGCAGGCTGGCATAGCTGCCGACGAGCTCGAGCTTGGCGAAGACCAGGAACGACGCGACGAGCATGGTGAGGCAGGTGCCCGTCTCAAGCGAGCCCGAGACCCAAAGATGGACAGAGAGGAGGCACAGGCCAACGCTGGCGGCCTTGCAGATTGCCGCCTCCAGCACCATGAAGCCGATGAAGCGAAGCTCGAGGCCGAGGTTGACGGCCTCGCAGGACCGTATTGCCGCACCAAGGCGACTCTCGGCGCGCTTTGCGACCGAGAAGGCCCTCACGACCGACATGCCCTGCACGTATTCAAGGACGGCGCCCACGAGGCCCTGCTGTGCCTCGACTCGACGGCGCGAGGTGGCGCGTGAGACGCGCTGCATGACGGCCATGACCCCCAGCACGCCGGCGAGGGTGGCGAGCGCGAGCAAGCCGCAGCGCGGGTCCATCACGCCCAGCGCGAGGGACATGATCAGGGTGAGCACGAGGCCCGAGATGACGTTGGTGTAGACGATGCCGCCGGCGTTTTGCACGTCATCGAGGGTGCTCGTCATGGTGCTCGCCATCTCGCCGAGGCTGGTCTCGTTGAAGTAGCCCATGGGCAAAAGGCGGAGGTGGTCCCCTATGGCGGCGCGCTTCTCGCCGCACATGGAGTAGTTGCCGTCGCAGAAGTTCTGGCTCTTGAAGTGAGCCGTGACGAAGCTGCCGGCGATGGAGACAAGCATGACGAGAAGTGACGAGACGGCAGTCGACGAGCTGAGCTCGCGGCGCGCGACGGCGCTGAGGACGATGGAGAGGGCGAGAATCTGCAGCGCCTCGAAGAGGGAGTTCGCCACCGCCCATGCCATGCCTCGACGCAGCTTGGCCGCGTTTGCACCCCCAAAGGCGAAGTACGCGCGGATGGTAGAAAGCATGGCTACTCCCCTTCCTGCGCCTCGTCGCGGGCGCCCCTGTGCGTGAGGTACATCCTGCGGTACAGCGCACACTCTTCCATGAGCTCCTCATGCGTCCCGCTGGCGCGCACGAGCCCGCCGTCCACGACGACGATCCTGTCTGCGGTGGTTATGGTGGAGAGGCGATGCGCTATGACGACGAGCGTGCGGCCGCGGATGAGGCGAGAGACGGCGGCCTCCACCTGTGCCTCGCTCTCGGGGTCCGTGTAGGCGGTCGCCTCGTCCAGAATGATGATGGGACTGTCGTGCAGCATGGCGCGGACGATGGCGACGCGCTGACGCTCCCCGCCCGAGAGGTGACCGCCGGCGTCACCCACCACGGTCTGGTACCCGTGGTCGAGCGCCATGATGAACTCGTGGCATCCGCAGAGGCGGGCTGCTTCCATCACCTCGGCGTCCGTCGCGTCGGGCCGCCCCATCCGGATGTTCTCCATGATCGAGTCATTGAAGAGGTAGCACTCCTGGGACACATAGGCGACCTCGTTGGCGAGCTGGCGTGCCGAGAGGCTCGTGAGATTGCGGCCCCCAAGGCTCACGGTCCCCGCGTCCGGGTCCCAATACCCGGCCATGAGCCGCGCCAGGGTCGATTTGCCCGAGCCGCTGGGGCCCACGAGGGCACAGACGGAGCCCGGCCTGACGGAGAGGTCCACCCCATGGAGGACCTCGACATCACCATAGGAGAAGCGCACGCCCGAAAGCTCGATGCCGGGCACGTCCTCAAGCGCAGGCAGGACGGCGCCATCGTCAGCCCGGCGCTGCTCCCTCTCGTCAAGCACGCCCGAGATCTGCCCGACGATGGTCCCGACCTGGGCGAGGGAGTCGAAGAAGCTGAGTGCGGCATACAGCGGTGGGAAGATGCCCAAGGAGAGCGTGGCCGCCAGGATAAGGGTCTCGGGGGCCAGCTGGCCCGCCGAGACGAGCATGCAGCCCACGGGCAGGACTCCCACCAGCGTCGCGGGCATGATGGCAAGGGCCAGGTCGGACCAGACCTGGCAGTGGGCCATCCAGTCGATGTAGGAGCGAGCGTAACTCCGCGCGGCCGTCGAGAACTTCTCGTACGAGCTCGCCGAGCGACCGAAGGCCTTGATCACCTGTATGCCGTTCACGTACTCGACCGCCGCGGACGACATCTCGTTGCCCGTCCTGACCGTTCTGCCATACCAGCTCTCATAGTCGCGCATCATCTGGCCGAGCGCGAGCGCGCCGACGGGCAGCGTCGCAAGGGAGACGAGCGCCAACCTCCAGTCGAGCGAGAACAGATAGGCGACGACGACCACCGGCACCAGGAGGTTGCTGGTCATCTCGGGCACCACGTGGGCGAGGACCGTCTCGATGCCGTCGGCCTTCTCGACGAGGATGTTCTTGAGGGTGCCCGAGGGCGTGTCGAGTACATAGCCCATCGGCACGCGGGCGAGCTTGGTCGCGACGAGCCTGCGCACGGCGGAGATGGTCCTGAACGTCGCAAGGTGCGAGACAGACGTCGAGGCATAGTGGAACAGGACGTAGCAGCCATAGCTTGCCGCCGCAAAGGCGCACCAGCCGACGTAGAGGCCGAGCTCCCGCCTGCCCTGCAGGACAGCCACGACCATGTTGCCTGCGGCGACGTACGGCAGGACGCTGCCGGCGACGCCGACGACCGCCAACAGGACCGAGAGCAGGTAGAGTCCGTGATAGGGCCGGGACCACTCATACAGTCGGGCAAGGGGTGAGTCCCCTCCCCTTGATGGCGTCTCCACTGTCGAGCCTCCTTAAAAAGTTAACCTCAGTTACCTTTTTAAGGATAGCAAGACCTCCCACGCCCGGCAACCCCAGAACCATGGGCATGGCTCACACCACGGCCATCCCCGACAGGCTCCAGGCCTTGGGGACGTTGATCCTCTCGTAGCAGCGGATGGCAAAGCGGTCCGTCATGCTGCTCACGTGGTCGGCCGCCCGTACATGGAGGGGGTCGTCCTCGCAGCCCTCGCATGCCGGCGGAAGCTCGTCGGGGTGGGCATAAAAGTGCAGGAAGAGCTCAAAGACGAGATGGGACGCCTTGGGCTCCTCGCGCTTCGCCTCGCCGTGCAGGTAGAGGTTCTCAAAGAGAAAGCGGCGCATGCCCAGCATGGCGCTGCCCACCGTGTCTGACATGAGGATGTCCCCCGCCTGCGCGCTCGTCTCGACCGCGTCATGGACCATGGTCTCTATGCGCTCCGACGAGCTCGTGCCCAGAACGTCGCGATAGGCGGCAGGCAGAGACTCCTCCTTGAGCAAGCCCGCCCGCTTGGCATCGTCCATGTCATGGGTCACGTAGGCGATCCTGTCGGCAAGCGCGACGATGCGCCCCTCCAGGGTGGAGGCGACAGGCCCGCAGTTGTGGCAGAGGATGCCGTCTACGACCTCGGCCGTGAGATTGAGGCCGCGTCCGTCCCGCTCGAGCGTCTCGACGATGCGGACGCTCTGCTCACTGTGCGAGAAGAGGCCCTCCGCCGCAGGGTCCACGCTCAGGACCTTGGCCTGCGCCGCCCTGAGGGCCCGCTCGCCGGCATGGCCGAACGGCGTGTGGCCCAGGTCATGCCCGAGCGCGACGGCCTCGGTGAGGTCCTCGTTGAGGCCGAGGGGCCGGGCTATCGAGCCGGCTATCTGCGCCACCTCGAGCGTGTGCGTGAGCCGCGTGCGGTAGTGGTCGCCCTCGGGCGCGAGGAACACCTGCGTCTTGTTGGCCAGCCTCCTGAAGCTCTTGCTGTGAAGGATGCGGTCGCGGTCCTGCTGAAAGCAGGTGCGGTAGGGATCGTCCTGCTCGGCGCGGAGCCTCCCCTTGCTCTGGTCGGCTCGACAGGCGGCACAACAAAGGAGCCGTCGCTCCCTGCCCTCGAGATCCTCGCGACTGATGAGGGCGAGGCCCTTGCCCATGGGAGACTCCCTTCCAAAAGAGAGGGGGAAGGGGCCAGACCCCTTCCCCCTCTCGTTCTACCGCTCTGGCCTCACCTAGGCGACCGTCGCGGGCCCGCCGTTGGAGAGGATCTTGGCCTGCGCGCCGGCGAGGCGTGCGATGGGCACGCGATAGGGCGAGCAGGAGACGTAGTCAAGGCCGAGGTCATAGTACATCTTGATGGAGTCGGGGTCTCCGCCCGTCTCGCCGCAGACGCCGCAGACGATGGTCTCGTTGGCGGAACGACCGCCCTTGACGCCCATCTCGACGAGCTTGGCGACGCCGGCGTCAAGCGTCTCGAACGGGTTGGTCTTGAGGACCTTCTTGGCGAGGTACTGCGGGATGAAGGCGCTCTCGACGTCATCGCGCGAGAAGCCGAAGGCGGTCTGCGTGAGGTCGTTGGTGCCGAAGGAGAAGAAGTCGGCGTACATGCCGATCTCGTCGGCGGTCACGGCCGCGCGCGGCAGCTCGATCATGCAGCCGATGGGGATGGAGAGCTCCACGCCCTCGGACTCCTCGACGGCTTTGATGCCGGCCTCGACCTGCTCGCGGACGAGCCTGAGCTCTTCGACCGTGGAGATGAGCGGGACCATGATCTCGGGCTTGGGGTCAAGGCCCTGCTTCTTGAGTGCGGCGGCGGCGCCGGCGATGGCGCGAACCTGCATGTCATTGAGCTCGGGATAGACGATACCCAGACGGCAGCCGCGCAGGCCGAGCATGGGATTGGCCTCCTGGAAGGAGTCCAGGCGGGCGAGGCGCTCGCGCATGGCCTCGATCTGGGTCTCGTTCTCGCCGCGGCCCTCGGCATGGGCGATCTCGACGGCAAGCTCGCGGGGGTCGTCGAGGAACTCGTGCAGGGGCGGGTCGAGCAGGCGCACGATGACGGCCTTGCCGTCCATGGCCCTGAACATGCCCTCGAAGTCGCCGGTCTGGGCCTTGAGGAGCTGGCCGAGGGCCTGCTGCTTCTGGCCGTCGGTCTCGGCGAGGATGAAGGACTGGATGATCTGCTTGCGCTCGCCGAGGAACATGTGCTCCGTGCGGTCGAGGCCGATGCCCTCGGCGCCGAAGTCAACGGAGAGCTGCGCGTCCTCGGGGTTGTCGGCGTTGGTGCGCACGCCGAAGATGCGACCGCGCGAGGCGTCCCGACGAACCTCGTCGGCCCACTGGAGCATGTGCTCGAGGTCACCGGTGAGCTCGGGGCGCTTCAGGGGCACGGCGCCCACGATGATGTCGCCCGTCGTGCCGTTGATGGAGATGATGTCCCCCTCGTGCAGCGTGATGTCGGTGCCGGCGATGGAGACCTCCTTGTTCTTGGCGTCGATCCTGAGCGCCTCGGCACCGCAGACGCAGGGGGTGCCCATGCCGCGGGCGATGACGGCCGCGTGCGAGGTCTTGCCGCCGTGCGAGGTCAGGATGCCCTCGGCGGCCACCATGCCCTTGAGGTCGTCGGGCGTGGTCTCCCAGCGGACGAGGATGCAGGGCTTCTCGACGTTGGCGTAGTGGACGGCGGCGTCGGAGGAGAAGACGACCGCGCCGACGGCGGCGCCGGGGCTGGCGTTCATGCCCTTGGCGGCCACCTCAAAGTCCGCGCTGGGGTCAAGCTGGGGGTGCAGCAGCTGGTCGAGCTGGTCGGGCGCCACGCGCAGGATCGCCTGCTCCTTGGTGATGCGGCCCTCGTCAACCATCTGCATGGCAACCTTGAGCGCCGAGAGGGCGGTGCGCTTGCCCACGCGGGTCTGCAGCATCCAGAGCTTGCCCTCCTGGATGGTGAACTCGAGGTCCATCATGTCGGCGTAGTGGTCCTCGAGGATCTCGAAGACGCGATACAGGTCCTCGCCCGCCTTCTCGAGGCCGGCGATCTTGGGAAGGTCCGAGATGGGCTCCGTGTTGCGGATGCCGGCCACGACGTCCTCGCCCTGTGCGTTGACCAAGAAGTCGCCGTAGCGCTCGTTGGTGCCGTCGGCGGGATTGCGCGTGAACGCGACGCCGGTGGCCGAAGTGTCGCCCATGTTGCCGAAGACCATGACCTGGACGTTGACGGCGGTGCCGAGCGTGTCGTCGATCTTGTTCTGCTTGCGGTAGAGGATGGCGCGCTCGGTGTTCCAGGACCCAAAGACGGCCTGCTCGGCAAGACGCAGCTGGAGCAGAGGGTCCTGCGGGAAGGCGGCGACGCCGTCGGGGGCGACCTCGGGATGGGCCTGGGAGTCGACGTTCCTGGCGAAGATCTGCTTGAACTGGTCCGTAAGCTCCTTGAGGTCGTCGGCGTCGAGGTCGGTGTCGAGCTTGACCCCCTTGGCGCGCTTCATCTCGGTGATGGCATCCTCGAAGAGCTGGCCCTCGACGCCCATGACGACGTTGGAGAACATCTGGATGAAGCGACGGTAGGAGTCCCAGCCGAAGCGCTCGTTGCCCGTCTTCTTGATGAGACCCAGGACCGACTGGTCGTTGAGGCCGAGGTTGAGAACCGTGTCCATCATGCCGGGCATGGAGAAGGGGGCGCCGGAGCGGACGGAGACGAGCAGCGGGTCATCGGCGTCGCCGATCTTCTTGCCCATGCGACGCTCGAGGTCCTGGCGATATCCGTCGATCTCGTCGAGGACGCCGTCGGGCCAGACGTTGCCGGCGTTCGAATAGGCGACGCAGGTCTGGCAGGTGATGGAGAAGCCCGGGGGGACGGGCAGGCCGATGTTGGCCATCTCGGCGAGGTTGGCGCCCTTGCCGCCGGTGATCCACCGCGCCTTCTCGACGGAGTCGCCGGCGACCTCCGTCACGTTCTGGCCGTTCTCGTCCACGCCGAAGCGATATACATGCTTTTCAGCCATGCGACACCCCAATCAATAGCCAGGCACGGACTGTCCGTACCATTCCTGCAAGACGGCGTCCAAAAACGCCGCCTCCCTATCGAATCCATTCTAGTCAGCAACGCCGCGAGCCTGGGAGGTCCGCCAAACATCGAATCCTTTGACCACCTGGCATATTTGTGGCGCAGACGAGGGCCTGGATGTGCTAGCCGACTTGAGCCTCGTTGTCGCTGCGGCGGCCCACCTCGTAGCGGGGCTCCTCGCCCGTGAGCGTCGAGATGACCGTGATGGCGGGGCCGAGCAGGTCAATGCTCGGAATGCCCCGGCTGTCAAGCTCGCGGCGGATGTCACGACGCAGGTTGCGATCGACGATCGTGTGAAACACCGCCAGGGGCACGTCCGCGGTGATGTTGGAGTCCAGGTACGTGCGAACCATGTCCAAGGACTTGACGTTGCCGAGCTGCTTGATGGTCACGACCTTGTCGCTGAACTGATCGGCTGCCGCCTCGACGACGCTCGCCGCAGTCTCGCCGCGCGCGTCGGAGAGCACGAACACGACGGGGGTGACGTCCGAGAAGATGTCCACGCCAAGCGAATCTTCCACCATCTATGGTCCTCCCAATCCTCGGTGCCGCCGACGACGTTCGCGGCACAAACGATGCTGCTGGCCCTATTGCGCCCTGGAGAGCGCCCCGACGTCCGCCACGCCCGTGAAGACCGAGACGAACAGGTTGAGGAGCCTAAGACGATTCTCCCTGATACCAGTGTCCTTGTCCATGACGAGAACGTCCTCGAAGAACCGGTCGATTGGTCGGCGCAATTCGGCGAGGGCGACGCAGGCGGCCTCGTAGTCGTGCGCCGCGAGCGCGGCGCGCACGGAGGCGGACCCCACGCGGCAGGCCGCGAGCAGCGCGCGCTCGGCGTCGCTCATGGTCGTCTCGTCCGGCTCGCCGGCCAGGCTCGAGTCGGCGAGGTGGGCGGCACGGGTGTAGGCGTGGGCCAGATCCTCGAAGAGCTCGGGCTCTCTTGAGCGGGCGTCCTCGAGGGCGTGGGCGCGCGCGAGGAACTCGGCGGGGTCGATGACCCCGACGGCCGTGACGGCTTCGATGACGTCGACGGAGACGCCGTCCTCGCGGGCGATGGTCGCCAGGCGCCCCTGGAAGAAGCCGACGATCGCACGAAGGGCGACCTCGGGGTCAAACGGGAGCCCCTGGGACTGATAGGTGTCGAGCGAGAGGGAGATGAGCGCGCACAGGCTCACGGGAGGCAGCGAGCGCAGCAGTGCGATGACGCCGATGGCCGCCCGACGCACCGCAAAGGGGTCCTTGGAGCCCGTCGGGGCCTCGTCGATGGCAAAGATGCCGCAGATGGTGTCGAGCTTGTCGGCGACGGCGACCGCCGTGCCCACGACGCCGGTGGGCAGCGCGTCGCCGGAAAACCGCGGGCGGTAGTGCTCGCGAATGGCGTCGGCGACGTCGGCGGGCTCGCCGGCGGCCCGGGCGTAATAGCCCCCCATGACGCCCTGCTGGCTCGTGAACTCGACGACGGCCTGGGTGACGAGGTCGGCCTTGGCAAGGCGGGCCGCGCGCGCCGCATGGGCGACGACGTCGGCGTCTGCGCCCGCCGCGCGGGCGACCTCGGGGGCGACGGCCTCCATGCGCTCGGCCTTCTGCAGGACCGTGCCCAGGCGCTCCTGGAAGACGACGGTGCCCAGGCGGCTCACGTAGTCCTCCAGAGGGCGCTTGAGGTCCTCCTCCCAGAAGAACTTGGCGTCGTCGAGGCGCGCCCTCACGACCCGCTCGTTGCCGTCGATCACCGTGTCGTCGCAGGCCGGGTCGGCGTTGGAGACGACGACAAACTCGCGCGTGAGGGCGCCCGAGGCGTCCAGGATGGGAAAGTAGCGCTGGTGGGAGAGCATGGACTCGCTGATGATCTCCTCGGGCACCGCGAGGAACTCCTCGTCAAAGCGGCCCACGAGCACGTGGGGCCACTCGCAGAGGTTCACGACCTCGTCAAAGACGCGGGCGGGCGTGTCCACCCGGGCACCGTCGCGGGCGGCCTCGACGTCGGCGATGCCCGCCCGGATGACCTGCGCGCGCTCGCGCTCGCCCATCACGTGACAGGAGCGGAGCGTCTCCACGTAGCTCGCCGGGTCCTTGACCTCATGCTCGCCCGCACCCATGACCCGGTGACCTCGCGTCGTGGCGCCGCTCGTGACGCCCGCGTAGGTCACGGGGACCACCTCGGCGCCGAAGAGGGCGCAGATCCAGCGAACGGGTCGCACGAAGGTCTGGCGCTCGCAGCCCCAGCGCTGGGAGCGGTAGTTGGGCCACTCCAGGGAGGCCATGACGTGCTCGGACAGCTCGCTGAGGATCTGGGCGCTCTGGCGGGAGGGGCTCACGCGCTCGGCGAAGACGTATTCTTTGCCGTCAGCGTCACGTCGGCGCACGAGGTCGCCGGAGTCGACGGCGTTCTTGCGTGCGAAGCCCAGAGCAGCCTTCGTGGGGCTTCCTCCCTCGTCAAACGCGATGGAGGCCGCAGGGCCGCGCCGGGTCTCACGGACCTCCCTTGTCCGGGTCGGCAGCCCCCTGACGACGACGGCGAGGCGACGGGGCGTGGAGAGGGTCTCAAGGCCCTCGAAGGCGAGGCCCGCCTGCCCCAGGCCGGCGCGGACGAGCTCGCCCAGCTGCCTCTGGGCGTTCATGAGCGGCGCGGAGGGCATCTCCTCGCAGCCGATCTCGAGCAGAAAGTCGCGTGTCTCGGCCATCCTAGGCCACCTCCCCTTCCGTGCCCGCGCCCTCGACGGCGGACGCCACCTCCGTCAGATATGACTCGCAGCAGGCCTTGGCCAAGGCGCGGACGCGCAGGATGTAGTTGGCGCGCTCGGTGGCCGAGATGGCGCCGCGCGAGTCCAGCAGGTTGAAGGCGTGACTGCACTTCATGACGCAGTCATAGGCGGGGAGCGGCAGCCTGCGCCGTAGGCAGGCGTGGCACTCCGCCTCGTACTCGTCAAACTTCTCGCGCATGAGGTCGACGTTGGCGACCTCGAAGTTGTACGTCGAGAACTCGCGCTCGTTCTCGAGGAACACCGTGCCATAGGTCATCGGGGTCCCGTCGGGCAGATAGCTCCACACGATGTCATACACCGAGTCGACGCCTTGGGCGTACATGGCGATGCGCTCCAGGCCGTAGGTGATCTCGACGGGGACGGGATCGACCTCGATGCCGCCCACCTGCTGGAAGTAGGTGAACTGCGTGACCTCCATGCCGTCCATCCACACCTCCCAGCCCAGGCCCCAGGCACCGAGCGTGGGGCTCTCCCAGTCGTCCTCGACGAAGCGCACGTCATGGGCGGCGGGGTCAAGGCCGATCGCCGAGAGCGAGCCGAGGTAGAGCTCCTGGGAGTCCGCCGGGGACGGCTTGAGGACCACCTGGAACTGGTAGTAGTGCTGCATGCGGTTGGGGTTCTCGCCGTAGCGCCCGTCGGCGGGGCGGCGGCAGGGCTGCGGGTAGCAGGTGCGCCACGCGGCGGGGCCGAGCGAGCGCAGGAGGGTGGCCGTGTGGAACGTGCCGGCGCCCACCTCCGAGTCATAGGGCTGCATGACGGTGCATCCCTGGTCCGCCCAGTAGTGCTCGAGGGCCAGGATCATGTCCTGGAACGTCAGCGATTTCGTATCCATCCTCCGTGCGTCTCCAATCCGTCCCGACGGGATGCTAGAGCCCCCTGGCGTCGGCGAAGGGCCAATAGATGAACAGCGCGCGCGACGTGATCGACGAGACGCTCACGGCGCCAAAGTAGCGGGAGTCGAGCGAGTTGGTGCGGTTGTCACCCATCACCCAGACGCGGTCGCCGGGCACGATGTAGGGATAGCTGACGTCGGCCGCGAGGGCGGGGGCGTGGCGGTCGAGCGGGAGGGTCGGCCTGCCCTCGACGTAGTCCTCCACCTGCTCGACGCCGTCCACGTACACCTTCCCGTCATGGATGTCCACCGTCTGGCCCGCCGTCGCGACCACGCGCTTGATGAGGGTCGTGCCCGGGTCCTCGGGGTCATCGAAGGTGACGACGTCGCCGGGGCGGGGGCTCACGAAGCGGTACGACACCTTCTCGCCCACCAGCTGGTCACCCTGGCGAATCGTGTCGAGCATCGAGCCCGACGGCACGTAGTAGACGCCGAAGACGAAGGCGCGCAGCAGCGCCACCACGACGAGGGCGACGACGAAGGACTTGGCCCACGAGAGGGCGCCGGCATCGCGGCGCTCCTCGCGCAGGTGCGCGCCGCCCGCGCCCGAGGCGTCATCGATGTCACCCATCCTGGCCCTCCCCTTCCGCCCGGCCCGCGAGCTCCCCTGCGAAGGCGCGCTCGAGCACCGTGAGCGTCGCGGCGTCCAGGAGGTCGGGGCGCCAGCGGGCCGTGCGCCTGATGGCGCTCTCCCTGCGCCAGGCGTCCACCTTCGCATGGTCGCCCGACAGGAGCACCTCGGGCACCCGCCTGCCCCGAAAGTCGGCGGGGCGCGTGTACTGCGCGTATTCGAGCAGGCCGTCCGAGAACGACTCGTCCTGGGCGCTCTGCTCGTCGCCCAGGGCGCCGGGCAGCAGCCGAACGACGGAGTCGATGAGCGCCAGTGCGGCGAGCTCCCCGCCCGTCAGGACGTAGTCACCCAGCGAGACCGTCTCGTCCGCCAGCTCATAGGCCCGCTCGTCCATGCCCTCGTAGCGGCCGCAGACAAGAAGGAGGCGGTCGCGGGCGGCGAGCCCCTGCGCCAGCGCCTGGCTGTAGGGTCGTCCGCAGGGCGAGAAAAACACCACGTGCGGGCGCCTCGGGCCGCGGGCCCTGAGGTCCTCGACGGCCTCGAAGAGGGGTCCGCACATCATGAGCATGCCCTGGCCTCCGCCGAAGGGGGCGTCGTCCACGGTGCGATGCCGGTCGTGCGTCCAGCTTCTGAGGTCGTGCGCCTCGAAGGTGAAGACGCCGCGGCGACGGGCGCGACCGAGGACGGACGCCGACAGGTAGGGGTCAAAGACCTCCGGGATCACCGAGAGGGCCTCGATCATCATGAGCCTGACACCTCCTCGTCCTCGCCGGGCGTCGCCGCCCGGGCGTCCGCCGGCAGGCGCACCACGACGACGCCCCCCTCGTCAATGCCCACGACCTGCTCGTCCACGACGGCGACGAGCAGGTCGCCGTCCGGCCCCCGCACGACCCAGCCGTCGTTGGCGACGCCCCGCATGACCTCGACGATGCTGCCCACGTCCCCGCGACGCAGGTCGCGCACCGGACGCCCCACCAGGGTGCGGGCGTCATGGAGCCAGAAGTCGGCGGGCAGGTCGTCCGTCGCCGCGAGAAGCGTGGTCCCCACGTAGGCGGAGGCGGCGTCGATGTCCCCCACGCCCTCAAAGGAGACCAGGCGACCTTCCCCGTCGCCCCTGAGGCCCTGAATCATCAGACGCCTCGGCGCCTTAAGCGGCGGCGGGACGGCCCACACGGTCATGCCGGGGCGTAGGTAGCACGGGAGGCCGTCAACGGGAACCGCGACGACCTCCCCTCTTCGTCCGTGCGCCTTCTCGACGCGCGCAAGCTGTCGAAAGCTCTGACGCAACGTCTACCCCAGGACCTCGACCTCTACCGCGCATCCCACCTTGGAGCCCAGCGCCCGGGCCAGGGTGCGAATGGCCTTGATGGTGCGGCCGCGCTTGCCGATGACGCGCCCGGCGTCCTCCTCGGCGCAGCTGATCTCGATGAGCGAGGCGCCGTCACCGTCGGTGACGTCAAGGGAGACGCTCTCCTCGTGGGTGACCAAGCCGCACACGACGAACTCGACGAGGTCGGCCACCTTGTCGGAGGGAAGCTCCTCGACCTCGGGTGCGCGTGTCTCGTCCACGACGGCTACTCCGCGCTCTCTTCGGCGGCCGCGGCGGCCTTGGCGGCAGCCTTCTTGGAGGGCTTGCGCTTCTTCTCGGGGGCGGGAGTGCCGTTTTTCACGATGTCGATCAGATGGGCGACGGCGTTGGAGGGCTGGGCGCCCTTGGCGACCCACTCGTCGACCCTCTCGATGTCGATGTCGATCGTCTTGGGGTTCGTCAGCGGGTTATAGCGTCCGACGAGGTCGATGTAGCGGCCGTCGCGGGGCATGCGGCCGTCGGCGACGACGACGCGGTAATACGGACGCTTCTTTGCGCCGTGACGGGCGAGACGAATCTTAACTGCCAAAGTAGTACTCCTTACATCGCGCGACGCCTCGGTCGGTTTGGTCATGCGTCGCATTGCCACACAAGCGATTCTTTATGATACGACATGCGTCACCTGGCGCAAGCTACAGTTTTTGTGGAGCCGGCGCCATCGGGCGGGCGACAGGTGCCGTGAGTCGTGTGGAGGCGCGATGGGCAACGTGGTTTAAGGCCAATTACAGGCGCAGATAGTACAATGGCTCGAACCCGTCTCGTCAGCACGCCCCATCCACCAGCCGCAGGAGGCAGCAATGAACATCCTGGTAGTCGAGGACGAGCGCAACCTCGCCGACGCCATCGTGCACATCCTCAAGGACGAGGACTTCAACGCCGAGGCCGTCTATGACGGGCCTTCAGGCCTCGCCGCCGCCCAGAGCGGCCTCTATGACGCCGTCGTCCTCGACATCATGCTTCCGGGCATCGACGGCATCGAGGTCGTCAGGGCGCTGCGCCATTCGGGCAACTCCGTGCCCGTGCTCATGCTCACGGCCAAGACGTCCACCGCCGACATGGTCAGCGGCCTGGACGCCGGCGCGGACGACTACATGACCAAGCCCTTCGAGACGCCAGAGCTCATCGCCCGCCTGAGGGCGCTCACCCGCCGTCAGGGAGACGTCGTCATCGACGAGGTGGACTTTGCCGACCTCAAGCTCGACCTCATGACCCATGACCTGTCCTGCGGCGGGCGCAAGGTGCATCTCTCGGGCAAGGAGTTCTCCGTCATGCAGATGCTCATGAGCTCCAACGCACGCGTCATCTCGAAGCAGGACCTCCTCAGCAGGGTCTGGGGCACGACGGGCGGCGCCTCGGAGAACTCCGTCGAGGCCTACGTCTCGTTCTTGCGCAAGAAGGTCGCTCACATCCACTCGAAGGTGCAGATCACCACGTTGCGCATGCTCGGCTATCGTCTTGAGTACTTTGGTCAGGACGACTGCTAGCGCCACGCGACGCTCTGTCGGGGGTGAGCATGCTCGGGCCGCTCAAGCGAAAGTTCACCATCGTCGTCACGACGCTCGTGGGCCTCGTCCTCACGGGCGTCCTGGCGGCGTCGCTGTGGTTTTCCTGGCTTGCCAAGAGCAACGCCATGGATCAGGTGCTCGGCCATTACCTCGAGGGGTCGCTCTCGGCCCAGCCCGCCGTCGACATGCGCCCCGAGGCCGCCGTCGGCAGCGGCGTCCTGGTGACCTCGCTTGAGGTCTCCCCCACCGGCATCGTGCTGTCCACCAACAACCCGTCCGTCTCGCTTGACGCGGACGATCTCGAGGCAATCGTCTCCATGGCGCTGGGGGGCGCGTCGGGTGACGGGCGCGTGGACGGCCTCGACGTCGCCTGGAAGTCCCGAAGGCTCGCCAACGGCAACCTGCGCATCGCCATGCTCGACGCGAGCGGCTACAACCGCTTCTGGAAGAGCCAGGTGACGCGTTCGCTCGTCGCCTTCGTCCTCTCGCTGGGAGCGGTCACCATCATCGCCATGTTCCTCGCCGACTGGGTCGTCCAGCCCATCCAGGAGGCCTTCGACCGACAGCGGCGCTTTGTGGCAGACGCCTCACACGAGCTCAAGACGCCGCTTGCCGTCATCCTCGCCAACAGCGACATCCTCCTCAGGTCGGACGCGCTCCTTGCGCGTGACCGACGCTGGGTCGAGAGCACCCGGGACGAGGCCCGGCGCATGAGGGGCCTCGTCGTCGACCTGCTGCAGCTCGCCAAGGCGGACGAGGGCGTCGCCAACCCCGCCTCCCCCGCTCTCAGCACCCGCGAGATGGACCTCAGCGAGCTGGTCGAGTCCGCCTGCCTCGAGTTTGACGCCATCGCCTTCGACAGGGGCTGCGCCATCAAGACCGAGATCGTCGAGGGACTCCATACCCAGGGTGACCCGGACTGGACCTCGCGCCTCGTGCGAATCCTCGTCGACAACGCCTGCAAGTACGCGTGCAGGGACAGCGAGGTCACGGTGCGTCTCGCCCCGGAGCGTCACCGCCGCCTGCGCCTGTCCGTCACCAACCAGGGCGAGACGATTTTGCCCGGCGACCTCAGGCACGTCTTCGACCGCTTCTACCGCTCGGACGGCTCGCGCACCCGGACGGACTCACCCGGGGGGTTTGGCCTGGGCCTGGCCATCGCCAAGGGCATCGCGGAGGCTCAGGGGGGATCCATAGCGGCGACGAGCGACAGGGCGGCGGGGACGACCTTCTTCGTCATCCTGCCCCAGTCGCCGCACTCGGCAAGGGAGGCGTAGATGGCCTGGGAGGGAGCTGCCATCGGGCTCTTGGACCTCGACGCCTTCTTCGCCTCCGTCGAGCAGCTCGACCATCCCGACTGGCGCGGCAGGCCCGTCATCGTGGGAGGGTCACCGCAGCGGCGCGGCGTCGTGTCGACGGCATCCTACGAGGCGAGACGCTATGGCGTCCACTCCGCCATGCCCTCATGGCAGGCGCGGAGGCTCTGTCCTGACGCCATGTGGACGACGGGGCACTTCGAGCGCTACCGCGAGCTTTCGAGGCGCGTCATGGCGATCGTCGGGGACGAGACGCCCCGCGTGGAGCAGGTTTCCATCGACGAGGCCTTCTTTGACGTCACGCCCGGCCGGTACTCGCGCGAGGACCCCGTCGCCATCTGCCGGCGCATCCAGCGCCGCGTCCTCGACCTGGGCATCAGCTGCTCCATAGGCCTGGGCGTCAACAAGACCGTGGCAAAGATCGCCTCCGAGCGCGACAAGCCGCGCGGCCTCTGCGTCGTCAGGAACGCGCAGACGCAGGCGTTCTTGGCCCCGCTGCCCGTCGAGGCCTTAAGCGGCGTCTCGGCCCTGAGGCGACCGACCGTTCGCGCGACCGCGCTCACGAGCTCGTCGATTCCCTGACCGGTGACGGCAGAGACCTCGAAGAGGGGCCTGCCGTCCGCATGGGTGGTCTCTTATACACATCTAGATGTGTATAAGAGACGGGCGGAGGGGAGCTCGAGGCCGCCGTGACCCACATGTGCGCGCTCGTGGGTCCCCGCCTGCGCAAAAGGGGCCTGCGCGCCGACGAGCTCACGCTCAAGCTCCGCTTTGACCTTGACCACACGCGCACGGCGCACCGGCGGCTCGCGCGCCCCACGGACGACGAGCGCGTGTTTGGCCCGACGGCCCTGGAGCTGCTCGACGACGTGTGGTCCGAGGGGACTGCCGTGCGCCTGGTGGGCGTCGCGCTCAGCGGCTTCGACCGGGCGCAGGCGGAGCAGCTCTCCCTCTTCATGCCCGACGGGACGCCGACGACACGGGACGGGGGCGACGGGGGCGGCCGGCGTCGCCTCGTCGAGGTGGAGGACAGCATCCGCTCGCGCTTCGGCGCGGGCGCGCTCACCCGCGGCAGCGACCTGCGCCTGAGGGAGGCCCTGTCGGACACGGTGGGCAACAACCACGACGGGACGGGCTGACCCGCGCCGCGCCTCCCCGCCCTACGGCGAGGCGTCTCCGGAGGGCTCGGGACTATCCCGCGACGGGCCCCGGCGCGGCAGGCTCGCTCAGAGCGCCCTCGAGGCCCAGGTCCACGCGAGGCGCCTCGCCCCACAGGCGCTCGAGCCTGAAGTAGTCGCGCGCCTCGGGCTTGAACACGTGAACGACGAGGGAACCGTAGTCAATGAGCACCCAGCTTGCGGTGCCGCGCCCCTCGGACGAGAGCGGCTTGATGCCGCAGTTTGCGCTCACCTTCTGGCGGACCTCATCGACGATGGCATCGAGCTGGGGGTTGTTCTGCGCGGTGCAGATGAGGAAGTAGTCGCAGACGTCAGAGAGCCCCGTCAGGTCAAGGAGCAGGATGTCCGCGGCCTTCTTGTCGTCCGCCGCCAACGCGGCAACCTTCGCCACCTCACGTGATGTCATCGTCATGTAGCGAACCCCTCTCCTTTGGTCGCGGGCGGGCGCCCTCACGAACGGCGCGCCAGCACCAGCTGGTTATATGTGTCTATCGTACCCGTATACAGATAGCGACGCGTCTTGAGCACGTAGGCGATGCCCGCGACGAACATGCGCTCAAACACCGCGTCGAGCGGCGCGCCGGCGGCCACCATGGCCCTGACCTCCTCGATGTCGGCAGACGCCCGGCGCGTCGGCTCGATGGCGTCCGCCACGAAGACCACCATGTCAAGGGGCGTCATGTCCGCCGAGCCCAAGGTATGGAGCTCGATGGCCCTGAAGACCTCGCGCGGCAGCTCCGGGTAGAGGGTCGCGAGACGTCGCGCGGCCGTGAGGCCGTGCAGGAGCGGCAGCACGAGCGCAAGGTCGACGCCCAGGTCGACGTCGAGCTCCCGCGCCGCCTCGAGCTGCTCCGAGGGGGAGAGGACCTTGTCCCAGTCGTGCAGGATACCGGCGCAGCGGGCCACGAAGGGGTCGACGCCGTAGGCACGCGCCAGCGACTCGGCCGTCAGGGCCACCGAAAGCGAGTGTTCGAAGCGTCGGGGCCTCAGGCCGCGCATGTGCCGCTCAAGGTCCCCCTCAAGACGCGCGATCGTCTCACGACGCCCCTCGTCGTAGGACGGGCGCGGCAAGGTCCCTGACGATGCGACGTGTGACGTCATGCGTCCTCCAATGACCCGTAGCGGGTGGGTCGGGCCCCGTAGAGCGCGTGCTTGTGGATGTAGCCCGTCACGACGTCCGGCGTGAGATAGCGCAGGCTCTGGCAGGCGGCGACGCGTGCCCGAAGGTAGCTGGACGAGATCGCGAGGGCCGGAACCTCAAGGTAGATGACGTCAAAGCCAAACGGGGAGCGGTCGATGGCGCGCTCGGCCCGGCCGAGGTCGTAGCCGGGCCGCGTCGCCGCGACGAGGGTGGCGAGCCGGGCGATCGTGCCGGCGTCGCGCCAGCTCACGATGTCCGCCACCGCATCGGCGCCCGTGATGAAATAGAGCTCCACGTTGTCGGGGTACAGGTCCCTCAGGAGCCTCAGGGTGTCGGCGGTGTAGGTGACGCCCGCGCGGTCCACCTCAAAGCGCGAGGCGACGAAGTGGGGGTTGTCGGAGGTCGCGAGCAGCGTCATGGCATAGCGGTGCTCGCCGAGGCTCACGTGCCTGTCCTGCTTGAACGCGGGACGGCCCGCCGGCATGAACACGACCACGTCAAGGCCGAGGTCGTCAAAGGCCTGCTCCGCCGCCACGAGGTGACCGTTGTGAATGGGGTCAAAGGTGCCGCCCATGATGCCGAGGCGGTAGGTGCGCCCTGGGTCCGCCCCAAGCGGGGGAAGGTCGCCGCGCACGGCGTCGGCGCGTGCCCCCCCGTCCTTGTCGCACGTGTCCCGATTCATGCGCCTCCTAGAAGATGAGCAGGTCGTCACGGTGGATGGCGGGCGTCGTGGCCTTATCGGGAGAGAAGCGCCCGATGACGTCGAGCCTGAGCCCCTTGCAGCGTGAGAGGTCGTCGGACGAGTAGCGGCAGACGCCCCGCCCCACGAGGGTCCCGTCGGCGGCGCGGACGTCGACGACGTCCTGCTCGAGGAAGCTCCCCTCGACGCCCCTGACGCCCACGGGCAAAACTGACGCCCCCCGCTCGAGCACGGCGCGCACGGCGCCGTCATCTATGACGACGCTGCCCCGAGGCAGCTCAGCCGTGGCGAGCCAGAGCTTGCGAGCGGACTCTCGCGACGTCTGCGCCGCAGCCTCGATGCGCGTGCCCACCGGCCTGCCATGCACCACGTCCTCGAGCACCTGCGGCTGCCGTCCCCGACAGATCACCATGGGCACCTTGCCTGCCAGGGCGATGCGACCCGCCCTGAGCTTCGTGCGCATGCCTCCCGTGCCCACGGACGTGCCCGCCCCGCCCGCCATGGCCTCGACCTCGGGCGTGATGGCCTCGATGCGGGCCACGAGCGGGGCGTCGGGATGGGCGGAGGGGTCGCTCGCATGCAGGCCATCCACGTCCGAGAGGATCACGTAGAGGCTCGCGTTGACCGCGCAGGCGACGATGGCGCCCAGGGTGTCGTTGTCGCCGAAGTTGAACTCGGTCACCGAGACGGTGTCGTTCTCGTTGACGAGGGGGACGGCGCCCAGCGAGAGCAGCCTTCCCAAGGTGGAGCGCGCGTTGAGGTAGCCCTGACGGTCGGCGAGGTCGCGCCGGGTGAGGAGGACCTGTCCCACCGTCATGCCGTGGCGTGAGAGGGCATCGGCGTACACCTCGGTGAGGACGGCCTGACCGGCCGACGCGCAGGCCTGAAGGCTCGGCATGTCAGCGGGGCGCCGGGTGAATCCCAGACGCCCGAGGCCTGCGGCGACGGCCCCCGAGGAGACAATGATGACGCGATAGCCCTCGCGCGCCAGACGGGCCACCTGGTCGGCAAGGCTGCCGATGAAGGCCTCGTCAATCCCTTCGGAGGCGTCCACGAGCGTGGAGGAGCCGAGCTTGACGACGATGACGCCGTCGGTGTCGATGACGTCGCTCATCTTTCGTCACCCGCAACGCCATCGGGCCCCTCGTCGTGCTCGACGCCCTCGTAGCTGAAGGCAAAATCCAGAATGCGCACCTCGTCGCCCGTCGCGCAGCCTGCGTCGGCGAGCTTGGCGTCGATGCCCGTGCGCCCGAGGCGATGCTGAAGGTACGCCACGGCCTCCTCGTTGTCCCAGTCGGTCTGGACCACCATGCGCTCGACGGCCGGGCCGCTGACGCGCCACACGTGACGGGACTCGCGCGTGACCTCCACATGACGGTCCCTGCGCCGACGGTCGCGCTCGACGGCCTCCGTGAGCTCGCCGGCCGCCCCGTCGTCGACGACCGCTTCGGCCCTGAGGCGACCGACCGTTCGCGCGACCGCGCTCACGAGCTCGTCGATTCCCTGACCGGTGACGGCAGAGACCTCGAAGAGGGGCCTGCCGTCCGCATGGGCCTGCGCCCTGAGGCGAGAGAGCGCGTCGGCGATGCCCGGCATGTCGCACTTGTTGGCGACGACGACCTGGGGTCGCGCCGCCAGCTCGTCGGCATAGGCGGCGAGCTCGGCGTTGATCGCACGGTAGTCCCTTACCGGGTCCCTGCCCTCGAAGCCGCCCGTCATGTCAACGACGTGCAGGATGAGGGCGCTGCGCTCGATGTGACGAAGAAACTCGTGGCCCAGGCCCCTGCCCTCGCTCGCACCCTCGATGAGGCCGGGTACGTCTGCCACGACGAAGGACGAGCCGTCCTTGGCCCTGACCATGCCGAGGTTGGGAACGAGCGTCGTGAAGGGATAGTCCGCGACCTTGGGCCTGGCCGCGCTCACCCGCGCGATGAGGGAGCTCTTGCCCACGGAGGGCATGCCCACGAGGGCGGCGTCCGCCATCAGCTTCATCTCGAGCTCTATCCAGTGCTCGAGGGCGGGCTCCCCCTTCTCGGCGAAGGCGGGGGCCCGACGCACGGAGGTCACGAAGTGTATGTTGCCCCGGCCGCCCTGGCCGCCTGGCGCGACGACGACGCGCTGGCCCGGCCGGGTGAGGTCCGCGATGAGATAGGCGGGCTCCATCGTCTGGGGGTCAAGCTCGCGAACCTGCGTGCCCAGCGGGACCCTGAGGACGAGGTCCGCGCCATCGGAGCCGTGGCGGCGGGCGCCCTGCCCATGGGTGCCGCGCTCGGCGCGGAAGTGATGCTTGAAGCGGTAGTCGATGAGGGACGAGAGCTGCGCGTCGGCCACGAGCACCACGTCGCCGCCGTCGCCGCCGTCGCCGCCGTCCGGCCCGCCCTTGGGCACGTACGCCTCGCGGCGAAACGACATGCAGCCCGCGCCGCCGTCGCCGCCGCGGACGTTGATGCGCGAGAGATCAGTGAAGCTGCTGGATGGCATGATCCCCTCCTTTCCGGCACCCCATCGTACTAGAAGAGGACGCCCACGACCACGAGCGCCACGGCAAGGCACAGGACGGGCACGTCGACGGGCCTGAAGGGGTATCGCTTGAGGGAGGAGTCGCGGGTCCTCAGGTAGAAGCCGCGCTCCTCGGCGGCGAGGGCCGTGTCGTCGGCCTTCCCGACCGACGAGATGAGCAGCGGGGCGATGAGGGGCAGCATGAGCATGAGCTTGCGGATGGGGTTTCTCGTGTCAAACTCCACGCCGCGAGCCGTCTGCGCCTCCATGATGCGCTCCATCTGATCGGTGAAGATGGGCACGAAGCGCAGGGCCGTCGTGAGCGTGAAGGCGTAGCGATACGGCAGGCGCAGCACCTCGCAGGCGGCATTTGCGAGGTCGGAAAAGCGCGTGATGGCCAGCATGGTCATGAGCGGCAGCGCGAAGGCCACGAGCCGGAGCGCCACGTGCGTGCCGAGGGCGAGACCGTCGCTCGTCACCCAGAGCACGACGTGGTCGCCGCTGCGCACGATGAGCGTCTGGACGAGCGTCATGAAGCACGCGAGCACCAGGAAGGCGCCGAGCATCGCCAGGACGCGCCGCGCGACCCCGGCGTAGACGCCGAGCAGCACGACCAGGGCGATGAGGCCCACGAGGGCGAGGTAGGAGTCCGCGAAAAACGTGGCGACGCAGAAGGCGACCGCGAGGGCCATCTTGGAGATCGGGTTGCACCGATGCAGAAGCGTCGTCCCCCCGCTGTAGTCAAGCACGCTGGACACTATGCCACCAGCCCTTCCGTGACGAGGACCACGTCCGCGACCTCGCGCGCACGTCCATAGGCGGGCGAGACGCGCTCGGAGAGCCTGCGCGCCAGACGCGCTATCTCGGGGGGCCGCACGCTCGCGGCGCGCATGACGCGCTCGTCGGCAAAGACGTCGGCCACGTCGCCGTCGGCGATGACGCGGCCGTCGGCCATGACGACGAGCCGCGTGGCGAAGTCCGACACGACCTCCATGTCATGGCAGACCATGACGACGGCGCAGCCCTGCTGGCGAGCCGCCGAGACGGCGTCCATGACGACCATGCACTCTCGGTAGTCAAGCCCGCTCGTGGGCTCGTCCAGGATGAGGACCTGGGGGTTCGTGACGACCACGGAGGCGAGGGCAACGATCTGGCGCTGCCCGCGCCCGAGCGAGAAGGGCGCCGCCGACGCGGGCAGCGAGAAGTGGTCGACCGTGTCCGCCGCGCGACGGAGCGCCTCGTCCCGCGGGACGCCGAGCAGCTCGAGGCTGAAGGCGACCTCCTCCACGACGCTTCCCTTGCATATCTGACGGTCGGGGTCCTGGAAGAGCGTGGAGACATGGCGGGCGATCTCGCTGGTGCGCGTGAGGGCGGTGTCGAGTCCCGTGATGCAAACCCGTCCTGACGAGGGCTTGAGCAGGCCGTTCATGAGCTTCGTCGCCGTCGTCTTGCCCGCCCCGTTCTGTCCGATGACGCAGACGAGCTCGCCGGGGCGCACGTCCAGGCTCACGTCCACGAGCGAGGCGGTGTTGCCCGGGTACGTGAACGAGACGTGCTCCAAGCTCAGGACGGCCTCGGACGCCGCCCCGGGGCCCCCAGGTCCCTGGGCGGCGCGCAGGGGCGCGACGGGGCGCGGCCGGTCGGCGGCGTCGCGTCCCACCACGCGCGAGACGAGGTCCTCCGCCTCGCCCACCGTAAGGCAGACCTCGGGCGCGCCGATGAGACCACGGGCCACGAACTGGTTCGAGACGCGCGTGACCCGGGGCGAGTCCACCCCGATGCGGCGCAGCTCGTCGCCGTGCGCCAGGACCTCGCGCGGCGTGCCGTGCAGGGCGACGTCGCCGTCGTCCATGACGGCCAGATGGTCGCAGTACTCGCTCAGCAGCGCGATCTTCTGCTCGATGACGATGACGGTCATGTCCTGTCTCGTCACGAGCTCGCGCAGGGTGTCAAAGACCGCCCGTGACGAGACGGGGTCGAGGGCGGCGGTGGGCTCGTCGAGCACCATGACGGGCGCCCTCAGGGCCAGGATCGCGGCGATGGCGACCTTCTGCTTCTGGCCGCCCGAGAGCGTGGCGATGTCCCGATGCGCGAGGTCGAGGATGCCGCAGGTCGCAAGCGCCTCCCGCACGCGATCGGGAATCTCGTCGTGGGCCACGCCGAAGTTCTCGACCCCAAAGAGGAGCTCGTCCTCGACGTTGGCGGCGACCATCTGCGCGTCGATGTCCTGGAGGACCGACCCGACCCTGCGCGACACGTCCGTGAGCGGGACCTGGCAGGTGTCGAGCCCGTCCACGCGGCAGACGCCCCTGAACTCGCCCGCGAAGTGATGCGGCACCGCGCCCGAGAGGATGGAGGCGAGCGTCGTCTTGCCCGAGCCCGAGGGTCCGATGATGCCGAGGAGGTCGCCTCGGGGTATGGAGAGGGACAGGTCTCGCACGGCGGGGCGCTTTTCGCCCTCGTAAGTGAACGAGACCCGCTCGAGGCTCACCATGGGCGCGCCGGAATCAATGCCGGGCGCGTTGTGGTCAGTGCTGGGCACGCCGCTCCTTCCCTTCGTGCGTCGAGACGGGCCGTTCCGTGGAAGGGCCGCACGGCGACCCTTCCACGGACACCTAGCTTAGCGCTTGGCAGCCTTCTTGAGGGGCAGATAGAGGAGGGCGACGATGATCGCGTTGGCGACGGCGGTGCCGAACACGATGGGCATCATCGCGACGAAGGAGACGGGCACCGCACGGATGACGAGGGTGACGACGCCGGCAAAGATCATGCCCGACACCGCCGTGGTGAGAAACGACCCCACGAAGGGGATGACGACCTTGCCGGCCCCGCCGCGCCCCGTCAGGCGCGAGGCGAGCAGGATGATGAGGGAGGCGGGCACGTCGCACAGGTACTCCACGCCGGGTGCGGAGGTCGTGATCTGGATGACGGTGGCGGCGAGCAGGGCAATCACGATCGTCTGCCCCACCGTGGGCCGGATGATGAGGATGGCGAGGCAGTAGGCGGCGATGACGAACTCAGGCTGGATGCCCGTGGCGCCGAGGGCCTTGCCCACCGTCAGGTTGAGCACGAATCCGGCGGCGAGCAGGATGGCGACGAGCACGAGGGCGGCGACGTCGAGCGTGCCTGACTTGTCCTGGGAGGTGGTGGTGACGGTGCGGGGTTCAATGACGTCTGACATGATGCTCTCCTTCTTGGTCTGGTCGTGCGCGGGCGGATGAGCGACGAGGCGGGGCGTCCGGGAGGGGTGACAAAAAAGGGCCCCCGGTCAACCCGGGAGCCCTTGGCGTCGCACGGACGAGGGACTCGACCTACGGTCGACCAGGAGGAAGACTGTCGTGCCACCATGCCCCACGCATGACCTTGGACGCGCTCGCGAGCATGGCGACCTCCCCTCTCACCTCTGGTTCCCTATCCTGTGCCTAGCATAGGCCCATCCCGCGCCCCGGGCGACCGCAGACGCCTGGTGGTAGCCAAGTCGAAACAAAAAGGGCTCCCCGCAGGGAGCCCCGCACGCTCTGGGACGCATCTATGCCGTGCGCACGTGCACGTAGTGCTTCTTGCCCTTCGTGAACTCGACGACGCCGTCGGCGAGGGCAAAGAGGGTGTCGTCCTTGCCGCGACCGACGTTGTCGCCCGGGGTGATGTGGGTGCCGCGCTGGCGGACGATGATCTGACCGGTCTTGATGGCCTGGCCGCCGAAGATCTTGGTGCCCAGACGCTGGGAGTTGGAGTCGCGGCCGTTACGGGAGGAGCCGAGGCCTTTCTTGTGAGCCATGGTAGTACCTGCCTATCTGCTTTCGCTGGGTTGCCAAACGCTACGCGAGCTCGGGGAGCTCGGACACCTGCAGCTTGGTCAGGTTCTGACGATGGCCGCGGGTGCGGTGATAACGCTTGCGCTTCTTGAGCTTGAAGACGAGCACCTTCTTGCCCTTGAACTGATCGACGACCTCGCAGCTGACCTTCTTGCCCTCGAGCGTGGCAGCGTCAACGACCGTCCGCGTGCCGTCATTGAGCATGAGGACGTCAAGCTGGACCGTGTCGCCAGGCTGCGCGTCGAGCTTCTCGACATCGATGATGTCGCCCTTGGCAACCTTATACTGCTTGCCACCAGTGGTAACGATTGCGTACATGATTTACCCTTCAATGATGCCGGTACGTGCAACAGCACTTAACTTTACCAGCGCAGTGCTGTGACGTCAACAAGAAAGCGGCTTCACAGCCTGGTCATTTTTCGTGCCGATCGCGAGGTGGGAGGTGGTCCTGGCCCCCGTCCGGCACAAGGGCGAACATGCGCCGACCGTCCTGCTCGTACCACTGGGCAAGACGCTCCACCCTCAGGGCGGGGACGTCCGCCACGCCCTGGGAGGCGAGGGCCGCCGTCACCAGGGCCCGCGGCCTCAGCGCCGCGGCGGCTCCCGTGGCGCAGCTCAGCTCGAGCGTCGTCGCGGCACCGCTCCCGCATTGCCTCCAGCCCATGAGCGTGTCCTGGAGCGAGACGCGCTTGAGCGTGTCGCCTCGACGATAGCTGAACTCCCCGCGCCCCTCGAGCTCCTGGACGCCGCGAGCCAGGGCGACCTCGTCCACGGGACCCAGAAAGCCCACGCGCCAGAGGCTGTGGTCGAGCCAGGCTTCGAGGGACGGCAGCTCGTGAGCCACGTAGCCGGCCTGGGAGGGAGCCAGTGAGGACGGCGTCGCCCCTGCGAGGGCGGCGAGGGCCCGATCGGCCCCGACGCGCTCGGTGAGCCAGAGGTCAAAGAACTCCTCCCGTGACGAGGCCCCCACGGGCAGCGCCTGGGAAAACTGCAGGCGCATGCGGCGGGCGAAGCCCGCCCCCACGGCAAAGGGCAGGCCCGAGCGCCGCACGCAGCGGTTGACGGTATTGATGACCTCAAGGTGCCCCAGGAAGGCGAGACGGCCGTCCTTGCGGTAGCGCACGCGCAGCCTGAACTGGTCCTGCCTCCTCGCTCCCCTACTGGGCATGGCGCTCACCCGCCAGAGCGTGGTCGACCCCAAGGACGGGGCAGACGCCACAGCCCGTGCACGCCGTCATCGTGCAGTCGGGCGTGGTGAGGCCCTCCTGGGCCCGACGCCACTCGCTTTGCAGGTAGCCCTTGGAAACGCCGGGCGAGGTGTGGTCCCAGGGCAAGGACGCGTCCGCCGGCAGGGGCGTCGAGGCGATCTCGTCCAAATCGAGCCCGCACGCCCCGGCCGCGGCGACCCAGCCCTCATAGCAAAACTGGTCCATCCAGGCGTCAAAGCGGCAGCCGCGCCGCCAGGCCTCCAGGATGAGCTCGAAGCCCTGCCGGCCCATCCGTGACAGGACGGCCTCCACCTGCGAGACCTCGGCGTCATGGTAGGAGATCTTGACGGCGCGGTCGCGGTTGGCCGCAAGTAGCAGCTCCTGACGGCGGCGCAGTTGTGCCAGGGGAAGCTGGCCCGCCCACTGGAAGGGCGTGTGCGCCTTGGGGACGAGGACGGCCACCGAGACGGACACCGACACCTTCGACCTGCCCGCCCTGCCGACCAGGGAGCGGCCCAGCTCGAGCACGCGCGCGGCCGTGCGCGCGATGCCCAGCACGTCCTCGTCGGTCTCCGTGGGAAGCCCCATCATGAAGTAGAGCTTCATGCGCCGCCAACCCGCCCTGAAGGCGTTGGCGGCCGCGGCGTCGATGTCCTCGTCGGTGACGTTCTTGTTGATGACGTCGCGCAGGCGCTGGCTGCCGGCCTCGGGGGCAAAGGTGAGGCCGCCGCGCTTTGACCCCGCGACCTCCGCCGCCATGTCGACGCCGAAGGAGTCGAGCCGCTGGGAGGGAATGGACACGCGCACCCCCCGCTCCCGCAGGACGGCGTTGAGCTCATGCAGGATGGCGGCGCACTGCGAGTGGTCGGTCGTCGAGAGCGAGGTGAGTGACACCTCGTCATGGCCCAGCTTGGTCAGGCCGTCGCAGGCGGCGGCGACCACCTGCTTTGCCGGCCGCTCGCGGACGGGCCGGTAGGTCATCCCCGCCTGACAGAAGCGACACCCCCTGCAGCAGCCCCTGAGCACCTCGATGGCCAGTCGGTCCTGCACGACGGGCAGGTAGGGAACGATCTTCTGGGGAAGGGGGTCGGACTCGTCGAGTCGGGCGAGGGAGCGCTTGAGGACGATGCGCGGCACGTCCTCCCCCGGTCTGGGGACCGCCCGGCCCCAGCGCGTGGCACGCTCGTCCACGACCACGTCATACAGCGCGGGGACGTAGACCCCCTGGACGCGCGCAAGCGAGCGCAGGATGTCACGACGGCACCGGCGGGCGGCCCTGCCCTCTCGCACCACGCGACACATCTCGACGAGAGCCTCCTCGCCGTCCCCGAGCAGAATGGCGTCAAAGACGGGCGCGACGGGCTCGCAGTTCCAGACGGAGGGACCTCCCGCGACGACGATCGCGTCATCCTCCGCGCGCTCGCATGACCTGAGGGGGATGCGCGCGAGGTCAAGCGCCTCGAGGATGTTGGTGCAGGCCAGCTCGTGGGCGAGCGTGAACCCCACGACGTCAAAGCTCGCGACCGGCGAGGACGTCTCGAGCGAGAGGAGCGGCACGTCGTTGGCGCGCATGAGGTCGATCAGGTCCGTCCAGGGCAGGTAGGAACGCTCACAGGACAGGCCCTCGGCGGCGTTGACGGCGCCGTAGAGGATGGAGAGCCCCAGGTTGGGCTGACCCACCTCGTAGACGTCGGGATAGAGCAGGCAGACGTGGAAGGGGCCCTCCTGGTTGGCGCAGGCGCCCCACTCGTGGTCCAGGTAGCGCACCGGCTTCTCGACGGACCACAGCAGGGCCTCCAGCTCAGCAAAGCGGTCGCGACGCTCGAGCCTCATCGCCGACCGCCCGGAGCCGTCGGGCGCCTGAGAAGGGCACGACGACAGGAGGGGCGCGACGGGCGACGGCCCGCCCCGTCGCCTGCGTGCCCAGGTAGCCCACGCCCCCCTTGACGGCCCGGCCGATGCCGGGGATGGCCCCGACGAGGGCGCGAGCGAGCGCACGGTAGGCAAATCCCGCCCCCAGCACCCCCGCGAGGTCAGCGACGCTCGCGATCCTGAGCTCCTCGCCGCACGCGGCGGCGATCTCGAGCGCCATCTTCGCCTGGTTCAGCGTCATCACGGGCAGGTCCGCCCCCGGTATGATCGCGACGGTGCCCACGAGGGCGTTTTCGCGCGCGCAGCGCGCGACGATGGCCTCCACCGCCCGCGCGCGGGCGAAGGAGAAGTTGGCGGCGAACGCGACGGCCTTCTCGGGCCGCGCCGCGAGCGCCCACGAGGCAATCTCGTCCAGGGCCCGCGCGGGGTCGCTCGCGACGACGTAGGTGACGAGTCCCTCGAGCTCGGGCGCAAGCCCGAGGTCGCGCTCCTCCAGGCTCGACTCGACGACCACGCAGGCGGCCACCATGGCCGACGCCGCCGCGCGCGCGGCCGCCTCGGCGGTCGTGCCGCTGGGGTCCGGAAGGATGACGCACCAGTCGGCGTCGAACGACGCCGGGTCAGGGTGGGCCGAGAGGGAGCGCACCGTTACGGAGGACGTGACGAGCTGGGGCACGAAGGCGGACCGCACCGCCTGCGTGAGCGAGGCGTCGCCGCCAGAGGCCGGCGCCATGATCGTGACGTTGACGCTCCGCATGCGATCTTGCTCGGCCCTGCGGCCCGCCCCGAACATGTCGGCGAGGTCGGCGGGCGAGAACACGGACTTCTTTGCCATGGTGGCTCCTTGATGTGGGCGGCGACGGCGCGGGCGGGCGCCTACGCCGTCTTGGGGATGTGACGCCACACAGACTGTACCATGCCCACGGCGGTGAGCTGGGCCATCATGGAGGAGGAGCCGTAGCTGATGAACGGGAGGGGGATGCCCGTGATGGGCATGATGCCTATGCACATGCCCACGTTCTGGAGGAGCTGAAACGACCACATGGTGGCCACGCCGGCGAGCACGAGCTTACCGAAGGGCGCCTCCACGCGCTGCGCGAGGGCGATCGTCGAGAGGATCATGACTGCGAAGAGCGCGAGCATCCCCACGGACCCTATGAAGCCAAACTCCTCCGCGAGCAGGGCAAAGACGAAGTCGGTGTGAGCCTCGGGCAAGAAGCCGCTGCCCGCCTGCGTGGCGTTGCCGACGCCCTTGCCAAAGAAGCCGCCCGAGCCCACGGCGATCTTGGCCTGCTGCAGGTTATAGCCGTTGCCCGCCGGGTCGACCGAAGAGTTGACGAACACGGTGAGTCGGTTGAGCTGATAGGTCTTGAGCAGGTGTGGCAGGCCCGGCGTCATCGACGTCACGACGACGAGGGTGGCAAAGAGCACGATGAGGACGATCGTGACGATGACCCAGCTGCGCCTCGCGCCCGAGCAGATGATGATGGAGGCTCCCGTCACCAGCACGATGAGCCCCGTCCCGAGGTCGGGCTGGAGCAGGATGATGAGAAAGGGGACGACGAGGACGGCGCAGAGCTTGACGTAGTCCTTGAGCGTCTCGATGTGCCCGTTGTACTCGGCGCCCAAGGCCGCCATGAGGTAGATGGTCGCCAGCTTGGCGAACTCGGAGGGCTGGAAGGTCAAGGGAACGAAGGGCACCTTGACCCAGCCCGTGGCGCCCTTCGCCGACCAGCCCAGTCCCGGGACGAGGGGCAGCATCATGAGCGCGACGTCCGCTATGAAAAGGGCCCGCGACGCGTTGCCGAGCACGCGATAGTCATAGCGCCAGACGAGAAACGCCGCGACGAGCCCCAGGACGATGCCGACGCAGTGGCGCGGGAAGGAGGCGTCGGCAATGGTGAGTGACGCCGTCCAGATGACGAGCGCCCCGAAGGCCACGAGGCCGAGCGCCGCCAGCAGCTGCGGCCGGTAGAAGTTGGAGCGGCTGCGGGCGCTGCCTCCCGCCCGGGGGCTCCGGAAGTTCTTCTCCATGGCCTGGCTCACGGCCATGCCCGCGCCCCTCACGACCGAGCCGAGCGCCTCCCCCATGTTGGTTCCCCGGGCCATGCTACCTCTCTCCGCTGGAAGTCTGCTGGGTTGACGTGTCCGGGCAGTCATAGATCTGGCCCAGGACGTCACGGACCACGAGCATGGCGCCCTCGTTGCCGTAGCCGCCGTACTCGATCGTCGCGGCTATCACGTAGCGGGGCGCGTCATAGGGCGCGTAGGCGACGAACCAGCCGTCGGGCTGGCTCTTGGCCGTCTCGGCCGATCCCGTCTTGCCCGCCACCGTCACCGGGAGCGTCGTGAAGTGCGAGGCCTGGGCCGCCGACTCCTGATAGATGACGCCCTTGAGCGCGCGCCTGACGAGGGAGAGGTTGTCGTCCGCCTCGTTGACCTGATATGTCTCGCTGGCCTTGTAGTCGATGACCGTGCCCGCGCCCACGGCGGCGTCCACGGACTTGAGCAGGTGAGGCTTGTAGACGGTCCCGCCCATGGCGATGCCCGCGTAGACGCAGCACATCTGGAGCGGCGTCACGAGCAGGTCGCCCTGGCCGATGGCGAGGTTGGTGTCGTCTCCTCCCTTCCAGCTGCTGTCGTCCGAGCTGTAGGAGGCGTAGTAGTCCCTCTTCCAGGCAGCGTCGGGAACGCGTCCCGCCGCCTCGCCCGGCAGGTCGATGCCCTCCTTGGACCCCAGGCCCCACGCGCGGAACGTCTCCTGCATGCCCTCGGGGTCATCGGCGTAGAAGAAGCCCTTGCCGATCTCGTAGAAGACGACGTCGCAGGAGTTGACGATGCCCGTCTCGAGCGTCATGGACCCATGCCCCGACTTGTTCCAGCAGTACTGCCCCGAGCCCGTCCCGAAGCCCGTCCAGTACCCGGTGCAGACGTAGGTCGAGGCGTCCGTGGCGATGCCGTAGTTGAGCGCGGCGAAGGCGGTGAGGGGCTTGATGACCGAGCCCGAGGGGTACTGGCCGGCGATGGCGCGGTTGAGCATGGGGTTGTTGGCGGCGTCCGACGACAGGTCCGTCCAGTCGTCGTTGGCGATGCCGCCCACGAAGACGTTGGGCGAATAGGTGGGATAGCTCGCCAGGGCCAGCACGTCGCCGTTCGTGGCGTCCAGGACCACGACGGCGCCGCCGTTGCAGTCCTGCCTGCCGGCGTCGTGCAGGCGCTTGATGTGGCCCGCCAGGGACGCCTCGGCGGCGGCCTGGACGTCCTTGTCGATCGTCAGCGTGATGTCGGACCCGCTCTGGGGCTCGACCTTGCTCGACGTGCTCAGGACGTTGCCGTCCGCATCGACGTAGACGGTCTGCGTCCCCTTGATGCCCTGCAGGACGCTCTCGTACTGGTACTCGATGCCCGCCTGCCCCACCGTGTCGCCCAGCTCGTAGCTGATGGAGCCCCCCGACGCCTTGCCGAGGGCGTCCACCTGGTCGGCCGTGATGGCGCCGGTATAGCCCAGCACGTGGGCGGCCAGGCTGCCGTTGGGATAGAGCCGCTGGGTCCGTTGGGTCACCTGGACGCCCGGAAAGAGGTTCGTGTGCTCGTCGATGTAGGCGACGATGCGCCGCGACACGTCCTCGGCGACGGTCCTCATGCTCTGGGCGCCCTCGCTCGTGCTCTCGATCTTGCGCTTGACGGCCATCGCCGGCATGCCGATGAGGTTGGCGAGCAGCTTGACCTCGATGGCGTCGCCGGCGACGTCGGACTTGGCCACCACGCACAGGCTTGCCCGGTTGGAGACGAGCTCGCTGCCGTGACGGTCGAGGATGCGGCCGCGCGGCGCGACCACCGAGATGGTGCGCGTCCGGTTGCTCTCGGCCTGCGCGCTGTAGTCGTCGGCGGAGACCAGCTGCATGGACCAGAGCTTGAGGAGGAGGGCGCCTATGACGGAGCCGGCAAAGACGCTCAGGCCGAGAAGGCGGTTCTTGAAGCCCGTCTCGGCAGAGCTGTCGTTGCCGCCCGACGCGCGCGGCACCCCGCCGCCGATGTCAAAGGTAAAGCGCGTCGTCCCCCTGCCGAGCATAACAAAGGCGGCGACGAGGCAGGCGAGGATGACGAGCAGGACGATGATGACGAGGATGACGGGACTCACGAGCTCACCCTAGCGCTTTCTCAGGCCGCGTCTGCCTCCGTGCCTGCGCGCCTGCGCGCCGAGGCCCAGAAGACGAAGGGACCCGCGAGAGCGGACGTAGGCAAAGGGCAAAAACGTGAGCGAGGTCAGCAGGAAGGTGGGCAGGCTCCTCAGGAAGAGGACGTCCACGACGGAGCTCGCCTGGCCCACGAGGAGCATGGCGAGGTTGTAGGCGAAACAGACGCCAAAACAGACGATGAAGAACAGGATCATGGCGGCCGACGAGTCGTCCTGCAGGCGATTCCTGCTCTCCATGCCCATGACGAACGAGGCGACGGTCAGCAGGAAGGCCATCAGGCCCACCGGCCCGGTGGTGCACAGGTCAAAGACGAGGCCCGCTACAAAGCCGCACAGGACGCCCCAGCTGCCCCCGACCGTCAGCGAGATGACGGCGCAGAAGACGAGGGCGAAGTTGATGTGCCCGTTGGCGAGGGCCAGGTTGGGCGCGAGCGCTATCTGGAGCACGAGGCAGGCGAGGGCGAGCAGGGAGCTGTCGCGCCGATGCCTGTTGGTGTCATGTACCTGCATGTCTGCCCCCTCCTCCTTCTCGTCGCCCGCGGGGCGCTACGTCGCCGACGACGCGGCCGTCGTGCCCGCGGCGTCCTTGGGCCCCGCATCGGTCTCGTCGGCCGGCGGCGCGGCCTCGCTGACGACGGACGCGTCCTGCGCGTCCGCCGCGGCGATGTCGTCGGCGCTCGCCTTCTGCCCCTCCGTGAGCGAGGTGATGACCAGGACCTCCTCAAAGCTCTCGGTGGACGAGAGGGGCTCGACGACGATGCTGTAGTACAGGTCGCCCTCGCTCTTGTTGACCGACAGGACCCTGCCGATGGGAAGCCCCTTGGGGTAGACGCCGCCCAGGCCGCTCGTGACGACCGAGTCGCCCACCGAGACGCTCTGGTCGGCGGAGATGAGCGTCAGGCGCAGCGTCCCGTCGGCCGACCCCGTGAGCACGCCGTGGGCGCGGCTCGACTGGATCATCGCCGACACGCTCGAGTTCTCGTCACCCAAAAGCCGCACCGTGGAGGAGGTGGCGCCGCACTCCACGATCTGCCCTATGACGCCGGTCGAGTCCGTGACGGGCATGCCCACGGCAAAGCCCGAGCTGGTTCCCTTGTCGATGACCACGGTGCGCGACCACGAGTCCGTGGAGGCCGCGATGATGCGCGCCGCCGTCGATTGAAGGTCGTAGCTGCTCTGGAGCTTGAGGAGGTCCTGGAGGCGCCCGGCCGCCTGGGCCTCCTCCCTGAGCCGCGCGTTCTCGGCCTGAAGACGCTCGTTCTGACCCCTGAGGTCCGAGAGGGTCTCCTGGCCCGCCGTGAGGTTGCCCACCACGTTGCCGATCCCCTGGAAGGGCACCGTGAGCATCGAGCCCACATAGCGGATGGGCGTCGTGACGGTCATGAAGCCGCCGCGGACGGCCGTGAAGGGGCCTGAGCCGTTCTCGCGGGCGCTCATCGTGAACATGACGAGCGAGAGGGCCAGCAGGACCACGAAGAGCCTCGCACCCGAATCGGAGTCGCTTCTGCGAAGGTCGGGCATGCCCCGGCCCCCGCCTCCCCTGCGCGCCATGGCCTACAGGTTCTCGCTCTGCACGAAGGCGCCGGCGAGGGCGTTTGCCTCGAGGACCTTGGCGCAGCCGTTGACGACGTTCTCGAGGGCGGTGGGACTCACGTTGACGGGCACGCCCGTCTCGTCTCGCAGGCGCTGGTCAAGACCCCTCAGGAGGCCGCCGCCGCCCGTGAGCAGGACGCCGTAGTACATGAGGTCGCTCGCCAGGTCGGGCGGGGTGACATCCAAGGCGTCCTTGACGGCCTTCGTGACGGCGTCAAGGGGCTTGTCCAGGGCGCGGCGAATCTCCTCGGACTCGATGCGGACGGCCTTGGGCATGCCCGAGAGGACGTCACGGCCGTTGACCTCGACGTCAAGCTCCTCGGCCAGCGGCGCGGCGGAGCCGACCTTGATCTTGATGTCCTCTGCGGTGCGCTCTCCGATGGAGAGGTTGTAGGCATCACGGACGTGCTCGAGGATGGTCTGGTCAAACTCGTCGCCGGCCGTCCGGATGGACTGGGAGACGACGATGCCGCCCATGGCGATGACGGCCACCTCGGTCGTGCCGCCGCCGATGTCGACGACCATGGAGCCCGTCGGGTCCTCGATGGGGAGGTCGGCGCCGATGGCGGCGGCCATGGGCTCCTCGATGAGGTAGGCCTGACGCGCGCCGGCGGAGATCGTGGCCTCGAAGACGGCGCGCTTCTCGACGGAGGTGACGCCAGAGGGCACGCAGACGACGACGCGCGGCCGCGGCGACCAGGGATAGCGCCGCGTGCCGCGGGCCTTCTCGATGAAGTAGCGCAGCATGACCTCGGTGACGTCAAAGTCGGCGATGACGCCGTCCTTGAGGGGACGCTCCGCGATGATCGACCCGGGGGTCCTGCCGATCATGCGCTTCGCGTCGGCGCCGACGGCGAGCACGCGGTCGGCGCTCTGGTCGATGGCGACGACGGAGGGCTCGTTGAGGACGATGCCCTGACCCCTGGCCGCCACCAGCGTGTTGGCGGTGCCGAGGTCGATGGCAAGGTCCCCGTCATATTCACCGAAGAGCGAGTCGAGAATCGACATTGGTTCTATCCAATCGCATCGGCGGGCGGCGGGCCCGCCAGGCCTAGTTCGACGTCGTGGTTGACGGAATGGTGCCGGTGGACGTGCCGACGGACGAGTCAGGGGAGACGGTGGTCGAGTCCTCGGTCCGCGAGGCGTAGGCGACCTCGACGGAGGAGACCTTCCAGCCGATGCCGTCACGCACGAGCGTGACATGGTACTGCTGGGCTCCGCCGGCGGGAAGCGTTGCCGTGGCGGTCAGCTGCGAGCTCGTCATGGAGCGAGTCACGTCGCTGACGCCGACGGAGGACACGGTCGTGGGAAGCAGGGTCTGAATCTGCGCGCGCTGCTCGCCCGAGACGCCTGAGGCGAGATACGGCGTGACGTCGCCGCCCGAGGCGTTGGCACTGAAGAGGCTCTCGACGACGCTGTCCTGCGTGGGCCAGCCATAGCCCCGGTAGAAGGCGAGGCCGAGGGCGCCCGCGACGAGGACGAGCAGAAGCAGCAGGATGAGGAACGCCTTGAGGCCGCGGTGCTTGTGCTTGCGGCGGATCTTGCGGTCGTGCCGGTCCTGCTCGACGAGCTCCGCCTCGGTGACGGAGAAGAAGCCCGTGTCCTCGGGAGAGGGCATGAACTCGCCCGTGGCCCCCGTGGGGTCGAGGGGGTCGACGCCGGCGCCGTAGCCGGCGGCGGCGAGGAAGGCGTCCGTCTCGGAGGGGCCGCCGCCCTGGATGGCGCGAACGGCCTTCTGAGCGGCGTCATAGGCGGCCTGGACCTCGGGACGCAGCTGGTAGCTGCCGTCGGCCGTCGCGTGGGCGAAGGCGTCCACGGCCTCGCTCATGCGGTTGGCGGCCACGTAGGCCAGGCCGAGGTCGCCATAGATGGCGTTCTGCCCGCCGAGCGGCTGGGAGAAGTCGAGCGCGGTGCGATATGCCTCGACCGCGTCCACGGCACGGCCCATCTGCATGAACGACCCGCCCAACTCGCGCAGGGCGGCGGAGGGGTTGGGGTTGTTCTCGTCGATGGCGGCGCTGCGATAGGCGACGCCCGCCTCGCGGACGTTGCCCAGGCGCTTGTAGGCGTCGCCCAGGGCCAGGTAGGCCTTGTAGGGGGTCGGGTAGCCCTCGTCCTTGACGGCCATCGTGAGGGATGCGACCGCCTCCTGGGGACGATTGGCGGCCAGCAGGGCGCGACCGCGGTTGCACGCGAGCGCGCCGGCGTGCCCGTAGGACCTGTCCTGGAGGGCGTCGGCGTAGCAGCGTGCGGCGTCGGCGTAGCGGCCCATCCTCATGAAGCAGTTGCCCAGCTGATGGTCCACGGCGCCTGACACCTCGCCGGGGCCCTTCGCCGCGCTGAGCTGCCGTACTGCCTCAGGCACGTCGCCGCGCTGAAGCGCGGCCTTGCCTGCGTCGAATGCCTGCTGATTCACGCTAACCTCCCAAACTAGGCGTCAGGGCCAAGAGGTCCCTAGCCCTCTATTCTAATGGAGTTGATGACGTCGCCGGCGCGAAGCCTGCCAATGACATCCATCCCCTCGCTCGTGGTCCCAAAGACGGTATAGCCGTCGTCGAGGCCATGCTGGGGACCCAGGCAGAAGTAGAACTGGGAGCCCGCCGAGTTGGGCAGCTGGGAGCGCGCCATGGCGAGCGCGCCGTCAACGTGGCTGTTGCGAGGGTTGGTGCTGTACTCCTCGTGGATGCAGTAGCCGGGGCCGCCCGTCCCGGGTCGGCCGTCGGGGCCCGCCTTGCCGGCGGCGACGTCCTCAGGGTCCATCTCGCGCGTGTTGGGGCAGCCCCCCTGGATCACGAAGCCAGGCACGTAGCGATGGAACTTGAGCCCGTCATAGAAGCCGGCGCTCGCAAGCTCGCAGAAGTTGGCAACATGGATGGGCGCGCCCGCGCCGTCCAGGCTCACGCGAATCGTGCCCTGGCTCGTGTCAAAGACGGCGACCTCGTGCCCGCTGAGCTCGTAGCCGGGCGTGTGCAGCGTATCGCCAAAAAGGCCCATGCGCAGATTCCCCCTCGTGACGGCCGCAGACCGGCTGCGGAGACATGATTTCCTCACGATATTCTATCAGCGCATCCCCTCCGTTCACATATTCGGCAGAGGACGGGGCGCCCCGCCCGCAGCTAGCGAGCCTGGGGCGCCATGGCTTCATAGGCCTGGTCAAACTGGCCCTTCCAGCTTGCCGCCACCGAGGACGAGAGGTAGCTCGCTATCTCGTCGGCGCGCGCCGCGGGGTCCTCGACCGCAAGGGCCCGACGCCAGCAGGCGTCGAGGGCGTCCATCCTGTTGCGAAGGTAGTTGCCCAGCGTCGACATGTTCTGGGCGTCGGCCGCGTAGGTGCCGGACGTGACGTCGATGTCCGCGATGGACAGGATCAAGTTCGAGATGTCAAGCGACAGCTGGTCGGCGGCGGCCTTGCCCTCGTCGCGGGCCGCCCGGTCGGCGGAGGCGGCCACGCTCGCGTAGAGGCGCCCGCTGGCGCCCCCCAGACCCTGGGCGCACCCTGTCTCTTATACCCATCTAGATGTGTATTAGTGCCAGCGCCTCCCCTGCGCGCCATGGCCTACAGGTTCTCGCTCTGCACGAAGGCGCCGGCGAGGGCGCACCAGACGCCCTGAGGGCGCGGCAGGGCCGTCGTCCTGCCCAGGTCGCAACGGCACGCGGGACAGCGCAGCGCGTCGTCAGAGACATGGGTGCCGCAGTTTGGACAAATCACGTTCCTTCTCCTTGGTGGCAGGGGCGCACGCCCGCTACGTCATCTGGTCGAGCACGTACGGGAGGATGCCGCCGCGCGCGACGAACCTGCCCTCCATGGGCGTGTCGATCCTGACGCGGCACTCAAAGGCCGTCGCGCGACCGTCGCCGGCGCGCGCCACGACCCGACAGCGCGCGGGCGCGCCCGTCGGCCGAGAGAGATCGATGGGCCCGACGTCGATGAGCTCGTCTCCCCTGAGGCCGAGCGAGGACGCCGACTGGCCGTCCGTGAACTCGAGGGGCACGATGCCCATCTGGACGAGGTTGGAGCGGTGTATGCGCTCGAAGCTCTCGGCGATGACCGCGCGCACGCCCAAAAGCAGGGGTCCCTTCGCCGCCCAGTCGCGGCTGGACCCCGAGCCGTACATCCTGCCGGCCACGACCACGGAGGCAACCCCCCGGGAGCGATAGTGCTCGGCGGCGTCGAAGATGGGCTTTACCCGCCCGTCGAGCTGGTCGGTGGTCCACCAGCCCCTGCGACCGTCGGCCAGCGCGTTCTCGAGGCGGACATTGGCGAAGGTGCCTCGCACCATTACGTCATGATTGCCCCGCCGGCTCCCGTAGCTGTTGAAGTCCCGCTCCGCCACGCCGTGCTCGCGCAGGTAGGCCGCTGCGGGGGCGTCCTTCACGATGGTGCCCGCGGGCGAGATGTGGTCGGTGGTCACGAAGTCGCCCAGCAGCGCCAGGATGCGCGCGCCCTCGATCGTCACCACGTCGGCGGGCCTGGCAAGCTCGAAGTAGGGCGCGCGGCGAATGTAGGTTGACGCCTCGTCCCACGCGAAGGTGCTGCCCTCGGGCACCTTGATCCGTCGCCAGGCCTCGGAGCCCTCGAAGAGGCCTCGGGTCCCCTCGCGATAGAGGTCGGGCGAGAGGACCTCCGAGAGCACCCGAGACAGCTCCTCGCTCGTGGGCATGAGCTCGCGCAGCATGACGGGCCGTCCGTCCGAGGCGATGCCGACGGGCTCTCGTGACAGGTCGATGTCGAGCGTCCCCGCCAGGGCGTAGGCGACCACGAGGGCCGGCTGGCACAGGTAGTTCTGGGCGACGTCGGGCGAGATGCGCCCGTCAAAGTTGCGGTTGCCCGACAGGACGCTCGTGAGCTCCATGCGGCTCGCCTGCGCCTTGAGGCCCGCGTCGATCTCGCCCGAGTTGCCGATGCAGCTCATGCAGCCAAAGCCGCAGGTGAAGAACCCGAGCCTGAAGAGGGGCTCCGTAAGCCCGGCGCGGGCGAGGGTGAGCTCCGTGGCGCGGCTTCCCGGTGCGAAGATGCGCTTGACCCAGGGCTTGGGACTCAGGCCCCGACGTACGGCGCGCCGGGCGAGAAGTCCCGCCGCGACCATCATGGCGGGGTCGGTCGCCGTGGTGCAGCTGGTGATGGCCGCCAGGGCGAGCGTCCCGTGGCCCAGCGAGTGGGTCGTCCCCCCCACCGTGACGTCAAAGCGGGCCGTCAGGTCGCCGTTGCCATGCTCCTCCGCCGCGCGGCGGAATCGCTCCCTGAGCCCGGCGGGCGTGACGAGGGCGTGGGGGCGCGAGGGGCCGGCGAGGGAGGTCGTGACCCGGGCGAGGTCGAGCTTTAGGGTGCGGGCGTAGCGACGGCCCCGCCGGGTGCCGAAGACCCCCTCGGCGCGCAGGTAGGCCTTTGCGAAGTCGACGTCGCCGGCCGGCCGGCCCGTGAGTCTGAGGTAGTCGAGGGCCGCCTCGTCCACGGGGAAGAGCGTGGTCGTGCAGCCGTATTCGGGCGTCATGTTGGCGACGCAGGCGCGCTGCGTGGGCGTGAGGGCGCCGACCCCCTCCCCCGTGACCTCGACGAGCGCCCCGACGACCTTGGCGTCTCGCAGCAGCTTGGCGACCGTGAGGGCGAGGTCCATGCCCGAGACGCCGTCACCCAGGGCGCCGACGAGCCTGAGCTCGACCACGGGCGGAACGAGCAGGGAGATGGGCTGGCCCAGGGCGGCGGCCTCCGCCTCGATGCCGCCGACCCCCCAGCCCAGGACGCCGAGGCCGTTGGCCGTGGGGGTGTGGGAGTCCGTGCCCACCAGGGTGTCAAAGCAGGCAAGCTCGCCGGCGGCCAGGGCGTCGGTCCCGACGACGGTGCAGAAGCGCTCTATGTTGAGCTGATGGCAGATGCCACCTGCGGGAGGGACGATGTCGACGTTCTGAAAGGCCGTACTCGCCCACTTGAGGAAGGCGAAGCGCTCCGCGTTGCGCTCGGCCTCGAGCGCCTCGTTGCGCTCGGCCGCGTCCGGCTCGCCGGCACAGTCGGCGACGACGGAGTGGTCCACCACGAGCGTGCAGGGAATGCGCGGGTTCACGCGGGAGGGGTCACCGCCGCGGGCGACCATCGCGTCGCGCATGGCGGCTACGTCAACGAAGACGGGGACGCCGGTGAAGTCCTGAAAGAGCACGCGGGCGGGCATGAACTCGATCTCCTCGCCCTGGGAGCCGGCGAGGCCCGCCTCGACGACGCGACGGGCGAAGCGCACCGCGTCGTCGTCCGTGCGGGCGCGGCGCACGCAGTTCTCAAGCAGGATGACGAGGGCACGGGGAAGCCTGTCGGCCCCCGGGATCGCGCTCACGTCGACGTAGCGACGACGGACGCCGCCCGCCTCGAGGGTCTTGGGCCTGCGTGCGTCGATGACGGCCGTGCTGAAGGTCTCGGCGCTGAGGGACTCAACGATGGATGGCATGGCGGCTCCCGTAACAATGTGAATTGTCGTCTTCTGCGCCATGATTATCACGCAACACGCACCCGCGCGGGCCACATTCGCTATAATCTCTTCTCGCATGGCCCCATAGCTCAGTGGATCAGAGCGTTCGCCTCCGGAGCGAAAGGTCGTGGGTTCGAACCCCACTGGGGTCACCAGACATGTCTGTGGCCGGCCGCGCATCAGGCGCGGCCGGCCCATTCATATGGACCGGCGCCGTCGGCGCCGACGAGGGGGCGGATGCCGCACATGATCGCCATCATCAACGAGACCGCCACGCAGGACCAGCTCGACCACTTCGTCTCGTGGATCGAGAGGCGCGGCTTCAAGACCAACGTGTCGCAGGGCGCCAGCGAGACCATCGTGGGCATCATCGGCGACACCACGCAGATCGACCCCCTCCTCCTCGAGTCGCTGGACATCGTTGACCAGGTGCGCCGCGTCTCCGAGCCCTTCAAGAAGGCAAACCGCAAGTTCCATCCCGCGGACACCGTCATAGACTGCGGCCACGGCGTCCTGGTCGGGGGCGGCAGCTTCCAGGTGATCGCCGGCCCCTGCTCCGTCGAGGGCGAGGGCCTCAGGGCCATCGCGCGCGCCGTCAAGGCGGCAGGCGCCGGGCTGCTGCGGGGAGGCGCCTACAAGCCGCGCACGAGCCCCTACTCGTACCAGGGCATGGGCGAGCGGGGCCTCGACCTTCTCATGGAGGTCGCCGGCGAGCTCGACCTCCCGGTGGTCAGCGAGGTCATGGACCCCCGCGACGTCCAGACCTTCCTCGACAAGGGCGTGGACGTCATGCAGGTGGGCGCGCGCAACTCCCAGAACTTCGCCCTGCTCAGGGAGGTGGGAAAGACGAAGGTGCCCGTCCTGCTCAAGCGCGGGTCGGGCCTCATGATCGACGAGCTGCTCATGGCGGCGGAGTACGTCATGAGCGAGGGCAACCCCAACGTCATGCTCTGCGAGCGAGGAATCCGCACCTTCGAGACGCGTACGAGGAACACCTTTGACGTCAACGCGATACCCGTCCTCCACCGCCTCTCCCACCTTCCCGTCATCGGCGACCCCAGCCATGCCACGGGACACGCCCGCTACGTGCGCCCCATCGCCTACGCGGCCGTGGCGGCAGGTGCCGACGGACTCGAGGTCGAGGTCCATGACCATCCCAGCGAGGCCTGGTCGGACGGCGCCCAGGCGTTGACGCCTCGACAGTTCGCCGATGCCATGCGGCGCATCGCGCTCGTCAGGGAGGCCGTCAGGGCGGACGAGGAGGGCTAGGCATGGCGCAGGACGACGAGGCGCGAGCGGCGCGCGACGAGCTCGGGAAGGGCTTCGTCCCCGGGCGCGTGGGCGTGGTGTGCCTTGGTCTCATAGGCGGGTCCTTTGCCCGCGCCCTGCACGCGGCGGGACGCGAGGTGTACGCGTGGGACCGCAGCGACGCCACGCTCGAGCTCGCGATGGTGGACGTCGTGGACGGCAGGCTCACCGACGAGCTGGTCCGCAGCTGCGAGCTCATCATCCTGGCGGGCTACCCCCGGGTGAGCGTTGACTGGCTGCGACGCAGGCAGACGCTCGTGGCGCCGGGCGCCGTCGTCATCGACACGGTGGGGGTCAAGCGGGCCGTCTGCGACGCCTGCCTCCCGATGGCCGCGCGCCACGACTGGCACTTCGTGGGATGCCATCCCATGGCGGGAACGCAGTTCTCGGGCTACGCGCACTCGCGCGCGACCCTGTTCAGGGGCGCCCCCATGGTCATGGTGCCCCCCGCGGGCATGGACGACGTGGAGCGCCTCGACCTTCTCGACCGCGTCGAGCGCCTGCTGGCCCCCTGCGGCTTCGGGCGCTTCACCGTCACCACCGCGGAGCGTCACGACGAGGTGGTCGCCTTCACCTCCCAGCTGGCCCACGTGGTCTCGAACGCCTACGTCAAGAGCCCGTCCGCCCGACTGCACGCCGGCTTCTCGGCGGGGTCGTACCGCGACCTCACCCGGGTGGCCCGCCTCAACGCGCCCATGTGGCGCGAGCTCTTCCTCGATGACGCCGACAACCTCTCGCGCGAGATCGGCACGCTCATCGACAACCTGCGACAGTACAAGGACGCCATCGATGCGCGGGACGGCGAGAGGCTCGAGCGCCTGCTTGTCGAGGGCGACCGCCTGAAGAGGGAGATCGAGGGACGATGAGCGAGACGACAATCACGGTCACGACGACGTCGAGGGACTACCTGGTGCATGTGGGAGAAGGCCTGATCGATGAGGTCGGCGGCATCGTCAGGGACGCCTGCCCCCGCGCGACGCGGGCGCAGGTCATCTCGGACTCCAACGTGGCCCCGCTCTTTGCTGACGCCGTCGCCCGCTCGCTCGTGGACGCGGACCTTGCCGCCACGTTGAGCGTCTTCGAGGCGGGCGAGGCCTCCAAGACCATGGGCACCCTGGCCATCCTGCTTGAGGGGCTCGCCGCCGGAGGGCTCTCCCGCGACGACGTCGTCGTCGCCGTCGGCGGGGGCGTCACGGGCGACATGGCGGGGCTCGCGGCCTCTCTGTACCTGCGCGGCATCGACTACGTCCAGGTGCCCACCTCGCTGCTGGCCATGGTCGACTCCTCGGTGGGCGGGAAGTGCGCCGTGGACCTGTCTGCGGGCAAGAATCTCGCCGGGAGCTTCTGGCAGCCCGCGGCGGTCGTCGCCGACATGGACTGCCTGGACACCCTCACGCCCGAGCTGCTCAGGGACTCGCTGGGCGAGGTCGTCAAGTACGGCGTCCTGCGCGACCGGGAGCTCTTCGAGCGCCTGGAGACCACGCCTCTCGACCTCGACGTGCCCGACCATGAGCTCCTCTCGTGGGTCGTGGCGCGCAACGTCAGGACGAAGCGCGACGTGATCAAGGGGGACGAGCGAGAGCACGGCGCCAGGCAGACCCTCAACCTGGGCCACACGATCGGCCATGCCGTCGAGGCGGCGAGCTCCTTTGGGCTGGGCCACGGCTCCTCGGTGGCCGTGGGCCTGTGCGCCATGGCCCGGGCGGCGGCGGCGCGCGGCTGGTGCGACGCCGAGGTCCCCCGTCGCATCGAGGCCCTCGTCGCCTCCCTGGGGCTGCCCACGGACACCGACGCCGACCACCGCGCGCTCGTGGACTTTGCCGCGCGGGACAAGAAGCGCCACGGCCAGACGCTGAACATCGTGGTGCCTCGCAAGATCGGCCAGGTCGAGGTGCGCACCGTGCGCCTTGACGAGCTTGCCGAGCTCATCGACCTGGGCTGCGGGGTCTGACGCCGATGGACGTGCGCATCTGCCCCCATCCCCTCTCGGGCTCGCTCGACGCCATCGCCTCCAAGTCGATGGCCCACCGGCTCCTGCTGCTCGCCGCGTTCGCGGACGCCCCCTGCGACCTGCGCTGCTCGACGAGCTCAGAGGACATCGACGCCACGGTCCGCTGCCTCGAGGCCCTCGGCGCCCGCGTCGCGCGCACGCGGCGGGGGTTCGTCGTGCAACCCGTCCGGCGCCGCGAGGGCGCCCCCGTCGTCCGCGCGCGCGCCGTGCTCGACTGCGGGGAGTCGGGCTCCACCCTGCGCTTCATGCTCCCCGTGCTCGCCGCCCTGGGCACGTCCGGCTCGCTCGTCGGTCGCGGCAGGCTGGCACAACGTCCCCTCTCGCCCCTGTACGAGCAGCTCACGGAGCATGGGGTGCGGCTGGGACCCCAAGGCGAGCTGCCCCTGACCGTGCGGGGCCGTCTGCGTGGGGGGCGCTTCGAGCTTCCCGGCGACGTGTCCTCGCAGTTCGTGTCGGGTCTGCTGCTCGCATCGGCAGTCATGGACGACCCCCTCGTCATCGCCGTGCGCAGGCCCGTGGAGTCGCTGTCGTACCTGCACATGACCATCGAGGCCCTGAGGGCCTTCGGCATCGACGTGGTCGAAGAGGACGTCAAGGACGGGGGGGAGGGGCGCCTCGTCCTGAGGCCCTCCCCCGCCGCCAGTCCCGTCTCGCCCGGCGAGCTTTCCGTCGAGGGCGACTGGTCCTGCGCCGGCTTCTGGGTCGCCGCCGGGGCGCTGGGGAGAGGCGGCGTCACCGTCAGGGGCCTCACGCCCGCCAGCAGGCAGGGGGACCGTGCCATCGTCGATGTCGCCGCCGCGATGGGCGCGCACGCGTCGCGGGCACGAGGGGCGCTCACCGTCCGCGGCGGCACCCTGCGCGCCCTCGACGTGGACGTCGCCGACATCCCCGACCTCGCCGCCCCCATCGCCGCGCAGTGCGCCTGCGCGAGCGGGACCTCCCGTCTGAGCGGTGCGGCACGCCTGCGCCTCAAGGAGTCGGACCGCATCGCATCCATCCGCGCGGCGCTCGCCGCGATGGGCGCCGACGTCACGGCCGGACGCGACAGCATCACCGTCCGGGGCGTCCCCGCACTCGCCGGCGGCGTCGTCGACGCCGCGAACGACCATCGCATCGCCATGATGGCCGCCGTCGCGGCCGCCTACGCGCAGGGCCCCACGACCATCCGCGGCGCCGAGTGCGTCGCCAAGTCCTATCCCGGCTTCTTCGATGACTTCCGCGAGCTTGGGGGCATCGCCGAGAACTGCAAGGAGTAGCCATGCCCTCTTCTTTTGGCACGACCCTCAGCGTCAGCGTCTTTGGCCAGTCCCATTCGCCCGCCATCGGCGGCGTCGTCGAGGGGCTGCCCTCCGGCCTCGTCATCGACCAGGGAAGGCTCGCGCGCTTCATGGCGCGCCGGGCCCCCGGCCAGGGTCCCTGGGCCACGCCGCGCAGGGAGGCCGACCGCCCGCGCTTCGTCGCCGGCCTCAACGAGCGAGGCGCGACGTGCGGGGCGCCGCTGGCCTTCGTGATCGAGAACGCCGACACGCGCTCCCGCGACTACGACGAGCTGCGCCGCCTCCCCCGCCCCGGTCACGCCGACCTCACGGCCTGGGCCAAGTGGCACGGCAACCAGGACGTCCTGGGCGGCGGGCACTTCTCCGGGCGCCTGACGGCGCCGCTATGCGTCGCGCCCGGCCCGGCGGCTTTGCCGTACCATACAGGGACCCACACCAGCATAAGGAGCATCCATGCCAAACGGGGGGCGGCGAGGGGGCGGCGCCAAGGGGGGTGTTGAAAAAAAGCAGGGGTGCAAGGCCTTGCCGGGGCGCCCGGCGGCCGCCCGCCTCGTCGTCAACACGACGCCCGTGGGCATGTTTCCCGCCTGTCCGGCCTCGCCCTTGGCCGAGGGACAGATCGAGTCCCTGACCGGGCTTAAAGGGGTGCTCGACGTCGTGTACAACCCCCTGCGCACCGGCATCTGCCTCGCCGCCGAGCGCGCTCACGTTCCCGCGGAGTCGGGGCTCGCCATGCTCGTGGCCCAGGCCGCCCTGTCCGCCGAGCTGTTCCTCGGTCGCGCCGTCGGCGATGAGGTCATCGCCGACACCCTCGCCTGGCTCGAGCGCACGACCGCCAACGTCCTTCTCATCGGGATGCCCGGCGTGGGCAAGACGAGCGCCGGCAGGGCCCTGGCCCGCCTGGTGGGACGACCCTTCGTCGACCTTGACGACGCTGTGGACCTCCAGTGCGGCATGAGCGCCCGGGAGCTTCTCTCCCGCCACGGGGAGGACGCCTTCCGTCGCGCGGAGACAAAGGTCGCCGCCGAGCACGGCAGGCGCTCGGGCCTTGTCGTCGCCTGCGGCGGCGGCATCGTGACGCGACCTGAGAACTACCCGCTTTTGCACCAGAACGGCACCATCGTGCTCCTCAGGCGGCCCCTCTCGCAGCTCTCCCTTGCCGGCAGGCCCCTCTCCCAGGCATGCGGGCTCGAGCGGCTCGAGCGCGAGCGGAGCAGGCTCTACGCGTCCTGGGCGGACGTCACGCTGGACTGCACGGGATCCGCCGGCTCCGACGCGCGTGCGCTGCGCAGGCTGCTGGGCCTCTAGGGTTTCGTCCAGAGGCGTCCGGGCAATCGCCCGTCGCGCCGCTCGCCCCCACCGGGCCCCTCTGCGGCGGCGCGCCCTATACTTGTTTCCATATCAACCTGTCACGGCGGCTCCGGAGTCTTACACATGACCACTGAAGACATGGCGACCGATGTCCTCGAGCACATCGGCGGCCCCCATAACCTTGTGTCCAACATGCTCTGCATGACGCGCCTGCGCCTTGCCGTCGCCGACCCCTCCCTCATCGACCGCGAGGGGCTCGTGTCCATCCCCGGCGTCCTGGGCGTCGTCGGCCGCGGCGCCAACGGCATCGAGGTCGTCTTTGGCCCCAACAAGGTCGAGGCCGTCCACCATGCGCTCTGTCGCCTGCTGGGCGTGGACCCCTACAGCACGAGGGACGCCACGCAGCGTCCCCCGGAGCCCGCACAACGCCTGAACGTCCAGGTCCTGCGCGGCGGCGAGACCCCCGCCGCGGCGGGGACGAGCCCTGCCTATGAGTCCGCCGCCCCCGCCGGTGCGGGCGGCGACGAGGTGATGGAACTCGCGCGCCTGCTCCGGCGCAGCGAGAAAGACGCCGCCGAGCCGGCGGACGGGAGCCTGGGCGCCCCCGACGAGGCCCCGACGGCGCTCGGCGCGCAGGGCGGGGCGGGCCGCAGCCTTGGCAGGCTGCTCGTCGTCAACGGCCCCAACATCAACATGCTGGGCATACGAGAGCCGGGCATCTACGGGTCGCAGGACTTTGCCACGCTGCTCGACCTGTGCAGGCGCACGGCGGCCGACCTGGGATTTGAGGACTGCGTCTGCTACCAGTCCAACCACGAGGGCGACCTCGTGGACGCAATCCAGGACGCCTACGGCACCTACGCGGGCATCATCCTCAACCCCGGCGCCTACACGCACACGTCCATCGCCCTGCTCGACGCCCTGAGGGCGGTGGGCATTCCCACCATCGAGGTGCACATCTCCAAGCTCGACGCCCGGGAGGAGTTCAGGCAGGTGTCCTACGTGCGCAAGGCCTGTCTCGAGACGGTCATGGGCATGGGCATACAGGGGTACGCCAAGGCGATGAGGGACCTGGCGAGCCACCTGCGGCGTCAGGGGGAGGCCTAGCGTGCGCCAAGGCGGCCGCGCGCCGCGGGCTGGCCTGAGGGCCTAGGCCGGACGGCAGCCCCAGACGGCCGCGTCGCTCACGAGCAGGTCCACGGCCACGTCATGCTCGTCAATGGGCAGCGGCGCCCCGCTGACCTGAAGCGTTCGCACGAGACCGACCTTCGTACCCGTGAAGCGCGCGAGGAAGTTGTCGTAGTAACCCGCGCCGTAGCCCACGCGGTAGCCTCGCGCGTCAAAGACGAGGCCGGGAACGAGGCAGACGGACCCGGCAACGAGCGTGGGGTCAAGGGGCTCGCCCCGCGTCGGCTCCAGGACGCCGCGCGCGCCGGCGGCGAGGTCGTCAAACGAGCCGACGACCACGAACTGAAGGGACACGTCACCGCCGACGCAGCGGGGCAGCGCCACCGTGCGGCCTTTGTCAAGGGCCCTGCGCAGGACGGGCGTGACGTCAATCTCGTCACGATAGGGGTAGTACCCGAGGACGGCCGTGGCGTCACGGTAGGCGGGAAGGGCCTCGAGATGACGGAGGATCTCGCCGTCAACGCGACGGCGATGCGCGGGGGTCAGCCGCCGCTGAGCCTCCGCGTACCCCTCCCTGAGCGCACTCTTGCTGGCGTCCTCCCCCGTGGAGCTTGCCATCCCGGTCTCCCTTCGCCGACACACTCCATATACAATAGCGCAACGTCCCTTGCGTTCGACCTGACAGAGACCGGCCATTGGAGGCAAAGACGTGTCATTACGCGCGCATGACGCTCGTCCGCTGACGACGATCACGGTGGACGGCCTTGCCGTCGAGCTGCACCGGGGCGGGGTACGCCGCGTCAACCTGCGCGTGCGCCCCGACGGCAGCGTGCGCATGAGCGCCCCTCCCCACGTCAGTGATGGTCAACTCGAGCGTCTGGTGCGCGAACGACGCCCGTGGATAGAGCAGCGCCAGGACCTCCTGAGGGGCCGGCGCCGCCGGGAGGAAGCGCGCTGGCGCGACGGGGGCGCGCTCACGCTGGCGGGACGCCCCCTCAGGCTGCGCGCGCGGCAGGTCGAGGGCGCGCGCAGGTCCGCTCGGATATGCCGCGACGAGCTCGTCGTCGTCACCCCGCATGACCTGACGCCCGAGGAGCTCAAGGACGCCTGCCAGCCCCTCGCCCGTCGGCTGCTGCGCGACGAGGCGACGCGCCTCATGGCCGACCTCGCCCCTCGCATGGGCGTCACCCCCCATGCGCTGCGCATCCGTCGCATGAGAAGCCGCTGGGGCTCCTGCAACGTGCGGACGGGTGACATCACCCTCGCAACGGAGCTCTGCTTCATGCCTGTGGCCTCCCTGGCCTGCGTCTGCGCCCATGAGCTCTGTCATCTGCTGGAGCCCAGCCACGGCCCCCGCTTCTGGGCGCTCATGGACCGCTTTGAGCCAGGCTGGCAGGCGGGGCAGGCCCATCTTGACGCAAATCCTCCCCTGCGCTAGCCCGTCCGGCGGCTTTGCCGTACCATACCAGGGACCATCACACGCATAAGGAGCATCCATGCCAAACGAGGGCAGCTACGAGGCGGCGCTCAAGCGCTCAGACCAGATTCAACGAGACCTGCTCACCAATCCCGGGGCCTATCGCATGCTGACGGGCGACCGCCCCACCGGCAGGCTTCATCTGGGACATTACTTCGGGACGATCAAGGAGCGCGTGCGCCTGCAGGACCTGGGCGTCAGCACCAACGTGATCATCGCCGACTACCAGGTGATCACCGACCGTGACAGCACCGACAACATCGCCGACAACGTGTACGGCATGGTCATGGACTACCTTGCCTGCGGCATCGACCCCCGCAGGACCATGATCTTCACGCATTCCGCCGTTCCGGCGGCCAACCAGCTCATGCTGCCATTTCTCTCGCTCGTCACCGAGGCCGAGATGGAACGCAACCCCACCGTCAAGGCCGAGCAGGCCGCCTCGGGCCATGCGCTCACCGGCCTTTTGCTGACCTACCCCGTCCACCAGGCCTGTGACATCCTCTTCTGCAAGGGCAACATCGTGCCCGTGGGCCGCGACCAGCTGCCCCACATCGAGATCACGTCCAAGATCGCCCGGCGTTTCAACGAGCGCTACGGCAGGGTGTTTCCCGACGTCACGGGGCTTCTGACCGCAACGCCCCTCATTCCCGGCCTTGACGGCCGCAAGATGAGCAAGAGCTACGGCAACGCCATCGCGCTGAGCATGAGCGAGGCCGAGACGGCCAAGCTCATCAAGAAGTCCAGGACCGACTCCGAGCGCAACATCAGCTTTGACCCCGAAGGTCGCCCCGGCGTCTCGGCGCTGCTCACGACGGCGTCCCTCTGCACGGGCCGCAAGCCCGAAGAGATCGCCGAGGAGATCGGCATGGGCGGGGCGGGCCAGCTCAAGCGCTACGTCACCCAGGTCGTCAACGACTATCTCGCGCCCATACGCGAGAGGAGGCGTCGTTATGAGGACGACCTCGACCTCGTGAAGGACGTGCTGCGCGACGGCAACCGTCGCGCCAACGCCATCGCCGACCGGACGCTCGGCGAGGTCCGCGAGGCCATGGGCATGGTGTACTGACGCCGCCGCCCTGACGGCGAGGCGCAAGCGCCGGCGGCGGGCGAGACGGACGAGCGTCAGACGAGCGTCAGATGCGAACATGCGAACATGCGAAAGAAGGGCGCCCACATGGGCGCCCTCCCCTTTGCGTGCTATGAGGGCCTACGCCTTAGGCGGGGATGGCCATCATGGCGATGGCGAGGATCACCATGGAGACGACGGCCACGCAGCCGACGATCTTGGCCGCAAACTTGACCCAGGTGCCGTACTCGACGCGGGCCAGGGCGAGACCGCCCATGATGGCGCCGCTCGTGGGCGTGATCAGGTTGACGGCGCCGGAGGCGGCCGAGAAGATCATGACCATGACGGCGGGGTTAAAGCCAAGCTCCTGGGCAAGGGGTCCCATGATGGGCATGGAGACGGTCGCCATGCCGGACGTCGAGGGGATGAGGAAGGACAGGAAGAAGTAGAGCACGTAGGAGCCGATGGTGAACAGGACTCCCGAGGTTCCGGCCAGGGCGCCCGCGGCCCAGGTGAGGAAGAAGTTGGAGAGGCCCGTGCTGCTCATGAGGACGGAGACGCCACGGGAGACGGCGATGATGAGGACGACGGACATCATGTCGCCCGAGCCGGCCATGAACTCGTCAACGATCTCCTTCTCGGAGAGGCCTCCCACGATGCCGATGATGATGGCGAGGAGGAGGAACCAGGTGGTGGACTCGGCGAAGTACCACTGGCCGAGCGGGGTGCCCGTCAGGAACGAGGACCAGCCGGCGTTGTCGGTGACGTCGGACGTGAGCGTGCCGGCCGTGGTCTCGGGAAGCTCGAGGGCGCCGAGGCTGTCGCCGTCATACTGGTCGATGATGTCCGCAGCGGTGACCTCGATGGTCTCCTCGTGCGAGGCGGCATCGGAGACGAAGGCGTTGACGCCGAGGTCCTCCCAGGGCACGAAGCCGATGATCATGACGAGGAACGCGAGGGCGAAGATGACGAGGACGCCCTTCTGGCGACCGGTGAGGGCCACGTCCGAGCCCTCCTCATGCTTGATGCCGTACTCGGCGTTGGCGGCCTCGAGCTCGCCGGCGCTCATGAGCGTGCGGGAGGGGTCGGCCTTGACGCGCTTGGCGTACTGGATGGTGAAGAACACGGCGACGAGATAGGTCGCGATGAGCAGGACGATGCCGAGGCCGATGATGACGGCCTGGTTGACCTCGATGCCCAGCGAGGTGAGGGCGGAGGAGGCGATGCCGGTCGCGAAGGGGTTGACCGTGGAGCCCAGGCAGCCGACGCCGGCGCCGAGCAGAATCATCATCGCGCCGGTGAGGGCATCGTAGCCGGCCGCCATCATCGTGGCGGCGAGCAGGGCGTAGAAGCCCACGGTCTCCTCGCAGAAGCCGTAGGTGGAGCCCAGGACCGCGAACAGGATCATGAGGATGGGAATCAGCACGAGCTCGTTGCCGCCCATCTTCTTGACGAGGGCCTTGATGCCGGTGTTGAGGGCGTTCGTCTTGTTGACGATGCCCAGGAAGCCGCCGAGCACGATAACGAAGAGGCAGACGTCAACGGCATCGACGAACCCCCTGGCAGGTGCCATGAGGAAGTCACCGAGCGTGGCGCCCGTGACGGTCTTCTCCACCCCGTCGAGCATGTACGTCTGGCCGTTGAGGCAGATCGTGATGACGGCGACGATGGCGAGAAGAATGAAGATGATGGAGAAGGAGCTGATCATTCCCCTCTTCTTCTTTGGCTGCGCTTCTTCTGTCATGGCGCAACTCCTTCCTGGCGCTTGCGCGCCCGTTTGGCCTTATGGCCACAACTACCTACGAACGAATAATACCTACAAACAAAAAACTCATCCTCTCCTTAAATGTACCTAAGCAAGCAATCGAGGGAATGATTACTCCGTGAGCGTTATCCAATATACCGGCGAACGGAACCCCCAAGGGACGTAACCGTGGGCGCAGCTGTGGACGCACGCCGAAAGACGGAGGGACGAGCCGTGGACATCATACTCCGCAAGCGCGCTCGACAGCAAGGTGAGACGGGCGGCGAGGGCGGACGGGCCGCCTCGCCGCGCCCGGCAAGGGCGCGGCGCTCATTCGTACGCCGTGAGACAGAAAGGCCTGGAGAGTCCCGTGGCAAGCGAGAACATCCCCCGAAGGGCATTCGCCCGCCTTGTGACGGGCGATGAGCGGCGCGACCCTGGCGGGCAGGGCACAACGCGCCTTGCGGGGTCGCCCGACCGCTCAGGCCGCACCGTGAGCCAGCGTGGCGCGACGTCATTGACAGGGACGTCCCCCTGCGTGTGCGAGGTTCTCTGCCCCTCGCCGCCGCACTGTCACGAAGGGAAATTTCTAGTGAGTTTCATACGCTATTTATGCATATGTATTGGACATCCTTACGGATGGCCCCTTTGCGCTTTGCTACATACCCTCTCCATGTAAAATCCTCGCGCGAGGGCTGTCGATCCAAGGCGGCTGGCCACATTTTGCCCCTGTGGGCAAAGGGCCCCCCGTGGCACGGCGCGGGGGGCCCGGATTGCCAGAACGCTTGCGAGGGATGCTACTTCAGGGTCGCGTACATGACCGCCTTGATCGTGTGCATGCGGTTCTCGGCCTCGTCGAAGACCTTGGAGGCAGGCGACTCGAAGACCTCGTTGGTGACCTCCATCTCGGTGATGCCGAACTTCTCGGCCACCTCGGCACCCTTCGTGGTGTTGGTGTCATGGAAGGAGGGCAGGCAGTGCAGGAAGATGCAGCCGGGGTTGGCCTGGGCCATGACCTCGGAGGTGACGCGATAGGGCTCCATGAGGGGGATGCGCTCCTTGTAGAACTCGTCGGGCATGCCCATGGAGACCCAGATGTCGGTGTAGATGCAGTCGGCGCCCGTCACGCCCTCCTTGACGTCAGAGGTCAGCTTGATGGTGGAGCCGTTCCTCTCGGCGATCTCGCGGCAGGTGGCGACGAGCTCGTCGGCGGGGAAGTAGCCCTCCGGGGCGCAGGCGACGAAGTTCACGCCGAGCTTGGCGCAGACGACCATGAGGGAGTTGGCCACGTTGTTGGCGGAGTCGCCCATGAAGACCAGGGTGCGACCCTTGATGTCGTTGTTGAAGTTCTCCTTGAAGGTCAGGATGTCAGCGAGCATCTGCGTGGGGTGGAACTCGTTGGTGAGGCCGTTCCACACGGGCACGCCGGCGTAGTGGGCCAGCTCCTCGACCTTCTCCTGCTCGAAGCCGCGGTACTCGATGCCGTCATACATGCGGCCGAGGACGCGGGCGGTGTCGGCGATGGACTCCTTGTGGCCCATCTGCGAGCCGGTGGGGTCAAGGTAGGTCACGCCCATGCCCAGGTCGTAGGCGCCGACCTCAAACGAGCAGCGCGTGCGCGTGGAGGTCTTCTCGAAGATGATGGCGACGTTCTTGCCCTCGAGGTAGCGGTGAGGGATGCCGGCCCTCTTCATGCGCTTGAGGTCGGCGGAGAGGTCAAGGAGATACTCGATCTCCTCGGTGGTGAAGTCAAGAAGCTTGAGGAAGTGACGTCCGCGCAGGTTTACGCCCATTGATGCAGATCCTTTCGTCATGCCGTCGTACGGCAGCCTATCTGTACGTGCGCCAGGGGCAGCAGAGCCGCCCCTGGATAGATCATCACGCGCTGTGACGCTTAGATGTCCTCACGAGCGAAGGGCATGCTCATGCAGCGGGGGCCGCCACGACCGCGGGAGAGCTCGGCGGAGGGCATGACGAGAAGGTCCAGGCCCTCCTTGTACAGGACGTCGTTGGTGACGGTGTTGCGCTGGTACACGCAAATCTTGCCCGGGGCGACGGCGAGGGTGTTGGAGCCGTCGTTCCACTGCTCGCGGGCGGCCGCGACGGGGTCGCCGCCGCCGCACTTGATGAGCTGGACGGAGTCGATGCCCATGGCCTTGGCGAGGACGTGCTCGAGGGTGTCGTTCATCTCCTCGATCTTGATCTCGCCCTCGGTCGCGCCCTTGGTGAGCTTGAAGACCTGCAGCGTGCCCATGATGCCCGGATGGATGGTGAACTTGTCCACGTCGATCTGGGTGAAGACGGTGTCGAGGTGCATGAAGGCGCGGGAGACCGGGATGTTGAAGGCGTAGATGTTCTCGATCTCGCACTCGTCGCCCTTCTCCCAGAACATGTGCTGGGCGAGCGCGTCGATGGCCGCGGCCTGCGTACGCTGCGAGATGCCGATGGCGAGCGTGGTGGCGTTGATGTTGAGGACGTCGCCACCCTCGGTGTGGTAGGCGGAGTCACGACGGTACCAGAGGGGAGCGTCGTTGTACTCGGGGTGATCGCGGAAGATGTACTTGCCAAAGAGCGTCTCGCGGTTGCGCGTGACGGAGAACATGTGGTTGAGGTTGACGCCCTTGCCCACGATCGCGAAGGGGTCACGCGTGAAGTAGGCGTTGGGCATGGGGTCGATGAGCAGGTCGGACTCGCTGTCCTGGTCGTAGCCCACGAGGTCGGCGAGGAGGTTCGAGGAGTGCGTGGGCAGGTCGATCTCGTTCTTGCGGATGCCGGCGATGCACTTCTCGACGAAGGTCTGGGTGTCCGTGATCGAGTCCATGAACTCCTTCACGACGGCACGGGTGTGCCTGCCGCGCAGGCCGGACTCGTCGAGCCACTGGTTGGTGAACTCCTCGCGGCTGCCTGCGGCGTCAAGGGCCTCGGCGACGAGCTTCTCGAGATACAGGACCTCGACGCCCTCGCCGCGAAGGATCTCGGCGAACTTGTCGTGCTCCTGCTGGGCGACCTCGAGGAACGGCACATCGTCAAAGAGCAGGCGACCAAGCTCGTCGGGGGGGAGGTTCAAGAGCTCCTCGCCGGGACGATGGAGAAGGACCTTCTGAAGGGGTCCGATCTCGCTGTGGACATACAGACCGTTAGCCATGCTTCCTCCTACTCGACTGCGCCGCCGTGGCGACGCGATGGCGGTTGGCTCCCGCGGCCGGGCCTGTCACACGCTGGCAAACCGCAGGGCCATAACTGACTACATCGTAAATATATCCAATAGTTTTAGTCTCTACAACTGGACGTCCCACTTCTAGGGGAACGGTGCGAATCGTCCTATAAGCGGTCGTATGGTCACGATGCAACAGGTATACTATTCAATCTACCTGGTGTTATTGTAGGTTTAGACAGTGGTGACCTGAATGCTTCCGTGTATGAGACCCACGGACGGCTTTTGTGTCATCAACGTCAAACAATATCGTATTATCCTATTTTTTTAAATTTCTATTAGTTAATCTCTATCTGTGCCAATTGCTTACACGCGGGGCGCGCCGCGGGCTGCTACTATTTAGCCTAGAGGTCATCATCGACGCGAGGGGACGCGCATGGCAAAGAAGAAGGACGGCAGGAAGGGCGTCGAGGACACGACCGCCAACGACGCCGGGCGCGGCGGCGAGACGGATGGCGGCGCGACGCCTTCCGACACGACCGCGACGGCGGAGGAGGTCGCCCCCCAGGGCCTTGACGCGGGTGACGGGGCCCCTGGCAAGGCGCCCGACGCGGGCGACGACGCCAAGGACGCGGACGGCGCATACGACTTCTCGTACACGCAGAACCGGGAGGTGAGCTGGCTCAAGTTTGACGACCGGGTGCTGGACGAGGCGTTTGACGAGTCCGTGCCCCTCTTCGAGCGGCTCAAGTTCGTCTCCATCTTTGGCAGCAACCTCGACGAGTGGTTCATGATCCGCATCGGCGGCCTATCGGACATCGCCCTGCTCAAGCGCCAGCCCCGCGACAACAAGTCCAACGAGACGCCCGCCGAGCAGATCGAGAGCGTCCTGTCCATGCTCCCGCCCCTGGTGCGCCGACGCGAGGAGGCGTTTGCCGCCATCGAGTCGCGCCTCGCCGAGAACGGCCTCGCGCGCGTGGGGGCGACGTCCTACACGGACGCCGACGGCCAAGTCGTGGCCAAGCACTTTGACCAGAACGTCCAGCCCATCCTCTCGCCCATGATCGTCAACCCCCGCCATCCCTTCCCCAACCTGCGCAACAGCCAGCTCTACGTGGTCTGCTCCCTCATGGGCGCGGGCGAGAAGGGCCTCCTGGGCATCGTCGAGGTGCCGTCGAGCCTCGATCGCGTCGTCGAGCTGCCCTCCACCGACCGCTGTTGGCGCTACACCCTGCTCGAGGACGTGATCATCTCTCGCCTGCCCGGCTGCTTCGGCGCCTACCAGCCCGTCACCTGGGCGACCATTCGAGTGACCCGCAACGCCGACGTCGATCCCGACGGCGAGGGCGTCGAGGAGGAGGAGGACTACCGTCAGCACATGAAGAAGGTCCTCAAGAAGCGCCAGCGCCTCCAGCCGGTGCGCCTGGAGCTTCAGGGCGAGCTGGACGAGAAGCTCACCACCTTCATCACGCGCGAGCTCGCGCTGCCGCCCCTGAAGGTGACGAGGACCACGGTGCCCCTGGACCTCTCGTACGTCTTTGGGCTCGAGGACAGGATTCCCGGCTATGCGCGCCCCAAGCTCCTGCACTATCCCTTCGAGCCCCAGCAGTCGCCCATGGTCGACGCCTCCCTGCCCATGCGCGATCAGGTCAACGACCATGACGTGCTGCTCTTCTATCCGTACGAGAGCATGTCTCCCCTCCTGCGCCTCTTGCGCGAGGCGGCGGGCGACGACGACTGCATATCGATCAAGGTGACGCTGTATCGCGTCGCCCGGCAGTCGAGCCTCTGCGAGAGCCTCATCTCCGCCGTCGAGAGCGGCAAGGAGGTCACGGTCCTCATGGAGCTGCGCGCCCGCTTTGACGAGGAGAACAACATCGCCTGGGCGGACCGGCTGGAGCACGCCGGCTGCACGGTCATCTACGGCTCCGAGGGCTACAAGTGCCACTCAAAGATCTGCCAGATCACCTATCATGACAAGAGCGGCATCAGCCGCGTCACCTGCCTGGGCACGGGCAACTTCAACGAGAAGACGGCCCGACTCTACTCCGACTTCATGCTCCTCACGGCCAACGAGGACATCGGCGAGGACGGCAACACCTTCTTCAGGAATCTCTCCCTGGGCAACCTCCTGGGCAGCTACAAGCAGCTGGGCGTCGCTCCCGCAGGCCTCAAGCCCCTGGTCATGCGCGGCCTCGACCGCGAGATCAAGCGCGCGCTGCGCGGCGAGAGCGCACAGGTCTTCATGAAGATGAACTCGCTCACCGACCGCGACGTGATCGACAAGATCGCCGACGCGTGCCAGGCGGGCGTGCGCATGCTCATGATCGTCCGCGGCATCTGCTGCATCAAGGCCAACGTTCCCGGGCGCACGGACGGCCTGGTGGTCCGTCAGATCGTGGGCCGCTTCCTGGAGCACGCGCGCGTCTATGCCTTTGGCGTCGACGCCGACACCATCTACCTCTCGAGCGCGGACATGATGACCAGGAACACGGAGCGGCGCGTGGAGATCGCCTATCCCGTGCTCGACCCCACCTGCCGTTCGCTCGTCATGACCTACATGAACATCCAGCTGGCGGACAACGCCAAGTCGCGCCAGCTCACCTCCGGAGGCGACTGGGAGAAGGTCGTCGCGCCGCCCGACGCTCCGCACGTCGACAGCCAGGACCTTCTGCTCGCCCTCGCCTATCGCCGCTCGCGGGCGGCCCAGGGCGTGGGGGCGGAGTCCCTCTCGCCCCTGGCCGGCATCTACCCCGACATGTCACGCGCTCAGATTCGCGAGCTCGTGGAGCTGCCGGGCATAGCGACCTACGAGGGCGCCACGGCGCAGCCCTCGTCCCGCCGGCACAGGCGACGGCGACGCCGGCAGGGGGGGCGGACGCCTCTCGCGGGGCCTCGCGCTCATCGCCCAGGGCCTGCGCGTGCTCTTCTCTCCCAAGAACTAACTTCGCAGAGGAGGCCTTCCAGTGTCGCAGGACAACGCACTCGTGCTGCACGACCTCGCCGTCGAGCGCCTGTCCTACGGCGCCGACGCCGTCGCCCACGCCAAGGACGGCCGCACCGCGTTCGTCGCCGGGGGCGTCCCGGGCGACGTCGTTGACGCCCGCGTGACGCAGGATCACGGCCGCTTCCTGCGCACCGAGGTCCAGCGCGTGGTCAGCCCCTCCCCCGCGCGAATCGAGCCCCCCTGCCCGCTCGTGGGCGTCTGCGGCGGCTGCCCCTGGGGACGTCTGTCCCCCGAGCGCCAGCTCGACGCAAAGCGCGCCAACGTCGTGGACGCCCTCACGCGCATCGGCGGCTTCGCGGCGGACGCCGCCGAGGGGCTCGTGGATAGCTGCGTGGCGCCGAGCGACCCCTGGGGCTATCGCAACAAGGTGGAGCTGGTCGTCGCGCGCCAGGGCGGCAGGACGACCGTCGGCATGCACGACGTGAGCGGGCGGCAAGTCGTGCGCGTGAAGGCCTGCCCCCTCTTCGAGAGGCGCCATGCCTCGCTCGTCAAGTCCGTCTCGGGGGCGCTCAGCTACCTTGTGGGGTCACGGGACCTCGGCGTCGAGCGCCTGGGCATACGCGCCTCGGGCCGCACCGACGAGGTCGAGCTCGCGCTCTGGACCGAGCCGGGGCCCTTCCCCCGCGCCCAGGTGGCCAAGGTGCTTCAAGACGCCGCCAGGCTGACCTCCATCGTGCGGGTGCTCACGAAGGGGCCCCGCAAGGCCCGCAAGGTCGTGGGGGTCGAGCGCCTGGCGGGCAAGGGGTCCTGGGGCGAGCGCATCGGCGACACCTCCCTGCGCGTGAGCGCGCCCTCGTTCTTCCAGGTGAACACCAAGGGCGCCGAGACACTCGTGAAGCTGGTGCTCGAGGGCCTCTCGCCCAGCGAGGACGACGTCGCCATGGACCTCTACTGCGGAGCGGGCACCTTCACGTTGCCTTTGGCCCGGCGCGTGGCGGCGGTGGACGCCGTGGAGTCCTATGGGCCCGCCGTCCGCGACCTCAGGCGCAACCTGGAGCTTGCGGGCCTGGACAACGTCGAGGCCATAGGCGGCGACGCGGGCCGGGAGTTTCCCGACTCGAAGGCGGACCTCATCGTCGTGGACCCCCCGCGGGCAGGACTTGACGAGGACGTGGTGACGAAGCTCTCCAAGCAGCCCGCGCGCGCGATCGCGTACGTGTCCTGCGACCCGGCGACGCTCGCGCGCGACCTCGCCCGCTTCAGGGAGCACGGCAGCTTTGCGCCCGTGCGCGTGACGCCCGTCGACCTCTTTCCCCAGACCTTTCACGTGGAGACGGTCTGTCTGATGTCGCGGAGGGATTGAGCATCGAACGTCAAAAGGCGGGGCTTGGGCGTCTGGGGCACTCGCTGGCCACGCGTGCGCCACGCCGTCATCAGTGAGACTACAGCGACCTTGGAGGGCAACCATGGGAACCTTTAGGAACGAGTACGCCGTCGACGAGGACGCTATCAAGGAGTATGCGTCATCATGGCTGCGCCGTGCGTACTTCTCTGCGTATAATCGGTCGCTGTGCGTCGTCCTGACGCTGCTCGGCGCTCTTTCCGTCGTATGCGCGCTGACGTCTCTCTCGGGACAGCGCCACATGCTCCTGAATCTAGGCGGACTTGACCTGCTGCTTGGCGCAGCCCTGCTCGCCATGTGGCGCATCAGGCTCAGGGAGGTCGTCAAGGTCACGCAGGCGAGGGTCAAGCTCGTGCACAAGGACGACCGTGTCGCCCGCTACGAGTTTCATGACGACGCGTGCGTCATCACCGCCAAGGACGGCGCCAAGACGCAGACGCTCCCTCTGTCATCAATCAGGGATCGCTATGAGAGCGAGCGATTCTACTTTGTCGTCTTTGACGGGGCAATCATCGTCCAGCTGAGCAAGACGGGCTTCACCTTGGGGACCTTCGAGGACTTCAAGGCGCGCATCGAGGCGTACCCGGCAAAGAGGCCCCTGCGGGCGCGTGTCGTCGGACTGTGCCTGACGTGCATCGCAGCGGCAAACATATACGTCCTGTGCGGAACGTTTCCCCTGCGCTGACGATGGCCCCGGAGGCCTTGCCACGTGACGCCCCGTTCAAAGCGTACGTTGCTACGACTAGCCTTTTGCGTTTGCCCAGGATGCGAAAATCAAAAGCCCGCGAAACGTACAGGTTCTCAGGCGCGTCGCCTTGGCGGCTCTGCCGAGCGCCTTTTTGCCTGCACAGACGGCACTTTCCACTTTTTCGTCAATGTCGCTAGCGTTTTAGGGCGAGTCATAGTACAAAGGTTGAAGTGACTTGGGTACGGGACCCAGGGTTCAACGAGCGAGAGGATACATCATGAAGGCTACCGTTAACGAGGATTGCATCGGCTGCGGCGTCTGCGAGTCCACCTGCCCCGACGTCTTCGAGATCGGCGACGAGGGCATCGCGGTCGTCATCGTCGACGAGGTCCCCGAGGACGCCGAGGACAGCGCCCAGGAGGCCCAGGACAACTGCCCCGTCTCCGCCATCACCATCGAGTAGGTCTCGCGTCGACAGAGCACGGCAAAAGCGGGCCTCTCGGGGCCTGCTTCTTTCTATGGAGAGCTTTCGTGACGCCACGAACCGACATCCCCCGCATCATCCTCGCCTCGTCGTCACCCCGTCGGCGGGAGCTTCTTGAGCGCCTCAAACTGAGCTTTGAGCAGCGGCCGGCTAACGTGGACGAGCGCCGCAGGGCAAACGAGGGCCCTCGGGACCTCGTGGCGCGCCTCGCGCATGACAAGGCCGCCGCCTGCGCGGGCATGCTCGGCGACGAGCGCGCGCACGTCGTGGTGATCGCGGCCGACACCACCGTATGGACTGACGGGGGACGCGTCCTGGGCAAGCCGCGCGACGCCGAGGACGCCCGCGCGACCCTGCGCGCCCTGTCCGGCAGGGTCCATCATGTCTCGACGGGCGTCGAGCTCATATGGGGGGAGCGGCGCCGTTCGTTCGTGGAGACCACCGACGTCCGCTTTCATGAGCTTTCCGACGCGGCCGTCTGCGCCTACGTGGCGAGCGGCGAGCCGATGGACAAGGCGGGGTCCTACGGAATACAGGGACACGGGGGCCTGCTCGTGAGCGACATACGCGGCGATTACACGAACGTGGTGGGGCTTCCCCTCTCCCGGCTCGTCCGCGAGCTCGACGAGCTCATGGGCCCCCAGGGCGCGGGCGCGAGCCTGCTGGAGCGGGCACTGAGGGGCTGAGGGGCGCAAAGGGCGCCTTGGGCCGGCCGCGCGCGGCCTCATCCGCGCACCCAGAGGACACCATCGCCGAGGAGGCATGCATGACACACCGCATCACGGACATCAACCAGGTCGAGGGCTTCTGCGCAGCCAGCGCGGAGAACGCCCGGACGGGCACGGGCTGCACGGTCATCCTGTGCCCCCAGGGCGCCGTGGGCGCCGTGGATGTGCGTGGGGGCGCTCCGGCCACGCGCGAGACGGACCTGCTGCGCCCCGAGGAGACCGTGCAGGTCCTGCACGGCGTGGTCCTCTCGGGCGGAAGCGCCTACGGCCTGGCGGCCTCCTGCGGGGTGGCCGAGGAGCTCGAGCGTCGTGGCGTGGGCCTGGACGTGGGCGTGGGCCTGGTGCCCATCGTGAGCTCCGCCTGCGTGTTTGACCTTGCCTGCGGCGAGCCGTCGCCGCGTCCCGACGCGAGCATGGGCGCGCGGGCGTGCGCGCGGGCCCTCGAGCCGGGAGCCTCCCTCACAAGCGGCAACCACGGAGCCGGCTGCGGCTGCTCGGTGGGAAAGTTCGCCGGCCCGACGCGCAGCATGAAGGGAGGGCTCGGGCAGGGCGCGGCGAGCCGGGGCGAGCTCGTGGTCGCCGCCGTCAGCGCGGTCAACGCCTGCGGCAGCGTCATCGACCCCTCCTGCGGAAGGGTGCTGGCCGGAACCTTGGACGAGACGGGGACGACGCCGCTGGACGCGAGGGCGGCGCTTGAGCTCGCCCTGGGCGCGGACCCCCTCATCCGCGGCAACACGACCGTGTCCTGCGTGGTCACGAACGCGCGTCTCACCAAGGCGCAGGCGACCAAGGTCGCCCAGATGGCGGCCGACGCCTACGCCCATGCCATCGTCCCCACGCACACCACCAACGACGGCGACACCGTCTTCGTGATGGCCCACGGCGACGTCGAGGCGGGCGTGGACTCGGTGGGCATGCTGGCCGTCACGGCTCTTGAGGAGGCCATCGTCGACGCTGTCAGGGCCGCCACGGCGGCCTATGGCCTCAAGGCCGCGCGCGACCTGACGCCGGCGTAGGAACCGGCACGCACGGTCTCATGCGCCCGCGACCGACGCCCGCCTCGGGCGCTCGTCGCGGGCGTTCGCCGTCGCGGGGCCGGGGACGGGTCGATTGACGCCTAGTTGAACTTGAAGAGCTTCTGGGCCACCCGATAGATCCACAGCGTGGTCTTGGTGCCACCCTTGCCCGGGAGGTTGGTGCTGATGCCCACGATGCCCCGACGCGCCCGACGGTACATGCGTGGGTCAAACTCCTTGAGCTCGGCCCAGAGCGCATCGAGGTTGTCCATGGCGTCGGGCTTGTCCGACAGCCGCGAGAAGATGGAGCACACGGCCATCATCAGCGTGAAGTAGCCGACCATGTAGCTGCGGAGCTTGGGGCTCTCGACGTCATCGTACAGATGGTAGGCGTGCATCATGATGCTCGTGACCCTCAGCTGCTGGTCGATGCGGCCCACCATGACGCTCTCGTTGACCGACTGGTCCTCCCGGCCGATGAAGTAGCGATAGAGGTCGACGTCAAGATAGTAGAGCGTCTTGCAGCGCGGGAGCGGGACGTAGGCGTAGATGTTGTCGACGTAGAAGGTGTGGGCCGGCATGGGCACGCCGCCGTCCAACAGGACGTCCGTGCGATAGGTCAGGGAGTGCATGAGGAGGTTCTGGGCCAGGTTAAAGTGGCCGATCTTCTCCCAGCCCATGATCTTGCCCTTGGGCAGGGCAAAGCCGTAGTCCACGGGCACCTGCTTGCCGTCCTCCACGTGCTCGTAGACGTAGTTGGTGACCACGAGGTCAACGCGGGTGTCCAGGCGAATGAACGCGCGGAGGCGCTCGAGCAGGGCGGCGAGGGCGCCGGCCTCGAGCCAGTCGTCGGAGTCGACGACCTTGAAGTAGACGCCGTCGGCGTTCTCGATGCCCTTGAGGACCGCCTTGCCATGCCCGCCGTTCTCTTGGTGGACGGCCTTGACGATGGTGGGATACCGTCGCTGCCACTCCTGGGCCCTGGCGAGCGTGTCGTCCTTGGCGGACCCGTCATCCACGACAATGACCTGCACGTCCTCCGCCTCGCCGCTGCCCTCGATGATGGAGGCTATGCAGTGGTCCATGTACGCGGCTGAGTTGTAGCAGGGTATGCCGAAGCTGATCGTCTTCTGCATCTGTTTACTGCACCTCTGTCGGTATGTTGCCAATGTCTAGTGGCTCTGAATGATCTCGTCGGAAAGCTCGAGGGCGGAGGCGACGACCCCGTCCATGTCGTAGTAGCGGTACTCGGCAAGCCGGCCGACCACGTGGAAGTTGAGCACCCCACGGACGCGGTCGCGATAGGCCTGGTAGAGCTCGCGATTCTTGGCGTTGCCGATGACGTAATAGGGGGTCTCGCCCACGCCGGGAAGATACTCGCGCGAGTACTCGCGCAGGATGGTGGTCTTGCCCGGGACCACCTGGCCCGTCATATTCTTGAACTCCGTGATGCGGGTGAAGTTCTCGCTCACGGTGTAGTTGACCGTGCCGACCGGCTGGAACTGGTCCATGTCGAGCGTCTCGAAGACCATGTCCACCGTGCGGTAGGGCAACGCGCCCAAATCCAGGTCAAAGAGCTCGTCGAGGGCGCCCGTGTAGATGACCTCCCCGCCGTAGGGCTTGCCGCACACCTCGACCGTGCTCTCCTTGACCTTGAGGATGTCGCGCACGTCCACGTCGAGGAACACGTTGATGAGGTCGTGGTCGAGCATGTGCTCGAAGAGCGTCGTGTAGCCCTCCGCGGGCATGCCCTGATGGGGGGCCTGGGGAAAGTAGCGGTCGTCGTCTCCGACGAAGACGGGCACCCGCGAGGTGACGGCCGCGTCGATCTGGTCGGGCGTCTTGCCCCACTGCTTCATGGTGTAGTGCAGAAAGACGTTCTCGTACACATAGTCCGCGACCTCCTCGAGGTCGGGGTCGTTCTTGCGACGCAGCTCCAGGATGGGGACCTTCTTGTTCTCGCCGAAGGTCGCCACGAGCTTCTGGTAGAGCTCCTCGCCCCGCTCGTCGCCAAAGGCGAGCCTCAAGCTCCGATGGTTGAAGGGAACCGGCATGAGCGTACCATGCACGTTGGCGAGGACCTTGTGCGAGTAGTCGGTCCACGAGGTGAAGCGCGAGAGAAACTCATGCACGCGTTCGTCGGCGGTGTGATAGATGTGCGGGCCGTACTTGTGGACGAGAACGCCCGCCTCGTCCTCGTAGTCGTACGCGTTGCCGGCGATGTGCGAGCGACGCTCCACGACGGCCACCTTGCTGCCACAGGCCTCGGTAAGGCGACGCGCGCACACGGCTCCGGCATACCCGGCACCGACGACGATCGCGTCGTACGACTGAGGGCTGAACCCCTCGGGAAGGCCATGGCTGATGCTCATGCTGTAGACTCCTTCAATTCTGCCGCAGCTCGCACGCGGCCCGATAAAATGCGGTGAACGCAATATCATTTACCGACGCACAGTCACCGCCAAACGATTGGCGGTCTGATTCTATCACGCGTTTGTATAATGGAGATGCGTTGGCCTAAACACCAGCATACGTTCATCTTCGCTTCGAGTGGTCAGGACCCGCGCACCCATACCGTCTGTCGATTGGAGCATCCCATGAGTGAGTGGATCGAGAAGGTCAAGGACCGGGCGAAGAAGCAGAAGAAGACCATCGTCCTGCCCGAGAGCGAAGATCCCCGCGTCATCGAGGCCGCCAAGAAGGCCCTTGCGGCCGGCATCGCCAACATCGTGATCCTGGGCGATTCCGACAAGGTTGACGTCCCCGGCGCGACCGTCATCAACCCGCGCCACTCCGACAAGCATGAGGCCTACGCACAGAAGTTCGCCAAGCTGCGCGCCCGCAAGGGCGTGACGATCGTCCAGGCGCGCGAGAGCATGAACGACGCCACCTACTTTGGCATGATGATGGTCAAGATGGGCGACGCCGACGGCCTGGTCTCCGGTGCCTGCCACTCCACGGCCAACACGCTGCGCCCCGCGCTTCAGATCCTGAAGACCGCCCCGGACGCCAAGCTCGTCTCGGCCTTCTTCGTGGTCTGCTCGCCCAAGCACGAGTATGGCGACAAGGGCACCCTCATCTTTGCGGACAGCGGCCTCAACATCGACCCCACCGCCGAGGAGCTCGTGGAGATCGCCGCGTCCACGGCCAAGACCTGGCGGGGCTTCATGGAGGACGAGCCTCGGATCGGCATGATGTCCTTCACCACCATGGGGTCCGCCAAGGGTGCGGTGCCTGACAAGATGCAGGAGGCCACCCGGCTCGCGAACAAGCGCTACCCCGAGCTTGAGCTTGACGGCGACCTGCAGGTTGACGCCGCGCTCGTGCCCGAGGTCGCCACCATCAAGGCGCCGCACTCGCACGTCGCCGGCAAGGTCAACATCATGATCTTCCCCGACCTGGCCTGCGGCAACATCTCCTACAAGCTCGTCCAGCGCTTTGGTGACGCGGAGGCGTACGGACCGCTGCTCCAGGGCATCGCGAAGCCCGTCAACGACCTGTCCCGCGGCTGCTCGTCCGACGACATCGTGGGCGTCATCGCCATCACCTGCGTCCAGGCCCAGATGATGGATGCCGCCAAGGCAAAGGCCGAGTCCGAGGCCTAGCCACGGCAGGCCGCCCGCACGCGCCGGCGGTGCGCGCCATGCGCCCCACAGCACGACCGGGACCCCTCCCGCCCTCGGGAGGGGTCCCGTTGTCTGAGACGCCCTCACGCCATGCACATGCTCGAGCGTCAGGTTGGGCGACATCCCTACGACGACAACGCCCGCAGCACGTCGGCAAGGACGACGACATGGTTCATGCGCTCGTCTCTGGCGGCAAAGATCAGGGACATCCTCGGAGCAGAGTCCGCCCAACCCAAAAGTCGCCGCGCCGCGCCGCTGGCCGCAAGCTCGGCGCGATAGGCCGCGGAGAAGTCCTCGAAGCTCACGTCACCGCGATGCCAGGACGTCCTGAGCTCAACGCTGGGTGCCACGTCCTTGTCCCACAGGTCAAGCTGCGCCCGCTGTTTGGAGATGCCTCGTGGCCAGAGCCTGTCCACCAGCACGCGCAGCCCGTCCCGGGGACTCGGCTTCTCATACACGCGTTTGAGCGCGATGTCGGGCATGGCGCATCACACTCCCCTCACATGATGACCCGCCGCTTGACGGATTGACACGACGAGTCGATGGCGGCGCCGCTAATCGGCGTCGTGACGTCGCGGGCGTCAGCGCCCCGGGCGCGTCTCGGCCCAGACGTGCCCGCACCTGCGGCAGACGTACTGGCAGATCGTGCCTCCGCCGCCGTCGCTCATGGTGCTCAGCAGCTCCACGTCATCGCTCCCGCACTGAGGGCAGTCGGGCTGCAGAAGATACGCGTCGAGCGCGTCCCCGCTGATCTCGTCGGTCGCCACGACGAACTCCTTCCCTTTCTTGCGTCGCGCCCCTGCCGACGGCGCGACCGCGGTCGGCGCCGCATGACGACGGCGGCGCGACAGCTCCGGCGTCAGGCCCGCATCTTAGTCCTACGCCTGGGGCTGAGGTCCGGCGGCGCGCACCGCGTCGGTCATGTCGGGGTACTTTGCGTTGGCGTTGTCCACGAACATCTGGGCGAGGGCGCACGCCGCCCGGTCGTACTCCGCCTTGTCGAGCCAGGTGTCCCGCGGGTTGAGGATGTGGGGGTCAACACCGTCAACGTGCTGGGGGACGTCGACGTTGAGGACCGGGTCGTGGACGAACGTGGCGTCTTCCACGCTGCCGGAGAGCGCCGCGCTCACCATGAGGCGCGTGGACGCGAGGTCCATGCGCGCACCCGTGCCGTAGGAGCCGCCCGTCCAGCCGGTGTTGATCAGATAGACGCGCGTTCCCGAGCGTTCCATCTTGGCGCCAAACATGTCGGCATACCACAGCGGCGAAAGGGGCATGAACGGCTCGCCAAAGAGCGTGGAGAAGGTGGGGACCGGCTGGTTGACGCCGCGCTCCGTGCCGGCCACCTTGCTGGTGAAGCCCGAGAGGAAGTGATACATGGCGCCATCCCGGCCCAGACGCGAGATGGGCGGCAGGACGCCAAAGGAGTCGCAGGTGAGGAAGATCACCACATTGGGATAGCGTCCCTGCCCCATGACCTGGGCGTTCTTGATGTAGTCGATGGGATAGGCGGCGCGGGTGTTCTCGGTGAGCGAACCGTCGAAGAAGTCGGGCCTGCGGGTGACGGGGTCGATCACGACGTTCTCGCAGATGCTGCCAAAGCGAATGGCGTCAAAGATCTCGGGCTCCGTCACCGCGGAGATGCGGATGGCCTTGGCATAGCAGCCGCCCTCGAGGTTGAAGACGCTGTTCTCCGCCCAGCCGTGCTCGTCGTCACCGATGAGCATGCGCTGGGGGTCGGCCGAGAGGGTCGTCTTGCCCGTGCCCGAAAGGCCAAAGAACACGGCCGTCTCGCCCGTCACGGGGTCCATGTTGGCCGAGGAGTGCATGGGCAGCACGTTGTCCTCGACGGGCAGGAGGTAGTTCATGACCGAGAAGACGGCCTTCTTGATCTCGCCGGAGTACATGGTGCCCGCGACGATGATCTCGTGGGTCTCGAAGTTGATGAGGACGGCCGCCTCGGAATGCGTGTGATGCACGGACGGATCCAGCTTGAGGCCCGGGGCAACCAGCACGCTGAAGTCCTGGGGCTCAAAGTCCGCGAGCTGACGTCGTGAGGGCCTGACGAGCAGCTGACGGGCAAAGAGGGCCTGGCTGGCCCTCTCGCACACCACCAGGAACTTGCGGCACCAGCGACGGTCGGCGCCGGCGATGGCGTGGACGATGTACAGGTCGCGCACCTTGAGATAGTCGCAGACGGCCTGCTTGACGCGCTGGTAGTCCTCCACGGCGAACGGCTTGTTCGCGGCGCCCCACGCGATGACGTCATGGACGTCCGGCGTGTCCACGATGAAGCGGTCGTGCGGGGAGCGGCCGGTGTAGGCGCCCGTCTTGACGCAGAGGGACCCGTTGGAGGCAAGAGAGCCCTCGTTTGACCTGATGGCCTTCTCTATGAGGGTCGCGGGGGCGGCGTCAGTGAGGATGGCGCCCCGGCACTCCCCCAAGCCGCAGATCGCAAGCTGATCTTGAATCATGAGACCTCCAGATGGTATGAAATAGGCATAAGCACGCAAATTCTTAAGTAAATACGCGCAACTGTTGTCATCCTATACCAGATGCGCGAGGCCAGCCTCACGCATATGCGGGACGGTATCCTATTTTCGGCAAAGGCCGGGGCGGTGGCGCGTCGCCGGACAGGCACAAGGCCACCTTCGCCGGCGCGAGGGTGGCCTTGGTGACGTCCTTGTGCGCTGGGCAGGCTACCTGCCGAGCAGCGCCTCCACGTCGTAGGCGATCATGAGCTCCTCGTTGGTGGGAACCACGAGCACCTTGACCTTGGAGTCCGCCGCGGAGATGAGGCGCGCCTCGTCGGAGCGGACCTTGTTGAGCTCGGGGTCGATCTTGACGCCGAGCCACGCGAGCTCCTGGGCGACCCCGGCGCGCATGGTGGCCGAGTTCTCGCCGATGCCCGCCGAGAAGGCCATGGCGTCAAAGCCCTGGAGCGACTGCGCCATCTCGGCGATGAGCTGGCCCGTGCGATAGTAGAACATGTCGAGCGCCATCTGACAGTTGGCGTCGCCCGCGGCGGCCCCCTCCTCGATGTCGCGCGAGTCGGACGAGCGACCCGACAGGGCGAGCATGCCCGCCTGCTTGTTCATCATGGTGTCAACCTCGTCTATGGAGTAGCCGCCCTCGCGGACGAGGTAGCAGACCGTGGCGGGGTCGATGGTGCCGCAGCGCGTGCCCATGATGAGGCCGTCCAGCGGCGTGAGGCCCATGGTGGTGTCCTTGTCCCTGCCGTCCTCGATGGCCGAGAGCGACGCGCCGGAACCCAAATGGCAGCTGACGAGCTTGTGGACGTCGCCGCCCAAGAACTCTCTGGTCGTGCGCCAGATGTAGCGGTGCGAGGTGCCGTGCGCCCCGTACTTGCGGATGTGAAGCCTGTCCACCACGTCGCGCGGCAGCGCGTAGCGCCAGGCCTTCTCGGGGATGTCGTAGTGGAACGAGGTGTCCGCGACGATCACGTTGCCGATGGAGGGAAACATGTTGCGGCAGATCTCGATGACGTCGGCCTCGGCGTAGTTATGGAGCGGCGCCAGGGGCGCGACCTCGCGGACCCAGCCCAGGGTCTCGTCCGTCACCACCTTGGACTCGGGGAAGTACCAGCCGCCCTGGACCACGCGATGGCCGATGCCCTCGATGGCCTCGGTATCAAAACCGGCCTGGGCCAGAAGGTCAAAGACGTGCTTGATCGCGGTCTTGTGGTCAGGAAGCTCGACCTCGAGCTTCTGCTTGCCGCCGTCGTTCTCCTCATGCCCGATGAAGGACCCGTCGATGCCGATGCGCTCGCAGTTGCCCTTGGCGAAGACCTCCTTGCTCTTGGTGTCGAGCAGCTGGTACTTCAAAGACGAGCTGCCTGCGTTGATGACGAGAACTCTCATGACGTTCCTTTCGTTGGTTCGCTCCAGAGGAGGTGCGCGTAGCCTCACGATGTGCTACGACACGACTATCATACGCCACGCGCCGCTCGCACGACGCGTTCGGGCCTCAGGCGGGACGCACGACGCCCGTCAGGGGCGCACGGCAGCGCCCTCCCCCATGTCGGGCGAGAGCTCCCTGCCCCCCAGCAGATGGACGTGGAGATGACGCACCGTCTGACCGGCGTCATCCCCCTTGTTGGTGACGAGCCTGAAGCCGCTGGACTCGACGCCCTCGCTCCGGGCGACCTCGCCGGCGGCATGGGCGAGGGCCTCGAGCACCTTGGCGGGAACCCCGTCAAGCACGTCGTCGTAATGCTCCTTCGGGACGATCAGGACGTGCGTGGGAGCCAGGGGCGACACGTCGCGAAAGGCGCAGACGAGGTCATCCTCGTACACGTAGTCGGACTCGACCTGATGGTTGGCAATCTTGCAGAAGATGCAGTCATCCCTCGTCGCCATGGGGCTCTCCTCAATCGTCGCATGCGTCATAACCGGCACGGGACGCACGTCTCCTCCAGCCGGCCCTTGCATGGGCCGGCGGGACGGGGAACGTGCCGTCCCTGGCATGTCCCTAGCATATCGCAGCCACGCGACCGCAGGCGGCAGACGCGCCGCGCGTCGTCAGTCGTCGAGAAAGCCGGTGGACGGCGCCGCCGAGCTGTCCTGCGCGAAAGGCTCGCCCTCGGCCGCGTCGTCCATCAGCACCGTCACCTTCTGCTCGGCGGCGGCGAGACGCTCGCGGAGGCTCTTGAGGAGCTCCACACCACGCGTGTAGTAGCTCAGCGAGTCCTCGAGCTCGAGCTCCCCTCCCTCCAGCGCTCGCACGACCTGCTCCAGCTCGATGGACGCCTCCTTGAAGCTCATGTCCGCTATGCTGCGATCAGACGAATTCCCTGACACCTTCACTCCCATCCGCCGCGGCGCAGAGCGCCTGTCTGACAGTTTTTGTCACGTCTCGACCATGCCCGCCCTGCCCCGCGCCGTCTTTGGCCTCGCGGGGCGGCGAGGCCTCCCTACATCTGGCTGAGCTTCCGCACGACCGCCGTCGCCGACCCGCGCCCCAGGCGCAGGCTGACCTCGTCGCCCACCAGAAGCTGGTCGGCGCCGCCCACCACCCTGCCCCGGGCGTCCCGCACGATCGCGTAGCCCCGCGAGAGCACCTTGAGAGGCGAGAGCGCCTCGAGAGAGGAGGCGGCCCGGCCCACCTGGGCGTCAAAGGGCCTGAGCAGGCGCCCCGAGAGGGACCTGAGCCGCAGGGCGCGACCTTCCAGGTCCTGCCGGCGACGCGTCAGGACCCGAGGCAACGTGGCGTGCAGTCGCTCCTCGGTCATGCTCAGGGACTCCTCCCTTCCCTCGAGGCTCGCGAGGGGACTGGCAAGGCAGCGCCGGGCGGCCAGGGCGCTCACGGCGGCCGCCCTGGCGTCGAGCGACGCCCTGACGTCCTTGCGCATGAGGCGGTCCGTGGCGTCAAGGCGCGCGCCCACGTCACGCGACCAGCGCTCGAGGGTGACGCGCATCCGACGCTCGCGCTCATGGATGACCGAGACGAGCTCGTCCAGCGGTGGGGCCACGGACTCCGCCGCCGTCGAGGGCGTGGACTGGCGACGGTCGGCCACCATGTCGCAGATGGAGGTGTCCGGCTCATGGCCGATGCCCGTGACCACCGGAACGGGACAGGAGGCCACGGCGCGGGCGAGGGTCTCGTCGTTAAAGCACATGAGATCCTCGAAGGAGCCCCCGCCACGGACGAGGAGGATGACGTCGGGCCGCGCCGCGGCGGCGCGGCGAAGGGCGCGGACGATCGTGGCCGGCGCCTGGTCACCCTGCACCGAGCAGTTGGAGGCGAGAATCTCCACCAGGGGGTTCCGGCGCGCGAGCGTGCGCTTGACGTCGTCGATGACGCTGCCCGAAAGCGAGGTGACGACGGCGACCCGCGTGCAGAAGGGCGGGATCGGACGCTTGCGCGCAGGGTCCATGAGACCCTCTCGCTCGAGCCTGCGCGCCAGCTCGGCGACGCGCTGGCGCAGGAGGCCCTCCCCCTGCAGGCGCAGGCTCGCGGCCTTGAACGAGAGCTTGCCGCTCGCGCCGTACACGTCAAAGGACCCCGTCATCAGCAGGCTCATGCCATCCTTGAGCGTGAAGCCGCAAGCCTGGTAGATGCCACGCCACACGATGACGGACATGGACGACTGGTCGTCCTTCAGGGTGAAGTAGCAGTGGCCCGAGCGTGCGTTGGGTCCGCGAAAGCCGCTCACCTCGCCGAGGACCACCATGCTCCCCAGCCCGCTGACGGCACCGTTTGCCCTGGACACCGCCTCCGTGACGCTCAGGGACGCCTCCGCGGAAGACTTCGCGCCCGCCGTGAGGCCCCACTCCCGCAAAGAGGCCATGCTATTCCCTCCGGCCGGTACGACCGACCAGGTACAGCAGCTGAAGCACGGAGACGAGCGCCGCGGCCACGTAGGTGAGGGCCGCCGCGGTGAGCACCTGCCGGGCCCCCCGCTCGTCGATGCCCGTGCCGGCATGCCCCAGATAGGCGACCGCGCGGCGCGAGGCGTCGATCTCGACGGGAAGGGTCACCAGATGAAAGACGACCGAGAGCGCAAAGAGGATGATGGCCGCCTGCGCGAGGCCGGCCAGGTCCAGCAGAAGGCCCGCGATGAGCACGATCATCCAGATCTGCTGCGCAAAGTTGACGACGGGCACCAATGCCGTGCGCATGCGGCCCGGCAGATAGCCGCGCGCCGTCTGGACCGCGTGGCCCGCCTCGTGGCAGGCGACGGCGACGGAGGCGACCGACCCGCCCTCGCAGTTCTCCTCAGAGAGATGCAGCATGTTGTCACGGGGGTCATAGAAGTCGGTGAGGTGGCCTTCGACGCTGGTGATGCCCACCGCCGACGCGCCCTCGGCGTCAAGCATCCTGCGCGCGACCTCGCGACCCGTCGCCCCTGCGGTCGCCTCGACGTGAGACCACTTTCTGTAGGTTGATTGTATGTATGCCTGAGTGAGCCCGCCCAGGATGACCGACGCGATGACGATGCCCCAATAGCCCAGGTCCATGCCATAGCCTACGTACATTGAACCCCTCCTTGCGCATGACGGCCGACGTGTACGGACGTTATACCCACGATCCGACGCCCGATGGCGCACGGCCCGCGTGCAGCGACGCAAAGGGCCCGCCCCCACACGCGCACCCCCACACCCTTGCGGCAAGTCTAGCAGAGGTCCCGGACGCAGAAAAACGCCGCCTTCGCGCCCGCGACCCCGCTCAGACGTCCACGGGCAGAGGGCGTGCGAGAGCGTCGCTAGAGCAGCTCGACGCGGCCGTCCTTGACCGTCAGGCCCATCTCGCCCGCCAGCAGACGGGAGAGCGGCCCTCCCACCAGGTCATGACGCCATCCCGCCGCCGCGAGACGCGCATCCCGCCTTCCGGAGGCAAAGTCGATGAGGTCGTCCTTGGTGGCCACGAGCTGCGGGGCGATGCCCTGACGGTCGGCGACGATGCGCAGCGTCGCGTACATGAGGTCAAGGACGCCCTCCATGTCCTGGCTGGGACGCTCGTGACGGGTCTTCTGGGGGTAGTCCTGGGGGTCGCAGGCCAGTCCCCGGGCGACGGACGCCACGAGAGCCGCAGCGTCACGCTCCCCGAGCGACTCCGCCCCGCGGATGCGGCGGAGGCGCTCCACCGAGCGGGGCGCCCGCTTGCTCGCCTCCAGCAGCAGCTCGTCGGAGGCCACCCACTTGCGCGGCAGGTCGCGTCGCGACGCCTCTCGTTCCCTCCAGGCGCAGACCTCGCGTGCCACCGCGAGCTGACGGCGCGTGAGCGACGAGGCGCGCCGGAGATGCACGAAGGCGTCCAGGGGGTCGCGGCGGTAGCGGCGGGGGTCGGCGAGCTCCTCCATCTCGGGCATCACCCAGGACAGGCGCTCCTCGCGCGAGAGCCGCCCCATCATGAGCTCATAGATGCCGGGCAGGAACCTCACGTCGTCCTCGGCATAGCTGAGCTGCTCGTCGTCAAGCGGGCGACGCGACCAGTCGGTGAGGGACTCCGCCTTGGGCAGACGGACGCCGCAGAGCTCCTCCACGAGGGCGCCGTAGCCAATCTGCTGGCGAAGCCCCAGGAACGCGGCGGCGAGCTGCGTGTCGAACACGGGGGCGACCTCACAGCCCAGGGAGTCCTGGATGACTTCGAGGTCCTGCGAGCAGGCATGGAAGACCTTCGTGATCGTCCGGTCGCCCAAGAGCGAGACGAGCGGCGTGAGGTCCGTGACCAGCAGTGGGTCTATGCAGGCGCCCTCGAAGGCGTCACCCCGCCCAAACCCCACCTGGACGAGGCAGAGCTTGGGATGATAGGTCTTCTCACGGATGAACTCGGTGTCAACGGCAATGACTCCAGACCTGCCCGCACGCTCGCAGAACTGGGTGAGCTTGGCTGCATCGCTAATGTACACGTGATCTCGATTCGCTTTCGACATGTCAAAAAAGAGTACCATCAAGGCGAGACGGACCCTTCTTCCGGCGGGCCCGAAGGGTCCTCGCACCCATCATGATAACAAGGAAGGCGAACCTCGCGTGCGCTACCTCATAGTTCATAACAGCCAGTCCGGCTTTGGGTCGGACGCCATCTTCGAGTTTGAGCGCTTCCTCGTGAGGCAGCGCGACGAATGCGTGCTGCGGGTCCTGCCCGAGACGGGAGGGGCCGACGAGGCCGTCGCCGACGCGGACGACTTTGACGTGGTCGTGGCGTCGGGCGGGGACGGCACCGTGGCGAGCCTTCTGTACGCGCTCAGGGGCTGCACGACGCCCGTCTGCGTGTTTCCGTCGGGAACGGCCAACCTCCTCGTGACCAACCTGGGCAACGCCATGGAGCCGCGGGCCCTCGCGCGAGCCTGCCACGACGGCCTCTGGGCCTCGACGGACCTGGGACAGGTCGGCTGGGAGGACGAGGGCGGACAACACCATGAGCGCGGCTTCTCCATCATGGCGGGCATCGGCTTTGACGCCCAGATCATGCGCAGCGCCCTGCCTAACAAGCGCGACATGGGCGAGGCGGCCTACTTTGCCGCCGTCCTCTCGAACATGCACCCCAAGGTCACGCACTTCACGATCGACTGCGACGGCGTGCGGTATGAGCGGGACGGCATCGCCTGCGTCGCCTGCAACACGGCCATGATGCAGGGCGGCATAGAGCTCATCCCCAATACGCGCATGGACGACGGCCTGCTTGACCTCATGATCATACGGACGACCGAGACGGTCGGCCTCATCAGGCCCATGTTCGCCGGCCTCCTTGACCGGGCCGGCAAGAGGCTCGACCGGCCTCACCTTGAGCATCTCTGCGGCAGCGCCATCACGGTGCGCTCCGCCGACCCCCTTCCCATCCAGGCGGACGGCGAGGCCGCGCCCGGCACCGGCACCTTTGGCTTCACGGCGCGCGTGCTGCCCGGATGCAACCGGCTCATCGTTGACGGGGGGAGCTCCTACGCGCCCGCCCCGACGTCTGCGGCCGCGAGGTAGGCCCCATGTGCGAGCCTGACGAGAGGGCGCTCCCGCCGGACGGAGGGCCACAGACGCTGCGCGTGGTGGCGGCCGTCATCTTCTTCCAGGGGCGCGTCCTGGCAGGGCGACGCGGCGACGGCAGGCTCGCGGGCGGGTGGGAGTTTCCCGGCGGCAAGGTTGAGCCGGGAGAGTCTGACCTGGACGCCCTGCAACGCGAGATTCGCGAGGAGCTCGCCTGCGAGCTGACGGACCCAAGGCCCGTCTACGTCGTCACCTTCGACTACCCGGACTTCCGCCTGTACATGCCGTGCTTTGCCTGCGGCCTTGCCCCGGGGGACGCTCCGCGCGCCCTCGTCCACACCGACCTGCTCTGGCTCTCACGAGACGAGCTCTGGGAGCCGGCATGGCTGCCTGCCGACCGCGGCCTCATCGCCCATCTTGAGACGCATTGGGAGGAGCTGCGACGCTAGCCGCCATCTTGATTGCATCTCGTCTATCATGGAGCTGTCACCGCGCACGAAAGGAAGCCCCCATGGACACCAACGCGAACACGCCTGGCCCCGTCATCGAGACCGCCTCCGCCACGACGTCGCCTGACAACGCCAACTCGGGCAGCACCGCCTACATCGTCGCCGCCATCGTCTCTTTGCTGCTCATCGGCATGTCCGTGATGCTCGCTCAGCCCGTTGAGCGCCTCGTTGAGCGCTACGTGGAGGAGTATTACGTCCCTGACGTCCACCTCTGGGACTCCTATGAGCCCGACCCCTTTGACGGGGAGTTCGAGGAATTCGACGTATACGGCAGGTACGACGGCCGCCACGACACGTACGAGCACGGGGGCGAATCCTGGCGTCTGGACGCCTAGCGGACGTCGCGACGACGAGGGCGGCACGACCCCTCGCACACGACGGGCGACCCCTTCCGCACCAGCCCCACCGCATCAGGAGGCAGAGCGACGCATGAGCAAGGCAGACGAGACCTTCGTCCGCATGTGCGCGGACATCATCGAGCATGGCACCACCACGCAGGGCGAGCGGGTGCGTCCGCACTGGGCGGACGGCAGCCCCGCCTACACCATCAAGCGCTTTGGCGTCTGCAATCGCTATGACCTGCGCGAGGAGTTTCCCGCCCTCACGCTCAGGCGCACGGCGCTCAAGAGCTGCATGGACGAGGTCCTCTGGATCTACCAGCGAAAGTCAAGCAACGTCCATGACCTCGCCCCTCACATCTGGGACGAGTGGGCCGACGCGGACGGGTCAATCGGCAAGGCCTACGGCTATCAGGTGGGACAGGTCTCGCACTACGCCGACGGTGACTTTGACCAGATGGACCGCGTCCTCAAGGACCTGCGTGACGACCCGTACTCCCGCCGCATCATGACGAACCTCTACAACGTGCACGACCTTTCCCAGATGCACCTCTACCCCTGCGCGTACAACGCAGTCTATAACGTCACGCACGCCGCCGGTGACGAGCGTCTCACGCTCAACCTTCTGCTCGTGCAGCGCAGCCAAGACGTGCTCGCGGCCAACAACTGGAACGTCTGCCAATATGCCATCCTCCTGATGATGGTCGCGCAGTCGTCGGGGATGGTGGCCGGCGAGCTGGTGCACATGATCGCGGACGCCCACATCTACGACCGCCACGTCGGCATCGTCCGCGAGCTCATCAGCAGGCCCCAGCACCCCGCCCCGCGCGTGTCGCTCAACCCTGCCGTCACGGACTTCTACGCCTTCACCACCGACGACCTCATCGTCGAGGGCTACGAGCACGGCCCCCAGGTGAGGGACATCCCCATAGCCGTCTGAGTGACGGCACGAGAGGGGCGCATGCCATGAACGCCATCGTTTCCGTCACGCGCGACTGGGGCATTGGCCTCAAGGGACGCCTGCTCGTGCGCAACCGTGAGGACATGCGCCACTTTGTGCGCATGACCAGCTGCGGCGTCGTCCTCATGGGGCGCGCGACCTTTGAGAGCCTCCCCGGTGGTCCCCTCAAGGGGCGCAGAAACGTCATCCTCACGCATGACGCGACCTACGAGCGTACGGGCTTCCCGCGAGCGGGCAGGCCGCAGGAGGGGACCCCAGGCGCCCGGGTTGGCGGCTACGAAGTCTACAACACGACTGACGACGCGCTCGCGGCGCTCTCGTCGGAAGATCCCGACCGCGTGTGGCTCATCGGGGGGGCGAGCGTGTACCGCAGGCTGCTGCCGCTCTGCTCGCGCGCCGTCGTGACCATGAACGACGTCCTGCTGCCCGCAGACGCCTACTTTCCTCGGCTGGACGAGGACCCCCGGTGGCGACTTGAGCGGACGGACGAGGGCGGCGTCACGGATGACGGGGTGCCGTTTGAGTATCGAAGCTACGTACGCCTGACCAGCTGATCTGGATATCCCTCGCCCGCACCGGACGCACCGAAGCGCTCGACGACGAGGGGGCACCGGCACATGCCGGCGCCCCCCTCTGCTGTGTCACGCCCGTCCCGACGCTGCGATGACGCGCGAGACGTCAGGATGACCACGGGGGTGAGCCTACTCCATGCCCGAGAAGTCCGCGCCGCCGTAGACCGTGCTCAGGAAGTCCTCCATGGAGGAGTCGTCCACCTCCCACTCACCGTCCGTCTTGGTGAAGTCGAGGGTCGCGCTGGACTCCTTGATGTCCGTAGAGTCGTCCAAAGCCTGGTAGGCATAGGTGAAGAACTTCTGCATGACGGCCTTCTCGCCACCGTCCGAATAGAGCGAGATGATCTCGTCCTGAGTGACCTCCTCCTCGAACTTCTGGGAGGCGACCTCGATGGCGCTGTCGAGGTTGGCGTTCTTGGCGGTGATGTCCACCGTGGCCTTGTCGCCGTTCACCTTGATCTCGCCGATGCTGTAGTCAAAGTGCTTGAAGGCATGGCCGAGGAACTCATAGATGTCAATGCCGTAGGAGTCAAGCATCTGCGAGGTCTCGTCGTCCATGTCCCCCAGGTAGGGAGAGAGGTTCTCTTTCGTGGGGTTCTTAAACGCCTCAAGGACCTGCGTAGCTCCCTCGCGAATGACCTTCTCATCGTTCTGCTGGCAGGCGCCCAGCGAGAAGCTCACGAGCAGGGCCAGCGTGGCGGCGAGCATGCCGGTGACGATCCGTCGGACAAGGTGTGCGCTGGACATGACGAGCCTCCTTACGGTGGAATCCGGGTACCTTCAGGATACCCAAAAGGTCCGCCGCCCAAGCCGTCGGCAAATGGCAGGTCATCTGCGGGAAAGCTGCGCCTCCAGGGCCATGACCTGCTCGTATGGGTCCCGTTCGTCGCAGACGAGCCGTCGCCAGGGGCCTCGAGGGGCGTCTCTCCAGTCGATGAGGGGGCCAAATCCGCCCATGAGCGTGCGGGCGGCCGTCTCGAACGAGGGGTCATCTCGAAGCCCCGGGTAGCGCAGGCACGACACGGCGGGATGACAGGCAAGGTAGCGTGCCACCACCTGGGCCGCGTCCGATGAGGCACGCCAGCGCCCCTCCCTGGCGCCGAGCGCGCGCCTTTCGACCTCGTCGGCAGAACGGGCACGGAGCAGGGGGGACAGCACGCCCAGCGCGTCATGGCACGCCCACAGCAGGCTCTCCCCCGTCCCCAGGCCCACCCAGGCAAGAGAGGCCCCCAGCCTCAGGGCCGGGCAGGCGCCCGCGCACAAGGTGAGGTCGCAGGCCAGGAGGGCCCCGCGTCGCCGAGCGGCCGTCGCGCGCGCCCTGACGTCCCGGCAGACGATGGGGACGCCCCCGAGCGGGCTGGTCAGCTCAAGGTCAGGGACCGAGGCAAGGGCCGCCCGCAGCTCCTCGTCGGCGACGACGAGCGCCTGGGGCCAAGACGTACGCGCGCCGCGAGACACGCCCAGGTCCTAGCCGCGTCTCTCGGCGATCTCGGCGAGGAGGTCGGCAAGAAAGTCGTCGAGGTCGCGCGCGACGGTCTCGCCGGAGCGGTCGCGCACCGAGACGTTGCCCGCCTGGACCTCCCTCTCGCCCAGGACGAGCATGTAGGGAACGCGGTCGAGGGAGCGCGCCTCGCGAATCTTGTAGCCGATCTTCTCGTCGCGGTCATCCACCTTGACGCGCACGCCCGCGTCTCGCAGGCGCTCGCCCACCTCGTGGGCGTAGGCGCGGCTCTTTTCCGAGACGGGCAGCACCTTGACCTGGCAGGGGCTGAGCCAGGTGGGGAACTTGCCCTCGTACTGCTCGATGAGCATGCCGCAGAAGCGCTCGAACGACCCGAAGCCGGCACGATGAATCATGATGGGCCGCTGCTTGGAGCCGTCCGAGGCGGTGTACTCGAGCTCGAAGTTCTGGGGCAGCTGGAAGTCGAGCTGGATGGTGCCGCACTGCCAGGTGCGCCCCAGGCAGTCCTGCAGGTGGAAGTCGATCTTGGGGCCGTAGAAGGCGCCGTCGCCGGGATTGAGGGTGTAGGCGACGCCCATGGACTCGAGCGCGTCCTTGAGGCCCTGCTCGGCACGCTCCCAGTCCTCGTCGGCGCCCATGGAGTCGTCGGGGCGCGTGGAGAGCTCCACCTTGTAGGGGAAGCCAAACTGCGCGTAGTAGGCCGTGATGAGGTGGGCGACGTCCGTGACCTGCTCGGTGATCTGATCGGGACGGATGAAGAGATGGGCGTCGTCCTGGGTGAACTCGCGCACGCGGAAGAGGCCGTGGAGCGCCCCCTTGAGCTCATGGCGATGGTCCAGCCCCGCCTCGGCAAGCTTGAGAGGCAGGTCGCGATAGCTGCGCGGGCGGCTCTTGTAGATGAGGCACGCACCGGGGCAGTTCATCGGCTTGACGGCAAAGTCCTCGTCGTCGATGAGCGTGGTGTACATGTTGTCCTTGTAGTGGTCCCAGTGGCCCGAGGTCTCCCACAGCTTGCGCGAGAGGATGATGGGCGTCTGCACCTGCTCGTACCCGTAGGCGTCCTGCATCTGCTGCCAGTACTGCATGAGGGCGTTCTTGACGCGCATGCCGTTGGGGAGCCAGAACGGAAAGCCCGGGCCGGCGTCGCTCATCATGAAGAGCTCCATCTCGCGCCCGATCTTGCGGTGGTCGCGCCTCTCGGCCTCGGCAAGCAGACGCTCATGCTCGGCAAGCTCCTCCTTGCTGCGGAAGGCCACGCCGTTCACGCGCGTGAGCATCTTGTTGTCCTTGTCGCCCTTCCAGTAGGCGCCCGAGACGCCCGTGAGCTTGAAGGCCTTGAGCCCCTTCGTGTACGTGAGGTGGGGGCCGACGCACATGTCGACGTACTCGCCCTGCCGGTAGAAGGTGATGCGGGCGTCGTCGGGCAGGTCGCCGATGTGCTCGACCTTGTACTTCTCGCCGCGCTCGCGCATGTGCTCGACGGCCTGCTCGCGCGGAAGCTCATACGTCTCGAACCTGAGGTTCTCCTTGCAGATCCTGCGCATCTCGGCCTCGATGGCCGGGAGGTCCTCCTCCGAGATTCTCTGACCCTCGGGAAGGTCGATGTCATAGTAGAAGCCGTTGTCGGTGGCGGGGCCAAAGGCAAAGTCCGCCTGCGGATACAGGCGCCGTACTGCCTGGGCAAGGATGTGTGCCGCAGAGTGACGGATGACGTGCAGCTCCTGGTCCGTGGGGACCTCTTCGACATGGCCGTCGTTGAACAGTGCCTTCATGCGCAGCTACCCTCTCCTCAAGAACGCGACGATCCCGTCGCCCGCGCGCCCGGGCGCGGGGCCGTCCGCCTCGTTCGGTTCATACCGCAGGTTAGTCTACACCACTGCGCCCGTCCGTAGAGGCGCTTGACGCCGGGGCCGGCGCGGGTGAGGCCGCGCCTCGCCGCCTGCCTGGGACCATCTCGCCGTTCTTTGCTAGAATCGAAGGCCGATGCCCCTCACGGACGGACGGTCTGCCCGCCGCATCGGCGCCCGTACGACCGACGTCTACGTCGCAAAGGACGGCCCATCCATGAACCAGACGCTCCAGGCGCAGGAGGCCGACGCCCCGTCGCGCGTCGCCGTGCTCATTCCCTGCTACAACGAGGCCCTCACGGTGGGCAAGGTCGTCGACGACTTCAGGCGCGCCCTCCCGGACGCCGACGTCTGGGTGTACGACAACAACTCCTCCGACGACACGGCGTCCATCGCCCGCGCGCACGGCGCCCTCGTGCGCAGCGAGACGCGTCAGGGCAAGGGCAACGTCGTGCGGCAGATGCTTCGTGACATCGACGCCGACTGCTACCTCTTGGTGGACGGCGACGACACCTATCCCGCCGAGGCGGCCTGCCGTCTTATCGAGCCCATCCTCAGCGGCGCGGCGGACCACGTGGTGGGCGACCGTCTCTCGAACGGCACCTACGGCAAGGAGAACGACCGGGCCTTCCACGGCTTTGGCAACGACCTCGTCCGCTGGCTCATCGGCCTTCTGTACCACTTCCAGTTCTCGGACGTGATGACCGGCTATCGGGCCCTCTCCCGCGAGTTCGCCAAGACGCTGCCCGTGCTCTCGCCCGGCTTCGAGATAGAGACCGAGCTCTCCATCCATGCCGTGGACAAGCGCTGGCGCATCGAGCAGGTGCCCATCGCGTATCGCGACCGTCCCGAGGGCTCCACCTCAAAGCTCGACACCTTCTCGGACGGGGCGAAGGTGCTCGGCATGATCGGCAGGCTGTTCAAGGACTACAAGCCACTGGGCTTCTTCTCGCTGCTGTCGCTGCTGTCCTTGGTGGTCAGCCTCTGCCTAGGCGTGCCCGTCATCGCCGAGTTCCAGCGCACGCACCTAGTCGCGCGCTTTCCCACCGCCATCCTCGCCGTGGCGTTCGCCGGCTTTGCCGCCCTCCTTTTTGCCTGCGGGCTCATCCTGGACACCGAGGTCAAGGCGAGTCGGCGCCAGTGGGAGCTTGAGGTCATGCGCATCTATGGCGAGAGGGCCGCGCGGCGCGACTAGCGTTTGGGTGGTCGGCGTCCGAGGGCGCGCGGCAGGATGCGGGAGGCGCGCCTGGGCGCGCCCGCTTCATGTTCGTCCCCTCCGCCGTCACGCGCGCTTTCGTCTGACGAGCAGGCGCCTGGCGAGACGCCGCGTCACTGGATGCGGGTGCGGCAGTACGGGCAGACCTTCCAGTCGGCGTTGAGGGGCCGGTGGCAGGTGGGGCAGACGTTGCGCACCTGCGTGTTGCAGATGGGGCAGACCACGAAGTCGCGATCGATGGGGGCGCCGCACTTGGGGCAGATGCCGTAGTGCGAGAGCTGGTGCTCGCGCAGGGCGATGTCAAGGTCCTGCTCCTCGCGATCGACAAGGTAGGAGCTGGGACGCAGGATGACGTAGGCCAGAAGGCCCACGACGGGGATGACCGAGATGAGCGCCCAGAGCCACCAGGGCTCGGCGCCGCGGCGCTGGGCGTCGCGGATGACGTAGACGATGGCCAGCACGTACAGCATGACGACGCAGGCGACGATGAGGTACAGCACCATGCGCACCTCAGGCGTGATGAGCTGATCGATGAGTTCAGACATGAAGCGGGCGCTCCTTTGCACTACGACAGGGCCATGCGAACACTGTCATCCAAAAAGCCAGCTGAGACGACGCGAGGGCGCCGCTTTGGCAATTCTAGCAAAACTCGTTGCGCCGTGCGAAGAGCTCGCCTGCCAGCGTGATGGACCCGCAGGCGACGAACGCCTCCCGACCCATGCGCGCGAGCGCGTCATCGACGCTGGCGAACACGCCGGCGACCGACGCCGACGCCCCCTCAAAGCGCCGTGCGAGCTCGGGGGCGGCCAGGGCGCGCGCGGAGCGGGTCTGCGTGCAATAGACCCGAGGAAACGCGGGGGCGAGCAGGGCCACGATGCCGTCCACGTCCTTGTCGGCGAGCACGGCGCACAGGAGCGCGAGGCGGGCGGGCGCCGTGGGCTCAAGCTCGTCCAGGGAGGCGAGGAAGGTCCTGACGGACTGGGGGTTATGACAGGCGTCAACGAGCACGGGAGGCTCGGGCCTCAGCAATGAGAAGCGCCCTGGCGTGGGGCAGGCGACGACGGACTGGTAGAGCCTGTCGGCGTCAAGCGCCCTGTCCAGGAACCGCTCACACAGCGTGACGGCGCAGGCGACGTTTGCCGCCTGATAGCTCGGCTTGAGGCAGGAGAGCTCTTCGTAGCGCCCCCGAGGCGTGGTGACGCTCAGCTCAAGGGGAAAGCCGAGGCGCCGAGGGTGCTTGGTGATGACGTAGCTGGCACGCGGGAGGCCCTCGTGCGCGCGCGGCGTCCCCTCGTGCATCTCGCCCGCGGCGTCGTCGGGGCGCACGGGACGCAGCAGGACGGGCTCGACCCCCTCCGACGCGCAGCGGGACAAGAAGACGTCCTCGACGCTCGCGGGCGTAGCGGTGCCCACGCCCAGCACGCAGCCGCGCCCCCTCCTGATGATGGCGGCCTTCTCGCCGGCGATGGCCTCGAGCGTGTCCCCCAGGATGCGCATGTGATCAAGTCCCACGCCCGTCACGGCGACCGACTCGACGGAGCCCACGGCGCTGGTCGCGTCCCAGCGCCCGCCCATGCCGCACTCGAGCACGACCACGTCCACGCCCGCCTCGGCAAAGATGACGCAGGCGGCCACCGTGAGGGTGTCAAACTCCGTCACGTCGTAGGGGCGCCCCCCCGCCGCGCGCCTCCGCGCGTTGACGCGTCGTGCGGCCTCGACGGCCGCGGCGATGCCGTGGGCAAACGCCTCCTCGCTCACGGGCGCGCCGTCAATCTCCATGCGCTCGGTGTAGGAGACGAGCTCAGGTGAGGTGTAGAGCGCCGTGCGCAGACCCTCACCCCTCAGGATGGCGGTGGTGTAGCGCGCGGTGGACGTCTTGCCGTTCGTTCCCGCTATCTGCAGGGACCTAAAGCGGGCGTCGGGGCCTCCCAGCTCTGCGAGAAGGTCGACGACGGTCTCAAGCAGAGGCTGGATGCCAAAGCGCAGGGCGCCGTGCAGCGTCGAGAGGGACTCCTCGAAGGAGAGGCGTGGCACGTCAAAGGGTGGCTGATACATGCTCTGCCTTTCTCCCGCCCAGGCGGCGGGACGAGCGTGAGGCAACGGGGCGCGCCCGCGTCAGCGGATCCCCAGGCCGATGAGCTTGAGGGCCTCGTCGCGCGTCTTGAGGTTACGCCGGAAGATGCCCCGAACGGCCGAGGTCACGGTCACGGAGCCCGCGCTCTTGACGCCGCGTATGCTCATGCAGGTGTGCTCGGCCTGGATGACCACGAGCACGCCCAAGGGGTCGAGCTCGCGCACCAGGGCGTCGGCCACCTGGCCCGTGAGACGCTCCTGGAGCTGGGGCCTGCGGGCAAAGCCGCTCACGCAGCGGGCGACCTTGGAGAGGCCCGTGATGCGGCCGTCCCGCGGAATGTAGCAGACGTGGGCGTGACCCACGAAGGGCAGCAGGTGATGCTCGCACATGGAGGCGAAGGGAATGTCCTTGACGACGACCATCTCCTCGTTGCCGGGCTCATGGAACTGCTTGCGCAGATGGGAGGCAGGATCCTCGGCAAGCCCGCCGAAGATCTCCTCGCAGGCGCGCGCCACCCGGTCGGGCGTGCCCGCGAGGCCCTCGCGGTCGGGGTCCTCGCCGATGCCTATGAGCAGCTCTCGCACGGCCGCCTCGATGCGGGGCCTGTCGATGCCGCCGCCGGGGGCGCCCCCGTCTCCCGCCAGGGCGCCATCACCCGTCGCCTTCGCCTCCGAGCTCATACGACCGTCCTCTCCGCCGCCTCCACCACGTGTTTGGCAAGCACTGCCGTCGTCAGGGAGCCGACGCCCCCCGGCACGGGCGTGAGGGCCCTCACCAGGGGAGCCACCGCCTCGGCGTCGACGTCGCCCACGAGCCTTCCCCGCTCGGCGTCCCAGTTGATGCCCACGTCGACGACGACCTGGGTCCTTTTGGCGCACGACGCCCCGAAGGTGCCGGGATGCCCTGCGGCCACGACGACGACGTCCGCCCCCGCGCAGGAGGCCGCGAGGTCGCGCGTCCGCGTGTGGCACATGGTGACGGTGGCGTCAGCCGCCTGCAACAGGAGCGAGACGGGCCTCCCGATCACGAGCGAACGCCCGATGACCGTCACGCAGGCCCCCGAGAGCTCCACGCCATGATGCTCGAGGAGGGCGAGGACCGCCTCGGCCGTGCAGGGGGCAAAGCCCACACGCCGGTGAGAGAAGACGCCGTAGAGCGAGGCGGACGTGATGCCGTCAACGTCCTTCTCGGGTGCGAGGCGCTCGCAGGCCTCCTCCTCGTCGAGCTGTGCCGGCAGGGGACGAAACAGCAGGCAGCCATGGACCGAGGCGTCGGCGTTCACGCCATCGATGGCCTCGATCAGGTCCTCTTGCGAGCAGTCTGCCGAAAGGACGACGCTCTCCACCGCGATGCCCAGGGCCCCGCAGCGCTTGAGGGCGCCGCACTCGTAGGCAAGGTCGTCCGCGCGCTCCCCCACCCGCACGATGGCGAGTCGGGGGGTCACGCCCGCCTCCTTGAGTGCGAGGATGCGCCCGGAAAGCCGCTCGCAGAGAGCGGACGCGGCAGGGGCCCCCCTCAGAAGCTCGGCCATGCTAGCCCCTTTCCCTCAGCCGCGAGAAGACAAGACGGGAGACGGACTGCGCCCGCGGCACCCACGTGCCGAGGAGCTCGTCGCACTCCTTCTCGACCTCTGCCGCCCGCGCGCGGTCGCGCAGGGCCCGCGTGTTGACGAGGACGTTGAGCGCCGCCGACTCCAGGGCGGCGCGAGCGAGGATCGTCCCGCAGCCCACGTCGGACACGAGGAGGACGGAGCCCTTCTCGGCGAGCTCCTCCAGAAGGGGGATGACCGCCGCAGCCGCCCTCATCATCTCCAGGGGGCACAAAAGCGCGCCCTGGACGGCCCTGTCGAGGACGGCGTCGCGGCTCGGGTCCTCCTTGGGGATGCCATAGGCGGCGGACAGCGGCTCGAAGGCGGCCGCGTCCTCGTCCACGAGAAGGACGAGCCTCTCGCGCAGCCGTTCGGCCTCGAGAAGGACGCGACGGACGTCGTCCTCGTGCTCCCGGTAGCGGCGCTTCCCGACCGTGTAGTTTGCGACCATGGCCGCAAGCGCCGCGGAGAGGGCGCCCGCATAGGCCGCCGCCCCCCCGCCGCCGGGAACCGGGACCTTGGCGGCAAGCGCCCTTGAAAACCCATCTATCGTTCGTGTCGTCAACGGCTCGCGCTCAGGTGACGAGCCTCTCTCCGTGCTCACGTCCGTATCTCTCCTCACGAGGTTGAAGGTGCGCGGGTCACCTGCTCTTTGGAGCCTAGAACAGCCCCACGATGCGGCCGTCCTCGGTCACGTCTATGCCCTCGGCCGCGGGGACCTTGGGAAGGCCCGGCATGGTCATGATGTCGCCCGTGAGGGCGACGATGAAGCCCGCCCCCGCGGACACCCTGAGGTTGCGCACCGTGATGGTGAAGCCCTCGGGGGCGCCGAGCTTGGCGGGGTCGTCCGAGAAGGAGTACTGGGTCTTCGCGACGCAGACGGGCAGGTCGCCAAAGCCCTGGGCCTCGAGCTGGGAAAGCTGCCTTCGGGCGGCGGGGGCGAGCTCGACGCCGTCGGCGTGATAGACCTTCGTGGCGATGGCCGTGAGCTTGTCAAGGACGCTCTCGCCCAGCTCGTACGCAAAGCGCAGCTCGGAAGGCTCGTCGCAGAGCCTGACGACCTCCCGGGCAAGCGCCTCGCCGCCCTCTCCCCCCTTGGCCCATACCTCCGAGAGCGCCACCCTGACGCCGAGCTCCCCGCAGCGGCGCTCGACGAGGGCAAGCTCGGCCGCGGTGTCCGTCGGGAAGGCGTTGAGGGCCACGACGCAGGGAAGCCCGTAGACGTCACGGATGTTAAAGACGTGCCTCAGGAGGTTGGGAAGGCCCGCCTTGAGGGCGGCGAGGTTCTCCGTCCCCAGCTCCGCCTTGGGGACGCCCCCGTTGTACTTGAGGGCGCGGACCGTGGCGACGACGACCACGGCGGAGGGGGCGAGCCCCGTGGCGCGGCACTTGATGTCAAGGAACTTCTCGGCACCGAGGTCCGCGCCGAAGCCCGCCTCCGTGACGACGTAGTCGGCGAGCCTCATGGCCGTCGTCGTGGCGATGACCGAGTTGCAGCCGTGGGCGATGTTGGCGAAGGGCCCCCCGTGCACGAAGGCGGGATTGCCCTCGAGCGTCTGAACGAGGTTGGGCTTGATCGCGTCCTTGAGGAGCGCCGCCATGGCGCCCTCCGCCTTGATGTCGTGGGCCGTGACGGGAGCACGGTCAAAGGTGTAGGCGACGACCATCCTGCCCAGGCGGCGCCTGAGGTCCATGAGGTCACTGGCCAGGCAGAACGCGGCCATGACCTCGGAGGCGACGGTGATGTCAAAGCCGTCCTCGCGCGGCATGCCGTTGGCGACGCCGCCCAGCCCGTCGACGACGCTCCTCAGCTGGCGGTCGTTCATGTCGACGCAGCGACGCCACACGATGCGCCTTGGGTCGATGCCCAGGACGTTTCCCTGCTTGATATGGTTGTCGAGAAGCGCGGCGCAGAGGTTGTTGGCGGCTCCGATGGCATGAAAGTCGCCCGTGAAGTGCAGGTTGATGTCCTCCATGGGAACGACCTGGGCATGGCCTCCCCCGGCGGCGCCCCCCTTCACGCCGAAGACGGGCCCGAGCGAGGGCTCCCTCAGGGCGAGCAGGGTCTGCTTGCCCAGACGGTTCAGGGCGTCAGCCAGGCCGATGGACGTCGTCGTCTTGCCCTCGCCGGCTGGCGTGGGGTTGACGGCCGTGACCAGGACGAGCCTGCCCTTCCGGGGCCGGTCCGCCAGGGCGTGGATGTCCACCTTGGCCTTCGTGCGCCCGTAGGGCTCGAGGAGGTCCTCAGAGAGCCCCGCCTTGGCGGCGACCTCCGCAATGGGAAGGAGCTGCGCCTCCTGGGCGATCTCGATGTCCGACTTGAATTCCGCCATCACTGCTCATCCTTTCGCCTAGCCCCCGTCGGGACGCCTCCCGCAGGCGCGATGGACCTCTCATGCGCTCCCCACCATTGTGCACGCCCTGGCGCCCGATGTGCCCTACGTTTTACAACGCCGCCGAGTCATGGCGCGCGCCCACGACGCCGGCGGGGTGGAGGCGACGGTCAGGGGGCGCCCATGAGCCCCGACTCGGTGGCGACGAGCTCGACGGGGCGGTCATGCGGCCCGACGACGCCGAGCGCCCGCAAATCCTCGCTTAGCTGGGCGTCTCGGCACAGCCCCAGAGACCGGCCGCCAAACGCGTCGAGGAAGCGGTCGTAGTAGCCGCCGCCGTAGCCCAGGCGATAGCCCCTCGCGTCAAAGGTGAGCCCCGGAACGATGGCGACGGCGTCGGCATGAGAGGCGCCTGAGGGCGCAAGCTCCCGCGCCGTCGCAGGGTCGGGCTCCTCCACGCCCAGGGGGCCTCTCACGAGCCCGTCAAGGGAGTCCACGACAAACCAGCGCAGGTCCCTCGTGCCGGGCACGCACCAGGGCAGGGCGACCGACTTTCCGCAGGACCACGAACGGGCGATGATGCCGCGGGTGCTCACCTCCGCGCCGAGGGAGAGGTAGGTCATGACCACCCGCGCCCGCCGCCATGCCCCCGACGAGCAGACCGTGTCGCAGATCCCCTCGTCGGCGAGCGCGCGGACGTCCGGCGCCGATGAGGCGCGCGCGGCGCCGAGCGTGCGCCTGAGCTTTGCCTTGCGCGTCCTCATGACCTCGTCGTCCATGGCGGGCTGACTCCCTTCGAGCATCACAACGCGGCGGCTGGCCGTCAGCGTGGCGCTTCCTGCTCGCGTTGGCCGCCCTCTGGCGCGAGAGCTCGCGCCGCGCGTGTCAACGACCCTCTTTCGCAGACGGCCACGCGCGCCATCAATCGTAGCGCACGGCACGGCGAATTCTTGGGGCAAGCGTGATTGGATCGCCCTTGGCCTGGGACACGGGAGGCGTCTCTCATGCTGAGGGAGGGCCCTCGACGGCGCGCGCACGCGAGTCACCGACAAGGCCTCGACAAGGCCGGCCGCGCGACCGGATGGGCCCGCATGCGCGGTCGAGGGGTGCGGGGCCAGTTAACCGCCACGACAACCAAGGCGTTAAGCCCGCATGCGCGGGCGAGGGGCGCGGCCTTGATATAATCGATGCCGTCAGGATGACGCACGCGCAGGTCAGAGGAGCTCTCATCATGCAAAGCGAAGTCTTTGGAACCACCCCTTCCGGCGAGCAGGTGCGACGCTGGTGCCTGAGCACCGACCGCGCCCGGACGTGGGTCCTGGACTTTGGCGCCACCCTCCAGGGCGTCGAGGTGCCCAACGCGAGGGGCTCCTATGCCGACGTCCTTTTGGGCTATGACACGCTCGAGGGCTATCTTGACGACCCCTCCTGCTTTGGGGCCACCATAGGTCCCGTGGCCAACCGCACCGACCGCGCGGAGGTCCCCCTGGGCGGCACGGTCTGGCGCCTGAGCGCCAACGACGGGCCTGACGGGCGCAACAACCTCCACTCTGACCTTGACCATGGCCTGCACAAGCGCGTCTGGTCCGTCGTCTCCCAGGAGGGGTCGAGCGGCCTCACCCTCGCCTGCGAGCTTTCAGACGGAGAGCTGGGGCTGCCGGGCAACCGCCGCTTCGAGGCGGCGTTCTCTCTGGCGGACGAGGGCAACGCGACCACGCTTGCCGTGCGCTACCTGTGCGAGACGGACGCTCCCACCTACGTGAACATGACGAATCACGCCTACTTCAACCTCGCGGGACACGGCTCGGGAGACGTCCTGGGGCAGCTCGTCCGCATTGAGGCCGACGAGTACCTCCCCCTGCGCGAGGACTCCGTCTCGGCGGGAGAGGTGCTCCCCGTCGCGGGGACGCCCTTTGACTTTCGCGAGGGCCGTCGCCTCGGCGCGCGCATCCACGAGGACGACGAGCAGCTCCGGCGGGGTCACGGGTACGATCACTGCCTCTGCGTGAGGGGGTTTGAGGAGGCGGCGGCGCCCCGCGCGGCCCTCTGGGCGCAGGACCCCGCAAGCGGCAGGACCCTCTCCGTCGCCATCACCACGCCGGGCGCGCACCTCTACACGGGCAACTGGATCGACGACCCCGTCGCCAAGGACGGATGCGCCTACCATGCCCGCGCCGGCTTCGCCTTCGAGCCGGAGTACTACCCCGACTGCATCCACCACCCCGGCTGGCCCCAGCCCGTCTGCACGCCCGAGAGGCCCTTCTCCTCGACGATACGCTGGACGTTTGGAGCAAGGGACGCGGACGGCGCAACAAGCTTGCGATAGCGGCTTTGCGGCGGATCGCCCAGCTGACCGACTCGCCCAACCGACGCCGATCGCACGGCCTTGTCCCTTGAGGAGGGCGGGCAGCCCCGACGAGCCGCCCGCCCTTCATGAGATGTTTGCCTGCGACGGGCCAGGCGAGGCCGGCGCTCCCGCGCGGCCTCCCTACGAGAGCTCCGCCACCTGCGTCTCGAGGCGCTCGATGGTCTGCTCGAGCTCGGCCTTGTGCGCGAGCTTCTTGTCCTTCACGGCAGCGGAGGCCTTGGCCATGAAGCCCTCGTTGGCCAGCAGGGCCACGAGCGACCCGTGCTCCTTCCTGGCCTTGTCGAGCTCCTTGCCCAGACGCGTCGCCTCGACGGCCAGGTCAACGAGCCCCCCCACGGCCACGAAGGTCTCGACGCCGGCCTCGACGACGGACACGGAGCCTGCCGGCTTGCGCACGTCCGGCCCCACCGTGAGCTCGCCTACGTGCCCCACGCGGCGAATGAAGTCACCCTGGGACGTCAGGATGGCGGCGTCGGCGGCGTCGGCGCGCACGGCCACGTCAAGTACCGCCCGAGGCGAGAGCCGGTAGCGCGCGCGGATGGAGCGCACCTGCGAGATCAGGCCCCTGGCGAGCTCAAAGGCATGCTCGGCACCCTCGTTCACGAACGAGGCGTAGTCCGTGGGGTCGGGCCAGGCGGCCATCATGAGGAGGTCCGTCTCGCCCTCGCCCGCGGCCGCCGCTCGCCCAAGGGCGCTCTTTGGCAGCGCGTCCCAGACCCGCTCGGTCACGAAGGGCATGGCCGGGTGGAGCAGGCGCAGGGCCGTGTCGAGGACGAACACGAGATTGCGCTGCACCTGGAGCTTCTCGGCGGGCGAGCCGTCCAGCAGGCGCCCCTTGCAGAGCTCGATGTACCAGTCGCACACCTCGTTCCAGAAGAATGCCTGGATGCCGCGGGCGTAGTCGCCAAACTCGTAGCCCTCGAGGGCACGCGTGGAGCTCTGGACGGCCTTGGCGAGCCTGCTGAGCATCCAGGCGTCCTCGGGGGTCTCGGCCAGGGCGGGTCCCGGCTCATAGCCCGCAAGGTTCATCTGCACAAAGCGGCTGGCGTTCCAGATCTTGGTGACGAAGCCCTTGGCCTGCTCGGTGCGGGGGCTGCCCAACAGCTCGTGCGTCTTCTTGCTGAGGTCGGCGTCAAACTTGACGTCCTGGTTGGTGGTGATGAGCGTAAGCAGGTTGTAGCGCATGGCGTCGGCGCCGTACCTGCGGATGAGGTCCATGGGGTCCACGCCATTGCCCTTGGACTTGCTCATGCGGCTGCCGTCCTTGGCCAGGATGGTCGCGTAGATGTAGACGTCGTGGAAGGGAATCTCGTCCGTGAAGTAGAGGGAGCTCATGATCATGCGAGCCACCCACAGGGCGATGATGTCACGTGCCGTCACGAGGACCTGCGTGGGATGGTGGCCTTCCATCCTTTCGGGGTGGTCGGGCCAGCCCTGCGTGGCGAAGGTCCACAGCTGCGAGCTGAACCAGGTGTCGAGCACGTCCTCGTCCTGATGGACGTGGCGTCCGCCGCAGTGCGGGCAGACGTCCACGTCCTCCATGAGGGCGTCCGACCAGCCGCAGTCGTCGCAGTAGAAGACGGGAATGCGGTGGCCCCACCAGAGCTGACGCGAGATGCACCAGTCCTTGAGGTTCTCCATCCAGGTGAGGTAGGTGTCGGTCCAGCGGGCGGGATGGAACGTGACCTCGCCGTCGCGCACCACCTGCATGGCGCGATCCTTGAGCTTGTCCACGGCCACGAACCACTGCTCCGAGAGCCAGGGCTCCAGGGAGGTGTCGCAGCGGTAGCAGTGCATGACCGAGTGGTCGATGCGCTCGACCTTCTCGAGCAGCCCATGCTCCTCAAACCAGCTGACGATGGCGGCGCGCGCCTCGTCGCGTCCCATGCCGCTGAACGCGCCGTAGCCCTCCACGACATGGGCCGTCTCGTCCAGGACGTTGACCTGCGCAAGGCCGTGAGCCTGTCCCATGGCGAAGTCGTTGGGGTCATGGGCGGGCGTGACCTTGACGAAGCCCGTGCCAAAGCCGGCGTCCACGTGCCAGTCCGCAAAGATCTCGATCTGACGGCCCACGATGGGAAGGAGCACCTTCTTGCCCACGAAGCGCTGCTTGTCGGGGTCGGAGGGGCTCACCGCGATGCCCGTGTCGCCGAGCATCGTCTCGGGTCGAGTGGTGGCGACGGTGATGTGGTCGATGCCGTCAACGGGCGTCTCGAGCGGGTAGCGCAGGTACCAGAGATGGCCTTCCTCGTCTTTGTACTCCGCCTCGTCGTCGCTGATGGCCGTCTTGCAGCTGGGGCACCAGTTGACGATGCGCTTGCCGCGGTAGATGAGGCCGTCGTGATACCAGTCGCAGAACACCTTGCGCACGGCGGTGGCGTACTCGGGACTCATCGTGAACTTCTCGTCGTCAAAGTCGATGGAGCAGCCCATGCGCCTGATCTGGCTCACGATGGTGCCGCCGTACTCCTCGCGCCAGTCCCAGCACGCCTTGAGGAAGCGCTCGCGCCCGATCTCGAGGCGCGAGACGCCCTCGTCCTTAAGCTTCTTGTCCACCTTGGTCTGGGTGGCGATGCCGGCGTGGTCCGTGCCCAGAATCCAACGGGTGGAACGCCCGCGCATACGACTGAAGCGCACGTAGGCGTCCTGGATCGTGTCGTCCATGGCGTGCCCCATGTGGAGGATGCCGGTGACGTTGGGCGGCGGGATCACGACGGTGCAGTCTCCCACCCCCTTGCTGCGCTGGTAGCAACCGGCCGATATCCAGCGCTCGATGAGCTCGGGCTCGGCGGTCTGGGGGTCGTAGGTCTTGGGCATCTCTTCCACGACGATTCGCTTTCGCTTGGGCCCCGAGGACCGGGTTGGCACTCGTGTCTTGAGCGCGCGCGACCTGGGGCGGCTTTGGGGGCGTCCGTAAGACGCCCGCCTGACAGTCTCTAAGGGTACCACTGAGCGCGGGCGAGGGCTCGGAGCGCGGGGGCGGGGCTCACGCTCGAAGCGCGCTTGTCCTCAGCGCTCATCTTGCAAACTGACTCGCTTTTCGCCGCAAATCGCGCCAAAACTGAGCCGAGAGGCACGATGAGCATGCGACTTGCGTGTTGACGCGCCGCAGCGCGGCCAGTCGAGGCTGCGCGCCCCCGCAGCGGCGCTCATCTTGCAAGCTGACTCGCTTTTCGCCGCAAATCGTGCCAAAACTGAGCCGAGAGGCACGATGAGCGACGTAGGGCGGCGTGGAGAACGCACCAGCGACGTAGGGCGGCGTGGAGAACGCAATTGCCCGCCGTGCTCGGCGTCTGAGACGTTGCATGGGTCCCCGCCTTAAGCTATGAATGAGTCTCACACGCAAACGCCGCCGCGACGCGGCGGCGCAGGGCAGGGAGTGCACCGTGACGACAAGGCAGAATGAGAAGGTCGAGAAGGTCAGGGAGACCGCGACCGACCGGCTGCGCCTCGTGATGGGCGACGAGGCGCTCGCGCACGTCCAGGCCGCGCGCGTTCTTGTGGTGGGACTGGGGGGCGTGGGCTCAAACTGCGTCGAGGCTCTCGCGCGCGGGGGCGTGGGCCATCTCGTCCTCATCGATCGCGACGTCGTGATGCCCTCCAACCTCAACCGTCAGGCCGTCGCCTGGCAGAGCACCCTCGGAAAGCCAAAGGCACAGGTCATGGAGGATCTCGTCCACGACATCAATCCCGCCTGCAAGGTCACGGCACGGCAGCGCTTTCTCTCAAAGGAGAACCTGGCGAACACGCTGACGGCACTGCCTCGCCCCGACTTCGTGGTTGACGCCATCGACACCGTGAGCCAGAAGCTCCTGTTGGCCCAGTGGTGCCAGGACCGGGGCATCAGGGAGATCAGCAGCATGGGCGGGGCAAACAGGCTCGACCCCACGCGCCTGCGCTTTACGACCATCGAGAGGACCGTCAACGACCCTCTCGCCCGGATCATGCGCAAGGAGTGCCGCAAACGGGGCATCCACGGCCTTCAAGTGCTCTATTCAGACGAGCTGCCCCGCGAGCCCCAGGGCAAGGCGGACGCGCTGGGCGAGGGCGGCTTCGTGCGCGCAGGCTCGTCCATCCTAGGAACCATGAGCTACATGCCGCCCATCATGGGCCAGATGATCGCCGGGCGCGTCATTGGCGAGATTGCGGGGCTCACATGGGGCTGAGGCTTTTTGACGCCCACGTGCACCTGGACTTCTATGACAACGCCGCCGAGGTGGCCCAGAGGGCCGCGGCGCGGGGAATCGAACTTTTTGCCGTTACCGTGACGCCCCGAGGCCACGAGGCGGCCCGTCCCCTCCTTGCCGGCTGCACCAACGTGCACCTCGCCGTGGGGTTGCATCCCTGGTGGGTCGCACGCGGGCAGGCGGATGCCGACGACGTCGCGCACGCCTGCGAGCTTGCTGCCCGCACGCGCTTCGTGGGTGAGGTGGGCATGGATCTCTCGCCCCGACACGTGTCCGAGGGCAGCGCGAAGCGCCAGCGGGAGGCGTTCGCCGCCCTGTGCACGGCGGCGGCACGAGGGAGCGACGCCACCGCGCCGTCAGTCCTCTCCGTCCATGCGGTGCGGTCTGCGGGGGCCTGCCTCGACGTTCTGGACAAGACGGGCTGCCTCGAGCGATGCCGCGTCGTGTTCCACTGGTTCTCGGGCAGCTCCGACGAGCTGCACCGAGCCGTCGTCGCCGGCTGCCGCTTTAGCGTCAACGAGATGATGCTGGCCACGCGGCGCGGGCGTGAGTACGCTCGGCAGCTCCCCCTGGACCAGCTCCTGGTCGAGACGGACCTTCCCGAGAAGGCGGATGAGGCGAACGCTGCGGACGGCGGTGCGAGCAACGCGGGCGTCGCGGACGGGGCGGACGAATCGGCCCGGGAGATCGCCCAGTCACTTGAGAGGTGCGTCTCACAGATTGCGGGGCTTCGCCACATGGACGAGAGCGAGCTTGTCAGACAGCTTGTCGCCAACGCCGAGCGGCTGCTGTCCTAGGGCAAGACAGGGCAGGGCAAGGCGGGGCAGGGCGTTCGAGGACGTCATGATTGCCCTCACATGCCTGAGATTATCAATGACCAAACTGTCGTTAATCCGTCATTGTTTTTTCGTATCCTGGGCAAACGTAAAATTAATGCCCAAAATCAAGGATTCTGGGCATTAACGTAGGCGTTCGGGTGCCAGTCGATACGTACGCAGGGGTGCCGAAAAGTGCACGGCGTCATGAGGCCCGCTCGTCAGCTCCTCGTCAGCTCCTCGCCCGCTCGTCAGCTCCTCGTCAGCTCCTCGCCCGCTCGTCAGCTCGCCTGGTGCGTGCCCACGCCCGAGCCCAGGGCGCCGTGTCCGGCAGAGAGGGGCGTCGTCGCAGGCTCCCTGACGATGGTGGGCAGCGCGGCGCCGCCAATGGACGCCGGCGTCACGACGACCCGCGTGATCTCCAGGTCGCTCGGCAGGTCGAACATCGTGTCCTGGAGCGTCGCCTCGCAGATGGCCCTAAGGCCGCGGGCGCCGGTGCCGCGCTCGATGGCCTGGCGGGCGATCTCGCGCAGGGCGTCCTCGGTGAACTCGAGCTTGACGCCCTCGATGGCAAACATGCGCTGATACTGCTTGACGATGGCGTTCCTGGGCTGCGTGAGGATGCTCACGAGGTCGTCCTCGGTGAGGTCCTTCGTGGCGGTGATGACGGGGATGCGGCCGATGAACTCGGGAATCATGCCAAACTTGTGCAGGTCCTGCGGCATGACCTGCGCCATGAGCTCGTCCTCGTTCTCCTTCGCCTTCTGGGTGAGCTCGGAGTTGAAGCCCACGCCCTTCCTGCCGATGCGGTCGGCCACGATCTTGTCGAGACCCACGAAGGCGCCGCCGCAGATGAAGAGGATGTTCTTGGTGTTGATGTGAATGAGCTCCTGCTGAGGGTGCTTGCGCCCGCCCTGGGGCGGCACGCTCGCCTCGGTGCCCTCCAAGATCTTGAGAAGCGCCTGCTGCACACCCTCGCCCGAGACGTCGCGCGTAATGGAGAGGTTCTCGGCCTTGCGGGCGATCTTGTCAATCTCGTCCACGTACACGATGCCCACCTGCGCGCGCTCCACGTCGCCGTCGGCGGCCGTGATGAGCTTGAGGAGAATGTTCTCCACGTCCTCGCCCACGTAGCCCGCCTCGGTGAGCGTGGTGGCGTCGGCGATGCAGAACGGTACCTCGAGAAAGCGCGCGAGCGTCTGGGCCAGCAGCGTCTTGCCCGTGCCCGTGGGCCCCAGAAGCAGGATGTTGCTCTTGGCGAGCTCGACGTGCTCCGTGCCCTCGGGCGCGTCGGCGGGGGCGCCCTCGTCGTCGCCCGACAGGATGCGACGGTAGTGATTGTAGACGGCCACGCTCATGGCGCGCTTGGCGTCCTCCTGACCCATGACGTACTGGGAGAGCTCGTCATAGATCTGATGGGGCGTGGGGAGGTTCTCTATGGGGCTGGCCGGTGCGTCAAAGGCCGCCTCGTCGATGACGTCGTCCGCGGCCGTGCGCGTCGCCTCGTCGATGATGGTGGAGCACTCCTTGACGCACTCGTCGCAGATGTACACCCCGCTGCGGCTCTGGATGAGCTGCCTCACCTGGTCACGGGTCTTTCCGCAGAAGGAGCAGCGGATCTCGTCGTTGCCTCTCATGCCGCTTGATGCCATCTGGATCTCCTCAGGTACTCAGAAACGGGCTGGCCCGTCCGAAGGCGGGCGGCCTTAGATACTAGCTCAATCGTCGACGATTGAGCTCAATCACCGACGATTCGTGCGACGACGAGGCGTGCGGCGCGACGGCGGGTCCGAGCCTGACGCCGACGGCGCGGGCAAGGGCGACGCGCCGGGGCCGCGGGCAAGAGCGACCTCTGGCGCGACTCCCCACATCCTACGCGGACTGCTCGGCGCGCGAGGTGATGACCTTGTCAACGAGGCCGTACGCGCAGGCCTCCTGGGCACGCAGGTAGTTGTCGCGCTCGGTGTCGGCGTTGATCTTCTCGACGCTTTGTCCCGTGTACTGGGAGAGCAGCTCGTTGATCCGGTTGCGAATCCACTTGGTCTCGTCGGCGACGATCTGTATGTCAGTCTGCTGGCCCTGGGCGCCGCTGGAGGGCTGGTGAATCATGATCATGGAATTGGGCAGCGCCAGGCGCTTGCCCTTGGCGCCGGCGGCAAGGAGGACCGACGCCATGGACGCAGCCATGCCCACGCAGATCGTGGAGACGTCGGGCTTGATGAAGTTCATGGTGTCGAGGATGCCGAGACCCGCGTACACCTCGCCGCCGGGCGAGTCAATGTAGAGGGAGATGTCCTTGTCGGGGTCCTGGCTCTCCAGATGCAGAAGCTGCGCGACCACAAGGTTGGCGGTGTCGCGGGTTATCTCCTCGCCGAGAAAGACGATGCGGTCGTTAAGCAGGCGCGAGTAGATGTCATAGCTGCGCTCTCCGCGCGGGGTCTGCTCCACGACGTAGGGAATGAGGGGCGTTGCCATGGGGTTGTGCATGCGGGTCTCCTTTGTGTTTAGGCGCTCCGGGGTGTTGTACCCACGGAGCGCCGTCTCAAGTCAATCCTGTCACGCCACGTCGGCGCGCCGGGAGCATCCGCCGCAACTGACGCGCGCGTCAAAGGTCAGCGGCCAACGTCCCTACTCCGCGTCCTTGGCCTCGTCGTCCTTCTTGGGCTCGTCGCCCTGCGTCGCCCCAGCCTCGTCGTCCTTCTTGGCCTCGTCGTCCTGCGTCGCCCCAGCCCCGTCGGCCTTCTTGGCGCGCGCCTCGGCGATCTCGTCGACCTCGGTCACCGCGCAGTTCTCGACGAGCCACTTGACGGCCTTGGTGCGGCGGATGGACTCGCGGATGGCGGGCATCTGGCCGTTCCGGGTGAACTCGTCCATGGACGTGGCGACGTCCTTTACGCCGGCACGGGCGAACTCGTCCCTCACGTCGTCCTCAGTGGCGTCAAACTCAAGGTGACGCGCGAGGGCGTCAAGCGCGAGCGACTGACGCGCGCGCTCGGCGGCCTGCTGATGGAGGTCGGCGATGAAGTCCTCGTTCTTGACCTTGCGCGCGGCGAGGTACATGTCAAGCGTCATCCCCTGACGCTGGAGCTGCTGGAGGAACTCGTTGGCAAGCTCGGAGAAGACCTGGCTCTCGTAGGCGCCGGGAACCTCCTCGAGCTGCAGGTGCCTGCCGATCTCCTCGACGACGCGATCCTCCTTGAGGTTGGGGAGGCTGGTCTTCTTGTCCTGCTCGATCTCGTCCTTGACGGCGTCACGGAACTCGGCGACGGTGTCAAAGCCAAAGCTCTTCTTGGCGAACGCGTCATCAAGCTCGGGAACGACGGACTTCTTGAGGCCCTTGAGGGTCACGGTGACGGCGAGCCTCTTCTGGTCGTCGCCCTCGCCCTGGGTCCACTCGACGTCCTTGGACTCGCCCTTCTTGAGGCCCACGATGCCGTCCACGTACTCCTTGGGCAGATGGCTGTGGGAGAGCGAGACCTGACGGTCCTCGCCGGCCAAGAAGTCGGCGCCCTCCTTGCTCACGGTGTCAACGACCACGACGTCGCCCTCGGTCGCGGCACGGTCGGCGTCGTCGTCCTCCCAGCTCGAGTGATAGTTCATGAGCTGCTCGACCTGCAGGTCGATCTCGGCCTCGGTGGCGTTCGCGGGAGGCATGTTGATGCCGGGCGCGTCGTAGGAGTCGAGCTCGCACGCAGGGGGGACCGAGACGGTGACCGTGGCGGAGAGGTCCTCGTGCTCCACGACGACGAGACGCTCCTCGCCGTAGTCGGGGCGGCCCACGGGCACGATGTCAAGCTCCTCGAACATCTGGGGCTGGGCCTCGTTCATGAGGTCCTCGGTGGCCTGGCCCAGCACGGCGTCACGACCGACGATGCCGTTGATGACGGGACGCGGCGCGCGACCGCGGCGGAAGCCCTGGAAGTTGTACTTCCTGGCAATTTCCCTGTAGGCCTTGTCAATGGCCTTGTCAACCTCGGAAGCAGGCACGGTAAGCTTTGCGACCACCTGGTCGTTCTGCGGCCTCTCGGCAGTGACGATGATGTCCAACGTTCCTCCAGTGTCTAGTACGGGCGCCCTGTGAGAGGCGCCGCCAACTCTCGGCGCATGCGGCGCATGGTGCGGGCGAAAGGACTCGAACCTTCACGAGGTCTCCCCCACTGGAACCTAAATCCAGCGCGTCTACCAGTTCCGCCACGCCCGCAGCGCTGCATACAACCTAGGCATGATAGCAAAAGCCGGGCCTCACGGGCGTGACGTTGACGTTCATGCGTCAAACAACAGACGCCGGCGGCTGGAGGGACCCCGTGGCATGAGACGCCCCGACGCGCGCTCCCGCGGATGCACGACCGTAAGGCGCCCCGCCACGACCCCTCCCTCGTCGGCAGGCCCGCCTACGTCAGGTCCTGCAGCGCGATGACGTCCAGCGCATCCTCCCGCGCGGCGACGATGGCCTGCACGAGCGCCGTCGTCGCCGAGAGCGCCGTCACGCAGGTGATGTCCCGGTTGACCGCCTCCGCGCGCAGGATGGACCCATCGCCGCGCGACTCATGACCATGCGGCGTGTTGATGATGAATGCCACCTCGCCGCCGGCGATCTCGTCCACGATGTTGGGATGCCCCTCGCTCACGCGCCTCACCACCTCGCAGGCAAGGCCCGCCGCCCGCAACGTCTTGGCGGTGCCCGCCGTCGCGATGAGCTCGTAGCCCAGGCCCACGAGCGACGTCGCCACCGGCGCGATGGCCCGTTTGTCACGGTCGCACACGCTCACGAAGACCTTTCCGCCGCGCGGGAGCCCGTAGTCGATGGCCCGGCGCGTCTTCGCATAGGCGGCCGGGAAGCTGCGCCCTATGCCCATGACCTCGCCCGTCGACTTCATCTCGGGGCCCAAGGTCGAGTCGGCCCCGGGAAAGCGAGCCCACGGCATCACCGCCTCCTTGACCGCGAAGAGCCCGGCCTCGTCCTTTTCCTCGCCAAGCTCACCCAACCTTCGCAGCTGGGCGATCGTCTCGCCGGCCATGATGCGCGCGGCGAGCTTTGCCAGGGGCACGCCCGTCGCCTTGGACGAGAAGGGCACCGTGCGGCTGGCGCGCGGGTTCATCTCGATGACGAGGACCTGCTCGTCCTTCACCGCGAACTGGATGTTGAGAAGGCCGCGCACGCCCACCGCCAGCGCGAGCGTGCGCGTGATGGCGCGCACCCATCGCACGATGCGGTCGGACAGCGAGAACGGCGGGTGGCAGCAGGCCGAGTCGCCCGAGTGGATGCCGCACTCCTCGATGTGCTCGAGGACGGAGCCCACATGGCAGTCCGTGCCGTCCGCCAGCGCGTCCACGTCGAGCTCGATGGCGTCCTCCAGGAAGGCGTCCAGGTAGACGGGATGGTCAGGCGAGACCTCCGTGGCCTCGGCCATGTAGGTCGCGAGGTCCCCCTCGCCGTACACGATGGCCATGCCGCGGCCGCCCAGCACGTAGCTTGGACGCACGAGGAGCGGGTAGCCCAGACGAAGGGCGACCTCCCGCGCCTCGTCGATGGTCTCTGCCGTCGAGCTGGGCGGATAGGCAACGCCCAGGCGGTCGAGCAGGCCCGAGAAGCGGTCGCGATCCTCCGCGAGGTCGATGGCGTCGGGCTGCGTCCCCATGATGGGGACGCCCGCCTGCGCAAGGCGTCGCGCGAGGTTGATGGGCGTCTGCCCGCCGAGGGTCACGATGACGCCCACGGGCCTCTCGCGCTCGACGACGTCCATGACGTCCTCAAAGGTCAGGGGCGCAAAGTACAGGCGGTCGGAGGTGTCGTAGTCCGTGGAGACCGTCTCCGGGTTGCAGTTGACCATCACGGTCTCGAAGCCTCGCGCCGTGAGCGCCATGGCGGCGTGCACGCAACAGTAGTCAAACTCGATGCCCTGACCAATGCGGTTGGGCCCGGCCGAGAGGATCACCACCCGCGGGCGCGCGGCCTGCCTGAACTCGGTGGTGCCTCCGGCCTCGTAGCTGAGGTAGTGATAGTTGGTGTGCGAGGCAAACTCCCCGGCACAGGTGTCAACCGTCTTCACGAGGGGCCGTACGCCCAGCACCTCCCTGAGGGCGCGGACGGTCTCCTCGCGCTGGCCCACGAGCCAGGCCAGCTGCGCGTCAGAGAAGCCCATCTCCTTTGCGGCCATCAGGCGCTCGGACGTGAGGCCGGCGACGCCGCCCTCCCTCAGGGACCGCTCGGCGCGCACGATGTCGCCCATGCGCGCGAGGAACCAGGGGTCGATGCCCGTGAGCTCGTGGACACGACGCTCGCCCCACCCGCGCCGAAGCGCCTCGGCGACGTAGAAGATGCGCTGGGGCGTGGGTCGGCTCACCAGGTCCAGGAAGGCCGCGTCGTCCTCGACGTACTCCATGAGGCCGTCGGCGCCGAGGCCGGCATGGCCCTGCTCCAGCGAGCGGCAGGCCTTCTGGAGCGCCTCCTCGAAGGTGGACCCCATGGCCATGACCTCGCCCACCGACTTCATGCGCGTGGTGAGCGTCTCGCTCGTGCCCCTGAACTTCTCAAAGGCAAAGCGGGGAACCTTGACCACGCAGTAGTCGATGGACGGCTCAAAGCAGGCGGGCGTGGCCCCCGTGATGTCGTTCGTGATCTCGTCGAGGGTGTAGCCCACCGACAGGAGCGCCGCCATCTTGGCGATGGGAAATCCGGTCGCCTTCGAGGCGAGGGCGGAGGATCGGCTCACGCGGGGGTTCATCTCGATGACGATGACGCGACCGTCGGTGGGGTTCACGGCAAACTGCACGTTGGAGCCACCGCAGGCGACGCCAACCCGTTCGAGCACGGCGAGCGAGTGGTCGCGCAGACGCTGAAGCTCGACGTCGGAGAGGGTCTGGCAGGGAGCCACCGTGATCGAGTCGCCCGTATGGACGCCCATGGGGTCGAGGTTCTCGATGGAGCACACGACGATGCCGTTTCCGGCGACGTCGCGCATGACCTCCATCTCGATCTCCTTCCATCCCTCGACGCTCTGCTCCACGAGCACCTCGCCGTTAGCAGAGAGCGAGAGGCCCTCGCGGGCGATGCGTAGAAGCTCGTCGCGGTCATGCGCCATGCCGCCGCCGGCGCCTCCCAGCGTGAAGGCGGGACGAATGACGACGGGGTAGCCGAGCTCGTCCGCCACCCGCTCGCAGTCCTCGAGCGAGCGGGCGATGCCCGAGCGCGCCACCTCGAGCCCAACGTCGCGCATGGCGGCGGCAAAGAGCTCGCGGTCCTCCCCCACCTGAATCGAGGCGATGTCGCAGCCGATGACCTCGACGCCATGGCGTGCGAGGACGCCGGCCTCGTCAAGCGCGACGGCGCAGTTGAGGGCCGTCTGGCCGCCCATGTTGGGCAACAGCGCGTCAGGACGCTCGCGCTCGATGACCTTGGTCACGGCCTCCACCGTGATGGGCTCGACGTAGGTGCGGTCCGCCGTGTCGGGGTCGGTCATGATGGTCGCCGGGTTTGAGTTGACGAGCACGACCTCGTAGCCCTCGCCGCGCAGGGCCTTGCACGCCTGGGTGCCCGAATAGTCAAACTCGCAGGCCTGGCCGATGACGATGGGACCGGAGCCGATAATCAGGACCTTGTGGATGTCGGTGCGCTTGGGCATCAGCGAGCCCTCCCTTCGCAGACGTCGACGGCGAGGTAGTCGGGGTCGCCCTTGATCATGCGGACGAACGACGCAAACGCGTAGCCCGCGTCATGGGGGCCCGGGCGGGCCTCGGGGTGATACTGCAGCGAGAAGGCCGGGACGTCCAGGAACTGGATGCCCTCAGGCGTACCGTCGTTGAGGTTGACGTGGGTGAGGCGGATGCGCCCGAAGCGCTCGTTGCGCACGACGGGGGCGACGCGCCTCTTGCTCCAGAAGCGCAGGTCCGTCGCATGCTTGCCGACGCCGTCAGAGAGCTCGGGGTCCAGGGGGCCAAGGCTCGAGAACACGGTGCCGTAGTTGTGGTTCTGGGCGCTGATCTCGACCTTGCCCGTAAGGAGGTTCATGACCGGCTCGTTGCCTCCGTGATGCCCGTACGGGAGCTTCTCGACGCTTCCGCCCGCCGCGAGGGTGAGCATCTGGTTGCCCAGGCAGATGCCAAAGACGGAAAGCTTTCCCAAGAGCTCGATAGCGCAGGCCATGGTGGCGGGCACGCTCCTGGGGTCGCCCGGCCCGTTGGACAGAAACGCGCCGTCATAGCCGCCTGCGAGCACGTCTGCCGCCGGGGTGTCCCAAGGGAGCACGGTCGCGTCGCAGCCGGCCGCAACAAGGCGCTCGGCGATGCCGCGCTTCTCGCCGCAGTCGATCACGGCGACGCGAGGCCGGCCTTGGCCGGCGGAGCACGCCGCGGCGGCGGGAAGGTCGACGGGCTTTCTGGTGGAGACGTCGGCGACGAAGTTATGCGCCGAGATGGGCTCGCTCGCGCGCACGCGGGCGACGAGGCTCCGGAGGTCGAGGTCGACGGTCGAGATCGCCGCCTTAAGGGCCCCTCTCTCGCGGATGTGCAGGGTGAGGGCGCGGGTGTCCACCCCCTGAATCGCCACGACCCCGTGCTCGCGCAGATAGTCGGGAAGGCTTCCCACGCTGCGCCAGTTGCTGGGCGAGAAGCACATGTCATGCACCACGACGCCGCGCAGCGCAGGCCCCGCGCCCCCCAGCGCCTGGTCGTCGGCAGGGGTCACGCCGTAGTTGCCGATCTGGGGATAGGTGAAGGCCACGATCTGGCCGGCGTAGCTGGGGTCGCTCACGACCTCCTGATAGCCCGTCATCGAGGTGTTGAAGACGATCTCGCCGAAGGCCTCCCCCTCCGCCCCGCAACAGCGCCCGCAGAGGGTCGTTCCGTCCTCCAGGGCGAGCAGCGCCCGAGGGAGCTCGTCCGCACCGGCAAGCAGGTTCATGTGCCACCACCATCCTTTTGGTATCTCTGTACCGTCGTTAAAGGTCGGTTTCGAATTCTAGGTGGTTATAGATGCACTTTTGTGTAATTTATAGGGCTGTTTATCATATCGACACAGTCCTGCGGACAAGACTCGAGCGCGCGTGACGCGCGGGCGCACACCGGCGCGCCAGCCTCTTATGCGGGCCTTTACACAAGGCGCGGGACCTCGCGGGGGCATCCTGCCGTCCCACGAGGCCCCGCGCACGCGAGCCTGTTGTCGCTGGCCTGCTAGCAGACCCCCTGGCCCATCATGGCGTCGGCGACCTTGAGGAAGCCGGCGATGTTGGCGCCAAAGACGAGGTTGCCCTCATGGCCGTACGCCTTGGCCGCCTGGGACGACGCCTGGTAGATGGAGGCCATGATGCCCTGGAGTCGCTCGTCGACCTCCTCGAAGGTCCAGGAGATGTGCCCGGCGTTCTGGCTCATCTCGAGGCCGGAGACGGCCACGCCACCCGCGTTGGCCGCCTTGCCCGGGCAGAAGGCAACGCCGTTGTCGATGAGATACTGGGTCGCCTCCAGCGTGGTGGGCATGTTGGCGCCCTCGCCCACCACCGTGCAGCCACCGGCGACGAGCCTCTTGGCGTCCTCGAGGAGCAGGGTGTTCTCGCGTGCGCAGGGAAGCGCCACGTCGCAGGGCACGCCCCACACGCCGCGACCGTCCTCGGCGTGGTGCTGCGCGGCGGGGCGATGCTCAAGGTACTTCGACAGGCTCACGCCCTCGTCATGGCCCGAGCGCTTGGCGTTGTAGACGGCCTCGAGCGCCTCCACCGAGAGGCCCTCCTCGTCATAGACCCAGCCCTTGGTGTCGGAGCACGCCACGACCTTGGCGCCAAGCTGCTCCGCCTTCTGGATGGCATAGATGGCGACGTTGCCGGAGCCGTGGACCACGACCGTCTTGCCCTCGAGGGAGTCGCCGCGGTCCGCGAGGAGGTTCTGCACGAAGTAGACCAGGCCATAGCCCGTGGCCTGCGTGCGAGCGAGCGAGCCGCCAAAGCTGAGCCCCTTGCCGGTGAGCACGCCGGACCACTCGTTGCGCAGGCGCCTGTACTGGCCAAACAGGTAGCCCACCTCACGACCTCCCACGCCAAGGTCGCCGGCGGGAACGTCCGTGTCAGGGCCGATGTGACGGGCGAGCTCGGTCATGAACGACTGGCAGAAGCGCATGATCTCATTGTTGGACTTGCCCTTGGGGTCAAAGTCGGAGCCGCCCTTGCCGCCGCCCATGGGAAGGGTCGTGAGGGAGTTCTTGAAGATCTGCTCAAATCCCAGGAACTTGAGCATGCCAAGCGTCACCGTGGGGTTAAAGCGCAGACCGCCCTTGTAGGGTCCGATCGCCGAGTTAAACTCGACGCGGTAGCCGCGGTTCACCTGGACCTTGCCGGCATCATCGATCCAGGGGACGCGGAAGATGATGACGCGCTCCGGCTCGACAAGGCGCTCAAGCAGGGCGGCCTCCTCAAATTCCGGATGGGCGTCGAGAGCGGGCTGCAGCGTCGCGAGCACCTCGTCGGCTGCCTGGAGAAACTCGGGCTGGTCCGCATAGCGCTCCTTGAGTCCTGCCATGACCCTCTGGGAATAGTTCATCGGTTCTCCTCTCGCGTTGACTGCCCGGGCGGCAGTCCGCCGCAGCAGACGTTTCCATGCCTGAAACATAGAGAACTTGCCCGAGAAAGGCGGCGGCGGGCGGGGCGGCGTAACAATCTGTACATCGTGTACGCCGTCGCGATAATTACGTGCAACATCGTTGCCTTGGCATGAAAGCTCGCGTATACTTTCTGAGCGGCCCCGGGGTGTGGCGCAGCTTGGTAGCGCATCTGCTTTGGGAGCAGAGGGTCGCTGGTTCGAATCCAGTCACCCCGACCATCGCGGCGGTAGTTCAATTGGTAGAGCAGCAGCCTTCCAAGCTGCTTGTTGCGGGTTCGAGTCCCGTCCGCCGCTCCAAGAATTCGCAGGTCATCGCCATAATCGGCGGTGACCTGCTTTTTTGCTCCCCGCTGAGCCCCCCTAAACACAAGGCTTGCCATATCCCACTTGCCATATCCCAAAATGTATAAACATATGGTTGCCTGAACCGCCCGTCACACGTCACACAAGACCACAGCCTCCGCGAGACGCGTTGTTTGCGGCCATGATGCACCTCCGGCTTCCATGAAAAAGGCCCCCGGCGGGGCCTAGGGTGATTGTGGCGCCTGGCTGAGGAATCGAACCCCGATCAACGGTTTTGGAGACCGCCGCACTGCCATTGTGCTAGCCAGGTGAGCTTTGAGTTGTCTCACGTATACGAGTATCATGTAATCAACGGAGTGGGCTCTGGGTCTGAACAGACACTGGGTCCGCTCCTTTTTTGATATAAACTACACTGCCGTCTTTCTTCACGAAGAGAACTTCGTCTATTCCGTGCATAGCCATTTGCCGCGGGATTTCTCTACCTATCGCCTCATCTGAGACTGACTTGTAGCGAGAGTTGAACACTACCCTTTTCGGTCCTTTGTAATCGAGCCGAGCGTTAGTTTTCTCATCCCATTGGTTTCTGAACTGCCTGTTTGCTACGCGCAGATTCTTCTCGACGAATCTTATGCTCCCCGGAGTGTATCCCTTCTCGTCGTACGGGCTTTTTACTTCCCAAAGGTCTCCATTAATGAATAGATCTATGTTCGAATACCCCTCAGGAGCTGATGCTGGGCGAGCTTCAACTTTAATACCCGTGGAGGCGAGGGAGTCATGAGCGAAGACATCCCTCCACTCTCCGTTGTGGTTCCCAAAGTTGCCGTAATCGTAAACGCCGCGTTCCTTTGGGTCTCCGTAGTTTTTAAACGGGTTGAGAGAATAGTCAGCCTCGACTTTCTTCCCATACATAAGCCAGTCGGGGTCGTGGAGAGCCATGAAGCCGCGAAGCTCCCTGTTGTCGTCCTGGCTGTCGAACGACAGGCCGGTCTGCTCCTCCATCTCGCTCATGCGGTCGCGCATGTCCTTGGGGTCGTAATGCTGGACGATCTCGGCGTCGGGGTCGTCCTCGAAGCCGGGAACCACCTTGCAGTCGCAGCGGCGGTGAAAGTGGCGGAACTCGCCCGCCGTCTTCCTCGTGTGGTAGACCGCTCCGCGCCCGACCAGCATGAGGCAGAACGTGCACGTCTCCGCGCCCGTGGGGACGCGGGCGAAGCGCGCGCCCCTCTTCCGGTCGCGCCCGGCGTTCTGGATGATGGTCTCGTTCAGGCTGCGCAGCACGTCGTTTCGGCCAAGCTCGCCGCAGTACCTGGCGAACCCGCGCAGGTCGCCCTTCGCGAGCCTCTTCGCCTGGTAGCGCGCCGTCTCGTCGACGGTCTTGGGGTTGTAGGTCGCCGCCGTTATCGCAGGCGGCAGCTTGACGTGGCTGTCGGCCGCCTCATCATATCTCTGGATAGCCGTAGACTTGACAGATTCCCAAGCTGCCTGCTGCGAGTTTGAGTCCCGTCCGGCGCTCCAAGAATCCGCAAGTTATCGTCGCAATCGGCGGTGTCTTGCCTCCCCCTAAACACAAAGACTGACGTGTTCCATCGATGCGTCGTAGGATGTTTTGACTTAGTTTTGCCTGAACCTGCGTTACGGCATGAATAAGGCCCCGTCACAAGCACAGGCCAAGACTCATGCGGCATGGCCCAACGGGTGGAGAACAACCCCCCATCCCACCCTCCACAGATTGAGGTCGATTGGAGATGGCATGAAAACCTTCCTGAAGTGGATTGTCGTGTTTGCGGCAGTCGAGATTATTGTGCGTGTCATCGACAGGCTGAGGAGGCGCTAATGGCAGTCTCGGACGCCCAGAGGCGCGCTAGCGAGAAATACCGCAAGAAGAGCATCAAACAGATCACGACACGTTTCTACCCCGCCGAAGCGGCCCTCTGGGAGTGGCTGTCCGCGCAGCCCAACAAGCAGGGGTACATCAAGCGGCTCATCCGGGAGGACATGGACCGCCGCCGCTAGCGTCTGCGGTCGAGCGGCAAGTCATGGCGCTCGAAGCACCAGCCGCCCTTATGACTTATAAGGCGCGTCGCGGCGCTGAACGCCAATAGCTGGTCCCAGAGCGCGTCCCCGCCGCCCGCCATCCCGAGCCGCCTGTTGAGCTGCCGTATCAGGCTGAGCGCCGGGGCGTCTGCGTTGGAGAAGTTGCACCCACGGGTCAGCTCGTCCCACTTGACCGAGCGGAACGCGTCGGACGAGACAGAGAGCGGCTTTCTGAGCTTTGCCATGCGGAGTCCCAATCGACATGAAAAAAGCCGCCCTAAAAGGGCGGCATACAGCAAAACAAACCCGTTCGGCAATCTAGCAATTGAGGCCTATGCCGGTAGGCCATTCAAAGCTGGGGGAGTCGATATCGAGCATCGAGAGACAGCTTCTGTACATGTTCTTGTAGTAATCGACGGCTCCTTGAGGCGTGTCGTCGGTCGGAACGAAATCAGGGCTGAACTGGAACTCGTCATCCGATATCCACTTCTCCCACTTCTCGTACTCGCGCTGTCCCTCTGGTGTAAACACGGCCATCCCCTCTTAAAGCTATTCCTCTTCAGCCATTAGTTGAATGCACGACCATGCCCCTGCTCAGACTTCAAGATACCGCGGATGTGCCGACGTTGGAATGACAAAACGGGCTAACGAACATGATGCCGCGCCCGTCTCTTATTTGAGCTGCGGCACCTTTTACGCCGGATTGGTGTGAACCACCGAACCGTACCTGATGTCTCGCGTGAGCTCGTCCCACGTGGCCGAGCGGAGCGGGCCGGACTCAACGGAGGGCGGCTTCCTGAGCTGTGCCACGGGACCCCCAATCGGCATGAGAAAGGCCGCCCCGAAGGACGGCTGCCAGCAAACATCCGGATTTGCCTAATTAAAGCGTCTCGCCCAATCGCGACCTCTCATTCAGACCGGAAATCTGAATATCTGATTCGACGATGGAATAGTAGTCCTCATAGGACTTCACCGCATCTTCAGGTGCTGAATCCGTAAGATGGTATCCGCGTCCATCATCTGGAAAGGCTTTACCAAGGCCGATTACCGTATACCAATCAGGATTTGTCATGAAATAGGGCACCATGGTATCCATGGCTTACCTTTCTCCTAGTTACAGGCGATTCCCTGCGAGATAATCCATCATCGCTTTTCCAAATGCTGTAGGAGCACCCGAATTCAAACTTGCGAACGACTCTGCAAACGCCTCGAAAGAATTAGTATGACCATACCGGAGCAGTGAGGCATCCGTCGCGCCGTATTTAACGCGCGCAATTCGCTCGATCTCTCGAAAGGCCGCATTGGCATACTGCTTGCTGGTACCAGTGTACCCGTTAGATACGGTCTTCTTGATACAAGGCGTTTTGTAGAAGATGCCCGTATTCATGCTTAACCGTATAAGCAGCCTGCGACGTTATTCTGCCGTTTGTCGGCATCTTGAATCCACTAGACTCCTCGTCTCGTTGGCTTCTTGCATGCTTTGCAGCATTGCCCATATACGATCTATTAAGCAGCATTACGGCACCATCGCCAATAGAACCGGCGGCAGCATAAAATCCCTCGCCGTCAGCACCTGCTAGTACCGTCGGCGTTGCCTTAAGCGCTTCGTATTCCTTTTCCATCTTCGCGATTGCCGACAGATAGGCGCCCATAGACTGTGTGCCGATAGCATCAGTTCCAACGACGTCCTTAAATCCGGCCATCCTGGCAAGCTCGGCAATGTCAGACCTTGAATCTCTCGGGCCGCCAACGTTTTTGGATTAGCGGCTGAAGACTGACAAAAAAGCTTGATACGCCTTCCAGACATAGAGGCTACTTCCCCTACCGCCCATGGAACCCTCCCGCCTCGTACTCGACAACCTCGCAGCCGCCGAAGTCGAACCCTATGTTCTTGCCGTAGAGAAGGACGCGGGACGGCTCCAGGCGCCGCATCGCCTCGCGCATGCCGTCGCGCCCGCAGTCGAAGCGGCTCACGACGCGCCAGAATGCCGCTCACCGGCCATGAAAACACAGCTCACCGCCATATCTGACAGCGAGCTGTTTGTGTGTATAATATGGCCGACAACACTATCTGAAAGGTAGCAAATGGTGTTGTGCAAGTGTTATATACTTTTTGGTATGTTTTTGCATTAGCAGGAGTATTGACAAGTTCATTGAATGTAGGCCAGTTAAGGAGCGTGCCATGCAGCGTCAAAGGTTCTCGAATCGTGCCCAGATGATCATCACCGGCGTAGCCGCCACGGGAATCGCCTTCGCCATCTCTGGGCCGGTCATGGCCCTCGCGGAGACGACCGATCCCGCCGTGGCGCCCGAGCCCGCAGCCGTCGTCCAGCCTGCCCCCGCCGAGCAGGTTGCCCCCGAAGAGGCGCCTGACGCCACTCCCGTTGCGGCGGAGGACGCCACCGCAGACGAGAGCGCCCAGCTTGCCGCTCCCGCGCCCGCAGCGCCCGTCGCAAGCCCCGCCCCCGCCCCGGCAAACAGCTCCGTCGTCCTCACCGGCGACATGAAGATAAATGACGACACCTCTCATGTCTCCTTCCCCGAGTCAAACGCCGGCGATACCGTGTCCGTCCAGGCTGACCTCCTGGTTCAGCCCATCAAGGACCAGATTCAGGGCATTGCCGACGACTATGCCGCCCGGCTTCAGAACTATGGTGTAACGTACGGCGACATCAAGCTCACGGACGAGAAGGGGAATCCCGGCGTCACGAGCAGCTTCACCGCCGAGTTCACCCTGCCCGAGGGCATGAAGTTCGGCACGGGCGAGACCGTCCTCATGGGCAGCAAGATGTACAAGGTCACGAAGGTCGTCACCTCCGGCAACGTGCGCACCGTCACGATGGAGCTTGACAACCCCGGCCAGTACGCCACGTTCCAGGACCTCTATGACACACTGATCAACAAGGAGTCCTCAAACCTCAGCCTCACCTTTGACGCCGTGACGGTGGACCCCGGCCTGCACACCATCAAGGGCACCATCACGGGCAAGTTCTTCAGCACCGCCACGGTCACCCTCTACGGTCACTCCGCATCCCATGAGTTCAAGTTTGACTGGACCGCCAAGCAGGATCCGAACACCTGGGACAAGGCCAACGGCTCCTACGACCCCAGCACCATCACGGTCACCGTCAAGACGAACGCTCCCAAGCCCGAGGAGAAGACCGAGGACACGAAGCCGGAGGACACGAAGGAGGTCGCAAAGCCCAAGCACATGGCCAAGGAGATTCCGCAGACCTCTGACGCCTCGGCCGGCCCGGCGGCCCTGCTCGCCCTTGCCTCCGCTGGCATCCTGTCGCTGTTCGGCGCCGCAAAGCTGCGCAAGCAGGACTAGCGTCTCTGGCGCGTCATATCAGCTGTTCTGACGAGAGAGGTGCCGTGGCAGCCGCCGCGGCGCCTCTCGTTTTGTACACACACTGAGGCGGGCACGCGGCGGCGCGCCCAAGGTTATGCAAAGTAGCCCCTTTTGTTCTGTAACGTCACCCCTTTTCGACCGCTCCGCCCTCCCGCGCCCCTTGCCCCTCTCAGACGACCCACTCCCCTACAATGGGCACATGACATCCCCCATCGTTTGACGGGAGCACCCATGGCTCACCTCAGGCTCGGCCGGACCCTCGTGCTTGCCAACCCAACCGCCCGCAGCGGCAAGGGAGCGACCGCCGCCACCTTCGTCCAGCGCTTCTTTGAGTCCTACGCCTCCATCACCACCTCGTTTGACCTCGTTTTGACTGAGCGCCGAGGGCACGCCACGCAGCTCGCGACAAGGACTCAGGACGTTGATACCCTTGTCGTCCTAGGGGGCGACGGCATCATCCACGAGGCCGTGGGCGGCGTCATGACCCTTCCGCGTCATAGCCGTCCCACCCTCGCCGTCATTCCCATGGGCTCGGGTAACGACTTTGCGCGCACCCTGCACGCCGCCATAAACGACGCCGAGACGGCTCTCGCGCAGATCGTCTCGGGAAAACGTCGCCATATTGACCTCGGGTTGGTCACAAGCGACGCAGGCGAGGCCGCCTACGTGGCGCAGACGTTGTCGTTTGGCCTCGATGCCGCCATCGCACTTGACACCACCAGAAGGCGCGAGGCCAACACGCGACAGAGGGGGTCGGCCCTCTTTGCCACCTCTGGCCTCAAGATATTCTCGTCAGGGTCGCAAGGGTACCCTGCGCGCCTCTCCATCGACGGGGGCGCGCCCCAGGAGCTGCAGACCCTGGTGATGGCCATCCAGAACGGCCCCAGCTACGGAGGCGGCTTTCGCGTCTGCCCTGACGCCGTGCCCACGGACGGCCTGCTTGACATCTGTTACAACGTGCTCGTCCCCAGCACGCCACGCCTGCTGGCCCTCTTTGCCCTCGCGCGCGTGGGCAAACATGCGTCCTCTTCCGCCGTGCGCTTTGGTCGCCTGACACGCGCCCACGTGGAGTTCGTGGGAGAGGAACCCCCCTGTCAGGTGGACGGCGAGCCGCTTTTGGGCCGCAGTTTTGACGTACGGGTGCTGCCTGACGCCCTTGACGTCATCGCCCCCGCCGTCTGCCCCTGGTAGCGCCCTTCCCTGCCCGACGTGCAAAAGAGCGGGGCACCCGGACGATCCGGATGCCCCGTCGCATGACTTCTCACGGCGTTCGTGCGCTTGCGCGGCGGACTGACGACCTGGGCCCGGCAACTTGGCCTGGCGGCCTGAATCCTGCGCGGTCGTCGGCCTCTACTTGGCAGCCGCCTGGAGCGCCGCCTTGACCTCGGCGGCCGTCTTGAGCGTCATGACCTTTGCGGTGAGGGCGTCCGCCTCCTCCTTGGTCCACTCGCTGATCGTGCGACGCGTCGCCAGGATGGACGGCGCGCTCACCGAGAACTCGCCCAGGCCAAACGACAGCAGCACGGGAATGAGCAGCGGGTCAGCAGCGGCCTCGCCGCACATGCCCACCAGGATGCCCTTCTTGTTGCCCTCCTCGATGATGCGCTTGAGCGAGCGCAGCACGGCAGGCTGGTAGACCTCGTAGAGATAGGCCACGCGGTCGTTGCCGCGGTCGGCGCACATGGTGTAGCCGATGAGGTCGTTGGTGCCAATGGAGAAGAAGTCGCACTCCGCGGCCAGGTCGTCGGCGATGAGCGAGGCGGCGGGCGTCTCGATCATGGTGCCGACCTCGATGTCCTTGTTATACGAGATTCCACGCTGGTCAAGGTCAAGCTTGCACTCCTCGATGAGCGCCTTGGCCTTGCGGACCTCCTCAAGGGAGGTCACCAGGGGCAGCATGATCTTGATGTCGCCAAAGGCGGAGGCGCGCAGCAGGGCCGTGAGCTGGACCTTGTACTGGTCGGGGTTGTTCAGGCAGTAGCGCACCGCACGGAACCCCATGAAGGGGTTCTCCTCCTTCCGGAGATTGAGGTACGGAATCTCCTTGTCGCCGCCCACGTCGAGCGTGCGAATGATGATGGGCTGACCCTTGAGGCGCAGGGCGACCTTCTGATAGGCGGCAAACTGCTCGTCCTCGCTCGGGAGCTCCTTGGCGTCCATGAAGAGGAACTCTGAGCGGAAGAGCCCCACGCCCTCGGCGTCGTGCTCGGCGGCGACGTTGGCGTCGTCGGGGTTTCCTATGTTGGCCACGAGGAGCTTCTCGTCGCCGTCGGCCGTGACGGTCCTCTTGCCGCGATACGCCTCAAGGGCCGCCTTGTCCTCCGCGTAGGCGCGCGCCTTGCCACGATAGAGCTCAAGCTCCTCCTTGGTGGGCGTGACGATGACGGAGCCGGCGGTGCCGTCCACGATGACCATGTCGCCGGTCTTGATGTTCGTGGTGACGTCGGCGACCGAGAGGACGGCAGGAATCTCCAGCGCGCGGGCGATGATGGCGGAGTGGGACGTGCGACCGCCCGTCTCGGTGACGATGCCCGCCACGTTCTCCTTGTCGATGTCGGCGGTCATCGAGGGGGTGAGCTCGGACACGACGACGATCGAGTTCTCGGGCAGCGTCGAGAGGTCCACCACCTGCTTGCCCAAGAGGTCGGCGAGCAGGCCGGTCTTGACGTCAGCGACGTCGGCGGCGCGCTCGCGGAAGAGCTCGTCCTCCATCTGAGAGAACATCGTGTAGTACTGGTCATAGGCCTCGCTCACGGCCTGCTCGGCGCACATGCCGGCGTCGATGGAGCCGCTGACCATCTCCTTGATGCCCTCGTCCTGGGCAAACTCGATGTGAGCGCCCATGATGAGTGCGGCCTCCTCGCCGATGGAGACGACCATGCGCTCGATCTGCGCGTTGGTCTGCTCGACGAACTTGGCCAGCGCCGCCTCGTAGCGCTCCTTCTCCTTCTGGGCGTCCTTTGGCTTGGTCGGGGTGAACGAGAGGTCTGGCGCTACGGCCACCTGCGCGACGCCGATGCCGAAGCCGTCGGATGCGTTGACTCCTTTGTACATGAGACCCTCCTGTCGAAGATTGCCTGGAACGCCATACATGTCGTGCTATGAGCGCGATCTTGCGGGACCGCGATGATGCCCGTGCAGAGCCCTACCTCCCCTGTCCTTCGATGACCTTGGTGAGGGCGGCGTAGACCTTGTCGATGGTGGGGCGCTTGGCGATGCTCTTGCTCGCGGCGGTTGCCGTGCCGCAGGCGGAGGCAAAGCGCAGCGCCTCCTCGTACGTCGCGCCCTCCTGCGTCTTCGCCACGAACCCCGCGACCATGGAGTCGCCGGCGCCCGTGGCGTTGACCAGGCGAATCTTTGCGGTGGGAACGATGTGGACCTCGCCGTTCTCGTCAAGGAGGAGAGACCCGTGGCCGCCGCAGGAGACGATCACGTTCTGCGCTCCGCGCTTCTGCAGCTCCTGGGCGTACGGCACGCACTCCTCAGGGGTCTCGGGGCGGGCGTCAAAGATGCGACCGACCTCGTGGTTGTTGGGCTTGATGAGGAAGGGGCGGGACGGGAGCGACTCAAGCAGGAGGTTGCCGGGCGCGTCAACGACGAAGCGCACGCCGCGACCCTCAAGGCGCTTCATGATGACGTCGTACATGTCCTCGGGCAGGGACTTGGGAATGGAGCCCGTGAGCACGAGCGTGTCGCCCGCGCCGATGTAGTCGATGCGCTCGAGCAGCTCGTCCACCTTCCTCTCGGAGATGCGGGGGCCCATGCCGTTGACCATGGTCATGACGATGCCGTTGAGCTTGACGTTGATGCGCGTGAATCCGTGGTCCAGGCGGACGAAGTTGGAGGCCACGCCGTTCTTCTGCATCGTCTTGACCAGATAGTCGCCCGTGAAGCCGGCCACGATGCCAAAGGCGATGTTGGCGACCTTGATCTCGTTGAGGAGCGTGGAGACGTTGATGCCGTTGCCGCCGACGTAGAGCTCCTCGGTGGACGAACGGTTGGTAAAGCCCATGTCAAGCGTGAGGGGATGCATCACATAGTCGATGGCAGGATTTAGCGTGACGGTGTAAATCAACGTGAGCTCCTTCCGAGGACAGCATACATGCAATTATGCTCCACCCAAGGGTAGCGTATCGTCCACAAGAGCGGAAACGTTGGCCAGGTCTCGCGCAGCGGCAGCATCGGGGCGACCGGCGTTTCGATTCAGGGCTACCAACGTTTCGATCCAGGGATACCAACGTTTCGATCCAGGGCGACCGGCGTTCAGGCGCCACAAAAACCCGCCCGTCCCTAGGGGCGGGCGGGCGCTCACGTGTGGTGCTCCCTAGGCGATTCGAACGCCTGACCTACGGTTTAGAAGACCGACGCTCTATCCAGCTGAGCTAAGGGAGCGAGCGTCGTCATCATAGCACGAAGCAACCGAACTCTGACGCACGGGACGGCCGCCCTCCGCGCATGATCTTGGCGTCATCCCTCACGGTCGCCCCTCGACACGTGGGGCGCCGTCATGCCACGGATGACACGATCAGCTGCATGCGACCCTCAAGCTGCAGGGACCCATGACCTGCGGGGACGACGAAGTGATCGCCCTTCTCGACCTCGTGACCGGAGGCAACCCCCTCGCCCTCGATGACGCTCGCGCAGTAAAAGCGCTGCGGCGCCAGCATGGCGGTCGCGCCGTCCACGCGCACGCGCCACACCTTGTAGCGCGGGCAGGACTCCAGCAGCGTGACGCCGCCCAGCTCGGGCCTCGTGATGGTGCCGGAGGTGATGGGCGGCAGGGCGTAGTCGATGACGTCGAGCGCCTGGGACAGGTGAAGCTCCCGCCTGGTGCCGTCGTCCTGGACGCGGTCGTAGTCATAGACGCGATAAGTGACGTCGGAGGACTGCTGGGTCTCGAGGATGAGCGTTCCCCCCTTGATGGCATGGAGGGTCCCCGGGGCAATCTGGAAGAAGTCTCCCGCGTGCACGGGAAGCTCGTTGACCAGCTCCTCCCAGCGCCCCTCGTCCATGAGCCGCTCGCACTCCTCGCGCGAGACGGCGCGCTGCCCCACGACGATCGTGGCGCCAGGCTCGGCATGCAGCACGTACCAGCACTCCATCTTGCCCAGGGAGCCTCCCTCGTGCCTTGCCGCGTAGACGTCGTCGGGATGAACCTGGATGGAGAGGTCCTCGTTGGCGTCGATGATCTTCACGAGCAGGGGAAACTGTCCCTCCGGCGTCCCCCCAAAGAGCTCGGGGCGCTCGTCCCACAGCTCAGAGAGCAGACGGCCCGCAAAGGCGCCGATCTTCACCTGGCAGTCGCCGTGAGGGTGGGCCGAGATGGCCCAGCACTCGCCGATGGGGCCTGCGGGCAGGTCGTAGCCAAAGTCAGTCTCAAGTCGGCGCCCGCCCCAGATCTTCTCATGGAAGACGGGCTCCATGAAGATGAGGTCTCGCAGGGGGTCCCTCTCCTGGTTGTCGCCAAACAGCTCGCTGTTCATGGTCTGCCTCCAAACGTCGTGATCGCCAGGATTCGGGCGACAGGGTCACATGCGCTGCGAACGTGGCCCAAACGCCCCATGTCTTCCGTCCCGGTACACGCTATCGTAAATGGCGATGATGGTCTTTGCGTCGGTGATGAGACCCCTCTCGACGGCGGCAAGGGCGACGTCGAGCGGAACCCAGCACACGTCCACGAACTCCCCCTCGTCAGGATGGGCCACCGGAGCGCCGTCCGACTCGCCTGCGGTCGTGGGCGCGTGCGGACCCACCGCCCTGAACACGCGAGTCGTCTCGTCGCTGAAGCCGGGGGAGCCCACCGAGGTCGCCACGAGCTCCAGCGAGCTCGCCGTAAGGCCCGTCTCCTCAAAGAGCTCCCGGGCCGCGCAGGCGCGCGGGTCCTCGTTCGGGTCAAGCTTGCCGGCCGGGATCTCCAAAGTCATGGCGGCAAGGGCCACGCGCCACTGGCGCACGAGACAGATGCGGCCGTCACGCACCACGCAGACGCCCGCGCCCCCATGGTGTCGCGCGACCTCGCGAACGGACGAACTGCCGTCCGGCAGGGACACGTCAAGGAGCTCCGCCGAGAAGATCGACCCCTCCCAGGCGGTCCGACGTCGCGCGACCTCCTCCCTGAGCCGCTCGTCAGGAGCAAGAAGCCCGCGCAGGCGCGCCAGGCCCACCTCGACGTCGCCTCTGTTTCCTGTCAGGTCGCCCATGAGCTCACCTCCATGATTCCCGTCATGCCAGAAACGTCCGCGTCGCGCGGCCTCAAGTCAAATCGATGCTCAGCCTGATGTCATCCAGCAGCGCCGCCGTGCAGATGGAGTCATCCAGCGTCATGAGGGGGGACTCCGTCACGCCCTCGCGCATCAGGGACGTGAAGTGACGTATCTCCCCATAGAAGTCATCCACCTCATAGGGCGTCTCGATGCGCCGAGGCTGCTTGCCCCAGAGCGCCAGGGAGGCCGCCTGCGGGCGATGGAGGTCCTCCACGACCAGTGTGCCGAGGCTGCCCACCACCGTAAGCGCACGAGGCGTTGCGCGGTCAAACGCGCACTCCAGTCGCAGGTCGATGCCCCCCCACTCCAGGCGCGCGTCCACGTAGACGTCGATGGCGTCCACGCGACGGCAGTCGACGTGCCTAAGGCGGGGCCTCTCACCCAGGATTTCCTCGATCCACGAGGCGCAGTAGACGCCGCAGTCCAACAGCACGCCCGACCCCGGGCCGGGCGTCAGATGATAGCTGCCCGTGCCGCGCAGGCTGGCGAGGACGTCGTTGCAGAGCGACGCGCTCACATACGAGATGTCGCCTAGCTCGTCAAGGGCGTCGAGCAAGGGCTCATGAAGGGGCACGAAGCGGGGCTTCATGGCCTCCATGAACAGGACGCCCCGCCCACGCGCCAGGCTGGCCACGCGGGACATGTCCGCGGCCGTAAGCATGGCGGGCTTCTCGCACAGGACCGCCTTGCCCGCCTCGATGGCCCTGAGGGCCCAGGGAAGGTGCAGCGCATGGGGAAGCGACAGGTAGATGGCATCGATGTCGGGGTCGGCGAGCAGCGCCTCGTGGCTGCCGTAGGCACGGGCGCCCGGCGCGCAGGGCTGCTCGGCAAGAAACGCCTGCGCCCGCTCGCGCGTGCGTCGGCTCGCGGCGACGAGCTCGGCTCCCTCGACCTTCGAGAGGCTTCGGGCAAAACGGCGCGCGATGGTGCCGGCGCCGAGGATGCCAAAGCGAATCATGGGACAGGTCCTTTCGTGGCCGGCTGCGACGGCGCGGCGTCATCGGTCCCCGAGGGGCATGCGGGAGGAGACGCTCACCTGCATCCTACGACAACGTGCAGGCAAGGTCACGTGCGCCGCGGCAGAGGGGCCCTACCCAACCGGCGCCCCCAGCCGCTCGGCCGTCGCACGTCCTGCTTACGGCTCTCCGTAGCCAAAACACGACATTTGTTTCAAAAGGTCGGCGGAAAAGGCTCTATTTTGAAACGTTCGTCGTGTTTTGGCTAAGGGGGAGCACGTGTCGGCACGGCACCGCAGGCAACGACGCAAGGCGCCCGCCACAACTCGACGCAAGGCGCCGCCACACCTCGACACGGAGCGTCGCCACACCTTGACACTTCTGTGAAGATGGGTCCGCATGGCGCGCCCTGACAGCCTGACTTCCCCGTCATGGGTAGAATGAACATTGTTCAAGTCGTGGGACGCGGAACTGGAAAAGCCCCCACGACCAGGACCCCGCGCCCTCCCGGACAAGACGCCTGCGGCCTTCTTGTACGCCATACGCTGCAGTGCGTACAAGCTCTTGCATGTGCCCAGCTCAGATCGGCCGTCATGGAGCAATCCGAGACCCGAGGCCCTGTCGTTTTGCATCTGTCCCGCTCGTTTGCAAAGGAGTGCCCATGATCACGAACCCACACGACGCCGCCAACGTCCCCAACAGGCACACGCCCTCTGTTGCCGACGTCGCCGAGGCCGTCTTTGACATCCTCTACCTGGCGTTTGACCTCGTGGCCGGCATCGTGTTTTTTGCGGGCGCGGCAGGGCGTCCCGTCTTTGTGCTCTTTGGCCTGCTCACCTTCCTTCTGGGGGCGGGAGACGCCTTTCATCTGGTGCCGCGCGTCATGCGAGCCCTGCATGGCAGCGACGAGCGCACGGAGGCGCGCCTGGGCCTGGGCCTGCAGGTGTCGTCCATCACGATGACGGTCTTCTACGTGCTGCTGTACTACATCTGGCGCGCGCTCTTTCCCCAGACGTCGCTTCCCCTTGCCGTGCCCGTCATCATCTGGGTGACGGCACTGGCGCGCATCGCCGTATGCCTGAGCCCAAGCAACAATTGGCAGCATGCCGAGGGCAACGCCCGCCTGTCCGCGCTGCGAAACGGGATCTTTGCGCTGACGGGCCTGGTTCTCATCGCCCTCTTTGCCCTCAGCGGCGACGCGGGCGGCCTGGGCCTGTGGCGCATGTCCCTTGCCATCGCGATCAGCTTTGCCTGCTACGTGCCCGTGACGATCTGGAGCCGCAGCCATCCGCAGGTGGGCATGCTCATGATTCCCAAGACCTGCGCCTACGTCTGGATGATTGCCATGGGGCTGCAGCTCATGGTGCGTGTGGCCTGACGACGGCTCAGGACAAGGGCCGCCAGCGCGTGACATGACGAGAAATGTGGAGCGTCAGCCTAAGACGACACCCTGAGGGCAATATCAGGTATCGTTAGGACTTCGCACCCTCAGCTTCCGTGCCCGGACGCCACGTGCGGCACTGAGACGCGCGGGCGCGGACCCTGCGACATGCCCAGCGTCTGCGCCGCCCGCCATCCAAGCCTTTGAGATTGGGATTTGCATGAACGATCAGCCTACCGCCACAACCGACCGTGGCCACGGGGCACCTTCCCTCAGCTTTGCCTCGCTCGGCCTCTCGGACGAAATGCTCGCCACCGTGGACGACCTTGGCTACGAGCGCCCCTCGCCCGTGCAGGCGGCGTCGATTCCCCTGGTGCTCGCCGGACGCGACGTCATGGCGGCAGCCCAGACCGGCACGGGAAAGACGGCGGCCTTCCTGCTGCCCACGCTCGACCGGCTCCCCCCCGCCTCGACCGGTCCCGCCCCCAGCGTGCTGGTGATCACGCCCACGCGCGAGCTTGCCCAGCAGATTGACGAGACCGCGCGCGTCATCTGCGCCCGCAGCTCCCACACCACGGTCGTCCTCGTGGGCGGCGTGAGCTATGGCCCGCAGCGCCGCGCCCTGCATGAGGGATGCGACCTGTTGGTGGCGACGCCGGGGCGCCTCATAGACCTCATCGACCAGGGCGACGCTGACCTCTCGCATATTCAGGTCCTCGTGCTTGACGAGGCTGACCGCATGCTTGACATGGGCTTTCTGCCCTCGGTCCGGCGCATCGTGGGACGCTGCCCCGCGCAGCGGCAGACCCTGCTCTTCTCCGCGACGCTCTCAGATGACGTGCTGAGGACCACGAGCTCGCTCGTGCGCAACCCCGTGCGCGTGGAGATCGCCCCCAAGGGGACGGCGGCCGAAAACGTGCAGCAATACGCCCTGGCCGTCGCCCCCAAGGCCAAGAACGACCTTCTTGCCCAGCTCCTCAGGCAGGAGGGCAGCGCCCGCGTGATCGTCTTCTGCCGCGGCAAGCATCGTGCTGACGGCATCTGTCGCCGTCTGCGCAAGCGAGGCTTCTCGTGCGCGCCCATCCATGGCAATCGTAACCAGAACCAGCGCGAGCGCGCACTGGCGGCCTTCCGCGCCGGCGAGATTGACGTCCTCGTGGCGACGGACGTGCTGGCGCGCGGCATCGACATCCCCGAGGTCTCCTACGTCGTGAACTTTGACGTGCCGGGCGACGCCGAGGACTACATCCATCGCATCGGCCGCACCGGTCGCGCCGGCATGGCGGGATGGGCGCTGACGCTGGTGACCGAGGACGACTATCTTGACCTTCGCGACGCCGAGCAGCTCATGGGGCGCGTGGTGCCTGACTTCCCCCGCGCCGCCGCGCTCGACGCGGGCGACGCCGCGCTCAGGACCTTCCTGGACCCGCGACGCGACCCCGCGGAGAGGCTTCCCGGCAAGAAGGCGCGCAAGAAGATGGCCGAGAGGCGCCTGGCAAAGCGCGAGGACGCGGCCGCGGGCGACGGCAGGGAGGCGGGCGGGGCGCGTGCGACGGCCCCCCGCGTCGGGCGAGCCTTCGCCGACCGCCAGGCCCAGGGCACGCCCGGCAAAAAGAGAGGCGAGCGTCACCCACACGGCACCGCGAAGGCGGGCTCGAACAAGCCCGCAAAGGGGGCAAGGGGAGGCTCCGCCGCACGGGCGAAGGACAAGACCGCCTCAGGGCGCGACGCGACGCCGCCTCGCAAGGGCACGGACGGGACGAGAAAGGCCCGGCGCAAGTCGGACGTGTCGTCACATCGCCATGTCAGGGCAGAGTACGGACCCGGCAACAAGCCGTCAGGGCTTCCCCGCCCCACCGGCAGGCGCCGCCCCGGCGACCGCGGCAAGGCCCGCTAGACACCCCCGGACGCGGACGCGTCGTCGGCCCGCCACGGGGCCGCGCCTACCTCCCGCAGCGGGCGCGACAGCTGGGACAGGCGGCCATGCCGCCGAGCGCCGTCTCGCGCAGCTCGAAGGGAAGGCTCTGCCCCACCCTGCGCATGGCCTCGACCGTCTCGTCAAGCGGCGCCGTCGCCCTGACGCCCGCCAGGGCCATCTGAGCCGCCACGAGCGCGTTCGTGGCGCCGGCGGCGTTGCGCTTTTGGCAGGGGTCCTCCACCAGCCCCCCCACGGGGTCGCAGACCAGCCCGAGCATGGTGGTGAGGGCGATGGACGCGGCCGTGAGGCAGCTCTCGGGGTCCCCTCCCAGCAGTTGGGCCGCCGCGGCGGCGGCCATGGCGCTCGCCGTTCCCATCTCCGCCTGACAGCCACCCTCGGCACCGGAGACCGTCGCGTTGCGCGAGACCACGTAGCCCACGGCGGCGGCGCACGCAAGGGCGTCGCGCAGGGCCGAAGCGCCGAGCTCCAGACTCTCATCCAGAGCCATGAGCACGCCCGGAAGGACGCCGCAGGAGCCGGCCGTGGGGGCGGCGACGATGCGCCCCATGGAAGCGTTTGTCTCGAGCGCGGCCATGGCATACGCGGCGGCGCGGGAGGGGACGTTGTCGAACACCGCCCCCAGCGCCGAGCCGCGGCCGGACGTGAGGGTGACGGAGCGCGCCTCGCCGCCGATGAGGCCTCCCATGGAGCTGACCTCACCTTCCAGAGCCGCGCCGGCGGAGCGAGCCATGACGCTCATGACCCTGTCGAGGTAGCGCACGACGGCGCCGCGCGAGCCGCCGCGCAGGGCCTGGAGGACCTCCTCCCTATAGAGAAAGGCCTCCCCCAGCCCCAGGTCGCGCTCGCGGGCGAGGGCGAGCAGGGACGCCGCGTCGGGAACGTCCACGCTGGGGTAGAGGCGCTCGGCCTCGTCCGCGTCCAGGGACCCGGAATCGTCCGACGGGACGGCAGGCGCGCCCTGCGCCGCCATGAAGATGATGCGGCGCACCTCGGGATGGGCGATGATCTCGTCCTTGACCGCCTCCGACACGTCCTCGTCGACCTCGAGCACGTTAAACGCCTCGCCGCCCCTGCGCGAGCGGCAGAGGTTGACGGAGCCGATGTTGATGCCCTCTCGACCCAGCACGCCCGTGATGAATCCCAGCACGCCAGGAACGTCGTGCTGAAAGACGATGAACGAGTTGTGGTCCCCGGCAATCTCGACGCGATTGCCGTCTATCCTCGTCAGGCGCGCCTGGCCGCCGCCGACGGACTCACCGCGCGCCACGACCGTCTGGCCCAAGCCGTCCGTCATGCTCACGTCGACGGTGTTGGGATGGTCCACCTTGGTCTCGAGGTCAAGACGGAACGACACGTCCAGGCCGGCCGCGCGAGCCAAGGCGAAGGAGTCCCTGATGCGCATGTCGTCGGGGGCAAGCCCCAAAAGGCCCGCCACGAGGGCGCGGTCCGTGCCGTGCCCGCGATACGTGCGCGCGAAGGAGCCAAAGAGCGTGAAGCTCGCGCTGCGAGGGGCGTCGTCAAGAAGCTGTCGCGCCATGGACGCGATGCGCAACGCGCCGGCGGTATGCGAGGACGAGGGCCCCACCATGATGGGGCCAAGCACGTCCTCAAGCCTGAGGTCAGCCATGTCGTCCTCCTGCACGAAAACGGGGCCGAAGACCCTGCCCATAGACGTCCTGCCCGCCATGACGCGCCCATCGTACGCCAGAGGCCCGTAGAGCGGCGCCGGCAGGACCGACCGTCACGCCATCGCCAGAAGACGCCCGCGACGAGGACGGCACGGCGCCCGGCCCCGTTGACGAGGGGTCGGGCGCGACGCCGTGGGCGGTCTGGGAAGTGGTGCGCATCTGCCCGAAGGCGTCAGGCGTGATACTCGTAGAAGCCCTTGCCCGCGTTGACGCCCGTCTCGCCGGCGTCAATCTTCTCCTTGAGCAGCTTCACGATGCGATGCTCCACCGTGGAGGGGTCTTTGGCCTTGGGGTTCATGGAGGCGATGTTGTAGGCCGTCACGAGACCGACGACGTCAAGGATGCGGAAGGGGCCGGCAGGCGCGCCCGTGCCGAGGGTCCAGGCGCGATCGATGTCCTCGACGCTGCCCACCCCGTTGGCCCATAGGTACTGCGCGGCGCTCAGGAGGGGGACGAGCATGGAGTTAAGCAGATAGCCCGGCTGCTCCTTGAGCACGCGCAGGGGAATCATGCGGATGGCCGCGGTAAACTCGACGACCTCCTCAAAGTGCGCCTTGTCGGTGCCCGCATGCGCCATGACCTCGCCGGTGGGGTTGCGCCAGATCTCGTTGGCAAAGTGCAGGGCGAGGAACTTCTCGGGCCTGCCCGTGGCGGCGGCGAAGCTGCTGGGCAGGAGCGTGGACGAGTTGGTAACGACGACCGTCTTCTGAGGCAGGTGGCGCGCAAGCTCCGTATAGAAGTCAGTCTTGGCCTTTGGGTCCTCCGCCACGGCCTCGATGACGAGGTCGGCGTCGCCAAAGGCCTCGTCCCAGCTGGTCGTGAGCCTCAGGTTGGCGTAGGCGGCCTCGACGCTCTCCTTGGCGGCGTCGCAGGCCTCGGGCGTCACATCCTCCTTGGCGAGGAGCCCGTAGGCATAGGCGGCGGGATCGGTCTTCATGGCCTCGAGGGTGTCGAGGTAGATGGTGCGCAGGCGGTCGATCTTGGGCCGGGCGCGACCGACGGAGGCCTCGGAGCGCAGCCAGATGGTGACGTTGAAGCCCTGATAGGCGCTCTGGAAGGCAATCTGGCTCCCCAGGATTCCCCCGCCGGCGACAGTGATGTTAGAAAAGCCCATGAGAAGGACTCCTTTCTGGGACGCGTGCGCGTCCGTCAACGTGCCGACCACGGCAGGCCCGCGGTCACGGCTTGAGGAAAGTATCCCCAAACGCCGCGCCCGTCATGCCTCGACGGGGCCGGCGGCGCGCCTTCGCCCGGACGTCGACCCAGGCCCGAAAGCGGCCCGGACCCGCGCGATGTGCCACAAGCTCAGCGCGCGGCGGCGGTCCTCGACGTCACGACGCGCTCGACCACGAGGCCGAGGGCAAAGCCCGCCACGGCAGGCAGGACCCACCCCATCGAGAGGTCGGCCAGGGGCAGCTGGTCAAGCAGGGGAAGCTCGAGCTTGGGTGCAAAGCCGTCCCTGAGCGCCACGGCGACGGAGTCGATGGCGCACAGGCCAACGGCAAGACGCCACGCCCAGGCGTTGCCGCCACCGCGCTGGACGAGCCCCATGACCGCGATGCAGATCGCGACCGGATAGAGGGCGGACAGAAGGGGCACCGAGTATCCAAGGATGGTCGTGAGGCCAAAGTTGGACAGCCCGAGCGAGACGAGCGTGATCGCGAGCGCCCACTGCCGATAGCTCAGCCTGTCGTAGCGCTCGGCAAAGTACGCGCCGATGGAGCAGATGAGGCCGATGCAGACGTTAAGGCAGGCCAGCGCGAAGATGACGGCGACGAGCACGGAGCCGACGCCCCCAAACTCGATCGCCGCCGCGGCGGCGATGACGGCGGCGCCGTTGGCCGCGTCGGGCATGACCGAGCCCATGGAGAACCCCAGGTAGGAAAGACCGCAGTAGATGAGCGCGAGGATGACGCCCGCGACGGCGCCAGAACGAATGACCTGGCGCGCCACGTCCGTGGGGTCGCTCAGCCCAAGCTCGCGCACGTTAAGGGCGATGACCAGACCAAACGCCAGCGAGGCGAGCACGTCCATCGTCTGGTAGCCGCAGACGAAGCCCGCGACGCCGGCGTTGGCGACATAGCCCTTCCCCACCGCGGGGGCAACCGTGCCGGGAGGGGACACGACGCAGGCACCCACCAACAGCACGATGAGCGCCACGAGGGAGGGGCCGGACAGCCTGCCCATGAGCTCGGTCAGGCGGCTGGGCCTGAGAGCGAGCGCAAACGCGAGCGTAAAGAACGCCACCGAGAAGGCGGCGAGCGCCATCGGGGCGTTCCCGGCGTCACCCAGCAGGGGGCGCACCATCTCGAAGGAGGTCGTCGCCGTGCGCGGGATGGCCAGGAAGGGGCCGATGGCAAGGTAGACCGCGGCGGCAAAGACCTCTGAGAAGAACGGGTTGATGCGATCGACGAGGTCGCGGACCGTCCCCGAGAGCGCGATCGCGGCGATGGTGAGGACGGGCAGTCCCACGGCGGAAATCAGGAAGCCCAGCGTCGCCAGCGGAGTCTGGGAGGCGGCCTGAACGCCCAGAAGCGGCGCGAGGATGAGGTTGCCCGCCCCAAAGAACATCGAGAAGAGCGTCACGCCCACGACGAGGCCGCCCCTAAGACCGAGCGACCTTGCGGCAGCGCCCTGCGCCGCCCCCTGCCCATCAGCGTCGCGACGAGGCGCGCCGCACGCTCGCGCCGCCGCCGCGGATGTCCCGTCCTCTCCCCGTCCCGTCACGTGACCACTCCCTCGTCCTGGATGACACCTTTATCGTCCTATCGTTATACCAGAGTCGGCATGCCGGGGTCGCGCTGGCGGCCATGCCACGAAGACAGGCCGCGAAGCTCGCGAGGGCCTCCCGCGAGAACCTTCTGTGAAAAAAGTACGGTGCTGCACGAAACAGGTCATTAGGTACCTTGACAATGGACGCGTTCGACCGTAGGCTGCTTTCGCGCCGCATGCCCGAGCGACCGGCCGAATGACCGGCACGCACCCCGTGCGCGACGACACGACGAGCCACGCACGACTCACGGGAAGGAAGCACGCCATTGAGCAACGAACCGTCATCGACGACCGCACGTGACCGCGAGCCTATGGTCCCCACGCTCGAGCAGCGCGCGCTGCACTGCCTGGGGTACTTTGGACACTACCTGCACGTCCACGCCGGCGGCAGATGCGGCAAGCAGCGCATCCTCGCCAAGCTGCTCACCCACGGCGGCCGCCTCACTCAGCGCGAGCTGCAGGAGCTCTTCCCCATCAGCGCCGCCGCCCTCTCGGAGGTCCTCAGCAAGCTCGAGGCCGAGGGGCTCATCAGCCGCACGCGCTCTGAGCGGGACCGCCGACAGCTCGTCATCGAGCTGACCGATGCCGGCGCGCAGAGCGCGACGACGGTCACCGAGGGCCACCGCCTGTTCGAGAGCCGCTGCCTCGCCGCCCTTGCCGACGACGAGAAGGAGGCGTTCGTCTCGATGCTCGAACGCGTCTCCCGCGACTGGAGGGGCACCACGCCCCAGGACGCCGACAGGCCGAGACGCGCGCAGGGCCCGCGCGAGGTCGCACGATGAGCGCACGTCGCGGCCAGAACGACGTCCGGGCCGACGGGGCGATCGTCGCGGGCCCCGACGGGGCGTCGCTGAGCTACGGGCAGATCTTCTCGACGCTGGGGGCGAGCGTCAGGGAATTCATGCGCCCGACGCTGCTCACGCCCGTGCTGGTCGTGGGCGAGGTCGCGATCGAGTGCGTCATCCCGTTCATCACGGCCCAGCTCATCGACCAGCTCCAGGCGGGCGCTGGTATGGAGGTCATCGCGCGCTACAGCCTCATCCTCGTCGCCCTCGCCGTCATTTCGCTCGCCTGCGGCGCCGGGGCGGGCGTCACCTGCTCGATCGCCGCGACGGGCTTTGCCCGCAACCTCCGCAGCGACCTGTTCAGGGCCATCCAGGGCTTCTCGTTCTCGAACATCGACCGCTTCTCCACGAGCTCCTTGGTGACGCGCCTCACCACCGACACCAATAACGTGCAGCTCGCCTACATGATGATCATCCGCACCGCCATTCGTGCGCCCATGCTGATCGTCTTCGCCATCGTCATGGCCTTTCTCACGGGAGGCGCCATGGCGATCATCTACGTCATCGTGTCTTTGCTGCTGGGGGTGGGTGTCTTTGGCGTCGCCCTCAAGGTCATGCCCCTGTTTCGCCGAGTCTTCAAGAAGTACGACGCGCTCAACGACTTCGTCGAGGAGAACGTCAGCGGCATCCGCGTTGTCAAGTCGTTCGTGCGCGAGGACTACGAGTGCGAGCGCTTTCGGCGGACCTCCCTGGACCTGTGTCACGACTTTTTGCACATCGAGCGCATCTTCGCCCTCAACGCCCCGATGATGACCCTCGCCATCGACGTCATCTACACGTTCGTCATCTATTTCGGGTCGATGGCGATCGTGTCCTCCGCCGGCAGGGCCATGCAGGTGGGGCAGATGTCCGCGCTCATCACCTACGGCTTCTCCATGCTCATAAGCCTCATGATGCTCTCCATGATCTTCGTGATGGTCACCATGTCGGAGGAGAGCTCCAGGCGCATCTGCGAGGTGCTGGTCGAGACGCCGGACATCAAAAACCCAGACCACCCCCGCTACACCGTGCTCGACGGCTCGGTGGACTTTGACCACGTGAGCTTTGCCTATGACAGGGACGCGGAGCGACCGGCCCTGGACGACATCGACCTCCACATACGAAGCGGCGAGGTCATCGGTATCATAGGCGGCACCGGCTCGTCAAAGTCGACACTCATCCAGCTCATCAGCCGGCTCTATGACGTCAGCGACGGCACCGTCAAGGTGGGCGGGCGCGACGTGCGCGAGTACGACCTGGACACCCTGCGGGGCGAGGTTGCCGTCGTGCTTCAGCGCAACGTGCTCTTCTCGGGCACCATCCGGGAGAACCTGCTCTGGGGCAACCCCGACGCCACGGACGAGGAGCTCATCGAGGCCGCCAGGCTCGCCCAGGCCGACGAGTTCGTCCAGCGCATGCCCAAGAAGTACGACACGTACGTCGAGCAGGGGGGCACCAATGTCTCCGGCGGGCAGAAGCAGCGCCTCTGCATAGCACGCGCCCTGCTCAGGCGCCCCAAGGTCCTCGTCCTCGACGACTCGACCAGCGCCGTGGACACCAAGACCGACAAGCTCATCCGACAGGGTCTCATGACCTTCGTCCCCCAGACGACCAAGATCATCATCGCACAGCGCACGAGCTCCGTGGAGGACGCGGACCGCATCGTGGTCATGCGTGACGGGCGCATCGACGCCATCGGCACCCACGAGGAGCTGCTTCGCGACAACGACATCTACCGCGAGACCTACACCTCGCAGAACAAGCAGTCCCATGACCTCAAGATGGGCGCCATGGCAGGCGTCGAGGACCCTGGTCAGGGACAGGGAGGGTCCCATGAGTAAGAACGTCTCCAACAAGGGCAAGTCGGAGGGGCAGTTCGTCTCCGATGAGCGCGCCAACCTCAACCTCGGCGACAAGCGCGGGCGGGGCGCCGGCAGGCCCATGGCCACCCTGGGACGCACCCTCAGGCTCGTCTTTGGCTACTTTCCCGTGCATGTCACCGCCATGGCCGCGTGCATCCTCGTCGCGGCAATCCTGACGTCGCTTCCCTCCGTCTTCATGCAGAGGGCCCTCGAGATCGTGTCAAGGTACTGGGCGGCGGGCGACTGGGCGGGAGCAGAGCGGGAGATCGCCCCCCTCGTTCTTAGGCTCATAGGCGTCTACGTGGTCGCCTTCTCCTGCACCACCATACAGACGCAGCTGGGCGCCGTCGTCACCCAGGGCACCCTCATGAAGGTCCGCAACCAGATGTTTGACCACATGGAGAAGCTGCCGATCAGCTACTTTGACACCACCAAGCACGGCGACATCATGTCGCACTACACGAACGACGTCGATACGCTGCGCCAGCTCATCAGCCAGGCGCTCCCCAACCTTCTCTCGATGTTCCTGCAGATGGCGTCGACGCTGGCCGTCATGGCATGGTTCTCGCTGCCGCTTTCGCTCGTGGTGCTCGTCTTCGTGGCCGTGATGGGGTGGCTCGTGCGCTTCATGGGCGGGCGCTCGGCGCGCTTCTTCCTGGCGCAGCAGGTCTCGCTCGCCAAGGCCGAGGGCTTCGCCGAAGAGGCCATGAACGGGCAGAAGGTCATCAAGGTCTTCTCGCACGAACCGGCCATGCAGGCGGGATTTGACGTCGTCAACGAGGAGCTGTTCCAGGCGGCGAGGAACGCCAACATCTACGGCAACAGCCTGGGGCCCATTCTCATGAACCTTGGCAACCTCGCCTATGTGCTCGTGGCGCTCTGCGGCGGCCTGTTCCTGGCGGTGGGACTTCCCAACCCCTCCCTCAGCGGCATGACGCTGTCCATCGACATCGTCGTTCCCTACCTCAACCTCACCAAGCGCTTCGCAGGCTCCATCGGACAGGTGTCGCAGCAGGTCAACTTCGTGGTCATGGGCCTGGCCGGCGCCGAGCGCATCTTTGCCCTGCTCGACCGTGACGTCGAGGCTGACGACGGATACGTCACGCTCGTGCGTGAGGACGACGGGTGCGAAGGCAACAGGTGCGAAGGCAATGGGCACGGAAGCGCGAATGACGGCACGGGCTGGGCCTGGAGGCATCCGCATCGGGCAAAGGGCACGACCACGCTCGTCCCGCTTCAGGGAGAGGTGGTCCTTGACCACGTTGACTTTGGCTACAGCCCGGATCACATCGTGCTGCACGACATATCGCTCTACGCGCTGCCCGGGCAGAAGGTCGCCTTCGTTGGCGCGACGGGCGCGGGCAAGACGACGATCACCAACCTCATCAACCGCTTCTACGACATCGACGACGGCAAGATTCGCTACGACGGCATCAACATCAACAAAATAAGGAAGGCCGACCTGCGCCGCTCGCTGGGCATCGTCCTGCAGGACGTGAACCTCTTCACGGGCACGGTCATGGACAACATCCGCTATGGCCGCCTCGACGCGACGGACGAGGAATGCCGGGCGGCCGCCCGTCTTGCGGGGGCGGATAGCTTCATCGAGCGCCTGCCCCAGGGCTACCGGACCCTTCTCACCGATAACGCCTCCCAGCTTTCCCAGGGTCAGCGACAGCTTCTGTCCATTGCGCGAGCTGCCGTGGCCAATCCGCCGGTCATGATCTTGGACGAGGCCACGAGCTCCATCGACACACGCACGGAGCAGATCGTGCAACGCGGCATGGACGCCCTCATGCAAGGGCGCACGACCTTCGTGATCGCTCACCGACTTTCGACCGTGCGCAACTCCGACGTCATCATCGTACTTGACCACGGGCGCATCATAGAGCGTGGCACGCACGATGAGCTCATCGCCCAGGGGGGCACCTACTACCAGCTCTATACCGGAGCGTTCGAGCTCGAATGACGGGTGGTGGCGGCGCGTGACGGTCGCGTGACGGGAGACGCACCGAACCTGCGATGCTAATGCATATAATGTCCATTATTATTCTATGAAGTGAATACTGATTCATAGCCCTGCCGCGTCGGGCCGATGCCACGGCGCTGCGGCGAGTCCGCTTAGCCAAAACACGACACTTATATCAGAATATCCCCCCAAAGCTCCAAATTTTTGATATATCGGTCGTGTTTTGGCTAAGCGACACCCATGCATACGTTTGCCGGGAGGTATGGTGTCACCAGGCGAGTCCCAAGGAGGCGCCCATGAGCGAACGCGTTGCGAACGAGCTGCGACTCATGATCGAGGAGGCTGAGCAGGAGGAGCGGTGCCTGGTCGCAGACAGCCAGCGTGATCGCTTGCGGCTGTGTCGACTCGTGCGTCAGGATCGCATGACGTCCCCCCTGCGCGGCCTCTACTGCCCGACGGAGCTCTGGGACCGCCTGAACCCCGCCCAACGATGCCGCCGCATCGTGCGAGCGCTCGCCCGCCAGCACCCCTACCTCACGTTTTGCCATGTGACCGCCGCGCTCATATGGGACCTGCCCGTCAGCTGGCAGCTGCTGGGACAGGTTCACGCCCTGCGTTCCACCGGCGGTCGCAGGCAGGGGCCAACATCCTCGATTAGATGGCATCAGCGCAGCGATGCGCAGGTCACGACCCATGACGGCGTGCGCGTCACGTCGCTTGACCAGACCGTCGTCGACTGCCTCTGCTCGCTTGACTTCACCGAGGGCCTCGTCGTGGCGGATGGGTATCTGCGTCGAACGGGAACGACGCGACGTCAGCTTCAGAACCTCCTCAAGGATCTTGGACACGGCGTCAAGGGCGTCCCTCAGGCGCGTCTGACCGCCTCCTTCGCTGACGGGCGCTCCGAGAGCGGTGGCGAGTCCGCCCTGCGGGCGACGATCGTCAAGCTGGGCTTTCCCGTCCCGACGCCGCAGCTCGTCATCAAGGATCCCATCGACCCCTCCCGAAGCTTTCGCCTTGACCTCGTGGTCAGAAATGCCGCAGGCGTGCTGGTGGACATCGAGCTCGATGGTCGCGACAAGTACCTCGACCCCAACCTGACCGGCGGCGCCGACCCCGAGGAGGTCCGCCGCGCGGAGCGACTCCGCGAGTCACGCGTCACGGCCTATGGCATCGAGGTCGCCCGGTTCTCCGGGTCCGACGCCCGTGACGCAGCCCGCGTGGGACGCGTGCTCGCAGCCTTTGGCGTCGCAAAAGGCATTCCGCCACAGACTCAGGCGCGCAATCGGACGCGCGGGCGGGCGCGGGGACTGCGCTGGCGTCAGCTTCGCCTCGGACCGCATGAGCTATGGTACAAGGTGATCGACATGCGCCGCAGGCGTCGCTCGCGGGCGGGCCGGCGCCTTCCCTTCCAGCAAAGCGAGGTTGTATGCCCATGAGCGCGCACACCCTTCCCACGTCGCCCGCGATGACACGTCGCAGCTTCGTCCTTTCGGCTGCCGGGGCCGCCTCGCTGGCCCTTGCCGGCTGCTCTGTGCCCGCCGCAACGCCCGCCGCGGACGACGCTTCCGGCACGCTCTCCGGCACCCTCACCAAGGCGCTCGACAACGGCTTTGACACGGGTCTTCACCATGCCGCGCTGGAGGTCGAGGGACACGGGACCCTCACGCTGGAGCTCAACGCCAGCAACGCCCCCATCACGGTCAGCAACTTTGCCGACCTGGTCACGCGAGGCTTTTACGACGGCCTCACGTTCCATCGCATCATCAAGGGCTTCATGGCGCAGGGCGGCGATCCCAAGGGGGACGGCACCGGGGGCTCGGGTCGGACCATCATGGGAGAGTTCGGCGCCAACGGCGTCGTCAACGCCATCCGACACGAGCGCGGAGTCATCAGCATGGCGCGCTCGAGTGAGAACGACTCGGCAAGCTCCCAGTTCTTCATCGTCCAACAGGACGCCAGCTCGCTCGACGGAAACTATGCCGCCTTCGGGAGGGTGACCGACGGCATGGACGTCATCGACGACATCTGCGAGACCACCCCCGTCACGGATGACAACGGGACGGTGGCGCCCGACCGGCAGCCCAAGATCAGCTCCATTCGCATGCTCGACTAGCCGGCCTGACGTGGCCAAGCCATCGCCCGATCATCCGAGCGGCGTCGCGCGCCGGCAAAACTCTCAAGCCGTACTTAAGGATTTTTGTCGAAGGCACGCATTTCGCAGTACCATCAGACAGCAATCGTGCGCCTTGGACGCCGTGCCAGACGCCGGATGACAGCTATCCACGTCACCCTGGAGGAGCATGCCCTCACTCAATCGGACACCCCGTCTCGCGTCGGCACTCGCCGCCTTACTCCTGCTCGCCCTGCTTGCCATGGGGGCCTCCCCCGCTCTCGCGGAGGGTGACCTCGAAGACCTCCAGAACAGGGCGATCGCGGCAAGCGCCGCCTACCAGCAGGCCCAGGACCGCGTCGACGCCCTCAACGACCAGATCGCCGAGAATCAGTCGCGCATCGACCAGATCGAGGCGACGCTCCCCCAGCAGCGCGAGCGGGCGTCGCTCGCCATGCGCTCCCAGTACCGGCTGCAGGAGAACGGCCCCGGCCTCGTGAGTCTCATACTGAGCGCCGACACGCTGGGCGAGCTGATCGAGCAGGTCACCTACCTCGACACCATCGCCAACTATCAGACGGACGCCATCGCCGAGCTCAAGGACTCCGAAGCCGAGCTCGATCGCACGAAGGCGACGCTCGAGGCACAGAAGGCCGACGCCGAGAGACAGGCCGCAAGCGCCAGGCAGGCCTATGACGAGGCCGAGTCGGCAAGTCAGGCGGCCCGGAGAAAGGCCGTCGAGCATGCCGCCAGCGCTCAGGCCGCCTATGAGGCGCAGCGAGCGGCGGGAACGGTGAGCGACCCCTCGACCACGGCCGTCAACGACAGCCTCTCGTCCGACGGCGGAACGGGGACGTCCCCGACGCGCCCCGCGAATGCGGGCACGGGCTCATCCTCCGGGTCGAGCCAGGGCTCGAACGCCGAGACGCCGTACACGTACGTGCTCGCCTCCATGTACGGCGTGGGCGACGGCCTCATGTACGGCGTCACGGCTTCGGGAGACGTCGTGACCCCCACCTCCATGGCCGTGGCCATGAAGACGATGCCCCTGGGCACGATCATCGAGATCACCTATCGAGGCAGGACCGTCCGCGCCGAGGTCAACGACCGCGGTCCCTATGCCGGCAACCGTCAGATTGACCTTCAGCCCGCCGTCGCGGCGGCACTAGGATTTGACGGGGTCGGCACGGTGGGTTATCGCGTCGTCGGCTAGGCCGGACGAGAGGTCCGGTCACAACGAGGCGCCGGTCGCAAGGACCGGCACGGGAGTCAGGACTGCGGGGCGCTAGCGGCGGGCGCGTGAGCCAGGACTGCGGGGCACTAGCGGCGGCGGCGCCGGTCCTCGGCGATGATCTGGCTCACGATCCAGAGACCCAGCACGAGGGCGACAAGGTAGCCGATGAGCCCGATGATGGGAATCCCAAAGATGACAGGCTTGATGCGGGCGTAGTAGACCACCGACGAGCCGATGAAGAGGCCGGCTACCACGATGCCCATCGTAAGGCGGTCCGCCGCGTGGGCGATGTCGCTCATGGGGTCGGTGGTCCCCGGAAGGTCGAGGTTCATGCGCAGCTGCCCGCGCGTGAGCATGCGCAGGGTCTCGGAGGCCTCCGGCACGGCGCGCACGAGACCCCTCGTCGCCTTGAGCGCGTCCTGCGCGAAGTCCCGGATGTCGTCGCGCGCCTGGGAGACGGGGTCGCGATGGGCGCGAATGTGGTCGCGGATGATCTCGACCATGGAGACGTCGGGAATGAGCGCGTTCGCGACGCCCTCGAGGGTGACGAGCGACCTGCCCAGCATGATCACCGAGCCCGGCAGCTCGACGCCGTCCTTGCGCGCCATCGAGATGAGGGCGTTGATGAAGGCAGCCACATCGAGCTCGGACAGGTCGGCCGTGCCAAACTCGTCCATGATGTGGTCGAGGTCGGCCAGCAGGTGAGGGTGATCGACGTCTCCCAGCTCCCCGACGGAGAAGCGCAGCAGACCCTCCTTGAGCCGCGCGACGTCGTGGCCTGCGACGGCAAAGACCATCTCCTGCAAGGCGAGCCGGTCATGGGACGAGAGGCGTCCCATAATCCCCAGGTCGAGGTAGATGATCTTGCCCTTTTGGACGACGAGGTTTCCGGGATGGGGGTCGGCGTGGAAGAAGCCATCGTCGAGCATCTGCTGGGCGTAGTTGTCCACCAGCTTCGTGCCGACCTCGCGCAGGTCGTAACCCGCCTCCCTGAGCGCGTCCACGTCGTCTATGGGAATGCCTTCCATGTACTCCATGACCACGACGTGCTCGGTGCAGTAGCGCGGGATGGGCCGGGGGCTGCCGACGAACCGGCAGTCCGCGTTGTTGCGCCTGAACTCCTCCAGGCTGCGCGCCTCCACCTGAAAGTCCGTCTCCTCGAGGAACGACTGCCAGAGCTCGTCCATCACGGATTGCAGGTCGAGAAACTGCTCCTCGCCCATGACGCGGGCGGCGCGGGCGGCAAGGGAGCGCATGATGGAGATGTCCTGCGCCATGATCTCCTGCACGTGCGGGCGCTGCACCTTGACGGCGACGAGCTCTCCCGAGGCGAGACGAGCCTTGTGGACCTGCGCCACGGACGCCGAGCCCAAGGGCACGTCGTCAATGGCGTCAAAGATGTCCTCAAGGGGCTGGTCGTACTCGGCACGCAGCGTGTCAAGGAGAAGGTCGCGGCCCATGGGCTCGACGCTCGTGCGCAGCTTGGCGAGCTCCTCGCAGAAGCTCTGCGGCAGGATCTCGGAGCGCATCGAGAGTATCTGCCCGGCCTTGACGAAGGTTGGCCCCAACTCCTCGAGCAGCTGGCGCAGGGTGAGGGGCGTCAGGCCGCGAAGCAGGTCGTAATGGCTGGCTATGGACAGAATCTCCCACAGGCGCGCAAGCTTGCTCGCCCGTGAGATTCGGTATCGACCCGCCCCCTTGAGACCGCCGCCAAGCAGCCCGATCGTCTCGTCATGCGTGCCGCCCTGGGCGCCGGCGCCCGACCGCGACCGCCCCTCGGCGGCCTCGGCCGGCACGTCAGACATGGATGGCTCCCTAGTCGCTGTCGTCGTCGTCCGGGTCCTCGACCTCGGGCTCGTCCGACGCCTCCTCGGGGTCGGCGTCGGCGCCCTGGGCGTCCAGCTCGTCAGACATCTGGCGGAGCTTGTCGAGCCAGGCGGCGCGCTCCTCGGCGCCCATGCTCCTGAGCTTGGCGCGCATGAGGGCGTCCGAGCCGTCCTGCGAGGCGTCATGCACCTTCCGCATGAGCTCCTCGTTGAGGGCCTTGCCCTGCTCGACCGTCAGCTCGCCCTTCTTGACGAGGTCCTCCACGATCTTCTGCGAACGCTCCGCGCCCATGGCGAGCGCGCCGACGCCGGCCAGGAAGACCTTGCGGACGCCCTCTCCCACATCATCGAAGTTTGCCATGCGGACCCCTTTCATGCGCCGTTTCTGCCGCTGGGGCGGCATCCCTACATGCTGCTCTCATGCCCCATTTGCCCCGGCTTCAGTCCGAGGGGGCGATGACGGCCGCAGACGGCGACAGACGCCGTCGCACGGGCGGCGTCAGCGCGGACCTCCCAGGAGCAGACGGCCCAGCTCCTCGACCGATCCCACCACGGCGACGGCACCCGCCCTTTCGAGCTCCCCGGGCGCGGCGGTGCCACCGTACTCGACGCCCACGCACGGGATCGAGCACGCGTGCGCCGCCTCCACGTCAAAGCGCCGGTCGCCGACCATGACCACGTCGCTCGACGTCATGCCCAGCGCGTCCACGGCCCGGGCGAGAACCTGGGCCTTTGAGAACCCCTCGTCGGAGGTCTTGCCCAGAACGAGGTCAAAGAGGTCGATCACGCCATTGTCGGTGAGGCCCGCGCGCAGGAGCTCCACCCGCTTCGAACTGGCCGTGGTGAGGATCCTGCCGTCGGCCTTGAGCGTGACGAGCAGCTCGCGCACTCCCGCAAACAGGGGCCAGCCGTCAGGCCCCAGGTTGTGATAGATCGCGCGATACTCGCGGGTGACCTCGACGGACTCCTCCTCGCTGAGGCCGAACACGAGCTGAAAGGCCTGCGGGAAGGGGGGACCCACGATGTCGCCCACGCGCGTCAGGTCGTCATCGCCCACGCCGTGACGGCGCAGCACCGTGCTGGCCACCCCGACGATGCCCGCCCTGGTGTCCGCCAGCGTCCCGTCAAAGTCAAAGGCGACGACGCGGCGGGCGGCAAGATCCGCCCTCACGTCCGTGCGCTCCGCCATGGCCCAACCCCCTTCGCAGTCCCGCGTCCGCGCGTCCGGCGCTGCGGCCCGCGCGCGTGACCAAACGGGAAATTATCATTGTCCCATGATAGCTCGAAGCTATGCTTGACGTACCGGCAGGCACCGCGAGGCGTCCCGGCCAACGTGCGGTCATCGTCACAGATGTGGAGGACGTCCCATGCGAGCAGAGCCCATCAGCTGCCTTCGTCCCGCCCCGGGCAAGGCGGCCTCGTTTGCGAGCCTTCCCTATGACGTGTTCGACCGCGCCCAGGCACGATCCTACGTGACCTCGCACCCCACGTCCTTCCTCAGGATCGACCGGCCCGAGACCAACTTTGCGCCCGAGCAGGACATGTACGCGCCCGAGGTCTATGCCAAGGCGGCCGAGCTCCTCCGGGCGCGGGCGCAGGACGGCACCCTGCTCGACGACAGGACGCCCTGTTACTACCTCTACCGTCTTGAGCAGGGCGGGCGAGCCCAGACCGGCGTCGTCTGCGCCTGCTCCGTCGACGAGTACCAAGACGACACGATTCGCCGCCACGAGAACACCACGGCGGCCAAGGAGGAGGACCGCGTCAAGCACATTCGCGCCACGGGAGCTCAGACGGGGCCCATCTTCCTCACCTATCCCGACAACGTCGCCCTGGACGCCTTGGTCAAGGCGGCCAGCTGCGCCACGCCGCTCTACGACTTCACGGATGGGCAGGGCGTGCGGCAGACGGTGTGGCGCGTCGCGCGCCCTGCCGCCGTCGAGGCCTTCAGGGCCACCTTCGCCACCGTCCCGCATGCCTACGTGGCCGACGGTCATCACCGCGCCGCAAGCGCGGTGCGCGTGGGCGTCGAGAGGCGACGGGCACGGACGGACGACGGCGAGCGGGCGAGCGACCTCTTTCTCGCCGTGCTCTTCCCCGCCAGCCAGCTCAAGGTCCTTGCCTACAACCGCGTGGTCGCCGACCTCAACGGTCACTCCCCCCGGCAGCTCATGGACCTCATGCGCCAGGTCGGGCACGTCGTCGGCACGTCCGCGCCCGCCGCGTCCGTGCCCCGCGAGCACGGACGGGTGGGCATGTATCTTGACGGCGCCTGGCATGAGCTTGAGCTCTCGCAGGCCGACGTCAACCCGGCGGACCCCGTGTCCCGTCTTGACGCGCAGGTCCTCCAGGAGAGCGTGCTCGCGCCCCTCCTGGGCATCGACGACCCCCGCACCAGCGAGCGCATTCGCTTTGTGGGCGGCATCGAGGGCAGCGGCCGCCTCGAGGAGCTGGCCGGTCCCGAGGGCGTGGCGTTCTCGCTGTACCCCACCTCGGTCGACGAGCTCATGGCCGTGTCCGACGCCGGACTGCTCATGCCGCCCAAGTCGACCTGGTTTGAGCCAAAGCTCAGAAGCGGCCTGTTCATCCGGCGCATCTGACTTCGTCCGGCTCACCTGGCACGCCTCGGCCACGCCCTAAAGGCGGGCATGGCACCCTAAAGGCGGGCATGGCCGTGTCCGCGAGCCATTTTGCGGAGTCGCCACCTTGCGTCAGAGGCGGTCGCATGATAGGGTTCAACCACGTTTACTTTTCTGGCACAGCCGCCCGTCACACGCAGGGTCATACGCGACGAGCCATGACGGCGCGGCGGAATCGAGCGTCGATGGCAGCCAACACGCAGGGACACACAAGCGACTCTCGTCATCCGAGGGGTGCCGCGCGGCACTTCTCGGGTGCCGTGCAGGCAGGGAAACCTGGCATGGCACCGTCGACGCACGCACACCCCACCAGGACGCACGGCCGACCCACGCCCCGACGTGACGCGCAGGAGGCCTACTACATCCCCGCGTCAAGCTACGACGGGGCGTCCGAGAAGGGCTCGCGCAGGGCGGCCGAACGAGGAGGCTCCAAGCTCCCCCTCGTCGTGGCCCTGGTCGTCATGGTGCTCATCGCGGCGGGCGGGGCCTACGTCTGGCTCACCCGCCCCGTCTCGCTCACGCTTGACGGCCAACAGGTCGAGGCCAGGCCCGGCACGACCCTCTCCGCGCTCATGGCCGACAACGGCGTCTCGGTCAAGGCGGGCAACTTTGTCTCGGTCGGCGGGACCGTCCTCGAGGAGGGCGGCGGACGTCCGCTCAACGCCACCGTCAACGGCGCCGAGCTCACGGACGAGCAGGCAGGCGCCTACCGCGTCGCCAAGGGCGACGAGGTGACCGTCACAGACGGCGATGACGTGATCGAGCAGTACACGGCCGAGACCGCCACGCAGCAGCCCGCGCTCACGATGGACGGCGTCGAGGGCCCGCTGGCCTACGTCGCGCAGTGGGGGCAGGTCGGCGAGGTCGAGACCCGCACCGGCTCGGTCTCGGGCGAGACGGCCCAGGTCACGACGAAGGAGAAGAAGGACTGCGTCATCAAGCTGCATTATCCCAAGCCTGACGGGGGCGAGAAGCTCGTGGCCCTGACGTTTGACGACGGCCCCTCCCAATACACGCAGGCATACCTTGACATACTCAAGAGGTACGACGCCAAGGCCACCTTCTTCGAGCTGGGTCAGAACGTCCAAGGCCTGCCCAACGTCGCCAAGGCGGTCGTGGACGACGGGCATCAGGTGGCCTGCCACTCGCATACGCATCCCTTGCTCACGAAGCTCGACGCCGCGGGCGTGCAGGGCGAGCTGAGTCAGGGATTTGAGGCCATCAAGAACGCCACGGGCGTCGAGACGACGGTCCTGAGACCCCCCTACGGAGAGTTCAAGGAGTCCACCTGGCTGCGGTCCAACGGCCTTCTGTCGCTCTCCGTGCACTGGACCCAGGATTCCGAGGACTGGAGGCGACCCGGCGTTGACGCGATCGTCTCCAAGGCGACGGCCGGGGTGGTGCCGGGATCCATCATCCTCATGCATGACGGGGGCGGTCCTCGCGAGCAGGACCTGGAGGCGCTGCCCAAGATCATCGAGGCGCTCCAGGCGCGGGGATACAAGTTCGTGACCCTCAACGAGCTCATGCAATCCGACGGCTCCATCCCGCAGGACATCAAGAGCGGCAACGCCAGGCCTCCCGCAGACACGGTCTGGCCTACGGAGCTCGGCGACGCCTAGCGACGGGGGCTTGGGTATAAGGGTCACATGAAGCGTCCCGCTCTGCCACCTATGACCCGGAGTCCCATGTCACGTCATGCGCCAACATCACCCTTTTCGCAGGAGGGCCCGTCGGCTCGCCAGTCGTTGTCGCTGGCGCTGGTCGAGCTCGTGACGGGAGTCGCCTTCGCCGTGAGCGTGGCCTTTGCGGCCGGCGGGGGCGGCGTCGCCTGGATCGTGGCGTCGGCGTTGGGATGTGCGTGCCTCATTCTGCTCGAGCTGTTCAGAAGCGGCGTCCACGAGCGGCCGTCCGTCGCCTCGCGCCTTGTCCCTTCCGACGCGGACGACGCGGATGACGGCTCGGCGCACCCGGATGCCGGGGTCGCCGGGCACGCGACGCCAGGGCTCTGTCCCAAGGGCCCGGACGCGCAGGACGGGCGCCCCTGGCAGGATGTAGGCTCGTCGCCAGCCGACGTCACGACGACGGCCCAGTCCCAGTTCGACCTGGAATCCCTCGCCGCGCAGCTCGCGCGAAGTGACGACCCCCTCGCCGAGCTCAAGCTCTTTGTCAAAGACATACGAGCGCGCGAGGCGGCGCCGGCTGGTGCCGAGGACGTCGAATCCCGCCCCCTCGGGGAGGCGCCGACGCCTGCGGCGGGGGCGTCGCTGGCGATGCCGGCGCAGGCGGAAGCGTCTCGTCCGACGCCTCGCCTCGTCCCCTCGCCGATGGAGCTCTTTGCCGCGCGCCGCCTCGAGGAGGCCGGTCTCTTCAAGGATGACGTCGAGCTTCCGCAGCTCAAGGTCGTCCTGCTGGGCAGGTCGGGCCTCTTCTACCTGCGCATGGCGCCAGGTCCCGTCGCCTATCTCGCCCGGCTGCGCGTCCTGGGCCTTGAGGCGGCCCTCAACCAGCTGGTCTTCTGCTCAAAGTACCTCGAGTCGTCAGCGAGCGAGGAGGACTGCTACGAGGCCAACGAGCTGGTCCTGAGGCACGTCTGCGCCCAGGCCAGGCCCATCGACGAGGCGGGCGAGCTCTTGGAGGGCGAGGTGCCCGACGGCGAGTGGGCGACCCGGCGTCAGATCTCGAACGCCATAGAGTCGCTCGTGCTCCCCTATCGCCTGGAGGCCTCGTTCAGGACCAACGTGGCGGACGGCAACGTCGCCATCGAGTTCGCCATGACGCCCGACCGTGTCTTTCCGGCCTCGATGCTTGTGGACCAGCTGGGCGTCGTGACAAGCTCCCGCGAGATGCGCCGCAAGGCCGCCTCCGCCTACGCCCAGCGCCTCGCAATCCTGCTCGCCGCCGAGGCGTTCCGGGCCTCGACGAAGGTGCGACACGTATGGGTCGCGGCCACGCTTGACACCGCCAACCGCCACTGGTGCTACCTCTCCGTTGACTTTGACCGCGGGCGCTTCTCCCAGATCGACCTGGCGCACGACCTTGCCAAGGTCAGCGACTTCGAGCGCGTGTACCGCCGCTTCGTTCCCGTGATCCGACGCGAGCGGGGCATGCTGAGGCCCGTCGAGCAGTCGTTCTCGCTCAACGAGGCGCGCTTCTGCCCGCCCCGCCGCCATGAGTCGCCCTCGCTCTCCTCCCGCAGGCTCCCGCCCCGGCAGGCGCACGACCTTGGCTGTCAGAGCGTCTATGGCCTCGCGATCCAGGAGGCGGACAAGCGTTCCCTGATCGCCACCGACATCCTGCGACGTCTCGTGAGCCATGACGTCGACAAGGACGCCACCGCGCGAAACGTGGGCACGATCCTTGAGCTTGCGGGCGACGATCCCGACCCCGACGTCCGCAGCGCCGCAGAGCGCACCGTGCGCGGGCTCATCGACGGGAGGCTGTCAAACGAGCCGCTGGCCATCGCCGAGGAGTTCGTCAGCGGGGACGCCCTCTCGCGCGCGGCCGCAGCCGGGCGCGAGAGCCTCGCACGCCATGACCCTCGAGCCGCCCTCGAACGCTGCGAGCGCGCGCTCGGCGAGGTTGACGGCAGGGGGCTCTATGATGACGCGGAGGGCATCGAGTGGCGCTACTTTGGCAGCTACGTTGACCGGGCTCTCTACAACCGCCTGTTTGCCCCGCCCGAGACGTCGATCATGCTCGTCCCCGACGGCTACTTTGAGTGTCATCTCATCTGCTCGAGCGCGCGGCTCGCCCTGGGTGACAGCGACGAGGCCTGCCGTCACGCGCGCAGGCTCGTCGAGCTGGCCCCGCTCGACCATCGCGGCTTCCTCCATCTGGTGCGCTGCCTGGAGGAGAGGGGCGACACGGACGAGGCCATCGAGGCGCTCAAGGTGCTGCTCCTTCGCGCCCACGACCTGGAGGGCCTGGGCATCGGCTACTACCGCATGGCCTCCTTCCAGTGGCAGAAGGGCAACATCCTCGCCGCCCAGGCCGCCTATCACAGCTCGATCGCCGCGTTCAAGGGCTCGTTTCCCCTGGCGGCCCTGGAGCTGGCGGCGCTTGCCGCCCAGCACCCCGACACCTTTCGCCAGGACCTGAGTCACGATGAGACCGCCTCGCTGCTGGAGGGTGCCGGCATTCCCGTCGCTCCCACAAAGCAGATGACCGCGTCGTTCCTCTCGTGCATGCGCGCCTCGGTGGACGCCGAGGTCTTTCCCGTCGCCCGAAGCTTCGTCAGCACCCTGGTCACGCTCCATCCGGACGACGTCCTCATCGGCGTCATGCGCTCGCTCGAGGGTGAGCCTGACGCCTAGCGTCTGACGCCATGTCGTTCGGCGGACGTTCACCGGCACGCGGCGGCAGCGCCGCGCGCCGGTGAGGTCGTGGGATCGGCCCTCGGCCGTGACCGGACAATGGAACCGGTGAATATGACGGGGCGCGACCAAGGTGAAACACCCCCGTCGCGCCCCCAGACACCCTGCCACGTCCCAGACCCATATCCCCACAAGCCAGGCATGCGAGCTGCGCGCGGCGCACAGGCAGGGACGGCGCGCCTCTAGAAGTCGAGCGCCATGAGCTTGCCCAGAGAGACGATGTAGATCTCCAGGGCACGCTTGAACTGCTCCTCCGCGAAGCCCTCGTCCGCCGAGTGCTCGGCGCCCACCCAGTCCGGCAGAGGGAAGGCCGGGTCGTTGGGCCCGAAGGCGCCGCCGGCCTTGAAGTGACGGGCATAGGTGCCGCCGCCGATGGTGAAGGGCTCGGCCTTGCGACCGGTGTACTCGTTGTACGTGCCCACGCAGGCACGGATGGCGTCGGAGCTGGGGTCCGTTGACCAGGGGACCATGTCAAGGTCGACCGTGAGCTCGCAGTGATGCGCGCGGCACAGCGCCCCCACGCGCTCGGTGATCTGCTCGCTGGTGATGGAGGTGGGATAGCGCGAGTCGATGGTCTGCTCAAAGTGGCCATCGACCGTGCGCATCGTGCCTCCGATGCAGGTCAGCGGGTCAAAGAGCTCGTCGGACGCGGCGATGCCCAGCGTCGAGCCGTCCGTCGAGCCAAAGACGAGCGCCTCCAGCTCGAGGAAGTCCCGCTCGGCCTCGGAACAGAGCCCATGCTCAAGCAGGTAGGAAACGAGAAGTCCGATGGCGTTGACGGACCCCTGCGGCGTCGAGGCGTGCGCTCCGATGCCGTGGGCGGTCAGTCGCACGAGGCCGTCCGTGGCGTCCTCGACGTCGATGCGATCGGTGGCGGGCAGCTTTGAGGCCTGCGCCCTGACGAGCGCCGTCGCCTCGCCCGCCACGGCGTTGCCCACCGTGCCGCCCTCGAAGCTGACGATGACGTCGGCTATGGCCTTGGAGCGTATGGTGGCGGAGTAGCCGCCCTTCTCGCCGCAGATGAGCGGGAAGTTCGCGTCGGGCGAGAAGCAGAACTCAGGCTGGGGGAAGTGCTCGAGATACCACTCCACGTCGGCCATCTCGGTCTCCTCGTTGTTTCCGATGATGACGCGCAGCGTGTAGGGCAAGGGCTCGCCCGTACGACGCACCTGGTCTGCATAATATTTGGCAGCGTAGAGCGAGAGGACGAACGGCCCCTTGTCGTCCAGGACGCCCCTGCCGATCAACATCCCGTCCTTACGCGTCAGCGTGAACGGGTCGTAGGTCCAGCCGGTGCCCTCGGGGACCACGTCGGTATGGGCGATCATCGCGATCTGACGCTCGCTGGCGCCCGGCAGGTCCGCATAGCCAATGTGGCCGTCGCAGTCATGGGCGTCCAGGCCCAGACGACCGGCGATGTCGACGGCGGCCTTGAGCGCGCGATAGGACTCGGGGCCGTAGGGCTTGCCCTCCTCGGCCTGGCTCAGGTCTTCGACGGAGCGAATGGAGACGAGCGTTCCCAGGTCACGCACCGCGTCCTCCCAAATGGAATCGACGTAGGCGCGTACCTGGTCCTTGATGTCGGGGTCGGTCATTGCGTTCCCTTCTCGCTGGGATGTGTCGTGACAGAGGTCCTCCTGAGGATATCAGACGTCATGCCACAGGCGCGCAACCCCTCGACCAGCGGGCCGGAGGGGCTGACTCTGATAGACTGGTGGGACGACAACGCGGTCGTGACATGAGAGAGGAGCCTCGTGACGCCATCGGCAGGACAAGACGTTCGTCATCTCTGGCCCCCCACCTTCAAGGCCGCCATCTTTGACTTTGACGGCACGATCGCAACGACCGCCCCCCTCTGGCATGAGGTGGACAGGGCGTTTCTGGGAGCGCGCGGCATCGCGATGGACGTCGAGTATTCGCGCCGGCTCAACATCCTGGGCTTTGCGGCGGGCGCCCGCTACACCATCGAGCGCTACGGGCTGCCCGAATCCGTGGAGGACGTCTGCCTTGAATGGGAGCGTATGGCAAGGGCCCTGTACGAGACGAGGGCGACGCTGCGCCCCGGCGCGTACGCATACATCCGAGCCCTGAGGGACCGGGGCGTCCCCGTCGCCCTTGCCACCACCAACGGACGCGGCGTGCTCGACGCCATGCGCTCGGTTGACCTGGACGAGATTTTTGACGTGCGCGTCCATGCGGGCGAGCTGGGCGTGACCAAGGACGAGCCCGACATCTACCTCAGGGCGGCCGAGCTCCTCCAGGCCAGCCCCTCCTCGTGCATCGTCTTTGAGGACATCCTGGCGGCGGCCCGCTCGGCAAGGCGCGCGGGCGCGCTCGTGTGCGGCGTGCGCTCGGGCGACGCCAACCAGGACCCCCATGAGCTGCGTAGCAACACCGACCTCTGGCTCGACGACTGGCGTGACATAGCTCCCGTGGGAAAGTGCGCATGAGCCCCGCGAGTGTTGACAGCCCACGCCGGAATTGCGATACTACCCCTTGTGCACCGCGCACGGGGATGTAGCTCAGCTGGGAGAGCGCAGCGTTCGCAACGCTGAGGCCGAGGGTTCGAACCCCTTCATCTCCACCATGACTCTGACGCGGACGCGCCCTTTGGGCGCGTCCGTCTTTTTCCCTCCCGAGAGGAACGCCGTGGAACTCAAGGCGGACTGCGTCAACATGCTCGGCAGGTTCTGCGGGCCCCGTGACGTTTCCGCCCTGACGCAAGACAGGCTGCGCGAGTCTCTGGGCGTCCCGCGCGCTGACGTCATGGTCCTCTTTGGCGGGAGCATCCTCGCGGGGGCGGACGTCCTCGCCCATGCGATGCGGGAAGACGTCGCGCGCGCCTACGCCATCGTCGGAGGCGTGGGCCACACCACCGAGGCGCTGCGCCGGCGCGTTCAGGCGGAACGTCCCGACGTCACGACCGCCGGGCGTTGCGAGGCGGAGATCTTTGATTGCTACCTGGCCGCCGCCTACGGGCTTCATGCCGACCTGCTCGAGACCGCGTCGACCAACTGCGGCAATAACGTCACCAACCTCCTCGCGCTCCTCAAGGCCCGAGACGTTCCCCACGACAGCCTCATCATCTGCCAGGACGCCACCATGCAGCGCCGGATGGCCGCCGGCCTCGCCCTGCACGCCCCGCAGGTGAGGGTCGTCAACTTTGCGACCTACGACGCGCACGTCGTCGAACGCGACGGCGAGCTTGCCTATGCGCGAGAGCCGCACGGCAGCTGGGACATAGGGCGATACGTCAGCCTGCTCATGGGGGAGATACCCCGCCTGCATGACACGCCAGAAGGCTACGGGCCGGCCGGCAGGGGCTTCATCGCCCACGTGGACGTGCCCGACGAGGTGCTTCGCGCCTTCGAGACGCTCAGGGACGAGTTCGGCGTCCGCGCTCGCGTCGCGAACCCGCGCTTTGCCTCCCGGACAGGATGCCGGTAGCGCCTGATCCTCGCCCCCTCGTGCACGAGGCCCCCGGACATGCGTCCGGGGGCCCTGGTCATGCGCTGATGGCGGTCGCAGGCCTACATGACCTCGGGGGCGTTGACGCCGATGAGCCTGAGGGCCACCTCGAGGTTGATGCGCACGGCGTCGCAGGCGGCAAGGCGGGCACGCGAGAGCGCGGCGTCCACCGGGCGCCCCTCGCTGGGAAGCACCTGGCAGTTGGCGTAGAAGCCATGATAGGCGCTCGCCAGCTCCTCGCAGAAGTGCGTGATGCGGAACGGGGCGCGGTCGCGGGCGCAGCCGGCGATGAGCTCGGGGAACTCTGAGACCTTGCGGGCCAGGGCGGCCTCGGTGGGGTCGGTGAGCAGCGAAAGGTCGCAGTCATCGCCGATGGCGCGCCGCGCGACCTCGTCCATGCCCAGCCGCAGGGCCTCATCCTCAGAGACGCCGGCGGCCTTGCGCAGGATGGAGCAGATGCGCGCGTGGGCGTACTGCACGTAATAGACCGGGTTGGAGTTGTCCTTCTGCTTGACGGCCTCGATGTCGAAGTCGATGGTCTGGTTGGACGAGCGGCTGATGAGCGTGTAGCGCGTGGCGTCTACGCCCGCCTCCTCGATGAGCTCGTCAAAGGTGACCATCGTGCCCTTGCGCTTGGACATGCGGACCGGCTCGCCGTTGCGCAGGAGGTTCACGAACTGGCCCAGCAGGACCTCATACTTGCCGGGATAGCCGAAGGCGTCCGCGACGGACTGGACGCGCTTGATGTACCCATGGTGGTCGGCGCCCCAGATGTTGATCTCGTAGTCCACGCGCTCGAACTTGTCGAGGCAGTAGGCCACGTCGGAGGCGAAGTAGGTGTACTCGCCGTTGCTCTTGATGAGCACGCGGTCCTTGTCGTCGCCAAAGGCCGTCGACTTGAACCAGAGGGCGCCGTCCTCGGAGGTGTAGACGTAGCCCTTCTCGCGGAGGTTCTGGAAGGCGCGGTCGATGGGCGTGGAGCCGTCCTCGCCCTTCTGGTAGAAGCTGCGCTCGCTCTTCCACTCGTCAAAGTCGCAGCGAACCGTGTGGCAGGTGGCCTTGATGCGGTCGAGCATGGCCTGATAGGAGCGCTCACGGAACTCGGGGTCACGCACCTCGGGGCTGACGGACACCCACGCGTCGCCGTCCTTTGCATAGAACTCCTTGGCGATGTCGATGATGTAATCCCCGCCATAGGAGTTGCCGCCCAGCGCCTCGTTGAAGGCGTCCATGTAGGGGTGCAGCTCAGGATGCGCGTCGAGGTCGTCGTCCACGTAGCGCTCGCGGTCGGCGAGCAGCTCCGCCGCAGCCTCGTCCAGGCTCAGGCCCTGCTTCCTGATGACCTCGTCAAGCTGCAGGTACCTGAGGGCGACGGAATGGCCGAAGACGTCCATCTGGCTGCCATGGTCGTTGATGTAGTACTCGCGCTGGACCTTGAAGTTGGCATGCTCGAGCACGTTGCAGAGCGAGTCGCCGATGGCGGCCCAGCGGCCGTGGCCCACGTGCAGGGGGCCGGTGGGGTTGGCCGAGATGAACTCGACCTGGAGGCTCAGCCCGTCGCCCACGTTGACCTTGCCCCAGTCGGCGCCGGCGGCGCGAATGGTGCGAAACACCTCGTTGTTGGCGGAGGCGCTCAGGTAGAAGTTGATGAAGCCGGGGCCGGCGACCTCGCACGTGGCCACGGCGTCGTTGGGAGGCAGGTGCTTGACGATGGCCGCGGCGATCTTGGCGGGGGCCAGGTGGGCAAGACGGGCGGAGCGCATCGCCACGGTGCTCGACCAGTCGCCGTTCGTCGTGTCGGCGGGTCGCTCCAGCCCGCAGTCATCCACTTCGAATGGGGGAAGGTCGCCCGCCTGCTGGGCGGCGCGGATGGCTTCCCTGACCAGATTTTCGAGCGTATCGGGCATCGCTTGCTCCTTCGTTTGACGAACGCGGCGCGCGTGGCGCGCCACTCCATAGACCTTCTGCATTGTATCAGAGACCAGGGCGCGGCAGCCCATCGTGAGGCGCCGGGAGCCGCCCTACCCGCGCCGTGAGCCGCTGTGCTCACGCAGGGCGAGCTCGCGCCTCACGCGGGCAAGCCCCTCCTCGATGCCCACCGGGTATATCTGCGGGTTGAGAAAGCGTCGCACGGCGGGGTCCAGGTGCATGAGCGCGTCGCGACAGCGCGTGCGGGCGGCCTCGATGCCCTCGCCCTCGCCCACCGCACGCCCCTCGCGCACGAGCTCCACGAGAAGCTCATGGGCCTCATACCCCGCGAGGTCGAAGCTCGCGAGGTCGTCCACCGCGTCGACCATGAGGGTTCCGCCCATGTCGTAGGCGTCGTCGACGATCATGTCGCCCACCGGGCAGCCCGAGGCGTCAACGTAGCGCCTGACGTGCTGGATGCCGGGGATGGTGCGCTTGTAGGACATCTCCGAGAGCTTCATGACAGGCTCCCAGGCCGCCGACGCCGCCGGGCGCGTTGCCGAGAGCTTGTAGACGCCTCCCAGCGACGGCTGCGGGTCACAGGTGGCGAGCTTCGTTCCCACCCCGAAGGAGTCGATGGGCGCCCCCTGGGCAAAGAGCGACTGAATCGTGTACTCGTCGAGGTCGTTTGACGCCGAGATCTTCACGGAGGGCAGGCCCGCCTCGTCAAAGGCCCGTCGCGTCTCCTTGGAGAGCTTGGCGAGGTCCCCCGAGTCGATGCGCACGGCGGCCAGATGCTCACCGGCCTCCTCCATCTCGCGGGCGACGACGACGGCGTTCTTGATGCCTTGATGCACGTCGTACGTGTCAAGGAGCAGGACGCAGTTCTTGGGGCTCGAGGCGGCGAAGGCGCGGAAGGCGTCGAGCTCGGTGGGAAACGCCATCACCCAGGAATGGGCATGCGTGCCAAAGACGGGAATGCCGTAGACCTTGCCGGCGAGCACGTTTGAGGTGGACGACGCGCCGCCCACGTAGGACGCGCGGGCGACCGCGAGGCCACCGTCAGGGCCCTGGGCGCGCCTGAGGCCAAAGTCGGACACGGGGTGGCCCTCGGCGGCGTACACGACGCGCGACGCCTTCGTGGCGACGAGCGTCTGGAAGTTGACAAGGTTGAGCAGGGCCGTCTCGAGGAGCTGGCAGTCGATGATGGGACCCTCGACGCGCACGAGGGGCTCGCGCGGGAAGGCGAGCTCGCCCTCGGCGACGGACCAGACGCTCACGCGCAGGTGAAAGTCGCGCAGATAGTCAAGGAAGCCCCGCTTGAACAGGGGGCCGCCGGACGGCGCCTCGAGCGAGGCGAGATAGGCGATGGACGCCTCGTCAAACACGAAGTTACGGACGAGGTCCGCGATCTGTCCCATGCCGCAGGCGACGGCGTAGCCCCCGCCGAAGGGGTTGTCACGGAAGAAGACCGTGAAGCAGCCGTGGACGTCGAGCATACCCGACTCCCAGAAGCCCTGGGCCATCGTCAGCTCGTACAGGTCGGTGTTGAGCGCCACGTCATGCGGCGTGGTGGTGTCTGTCAATGCCATGGGCGCGGGCCCTCTCTCGTGGCGTCATGACCGTCAGGCGGTCGTTACGGACACCAGCGTAGCACGTCGGGACGCACGGGACGTGAGGGGCGGCCCCTCAGGGGACGTCCGCGGCCTCAGTGGTTGAGGAGCATCATGAGCAGGAGGGCCAAGGCGACGATCAGGATGGCGCCCAGCACGACCTTCTGCCCCAACGGCATGTTGAGCTCGTCGTCGGGCTCCATGAGCCTCGCGTTGCGTCGGCGCAGCTCGCGGATGCGCTCGTCCTTCGCGGCCTCTGCGCGCTCCTCCTTGAGCTGCTGAAGCTCGAGGCGCTCCTTGCGAGCGCGCTCGGCGTCAAGGCGTCTCGCCCGCTCGGCGCGCAGCCTCTGGAGCTCCGCGCGCTCCTCGTCCGAGAGCGGGCCTGCGTCCGGCATGTCACTCATGGCTGCCCCCATCCTGTCCGACGTCTTGTCGTCCCAGCTCCGCCCCGCGCACGCCCGTCGCGTCAAAGGCGGGGACGAAGCTCTCCGAGACCGTGCCGCCCTGCTGCCACCATAGGCGCTCAAAGCCCAGGTCGTCGGCATGGTCAAGAACGCGCTCGTACTCCTCGTCCGTCACCGCGCGCCCGAGGTCTCCCCCCTCGCGGCGGCAGCGCTCGTTGGGAGTGTATTGGTTCATGACCGAAAGGTCCAGCTCGTTGCCGCCGAGCGCCCAGACGCGATCGAGCACCCTGAGCGAGTCGTCCGTCTGCCCGGGCATCACCAGGTGGCGCACGATGACGCCCTGGAGCATGCGCCCGTCCTCGCCAAGTCGCCGGCCCCCGCGCCCCCTGAGCCCCGCGAGCATCCGAAGGAGGGCCCGCTCGGCGACGAGGGGGTAGTCGGCGGCGTGCGAGAGACGACCCGCCAGCTCGCGGGACGCGTACTTGAAGTCCGTGAGCCAGACGTCCACGACGTCCGACATCAGCGAGACGACCTCCTCCGTCTCGTAGCCCGAGGTGTTGCACACCACAGGCAGGCTCATCCCCGCCGCGCGGGCGGCGCGCACGGCGAGCTTGACCTGAGGCGCAAAGTGCAGGGGCGTCACCAGGTTGATGTTGAGCGCACCCTGAGCCTCGAGCTCGAGCATCATGGCCGCCAACCGCTCGCAGGACACCTCGAGGCCAAAGCCCTCCTGGGAGATGCCGTGATTCTGGCAGAAGACGCAGCGCAAGGGGCAGCCCGTGAAGAAGATGGCGCCGGAGCCCGCCTCGCCCGAGATGGGCGGTTCCTCCCAGAAGTGCAGGGCGCAGCGAGCCACGCGCAGGCGCGAGGTCCCCGCGGGCGCGACGCGCTCCGTTGCGGCCGCCGGCGCGCAGGCCCCCGGTAGCGACAACGGCGTGGACGGCATCGTCCTCAAGGGCGGCGCCCCCCCCACGGGCGCGGGCACGCTCACGATGACCGGCTTCAAGACCGCGCTCACCGCCGAGAGGGGCTCGACCATCACGGACGGCACCTACGTCCTCAAGGACAACAGAGCCGGCAGCGCTCATACGGCTCAAGGGACGCGAGCTCGTCAGCCATTGCGACGGCCGTCTTGGGCATGCAGGCGCATGAGTCGCGAGATTGACACGATGTAGATCTTGAGGGCACGCCTGAGCGTTCCTTCGCCGATGGCCTCGTCGGCCCCATGTTCGGGGCCCGCCCACGAGGGCAGGGGGTCCGCGGGCTCATGAGGCCCGAAGGCGCAGGCCCTCATGAACTTGCGGGCGTAGGTGCCGCCGCCGATGACCTTGGCGCGAGACGTCGTGCCTCTGAACTCGTCATAGGTGTCGAGCAGGCAGCGCAGCTCGGGACTCTCGGGGTCGATGTGGAAGGGCGGCTTCACGCCGGTGACGACGAAGCTGGCGCCGCGCGCCTGGGCCTGCCGTGCGAGCGCCCGCTCGAGGGCGTGCGCGTCGATGGCGTCGGGGTAGCGGCAGTCACAGGTCTGCACGAGATGCCCCCCTTCCGTGCGAAGCGTCCCGCCGATGAGCGTGAGGGGGCCAAAGCGGTCGTTCGAGCAGGCGACCCCCAGAGAGGAGCCGTCAAAGCCCTGGGCGCACAGTCTGAGCTCGAGCTCGGCAAAGGGCGCGAGCTCCTCGGGAACGACGCCCGCATCAAGCAGGTACGCCCACAAGAGGCCGATGGCGTTGAGCGTGCCCTCGGGGAGCGAGGCATGCCCGCCGACGCCCCGGGCGACCACGCGCGAGCGACCGTCGCCCAGGTCCGTGACATCGATGCGCTCGCGACCGGGAAGGTCTGCCGCCCTCACCCTCACGACCGCCTCGGCGCGCCCGCAGACGGCGTTGGGCACGGTGCCGCCGTCCATGCTCTCGATGGGCGCGTCATGCCCGCCCACGGTGGCGACGGAGCAAAAGCGACCCTGAAAGACGCCCTTCTCGCCGCAGATGAGCGGGAAGTCGGCGTCGGGCGTGAAGAGGAACTCGGGCTGGGGGTGACGCTCGAGATAGTAGGCGACGTCACGCATGCTCGTCTCCTCCTCCGAGCCCACGATGGCTCGGAGGGTGAGCGGCAGGCGCTCGCCCGTGCGTAGCGCCCGCCGGACGAAGAAGTGCGCAGCGTAGAGGCTGAGCACGAGGGGCCCCTTGTCGTCCAGCACGCCGCGGCCCACGAGGCATGCGTCCTTGCGCGTCACGTCAAAGGGGTCGAACGTCCAGCCCCGGCCCTCGGGCACGACGTCGGCGTGGCAGATGGTGGCCAGATAGCGCTCGGAGCGGCCGGGCAGGTCGGCATAGCCGATGCGGCCCTCGCAGTCATGGGCCTCAAGGCCCAGGCGCTCGGCGATCGCGAGGGCCTGACGAAGCGCCCGGTGGCAGGCGGGACCCCAGGGGTCTGCTGCCGTGGCATGCGAGAGGTCCTCGACGGAGCGGATCCTCACCAGGGAGCGTATGTCCTCGACGACGTCCTCCCACACCTCATCGACGTACTCGTCGACCTCTTGTTTGAGCCGCTCGTCAGCCATGCACCAACTCCTTGTCGCTCACCGGGGGCCTCACGCGCCGAAGTCGCCCCGCTCGTCGCCTGCGCATGCAAAAGGGAGGCCACGATGGGGCCTCCCCTTCAGAATGCTCTTGATGTAAGAGACTTAGATCTTCTTGACGTTGGAAGCCTGGAGCTTGCCGTTCTGACCCTGCGTGATGTCAAACTCGACAGCCTGGCCCTCGTCCAGCGTCTTGAAGCCGTCCATCTTGACCTCGGAGTAGTGGACGAACAGGTCGTCGCCGTCCTCGCGAGAGATGAAGCCGTAGCCCTTGTCGGGATTGAACCACTTGACAGTACCCTGTGCCATGTCGTGCCTTTCTTTCTTGCCCCGAGGGGCAGAACGCTGCGCCTAAGCGCGATACATGTGACCGTAGGCCACGAGTGTCATTCTAGCCTAAGAGAGGCCCGTCGGGGCCAACAATCTGAGGAGAACTCAGAAGGTCCGGCCGAGACGGTCGCGAGGCACCCCCTTGAGCGCGTATGCTAGGCTGACGCACAGGAGTCATCGTGGTGCTCATGGAGGTGGTTCGCATGTGGTCCTCGTTCGTCGTGGCCTCCCTGGCGCTCTGCGCCTTTCTACTGCTCCCCGGCTATCTGGTCCTGCGCGGCCTGGGCGCCACGCGCTCGTGGTCCGTCTGCCTCTCCCCCCTCGTGAGCCTGTCGCTGCTCGCGCTCGTGGGCCAGGCGCTCGCGCTGGCGGGCGTCACGGCGCCTGCGGGGCTCGTCCTGGGCGGCTCGACGCTTATCGGGCTCTTGACGCTCGCCTGCCTGCACGAGAGGGGGCCCGCGCTCTGCCTTCCCGCCCTGGCAACGACCTTACCCCCGCTATATGCCCTGGCCGGCGGCCTTCTCGGCTGGAACCTCCTCATCCTGAGGCTGGGGTCGCCCGACGTGGTGTTTCAGGCCTATGACGTCACCTGGCACCTTGACCTCATCCAGGCGATGGCCGACTCGGGCCACCTCTCCTCCCTGGGCGCGAGTCCCTACCTTTCGGCCGCCGACGCGGCCATAGCCCCCATCTCGACCTCGGGGTTCTACCCTGCGGCATGGCACGTGCTCTGCGCCCTGGTCTGCCAGGCCACGGGCGTCGCGACGCCCGTGGTGATCAATGCCTCCATGTTCGTCATCGCCTGCCTTGGCTTTCCCTTGTCGGCGCTCGCCCTCATCTCGACGATCTTTCCCGATGACGCGAGCGCCCCTCGCGCAGGGCTCCTCTGCTGCCTTGCCTTTGTGTCCTTTCCCTGGAACATGCTCACCTTTGGGCCCCTATACGCCAACGTCGCCGGCTTTGCCCTCATGCCGAGCGCCATGGCGCTCTTTGTCCACCTCGTCTCGAAGGGACCGGGCGCCGGTGAGAGGCTCCGGGCGGCGGCGCTGCTGACGCTCTGCGTGGCCGGCCTCGCCTTGTGCCACCCCAACACCCTGTTTTCCTGTGCGGTCCTGCTCGCCCCCCATTGCGTGTCGCGCATCTGGGACGTCTGCGAGGATGCGGGCCTGCCGCGACCCCAACGGCTCCTGTGCTGCGCCGCCTTCGCGGGCGTCTTCGCGGGCGTCTGGCTCGTCTGCTATCACCTTCCCGCGTTTCAGGCCACCGTGAGCCATAGGTGGCCCCCCTTCTCCTGGACCTTTCAGGAGCTCGTCAACATCCTCGTCCTGTCATACAACTTTGGCTTTGACAGCGAGGTCGCCTGCCAGCCCCTCCTGGCCGCCCTCGTGGTCGCCGGGTTCGTGCGCTGCCTGCACCGGCGCCCGTATCGCTGGCTGTGCGCCTCATATGCCGCCGCCTGTCTCATCATGTTCGTCAGCGCCACGCGTTCGGGACCGATCAAGCAGCTGCTCGCCGGCTTCTGGTACACCGACCCCATGCGCCTCGCCGCCCTTTGCGCCATCGCCGCCATTCCCCTTGCGACTCAGGGCCTCGTCTGGGTCCGAGAGGTCGCGCTGCGCGCGGCCGACGCCTACGGGCGCGTCGTTGGCAGGCCGGCGCACCCTCGCCGCGTCGTCGCCGTCCTGGCGGCCGGCTTCGCCATCATCACCTTCATGCCCAGCTTCAATCTTGCGGGCCTGCGCCTGCAGCTGAGTCCCGAGGAGGTGCAGAGGCACAAGGACGACGAGCGCAAGGACTGGCCCAAGAGCGTTCGCACGACCTTTGGGGACTACCGGTCAAACGCCGTCGCGACCTACGCCTTTGACACCCCCCTCGACAAGCAGGAGCAGGAGCTGCTCGCGGCCGTCGCCGAGCGCGTCCCCACGGGGTCCCTCGTCATCAACGACCCCATGGACGGGAGCTTCCTGGCCTACGGCGCCCATGGCATACGCGTCCTGTATCGCACCTTCACCGGCTTTGGCTCGTCGGCCGAGTCGCCCGAGAGCGAGGTCATCCGCACGCGCCTGGCCGCCTATGCCACCGACCAGGACGTCCAGGAGGCGGTGCGGCGCCTTGACGCGCGCTACGTCCTCGTCCTGCGCGGGACGGAGGAGACGAGCGGCTTCGTCGACCTGAGGGACGACTACGACGAGTCGCTGTTTCTTGGCATACGCTCCATAGGCCCACAGACGCCGGGGTTTGCCCGTGTCGTCAGCTCCGAGGCGGGCGCGCTCTACGAGATCGTCAGGTAGGCGTCATGCCGTGCTAGACTATCGACGTCAACGTGAGACGAAAGGGTCATGTACATGAGAGTGCTTGCCGTGGTCCCGGCCTTCAACGAGGAGCAGTGCCTCTTCGCGACCGTGGACATGCTTGTGCAAGCCTGTCCGGACGTTGACTGCCTCATCGTCAACGATGGCTCGCGGGACCGCACGGCGCAGGTGGCTCGCCGCTGCGCGGCGCGCGTCGCGAACCTGCCGGTGAACACGGGCCTCACTTCCGCGCTCAAGACGGGGATGAAGTACGCCCAACGTCACGGGTATGACGCTGTGGTGCAGTTTGACGCCGACGGTCAGCATCTGCCCCGCTACATCCCGCAGCTGGCGGCCGCCCTCGAGGAGGGCGGCGCGCATGTCGCCATAGCCTCGCGCTACCTTGACGGCAGCGTGAGGCCAACCGGGGCGCGAGGCGCGGGCTCGCGCCTGATCACCCTGCTCATACGAATCACGACGGGCGCCGTCATCACGGACCCGACCAGCGGCATGCGCATGTACGACCGGCAGATGATACGCCTCTTCGCCCAGGGCTTCGACTGCGCCCCCGAGCCTGACACCATCGCGCTCGTCGCGCGCGAACAGGGCGCCGTCGTCGAGATACAGGCCTCCATGCGAGAGCGTCAGGGCGGCGAAAGCTACCTCAAGCTGGGCAACGTGCTCAAGTACATGGCCCGTACCTGCCTGTCCATCATCATGCTCCGCTTTCTTAGATAGGTGTCCCGCATGCTCCCCCTTCAGCTCAGGCTTCTGCTGGTCCTCGGCGCCCTGCTTGCGTTCGTCGTCATCTCCAACCGCGTGAGGAGGGAGCGCATCCTGGTGGAGGACGCCATCTTCTGGATGGTGCTCGCCGCCGTGCTGGTGGTGCTGGCCATTTTTCCCCAGATAGCGGTGATGGCGTCGCAGGCGCTCGGCTTCATGTCCGCGAGCAACTTCGTCTTTTTGGCCGTGATCGTCCTCTTGTTCTGGAAGGCCTTCACCAACGCCAGCGAGATCTCGAGGCTCAAGGACAAGGTCAACGAGCTCGCGCAGGAGATCGCCCTCGAACGCCTCGAACACGAGGAAGCGAGGGCGCAGGCGTCAGAGGAGCCCCGCGAGGAAGAGGACCCTCAGGGCGAGCTCGCCCGCTAGCGTCTGCCGCAAACGCAGCGGCGTCAGCGCCTTGGTCAGACGCCCGCCTCTGAGCGCCCGCTTTAGCAGGTCCCTGCGCCGGGCGTCCATGCGCTCGCCAAAGACCGCCTCAAGCTTGCCCAGCTGCCTCGTCACGTCGTCGAGCTGCCCCCTCTGCAAGAAGGTGCGCACCCGATAGCGCAGCAGCCGCAGCCCCCCCGACCCCGTCGGGCTGGCGTTGGACCCCGTTCGCCGGTATTCGAGCGTCGAGACGTCATCGTACGTCAGCTCGCCCACCGCCGTGGCGACAAGCGCGATCCACCAGTCATGGCAGTACACGTCGTCGGGCCCCGCCTCGACCACCAGGTCGACGAGCCTCCGATTGAGGACCATCGTGTTGCCCGAGCCGCGATTCTCGAAGAGCATCTTGGGAAAGTCGACGCCGATGCGATTGAGCCGCGAGCGGCCCTGCGGCCGCATGTCGGCGTCACAGAAGGTGTATTCGGAGCAGTACAGGCGCGGCAGGTCACGGCCCTTGGCCTCGAGGACGTCCAGGGCGCGCGAGAGCTTGTCGGCATGCCAGACGTCATCCTGGTCACAGAGGGCCACGTACTCAACCGATCGAGGGACGCGCGAGAGGGCGTCCAAAAACGACCGGGTGACCCCCAGGTTCTCGCCCTTGACAAGCTCGACGTTCCCCGCGCTCGCGTAGGACCTCAGCAGCTCGAGCGTCCCGTCCGAGGATCCGTCGTCGCGCACGAGGACCGACAAGGCGCCCACGTCCTGCCCGAGCACGCTCTCAAGCTGCTCGACGAGATGGTCGGCCCCGTTATACGTTGACATGACGACGGCGACGCTCGGTCCGCTCACTGGCATGAAGGGTCCTCCCAAGGTCGTTCTTCCGTCTGCACACGCTACCATAGGGACGATTGTGATTGTACGACGGGAGCAAACCACACGGGAGGGTCGGACGGATGGCACACGACGCACCACCAAAGCTGAGCATCGTCGTCCCCTGCTACAAGACCGAGCGCTACCTGAAGCGCTGCCTTGACTCCTTGCTGGCGCAGACGCTCGACGGCATAGAGGTCATCGGCGTCAACGACGGTTCGCCTGACGGCTGCCTGGCAGTGCTGCGCGACTACGAGCGGCGGCGCCCGGACGTCATCAGGGTCGTCGACAAGGCCAACGGAGGCCTCTGGGCGGCCCGTTGGAGCGGCACCGAGGTCGCACGCGGGACCTACGTCACCTACGTTGACAGCGATGACTTCGTCGAACCGACGTTTGCCGAGAGCCTCCATGCGACCGCCCTGCGCGAAGGTGCCGACGTCGTCGTCTGCGGCTTCAGGCGCGTGGCCGAGGAGGACGGCAGGGTCCTCTCCGTCGAGATGGCCGATCCGCTGCCCCCCTTTCTCGCACGCCAAGAGCCAGGGCGTCTCGTGGGAATCAACCCCGCCGCCTGGAACAAGTGCTTTAGCGCCGAGCTTCTAAGACGCATGGGCCGGCTCGAGGAGCCGCCCGCCATCCTCGAGGACGTCATGCTCAGCCAGCTGGCCTATCTCGCGTCGAGGCGCCCGGTGGCGTTTACCGGCGACGCCCCTTACAACTACCTGATCAGGCGTGGCTCCATGATCAACAGCGTGACGCCGGCTCAGGTTCAGAGCGTCCGGGTAGCCCTGCTTGAGGTCAGGGAGCTCTTTGAGAGGGGCGGGGCCTCAGAGGGCCTCCTGGCGTCCCTGGACGCCACGGCCTTCCTGCACCTGGGCGTCTCCATGTCCTTCAGGCTCTCCTGCGGTGACGGGCGCGCCCTCAGGGAGGGCTTGCGTGCCACGACGGGCTACCTTGACGAGCACTTTCCCACCTGGCGAAGGTCTCCCTACATGAGCCTGCACGCCGCCCTCACGCAGGGGTCGGCGGCGCGCAAGCTCTGGCTCGCACGCCTGTTCTACAAGGCGGGTCTCATGGGGCCCTTCCTGACGGCCTATCGTCTCCTGCTGCGCCTGTCGGGCAGAGACCTCAAATGGTAGGTCGGCGGACGCCCTGCGCCGTCGCGGCGGGCGCCCCTAGAAGATGCTGACCGTCGATCCCACCGTCACGTTGTCGTGCATCCACTTGATCCTGCCCTTGTCTTCGACGGTGATGCAGCCGGAGCCGACGTAGCCGTAATGGAAGCCCTGCCCCTCGTCATACCCCCTGCCGGACACCTCTCTCATGTGGGAGGAGCTGGGATGTTCCCACCAGTCCTCCATGTAGCCCACATACCAGTCGTTGACGTCATCGCAGTCGGGCCACTTCCAGTAGCCGCGAGCCGTGATGTACACCTTGAAGGTTCCCGTGAAGGTGTTTCCGCCCGTCCGTATGTCCATGGAGTTGGCGAGCACCCACGAACCGCCCGAACGGAAGAAGACCGTCGCCCGCCCGCGCGCCTTGTCCGCCAGGACGACCCAGGGCGTCGAGCTGCCGACCTCGGTCGCACGCGCACGCATCTGCGCGACGTACGACGGGTCGCCCCAGACGTCCGCCACCTCGGTGATGCGCGAGAAGGTGGTCCTTGCCAAGTTCCAGGAGAAGCTCGGGCCCGCCGCCGGGTCACACGTGGACACGACGGTCGGGACGCCGTTCGCCGCGACGGGCCGCGACGTCGTCAACGCGAGCGTGCCCGAGCCGAGGGCCGAGACCACCTCGACGCCTCCCGAGGGGGCGACGACGAAGCGCCAGAGCTGCGCCTTGGTACCGTTGGCGGTGTACTGCTGCACGACGGCCCCGCTTGCGGCCGACGCCCCGCGCACGTCGAGGGCGAGGTTGGAGCTGGCGTTGGTGATGGTGTAGAAGCCGTTGCCCGCAGCCTTGACCACCCACTTCTGGGCCCCGCTGTCATTGAAGCCATAGGTCTGAAGCGCCTGGTAGCTCGCGGCCGTGCCGCCGGGAACGTCAAGGACCTGGCCGGGGGCGCTGCGGTTGTAGAGCACATAGGTGCCCTCCCCCACCAGCGCGGCGGGGACGAGCTTCCACAGCCGCTCCCCGGACTCCTCCGCCCGAAGGCTCACGACGGCCCCTCGGCGGGCGCCGTCCGAGGCGGCGAGGACCCTGCCCGTGACGGCATTTCTCAACACGTAGCCGCCCCTGCCCACCTGGACCTTCCAGCGGGCCGTCTCGGCGGGCGTGGCAAGGCTGGCGAGGGCGCCGCCCTCGTCGGCAAGATAGCGTCCCGAGTTGGCGCTCCTGAGGGTATGGGTGCCGTCCTCGCAGTCGACAAGCTCCCAGGTCTGCGCGAGGGTGCCGTTGGCCTCCCACACCTGAACCGTGGCGTCCTGGGCCATGGAGGCGCCGCGCACGTCGAGGACGCCGTCCTCGTTGGCGACGCTGCCGACCCGATAGGTGCCCGAGAACGAGAGCGTGGTCGGCGTCAGGGACCATCCCTGCGCCCTGCTGCCGTTGGCGTCCCAGAGCTGCACCGCGGACCCCTGCCCGGCGTGGGCCCCCGGCACGTCGATGGCCCTCCCGGAGACGACCGACGTGATGACGTAGCTGCCGTCGGACGCGCGGCGGACGGCCCAGGCCTGGGCACGGGTGCCGTTGGCGTCATACTGCTGCAGCCGCGCGCCGTTTGAGCCCTGTGCGCCGGGCACGTCCAGCGACTTGGCTGACCCGGCCGCAAGCAGGGTGTAGAAGCCCGTGCGCTCGTCCCACGAGAGGGACCACGTCTGGGAGGCGGTGCCGTTGGGCGACCAGAGCTGAATCGCCGCGCCGTTGGCGGCAGACCCGTTCCGTACGTCGAGCACCCTGTCAGGGCTCAGGGAGCTCGCGATCGTGTAGAGGCCGTCATCGAGGGCGCGCTCCACCTTACAGAGGCGCCAGCTCTGGGCCTTCGTGCCGTTGGCGGCATAGGCCCAGACGTTCGCCCCGCTCCTGGGGCTCGCCCCCGCGACGTCCAGAACAAGGCGCCCGTCAAGCGCCGAGACGATCGCGTACGTGCCGTCGTCACGTCGCACGAAGTCCCACAGCTGGGCCTTCGTGCCGTTTGCCTCATATATCTGGACGTTCGTGCCGGACGTCGCCCGACCGCCCGCGACGTCAAGGGACACGCCCGTAAGGGAGTTCACGATGGCGTAGTGCCCGTCCACGCGCGTCACGCGCCAGTACTGCGCGAAGGTGCCGTTGGCCTCCCACGTCTGGACGTTCGCGCCGTTTGAGGTCCGCGCCGCCGCGATGTCGAGCGCGTTGCCCGACAACGCGGAGGTGATGGCATAGACGCCGTCCTCGACCTGGGCATACTCAGCGGCGCGGACCGTCTGGGGGAGCCAGGCGCAGACGAGAAGAAGCGTGAGGGCAGCCGCGCGGCACAGCGCCGGGCGGACCATCCCCCCCATCAGACGGCGTAGCTGGCTGGTGCGCATGCGGACATCCCCTCTCGCTGGGCAACGAATCGCTTGCCCTCATGATAGGGCAGCGGCGCGGCTCTCGGCGCAGGACACGCAAACGCCAGAAGCTCGACGTCAGGACCTAAAGGGACAAGACCGGGGCCGTGGCGGGCGGCCCTAGAGCGTGACGCCCCTGCCTGCCAGCGCGCGCACGCCCAGAATGGCGTACCAGCGCGGAACGGAAAGCAGGTAGCGCAGGGCGTGCGGCTCGCGGGCGAGCTCCCTCAAAGAGTCGGCGAGCGACGCGACGCGCACCCTTCCCACGCTCCACTTGAGCAGCAGTCGGTAGTACGTGCGGCGGGCGGCGTCGACCGCCTCGGGGTTGCCGGACGCGAGGGCGTAGTCCACGAGCGTCTGGCCGAAGAGGACCTCGTTGCGCGCGTACGTCTCGCTGACCTTGACCTGGGCCGAATAGCTCGTGCCGCCGTGCGTCACGTGACGATATGCCCCCCAGGCCTCCTGGAATACCTTGACCTTGCCCACCGTCAGCAGGATGAAGGCGTTGCGGCGGTCCTCGGGATAGGAGTCGAAGCGCTTGAACGACAGGAAGCGCTCCTTCTGCGCAAGATAGGGCCTCATCCTCACCACCGAGGTGCTCGTCTGGCCCGGCATGGTGCACAGGAAGTTCTCCCGGAAGGAGTAGTCGTCCGCCAGGCAGTCGGGATAGCGCTCGCCGTTGGGCAGGGAGTCCTCTCCCACCACCGTGCAGTGATGGTAACAGGCCACGTACTCGGGATGCGCCTCCAGGAAGTCAACCTGCTCCTGGAGCTTCCCCTCGTAGGTCCAGAAGTCGTCGCCCTCGCAGATTGCCAGGTACCTGCCGCTACAGCGCGCAATGAGGTCCGTGTTGTTGTCGTCTCCCAGGTTGTGCTCGCGATAGAGGAAGTGGAAGTTGTCCGGGAACTCCGGCTCGATGCGCCGCATGACCTCGCGCGAGTCGTCGGGGGAGCAGTCCTCGCCGACCCACACCTCAAAGGGATGGTCGCAGCGCTGCATGAGGATGCCCCGCAGGCAGCGCTCGACATAGGGGCCGTGATTGTAGACGGTCACGATGACGGAGATGACGGGCGCATCCAACGGGAGTGCTCCTTTCACGACGACGCGACCCTCGCTAGCGCCCGCACGCGACGATGACGTCGCAGATGCGGTCCACGTCCTCAAGGGCGAGGTCGGCGTACAGCGGCAGCGTCAGCACGCGTGCGGCGACGTGCTGGGCATGGGGCGTGAGGTCAGAGTCGAACCTCCCCTGGTAGCACGCGAAGTCGCTGATGAGGGGATAGAAGTACTTGCGCGAGAAGACGCCCTGGCGCCGCAGGGCCGCGAAGACGTCGTCGCGCGTGGCGCCGAAGCGCCCCTCCTCGAAGACGGCGGGAAGGTAGGCGTAGTTCGAGGAGACGCCGGACGCGGGCCGATGGACCCGTATGCCGTCCACGGCCTCCAGGCGCTCCCAGTAGCGCTGCGCCACGAGACGTCTCTTCTCGATCTCCCCGGGAAGATGGCGCAGGTTGCAGAGCCCCATGGCGGCGCAGAACTCGTTCATCTTGGCGTTGCCGCCCACGAACTCGACGTTCTCCTCGTCTGCGATGCCAAAGTTCTTCCACCGGTTGAGCTTGGTCTTGAGCTGGGGGTCCTTGAAGCACACCGCGCCGCCCTCGATGGTGTTGAACACCTTGGTCGCGTGGAACGAGAACATGGACGCGTCGCCGAAGGACGCCACGGGGCGCCCGTTCACCCTGACCCCGAAGGCATGGGCCGCATCATAGATGAGACGCAGCCCGTGCCGCTCGGCTATGTCGGCGAGCGCGTCGTCGTCACAGGGGTTCCCGTAGACGTGGACCGGCAGGATGGCGCAGGTCTCACCGTCCACCAGACGCTCGACCTCGGCGGGGTCAAGGGTGTAGTCATCCGGGCGGATGTCGGCGAACACGGGCGTGAGGCCCTTGCGGACGATGGCGTGGGTCGTCGAGGCAAAGCTGTAGGGCGTCGTGATGACCTTTCCCGAGAGCCCCATGGCCTCGAGGACGCACTCCAGGGCCTGATGGCCGTTGACGAACAGGGCGAGGTCGGCGACGCCCAGGTACTCCTCGAGCCTACGCTCGAGCTCCTGGTGCTTGACGCCCATGTTGGTGAGCCACCGCGACTCCCAGAGCGGGGCTATCTCCGAGACGTACTCCTCGAAGGGCGGCATCGATGATCGCGTCACGAGGATGGGATCGATGTTCATGCTGGCTCCCGTCGCTTGCCGTAACGGTGGCGCGCCCGGCCACCTTGCAGATGGTGCAGTGCTCATAGTAACCCTTCCTCCCCTGCTCGCGCGGACGGGCGGTGCCGCCGCGGCGCGCGGGCGGCGCGTGCGGCATGACGGACGTCAGGAAGGCGGCCGAGACGTCCCGTCAGACTCCCAGCGCATAGATGACGATCCCTCCGATGATGAGGCACAGGGCCAGCGCCTGACGACGGTCGAGGCGCTCCTTGAAGATCGTCACGCCAAAGCCCGTCACGTAGAGGTAGCCCGTCGCGTCGAGGATGGGACCCATGGAGAGGGGAATCACCTTATACGCGAGGGTGGAGAGCAAGGTCGCCAGGACGAAGAGCGCATAGGCGGTGATGACGAGCGGGTTCAGGTACTCCCGACTGCGCGACGCGTGCCCCCGTATGGCGGACTTCTTGAGCAGGACCTGCGAGACGCCGCTCACGAAGACGCCCAGGAGGGCGAGGGCCGCATACGGGGCGACGCCGCTCATGGGCGCTCGCCCCCGCCTGCGGTGGAGTACAGCACGACCCCGACGAGGACGACGAGGGCGCCGACGACCTTCTGCCAGCTGATCGTCTCCCCAAAGAGCGACGCCCCCCAGACGATGCCCCAGATGACGGTCACGGCGCGGTTCGCGTATGCCACGGTGAGGGGGAGGCGCTTGATCACCTGCTGCCATCCGACGGCATAGACGGCGAGCACGCCGACCATGCCCGCGTACCACAGCAGGAAGCCCGGACTCATGAACGCGTGACGGGCCGCCAGCTTGCTCATGATGCCGCTGAGCGAGAAGACGGCAAGCAGCAGGTGCAGGGACAAAAGCGTCCCTGCCCTGCCCGACACGCGCGCCGCGAGAGGCCTCGTCATAGGGCCTCCCCGCCAAGCGCCCGCACCCTGTCACGCCTCGCCTGAACCGTCATGAGCCCACGACCTTCCCGCCCCCGAAGGGGCCGTCACCACTTCTCTCATGATACTTGATGGAGGCGCCCCGCACGAGGCGGCCTCCCCTCGGCCCGCGCCTGCGCCTGACTCCTTGATGGCCGGCCTGCCAAGGGGTATCGTGTGCCCAGACGGCCGGGCGGATGCGAGGTGGGAACGTGGACATGACGCAGCGTGAGATCGGCGGCTACTTTGAGCTCGAGCGCTTCTCGGGACGCGAGTATCACGAGGGCGCCCTGGCGCTCAACTGCGCGAGGTCCTGCCTCGCCTACCTCGTGGAGGCGCGCGCCATCACGTCCATGTGGGTCCCCCGCTACCTCTGCGGCTCCGTCGAGGCGACCCTGCTTTCCCTGGGCGTCAGGGTGCGACCGTACGACGTCGCGGCGGACCTGCGCCCCGACTACGGGACCGTCGACGTGTCAGAAAACGACTACCTCTATCTGGTGGACTACTACGGGCAGCTCCTTGACCAGGACATACGGGAGGCGGCGGGGCGCTGCGACGGGAGGATCGTCATCGATGAGGTCATGGCCTTCTTCCGCAGGCCCCTCCCCCATCTTGACACGCTCTACTCCTGCCGAAAGTTCTTTGGCGTCGCCGACGGGGCCTATCTGTACACGGACGCGCGCGTTGGGCGCGAACTGCCCAGCTGTCAGTCCTACGACAAGATGGGCTTCGTGCTGGCCCGCTGCGAGCTGCCCGCCAACGACCACTATCCCGAGTCCGCGGCCAACAACAAGCGCTTTGTGAGCGAGCCGGTGAGCTGGATGAGCCCCATCACCCACAACATCCTGCGTGCCGTGGACTACGCGGACGTGGCGACGAGGCGGCAGGAGAACTTCGATCATCTGGCGAAGCGACTCGACGGCATGAACGAGCTTGCCGTGCGCTCGACCTATGGCGCCTTCATGTATCCCCTCCTCATCGAGGGGGGCGCCGCGCTGAGGAGGCGCCTGCAAGAGCAGAGGCTCTACGTCTCGACGCTCTGGGGCAACGCGACGGAGCTGCCGGGCGTCGCCGGGCGCTACGCCAAAGACATCCTGCCTTTGCCTGTGGACCAGCGTTACACGACAGATGACATGGACTATGAGTGCGAGCTGATCGCGAGGGCGCTCGCGAGCGACCGTCAAGCCCCCGCGGCCTCGCGCCACCACGCATGTCGCTCGACGTCGTCGAGAAACGCGGGACGTCCCTCGCGCGAGAAGTAGATGAAGTAGTTCGTGTCGTACACGTGATTGTGCTCGAGCGACCTGAGGCCCCCGGGGACCTCGTGCCTCTCATAGCACCAGGGCTCGTCCTGGCACCGGTCAAAGACGTCCCGGAGCTCCTTGGTCTGCTCGGTCACGAAGCAGATGCCCGCGGCGTTCGCCTCGAAGGAGCTCGCGTCCGGCAGCTCGAAGTCATCGAGCGCTATCTGGATCATGCCGGTGACGTAGGGATAGCCGGTGCTCAGCTCCGTCAGGGGGTGCGAGATGTGGTCTCCGCCGGGGCGGGCGTTGAACTCGATGAGGTACAGGTCGTCGCCGCACAGCTTTACCTCCGTGTGGCAGCAGCCGTTCGAGACGCCCACCGCCGAGAGGGCGCGCGCCAGGACGTCCTCGACGCGCGATCGCTGGGCGGCCGAGAGGCGCGCCGGCTGATGATGTCCCAGCTCCACGCAGTGGGGGGCGCCCGAGCTCCATTTTTCCGTCACCTGGATGACGCGGTGCTCTCCATGGTAGGAGAGGCTCTCGACCGAGTACTCCTGCCCCTCGGGCACAAGCTCCTCGACGATGATGTCGGATGACGCCTTCTTCTCCTGGCGCGCGTAGGCCAGGGCGCCGGCGAGGGAGGCGTCGTCCGTGACCACCGTGACCCCGCGCTTGCCTCCCTCCGAGGTGGGCTTGACGATGGCGGGATAGGACAGGCCCCAGCTCCCCATGTCCGCCGGCTCGTCCGCCTTGACGAGACGATGGCGCGGCTGACAGAGGCCCTCGACGTCGCGCACGGCCTCGCGGTTGCGATGCTTGTCGGTGAGGACGCGCGCGACCTCGACGTCGTGGCCGTTGAGACCCAGCGCATGGGCCACGGCCGCCGCGGGGTGAATCGTCAGCTCGGTGGTGGCGACGACGCCGTCGATGCCCAAGTCGCGACAGATGCGGGCGATCCGGTGATGCTCGGTGACGGAGACGTCGTGAAAGACGTCAACCGCGTCTCGGGCCTGGGCCCCCTGCGCCCACGCGAAGCAGTGCGTCTCGATGCCCAGCTCTCGCGCCCTCTGAGCGAAGACGCACGCCATGGGCCCCGCTCCGATGATGGCCAGCCTCCGCATCCGTCCTCCTTGGTCGCGTCTTCATCATACGTCCGGCCCGCCGGGAGCCGCCCGCGAGGGTCCGGGGCCTAGCGGACGAGCGCGTTGCGCCGCCTGATCTGGTCCTCGTCCATCGCCTCGATGGCCTCGACCTTGTCCCTGAAGTAGCCCCGGAGGAAGTCGTCCTTGTAGAAGGGCTGGAAGTACTGGAGGTACTTGCTGCCCGAGTGCGAGTTGATCTCGATGACCTTGGGGCCCTTGTCGCTGATGCACACGTCGTAACCAAGGTACTCGAGCGGGTTGAGGCGCTCGGACATCTCAAGGACCATGTCGCAGACCTCCTGCCAGCCCTCCAGCACGCCCTCGGCAAGCACGCCGGTGTCAGGCGAGCGGGGCGCGTCCACGACCCGGTTGGCGTAGAGGATCGTCCCTCTGCCAAAGCGCCCCGTCTTCCAGTCAAACCACACGTTGTAGTTGCCGCAGTCGCCGTTGGCGGGATAGCGGTAGTTGGACTTGCTGTCGTCGGTGCCGGCGTCCATCGCGATGCGGAAGTACGAGGCGCCGATGACGGGCTCGACGCCCGAGGGGTTGAACACCATGATGCGCAGGTTGTTGATGACGGGGCTGATCTTGGCCATCTGGGCGCTGGGGTGAAGGAACTCTGTGAAGACGAAGTTGGGGTTGGCATGCAGGAAGCTCATGACGCCGTCCGCGCTGGAGGGGCGATTGTCGATGAAGTAGTCGCCGTCATGCCAGGCGAGCTTGTGAAAGCCCACCGTGCGCGAGCCGTTGCAGGGCTTGCAGGCAAACTCGCCGACAGCCCTCAGGGTGTCAAGAAACGCCTTGTCGCCGGGCCTCGCGCCGCTCCCGTACAGCGGCAGGGGGCCCTGAGGGGTCGAGTAGTAATAATAGTCGGGGAGATAGGCGTCAAGGCTGCTTCCCTGCATCATGTACTTGAGGGTGAGCTTGTCGTTGATCCAGATGCGCTGCCAGGCGTTGAGCGGCCACACGCGGTGGTAGTCATAGTCCGACATGTAGTCGTCCTTGTTGGCCTCGTCAAGGTCGTAGACGTAGGCCTCCTTGGCAAAGAAGCCATAGGAGTGGGCCCAGGCGCAGTAGTCCGGGTCGAACATGCCGTCCTCAAACGTGCCCTTCTCGGACGTCTTGGGCGGCTCGATCTCCTCCTTGAGGATGCTCAGGTACTCCTCGGCTCGCGGACGCGCGAAGCCGTCCCTGAGAAGCGCGCCGAGCTCGTTCGTCACGTGTCCGTTGATCGCCATGTCCTCTTCCTTCTGTCATCTACCGTCTGTCATGGGCCGACGCCCGATGCCGCCGAGGCACGTCCAAGCGGCGCCTCGGCATGACCCTCCTCAGAGATTGACCTTGTCGCGAACGATGAACTGCGGGGTCGAGTTGATGGACAGGACGATGTTGCCCAGGTACTCTCCTATGACCCCCAGCGTGAGCAGCACCAGGCCGAAGAAAAAGAGCAGGACGCAGATCGTGGAGGCCCATCCCGCCATCATGCCGGGATTCAGGACCTTGCGCACGACGGTGACGACGCCCGCGAAGAACCCGACGCCGGCGGTGATGACGCCGACGGCCGACACGATTCGCAGGGGCACCACCGTGTAGTTGAAGTAGGCGAGCCAGAGCCTGGCCAGCTTCGCGAGCGTGTAGCCCGATGACCCGTACGCGCGCTGATGGTGCTCGATCGTGACGTTGGCCACGCGCCTCGTCATTCGCGTGAAGAGGGCGTCAACGTTGGGGTTGTAGTTGGCGTAGCGGATGACCTGGTCCTTGACCTGGGAGCTGATGACCCAGAAGTTGCTCGCGCGGATGCCCTCGGGACGCCCCAGCAGCTTGTTGGAGGTGACCTTGTTGAGCCAGCTCGTAAAGCGCTTGAGGCTGCCGTTCAGCGACTCGCGGTAGCAGCCGTAGACGAGGTCGAACCCCTCCTCCATCCTCTTGATCAGGGCGGGTATCTGCGAGGGGTGGGTCTGAAGGTCGTCGTCCATGCCCAGGACGTAGTCCCCCTGGGCAAAGTGCATGGCGCACATGAGGCCGTTATGCTGGCCAAAGTTGCGCATGAGGCTCGCCCCGCGGACGTTGGGGTGCTCGTCGGCGAGCTGCCGGATGACCTCGAACGTCCGGTCGGACGAGCAGTCGTCCACGAGGACGAACTCGCAGTCGTAGCCGTCCATCCGCGCGAACTCGGCCATCGACAGCTCGACGACCTCACGGATGGTCCTCTCGGAGTTGTAGCACGAGATGACCACCGACACGAGCCGCGACGGGCCCCGTCCCTCACGCTCATCCGTCGTAGAAATCACTTGCACGCTCCCGTGTCTAGTCGATGTGAACCAAGACGAGCTCCCCTATTCTATCAAGCAGGCCCTCCATCTCGGCCGTTGACGAGAAGCGCAGGAAGAGGACGCCAAGCGCCTTGCTCGCGTCGCCGAGGGCGCCCACGTGCGACCCCTCGGCGACGTAGTCCACGCGTCTATAGAGGTGCGCCAGCAGCTCGCTCGACAGCTCCACGCCCCGGTAGATGCCCGGGCGCTGCGCGTGGAGCATGTAGGTGGCATAGGCGCCCGGGGCGCTGACCCCGTCAAACGAGAGCTCCATGGTCTCGCCCATCGCAAAGCGGACGTTTGCCTCGACGAGGTCCACCCCCGCGATGTCGGAGAGCTGGTTGGGGAGCATATTGCCCCCCGCGCGGGCGGCGAGCTCCAGGAAGTGGGGAACGTCATGGCGGTCAAAGATGATCTCGACGTTCATCTCGCCGAAGCGAACGCCCAGGCTCGTGACGAGCGCCTTAATCTGGGCCTTGGCGGCGTCGAGCTGGGCGGGGGCAAGCCCCGAGGGCCATCGCTCGCCCACCGGCACGAGCCCGCCGATGCCCCGGTCGCGCAGGCAGCTCATGAGTCCCCAGAACCTGACCGTGCCATCGACGACGAAGACGTCCCCCCCGACGACGCGAGGAAAGCCCGCCTCGATGTACTCCTCAAGGAGAAGCAGGCCGTTGCGCGAGAACCCCGCGGCGTCGGCCAGGGCGTCGGCGACCAGGCTGGGGCTCAGGGACCGCAGGACGTGGACGCCCTTGGAGCCGGACGAGTCCGTGGGCTTGAGCACTACGGGAAGCCTCATCCCCTCGGCCGCTCGCAGAAGCTCGTCGACGGAGGCACTTGCGGCCAGGCGAGCGTGGCGGGGGCAGGGAAACCCATGGTCGGCAAGATACGCTCTGAAGAGATGCTTCTCGCTCAGCACCTCGACCGCGGCCAGGGGGTTCGTGGGAAGATCGAGGCTCTCCCCCACATAGGCCGCCGTGGCGGCCGCGACGTCCGTCCCGAACGCCAGCACGCCCGAGACGCCCTCGTCTTGGGCGACGCGCAGCATGGCCCGCCGGTCGGTCGTGCTCAGCTGGTAGAACACGTCGGCGCTGAACTGTCCCGGGTTATCGGGGAGATAGTCGCACAGCACCGTGCGATAGCCAAGCCTCTTGGCCGTCTCGATGGCGGGAACCTGGTGGCGCGACCCCCCAAGCAGGAGGATCGAGGGTCCGTCGGGCTTAGCCATAGAAGCCCCCCACGGCATCCACGACGCGCCGGGCGTCCTCTCGCCTGAGCCCATAGTACAGGGGCAGGCGCACGAGGCGGTCGGACTCGGTCGTGGTGCAGTTGTCCTCGCCCGCAAAGCGCCCAAAGCGCAGGCCCGCCGGCGAGCTGTGCAGCGGGACGTAGTGGAAGACGGCCTGGATGTTCTTGGCCTTGAGGTGGGCTATGAGGGAGCTGCGCTCGTCGAGGTCGGCGCACTTGAGGTAGAACATGTGCGCGTTGTGCACGCAGCCGTCGGGCACGGTCGGCAGCTCGATCTTGCCCGCGTCCCTGAGGGGCGTCAGCTGGTCATAGTAGAACCGCCAGCTCGCCAGCCGGTCGTCGTTGATGGCGTCGGCCTGCTCGAGCTGGGCCCACAGATAGGCGGCGTTGAGGTCGCTCGGCAGGTAGGAGCTGCCGCGGTCCACCCAGTTGTACTTGGCCACCTGGCCGCGGAAGAAGCGCTGGCGGTTGGTGCCCTTCTCGCGGATGATCTCGGCGCGGTCGATGTTCTCGGGGTTGTTGATGAGAATCGCCCCACCCTCGCCCATGGAGTAGTTCTTGGTCTCGTGGAACGAGTAGCACCCAAAGTCCCCGATGGTGCCCAGGGCCCTGCCCTTGTAGCTGCTCATGACGCCCTGGGCGGCGTCCTCGACGACCATGAGGTGGTGACGGCGAGCGATGCGCAGGATCTCGTCCATCTCGCAGGCCACCCCGGCGTAGTGCACGGGCACGATGACGCGCGTGCGCTCGGTGACGGCGGCCTCTATGACACTCTCGTCGATGTTCATGGTATCGGGGCGAACGTCCACGAAGACGAGGCGCGCGCCCACGGCCTGGAAGGCCGTGGCCGTGGACGAGAAGGTGTAGCTCGGCAGGATCACCTCGTCGCCGGGCGCGAGGTCGCAGAGAACGGCCGCCATCTCGAGGGCCGAGGTTCCGCTCGTGGTGAGCAGCACCTTCTCGGCACGAAAGCGCTCCTCCATCCACGCGTGGCACTTGCGCGAGAACGGCCCGTCCCCGCAGATCTTGTGGTTTGCCTCCACCGCCTCGCGGATGTAGCCGAGCTCCGTCCCCACGAACGGGGGGATGTTGAAGTTGATGGTAGGAGCCTCTTCGGCCATGCCGCCTCCAGACGGTCGGGTGCCGCATAACCCTTACACTATAGCGCAGAGAGTCATGCCGGCCGCGCATGCAGGCCCGCCGTCGCAAAAGGAGGCACATGGAAGCGTCGCTCTTGCCCTATCTGATTGGCGTCCTCATGACGGGCGGACTCGCCGCGGCCGTCCTTTTTCGCTGTGCCGACCGGCTCATGACGGCGTCGTGGCGCGTCACGCGCGCGGAGGCGGCCGTCTTGGGGGTCGTGGTCCTTGCCGGCGTCTGGGTCGTCTACGGGAGGTTTCTCGTGGGGGCACGGCTGTTCGCCTACTATGACGTGGGCTCCGACACCTCCGAGCAGTACGTGCCCTACTACCTGAGCCTGCTGAGGTCGATCAGGGACGGCTCTCTGGGCCTGTGGAACGCCGACTACGGCCTGGGCACCAGCTTCATGTCCTACCAGAGCTGGACTCTCGACCCGTTCAACCTGGTCCTGATCCCGCTATGCCTGGCGTTTGGCGACGGCCTGCTCGGCGGCGCCCTTGCGATCGTCCAGGCCCTCAAGGTGGTCTGCTGCGCCTTCCTCTTTGACCGGCTGCTGTGCGGCTACTGCCGCCTCCCTCTGTCGCGGGTCCTGGGAGCGTCGCTCTTTGCCTTCTGCGGCTACCTGGTCCTGTGGGGGCAGCATTACTGGCTCGGCACCGTGCTCGTGATGGCGACCCTGCTCACCCTCCTGCTTGAGCTCCTCATGCGGCGCTGGAGCGTCCCCCGCTTCCTGGGGGTCACCTGCGCCGTCGCGGCGACGGTCATGATGAGCACGTACTCGGGATTCATGGTGATGCTCTATGCCAGCGCCTACGCCGCGCTGAGGCTGCCCTGCGTCATGGACGCCGCGTCCCCGGCCACGTACGCGAGATGCTTCGGCAGGCTGGCCGCGCCCGTCATCTGCGGCCTGCTCGTGTCCATGCTGACGGTCGTCCCCTATGCCACGCTGCTTCTGGGCGAGTCGGCGCGCGTGAGCGGGACGGGCACCCTGGTCTCACGGGCCATGGGCTACCTTGGCGCCTTTGTCCCCGTGCGCTGGGTGCTGCCCGTCCTAAGCCGCCTTCTGGGGTCCACGCTCATCAGCGCCGGGTCGGACATCCCTCCCTCAGTCATACCCCCCACCGCAGGGTTCGGCTACGTCAACGTGTACGAGTTCGTCCAGATGGGCTTCTCCGGCTTTTCCGTCATGCTCCTGGGGCAGTTCTTCCATTGGGAGCTCACGGGGGCGGAGAGGCGCGAGAGGACGCTCGCCGGCATCGCCGCGCTCATCTGCGCCTTGTACTGCCTTAACTTCTTTCTCCCGGCGCTCTCGAACCTCTTCGTCGAGCCCAAGTATCGCAGCTCCTTCGCGCTTGCCATCCCCCTGTGCCTGGCCATGGCGGTCGGATGGGAGCGGCGCGTCGCGCAGGGCCGCCCGTCTCGCCCGACGCTGCTTACGACGGGCGGACTCACCCTCGTCGTCATTGGGTGGTCCCTGGCGCATACGGTTGACGGCCACGTCACCTGCCTTGTTTATCTTGTGAGCGTCGCCGGCGGCATCGCCCTCCTGCTTTGCCTGGGTCGAACGGGGGCCAGACGGAACGTGGCGCTCGTCCTGCTCTGCGCCCTCGCGCTGTTCGGCAGCGTGACCGACGCCTTCATGGCCACCAATCACAGGGCGACGGGCCTGCCCGATCGCTTTCCGGCGGCGGTGAGCCCCGGACGCGACAAGGACACGCGCGCGGCCCTCGCCTGGGTCAGGGCACAGGGAGACGGCTTCGTGAGGGTGGAGAAGCGCTACCGCGACTGGACGCGCCTCAACGACGCGCTCGTGCAGGGGTATGCCGGCGTGTCCTCGTACAACTCCACCCTCGACAGCGACGTCATTGACTTCTATCGCCAGCTGTGGCCTCGCGTCCTCGTGGGCGAGAGCGCCTACCAGGAGTTCCTCGCCGACCCCGACCAGCCGGCGCTTTTGAGGCTGCTGGGCGTGCGCTACCTTCTCTCCCACGACGACCTGGCAGGACCCGCGTACGACCAGAGGGCCCAATTTGGCTCGGTGCGCGTCTATGAGGTGCTGGGGGCGGCGTGCCCCCTGTCGGTGCGGCGGGGGGTCGTACGGGAGTCTGACGCGGCCCTCATGGACGCCGAGGGGCGCAGGGAGCTTCTTGCGGCGAGCGTCATCGTCCCTGACGAGGTCGCCGACTCATTGGAGCGACAGGCCCGCCCCACGGGGCAGCAGGAGGTGGGCGGCCACACGGTTGACGGTCCCGACGGCCCCATCGCCTATGACCCCGCTCCCGCATGGCTGTGCCTCGCCGGCGCGGACCGGCTGAGCGGCGCGGCCGACGCTGACGTCGACGGGTCCGTGGCCTGCCTGAGCGTGCCGCATACCCTGGGATGGAGGGTGAGCGTGGACGGCCGTGAGGTGCCGACCTTCCGCGTGAACTACGGCTTCGTGGGGTTCGCCCTGACGGCGGGACATCATCAGGTCGAGGCGCGCTACGAGGCGCCCAACGCCTCTCTGGGCGTGGTCCTGGCAGGCATGGGCGTCTGCCTCGCGACCGCCTGCTGCGCGGTTGGGCTTAGGCTCAGGCGGCGCGGGGACGCACGCTGACGGAAAGGCGCCCCCTCAAACGGGGGCGCCTTCTCGTGACGCTGACAAGCTGCCTGGTAGCTACGACGTCGACCTAGTAGCTGTACACCTTTGACCCTATCGGGCAGGTGTCGTAGAGCCATTTCGCCTGGTCGAACCAGAGACGCACGCAGCCGTGCGTCTCGGCCCTGCCGATGGTGGTGTCATAGGGGGCACCGGGCGTGTACGGGTTACCGTAGTTGCGGTAGAAGCCGGCGGAATGGAAGCGCTGCCCCTCGCCGTCAGGGCTTCCGCTGGGAACGAAGAACTCCGACCAGTAGAAGTAGTCGGGGTCGTTGCCCATGAAGTACCCCTTCTTGAGGATCTCAAAGCTGCCCCGGGCCGTGATCCCAAACGTCGGGTCGCTGCGCTTGGTGGTGCCCACGCTGCACAGCCAGTCCTGCACGGGCTCCCAGTTGCCGGCCGACCCCTTGAACACGATCGTGCGACAGTTCCAGTTGTCGATGCACAGAAGGTAGTTCGTCTTGCTGGTCGTGTGGCGGATGGCCTGGAAGGCGCTGTAGGCGACGTTGGAGAAGGCGCGCGAGCTGCCATCCCGATAGAAGTAGTGCCAGGTGCCGTTCTGCGCGACCCAACCGTACCCGATCGTCTTCTTGAGCGTCCAGCGCTGCGACGCGAGGCCCTCGCGCGGCTGCGCCTGGAACGCCGTGCGTCCCGCGGCCACCTCAAGGGCCTTGCCGGAGTTGACGTTGACAAAGCGGACGCCGCCGCCGTCGACGATCTCGGCGCGCCAGAGCTGGGCGTTGGAGTGATTGAGATACCACTGCTGAACGCGCGCGCCGTCAAGGGACGAGGCCGAGTCAACGTCGAGGACCTTGCCCGAGGCAAAGTTCTTGATGAGGTAGCCCTCGCCCGAGGGCACGAGGTAGAACTTCTGCGCCAGCGAGTCGTTGCCCGCGTAGGCCTGAAGGTCGGCGCCGGCAGCCGAGGAGCCGCCCCTCACGTCAAGGACGAGGTTTGCGCCCAGGCCGGAGCGAAACTCGTAGAGGCCGCCCGCAAGGAGCCGCTCGGGCATGAAGAGGAAGTGCTGGGTCACGGACCCGCTGGCGCCCCGCAGGGCCAGCTTCGCGCCGTTCGAGCTGCCCTCGGCGCCCAGGCTCATGACGAGGTCCGCCGAGGCAGACAGGAGGGAGAAGTACCTCCCGTTCCACACGGGCCTCCAGAGGTTCTCGGCGCCAGGCGCCGTGAGGGAGCTTCCCACCTGGAGGACGGAGCTCCCGCGCACGGTGAGCCAGCCTCCCGACGCGGCCGTACGCAGGCGATAGGCGCCCGTCTCGGCGTCATAGACAACCTGGAAGCGCTGCGCCAGCGACCCGTTGGAGGCGTAGATCTGCGCCTGCGCGCCGCTTGCCGAGGAGCCGTTCGTGATGTCCACGACCCGGCCCGTGTTCGAGAGGGGGCGAATGGAGTAGATGCCCTCGGTGAGAATGCTCGAGGGAATGAGCCAGAACCTCTGGGCGGCCGTTCCGTTTGCGTCATAGACCTGCAGGTTGGAGCCATTGCCGATCACGCCTCCGCTGATGTCCAGCACAAGGCCGTTGGCCTTGCTCACGAGGGTGTAGGAGACGCCGTCCGCGTTGAGCCGCAGTGCCCACTTTTGCGCGTCTGACCCGTTGGCCTGCCACTGACGAACGTTGGTCGAGGGAACGACGTTGCCGTCGGCCACGTCAAGGACCTTGCCCGTTCCGATGACCGTGATGGTGTAGAAGCCGCTTCCGTCGTCCTTGAGGTAGAGTCGCTGCGCGCCCGAGTCGTTCCTGGCGTACAGACGCGCGTTGGCGCCGTTGCCCAGGGAGCCGGCCTCGATGTCTGCCACGTGGCGCGAGCTCGCGCTCCCGCCTGCCAGCAGGTAGGCGCCGTCCAGCCCGCGCACGCCAGGCTCAATCGAGGGGTCGGGCGAGAGAAGGTAGAAAAGCTGCGCCCTGGTGCCGTTGGCCGTGTAGGCCTGGACGTTGGTGCCGTTGGCCGTGCCCGCCCACATGAGGTCGAGGACGAGGTCGGCACGTAGCTTCGAGACGAGCAGGTAGGCATCATCGCGCCTGACGAGCTTCCATAGCTGCGCGTCGGTGCCGTTCGCATGCCAGAGGCCAACGTTGACGCCGTCGCGCAGCCCGGCCGCCTGCACGTCAAGGACCTGGCTGGTTCCTGCGCGCGCCACCGTGTAGTAGTCGCCGACACGGCTGAGCGTCCATCTCTGCGTCCCTGACATGGTGCTCTGGTACGTCTGGACGTTGGTCCCGTCCGCAGAGCCGCCGCCGGCGGAATCGATCACCTGCACCAGGCTGTTGGCGGAGCGGATGATGTAGGTGCCCGCCTTGTCGGTGACGGCCGGACCGGCCGCGAGGTTGGCTGCCGCCTCGAGCCAGAACCACTGGCCCTCCCCCTCGTTGGCGACGAGCGTCTGAAGTCCCGCTCCTGCCGTGCCCGCCAGGGCGTCGGCGACGCCCAACGCGAGGCCGCTGGCCTTGTTGACAAGGCCGTAGGAGCCGTTCGCATTACGCACGAGCGCCCAGCGCTGCTGGGCCGACCCGCAATCAAAAGCCAGTTGGACCCGCGTGCCCGGCACGACGCTGCCGTAACGCGCCTCGAGCACCTTGCCCGACTCGATGGCGTAGACGGCGTAGTAGCCCTTGGCGTCACGCTTGAGATACAGGCGCTGGGAGGGGGACCCGTCCTTGTCGAGCAGGCGGACGTCAGAGGAGCCTGCCCTGCCGACGACGACCGAGCCCAAAGACGAGGGGCCCGAGATCAGCTGGTAGGAGCCGTCCGTTCCGGGAAGCGTCGCGCCCGGGGCGACCGTCACGGTCGCGGGCAGGAAGAGGAAGCCTTGAGACGCGGTGCCGTTGGCGGTGTAGACCTGCACGTTCGTGCCGTTGGCGGTACGGCCTCCCGCAAGGTCGAGGACGAGGTCGCGACGCAGCCTCGAGACGACCTGATAGCTGCCGCCCATCTTCACGATGGTCCAGAGCTGGGCGTCAGTGCCGTTGTCGTCCCATATCTGGACGTTTGCGCCGTCCCTCGCCGAGGCGGCGGACACGTCGAGCACCTTGCTCGTCCCCGCCAGGCCGATGGTGTAGCAGCCGCTGTCCTCATGGAAGGTGAGCCTCCACCGCTGGGCGGGGCTCATGTTGCTCTCGTACGCCTGCACGTTGGCCCCGTCGGACGTGGACCCGGCGGTCACGTCGAGGACCTTTCTGCCGCCGTTGACCGACTCGATGACGTACTCCCCCTCCGCGACGGGAGGGACGGAGGGTCCCGGCTCGGAAGGGGGCTCTGGCGAGCTGTCAGGCGCAGGGGAGGCGTCCGGCTGCGGGGGCGCCGCCTTGGGCTCACCGGCGGCGGAGCCGTTCGAGGCAGACTCCCCTGCGGACGAGGGCGGCGACTGGACGGCGTCCTGCGGGGCGGCCTGCCCGGACGGGGACGGTTCGTCCTCGGTCCTTGCAGAGGCCTCAGGCGCCAGTGCCGACGTCTCGTTCGCCGCAGGCTGCTCGGGGGAAGGCGGCAGGACGACACCCAGAGCACCGGCGGACTCACGCGTGGTCGCGGCGTCGGCAGGTGTCGCAAAGGCGGGCCGGGGGGCGGAAAGCACGGCACACAGGAGCGTCGAGGCGGCAAGGACGGACAGGGACGCCCTCATCGTGCGAACGTAGCGAGCTTGCATGGAAACCAGATCCTCTCATGGGTCTCGTCTGCGGGACCTCACCGAAAGCCAGCGCTTCAGGAGGTCTAGGACGCATTTTACCTGAAACCAAGAGGAGCTCGCAAAAGCTGCGAGGGCGCCGGCGCTCACCCCGCGTGACCCAGGCGCTCCTCCAGCTCCCGGGGAATCACGCCCGGCTCGACGGTGAAGGAGTCCTCCACCGCCTGGGCCTGGCTGAGCCTGAGCTCCCCGAGATCGTCGTCACCCAGGCGCCCGTAGGCGTCGGAGAGCTGACGGAGCGAGAAGGCCACATAGCCCGCGACCGCGTCCCCCACGCCCGAAAGGAGCATCATCGTGACGAGCGAGTCCGGGGTGAGCGCGAGGGCCACCTCGGGGTCGAGGTCGAGCAGGCCGGCGATGCCCTCCTCGACCGTCGCGACGTCGCCGTGCGTGGGATGGCGCCTCAGCGCCCCAAGTGCACGGGCGACCGTCTCGACGAACTGGGAGATGACCTCAAGCAGATAGTCATGCTGCAACATGCTTCCTCCTCGTCGGGGCGCCGCGGCCCCCCGGTCGAGACGCCCGTCACGCCGTGCCGTCCGGCGGCACGGCGACGCCCAGATGCTCGAAGGCAAGCGCCGTCGCCTGCCGACCCTGGGGCGTGCGCACAAGGAGCCCCTGCTGAAGCAGGTAGGGCTCATAGACGTCCTCAAGCGTCGACGGGTCCTCGCCCACGGCCGAGGCGATGGTGGACAGCCCCACCGGACGACCCCTGAAGGTCTTGGTCAGCGCCACGAGGATGCGCGCGTCCATCCAGTCGAGGCCCATCTCGTCGATCTCAAAGAACGAGAGGGCCCGCGCGGCCACCTCCCAGCTGATGAGGCCGTCAGCCTTGACCTGAGCATAGTCGCGCACGCGCTTGAGCAGGCGATTGGCCAGCCGCGGCGTGCCCCGTGAGCGGCTCGCTATCTCCGAGGCGCCCCGGGCGTCCACCTGCACGCCCAGAAGGCGGGCCGAGCGGCAGACGATCTGCGACAGCTCGTCGATCGTGTAGTAGTCAAGGCGGTACGAGATGCCGAAGCGGTCACGCAGAGGGCCCGTGAGCAGGCCCGTGCGCGTCGTGGCGCCCACGAGGGTGAAGCGCGGCAGATCCAGGCGAATGGAGCGGGCGGCGGGCCCCTTGCCGATGACGATGTCAAGGCAAAAGTCCTCCATGGCGGGATAGAGGACCTCCTCCACCTGATGGTTGAGGCGGTGGATCTCGTCGACGAAGAGGACGTCGCCCTCCTCGAGGTTGGTGAGGATGGCCGCGAGGTCGCCGGTGCGCGAGATGGCCGGCCCCGACGTCGTCTTGAGGCGGGCGCCCATCTCGTTGGCCAGGACGCCGGCGAGCGTGGTCTTGCCCAGGCCGGGAGGGCCCGAAAAGAGCACGTGGTCAAGACTCTCGCCCCGCTCCTTGGCCGCGGCGATGAGGACGCGCAGGTTGGCCCTGACGCGCTCCTGGCCGCAGTAGTCATCCAGCGTCTTGGGCCTCAGGCCACGCTCGACCTCCAGGTCGTCGGCCGTGAGCTCGCCCGTCACGCCGCGGGAGCCGCCCCGGACGCGCGACGACGGGCTCTCGGACGCAAAGAGGTCCTCGTCAGCCGCCTCCCACATCAGGCGCCACCTCCCAGACGACGCAGGGCGCCGGCGACGAGGAGCTCGACCGAGGAGCCGGCGGCGTCCGCGTCGGCCAGGGCCAGCTCGCATTCCTGCTGGGTGAACCCAAGCGACAGCAGGGCGGAGGTGGCCTCAGCCACCAGGGCCTCGGCGCCGGCGGGGCGCGAGGGCGCGGGAGCGTCCTGGCCCTGCGCCCCGACGAGGCCGCGCAGGGTGACGTCCTTGGCGAAGACGCCCTCAAGCTCCACGAGCAGCCGCTGCGCCTTGCGCTTGCCCACGCCGGGGACCTGTGCCATGCGCTCGGCGTCCTGGAGGGCGACCGTGGAGGCAAGGGCGGCCGGCGTGAGGGTGGAGAGCACGGAGAGCGCGAGCTTGGGGCCGACGCCCGAGACGGCGATGAGGCGGTCGAAGACGGCGCGCTCCTCGCGCGTCGCGAAGCCGAAGAGCTCCAGGGAGCTCTCCTTGACGAGGAGCCTGGTCAAGAGCGTGACGCCGGCGGTTCCCGCCGGCGGGAGCTGTGCCGCCGTGTTGGCGGAGACTCCCAGCTCAAAGCCGACGCCACCGACGTCGATGAGGGCCATGGGGGGCACGAGCTCAACAAGGGTACCCGTCAGCTGGGCGATCATTGGCTGTTTCTCCTACTCTGACGTACGTGGCTGAAAGCCGCGCGGTCGCGACCGCCGCCCGCCACGTGCGTCGCGGTGGCTGCGGCGGTGACGTCGCGGGCCAGCGCGCGCTCGAGGCGACGCTGCGCCTGCTCCTGCTCGAGCATCTGGACGGCGGCCGCGTCGCGGCGGCGCCGCCGGGTGAGGGCGAGGTTGGCATGGCAGATGGCGGCCGCCAGCGCGTCTGCGCAGTGGTCGGGACGGGGATCGTGGTCAAGGGCCAGGACGGTGCGCACCATGAAGATGACCTGGCGCTTGTCTGCCGACCCGGTGCCCACCACCGCCTGCTTGATCTGCATGGGGGTGTACTCGCCCAGCTCAAGGCCCGCCTTGGCGCAGGCGACGATGGCGGCACCGCGCGCCTGGGCGGTCGCCATGGCGGACCTGCTGTTCTCGCCAAAGAAGACCTTCTCTATGGCCAGCTGCGAGGGGGCGTAGGTCGCAACGATGCGGGATATCTCGTCAAAGACCCTTCCCAGGCGCACGTCGATGGCGAGCGAGGCGTCCGTGCTCACGCAGCCGTAGGCCCGCGCGCGGCAGGTCGAGCCGCGCGTCTCGATGACGCCCCATCCCGTGTGTGCCAGGCCGGGGTCTATGCCTAGGACGATCATGCCAATGTCCCACCTTGCCCGATGTGATAGAACGTTCGTTCTAACTATAGCATAGCGCCGCTCAGTTCTCCGAGAAGGGAGGTCCCCAGAGCATCACGCCGCCCGCGGGCCTGTCCCCGGCCTTGCCGGCCCGCCGGGCGCCGAGCCACTCCTGGAGGCCCTCCAGGTTCTGGCGCGGCAGAAGCCCGCTGTTGGCAAGGTCGCCCAGAAGCGTCATGACCTCGGAGAGCTGCCCCGCGACATCCGCCGCGGAGGGCCCTGCCTCCGGCGGCGCCGGCGCGCCGTCACCTGCGGCTCCCATGAGCGCCTCCTTGGACAGCCGGGCCAGGTCGTCACGAAGCGCCTGGTCGCCCAGGGAGCCGTCGGGCCGCCACGCCAGGCCCAGCGACGTGCGGCTGTCGGCCAGGGGCGCCGAGCTCGTGGCGATGACGAGCGGCGTCCCCACGCGCCAGGGCTCCGCCTCGTCGAGCGCCTCGAGGACCCGGCTCACGTACGCGGGGGAGCGACCGGTGACGGCCGACACGTCGCGCAGGCCGTGACGTCCCTCGAGGTGCTCGAGCAGGATCGCGTCGATGGCAAAGACCGTCTCCTCGACCGACGGCCCAAGGAGCGTCAGTCCCGGCAGGTCCGGCAGATCGGCACGGGTGAGCTGGGCCTTTCCCAGGACGGGGGAGATGGTGTTGCGCAGGCGCGCGAGGTCGAGAATGTCGGAGCGATAGACGTCCCCCAACGGCAGCGCGAACGCGGCCGTGGGCAGCTGCGACCTCAGCCCCAGCGCCAGGTCGGTCTTGTCCCGCGACGACAGCACCAGGCCGTCGAGCTCGCGGGCCCAGGCGGCGATCCGGGCCTGCGCGATGCCCTCCTGGAGCGCCTCGTCGCCCTGGGCGGCGCGAACGAGGGCGTCGTCGAGCTCCTGGACGTCAAGGCGCAGGCGGCCGGCGAGCTCGCGGGACCTTCGCGCGTCCTCGTCGCGTCGCGCGGACACGAGGACGTGCACCCTCGTCGGCCCGAGGGCGTCGGTCGCGAGCAGGGCGAGCAGGGAGGCGGACAGGGTCCCGTCAAGCCCGAGGACGACGGGGCGGCCTCCCCCGTACTTGCCCACCATGTCGTGAAGGCCCAGGGTGAGCACCTGCCACAGATGAAAGGTCTGGTCAAAGAGGACGTTGCCGCGGCTGGGGTCAACGGGGGCGCGCTCATCAAGCGAGCAGAGCACGAGGCCCTCCTCGAAGGCGGGACCGCACGCGACGAGCGTACCGGCGGGCGAGAGGACGAAGCTCGAGCCGCCAAAGACGCGCTCTCCGTACAGGCCCACCCCGCCGACGCCGCAGAGCCAGCAGGACATGTCCCGGGCGTCCTGGACGAAGCCGCCCTCGACGACGGCGGCCCCCAGGGCGCTTGCGGGATCGTCCACGCAGAACCCCTGGTCGTCCAGGTACACGACGACCGTGGCGCCCTTGTCGCGACCTCTCAGCCGGTCGAGGTCGTCCGGCGACGTCGACACGGCGACGCGCTCCCCGGCGATGTCGAAGAGGGGCGGCCCCTCCTTCGTTGCCAGCTCGTCGCGCGGGGCGTCGTCCCGCTTTGCCAGGAGGTCGGCCAGGCTCCCCGACATCCCCAGGAGCCTGACCGAACCGTCCTTCAGCAGCACGGGCTCCTGGACGCCCACGCCCTCGACGCCGACGAGCACCGAGACCAGGCAGGGGCAGGCCACGTCGGCAGCGAGGGAGGCCAAAGTCGCCACCAGGTCCCTGAGGAAGCCCACCTGGTCCGCCTCCCTCACGAGCTCGTAGCCCGTGAGGGCGCAGGACGGCAGGACCAGGAGGTCGGCACCGTCCTTGGCGGCCATCCGGGCATAGGTGCGGATGCGCGCCGCGCTGCGCTCGAGGTCGCCGGGGCGCGTGTTCGTCTGCGCGATGCCAAGCTTCATGTTCGTCTCCCCTCAGGTGCCCTCACAGGCCCCGCGGCGCGGGCGGGTGCGGCCCTACGCATACGCGACGTGCCCCTCCCTGCCGACGAAGTCCTCGACCTCGGCCAGGAGGATGGCGTTGCGGGCGTCGACCTTGGTCGGGAGCAGGAGCCGCATGAGGTCGCCGGCGTCGCTCTCGACGAGGAGCTCCACCCGGTCGAGTCCCGCGTACCGCACGAGTATGGACTGAAAGAGCTCCATGCGCTCCTGGGAGAGGAGCCGCGCGCTGACGCAGACCTCAAAGACCTTGGGCCTGTTCGTCCTGTCCGAGAGCTCCAGGCTCTCGACCGAGCTCGCGATAAGCTGGTCTCCCCTGTCGCCGCGCTCGAGCTTGCCAACGACCTTGATGAAGACGTCACCCACGCGCTCGCCCGTCTGGGGGTCGATCTGGCCCTCGAGCGCGGCGGCGCACTCCTTGTACGCCTTGGGGAACACGACGACGGAGATCTCGCCCTCCATGTCCTCGAGGGTGACGATGGCCATCTGGTCGCCCTTCTTGGTGACCTTCTTGGCCACGCCGCCGGTGGGGACCATGCCCGCCAGGCTGAAGGAGCTTCCCTCGGGCACCTTGAAGGTCGTGGTGGTGGACCCGTCCGCGGCGTTGACGACCTCCTCGGACTCGGAGAGCTCGCTGATGGCGTAATCGCGCGCCTTCGAGAGCGCGTACTCGTAGGGCGCGAGCGGGTGGTCCGAGACGTAGAGGCCGAGCACCTCGTGCTCCTGGGCGAGCTTGGTGTGACGGTCCCACTCGTCGGCGGGATCCGGCGGCGGCACCTCCTCGTCGAAGCCCGATCCCGCGACGTCCGCGAGCAGGTCGAAGAACGAGCTCTGCCCTGAAGCGCGATCCTTCTGGCGGCGGGCGGCCGCGTCGACTATGTTCATGGGGTCGCCCTTGTCCACGAAGCCGAGCAGCTGCTTGCGCGGGTATCCCGTGGAGTCGAAGGCGCCGGCCTTGATGAGCGCCTCGACGACGCGACGATTCGCCTGGCTGCCGTCCAGGCGGTCCACGAAGTCATGGAGGCTCCTGAAGGGGCCGCCGCGCTCGCGCTCGCGCATGATGACCTCGCCGACGCCGGCGCCGACGCCCCGGATGCCCGCAAAGCCAAAGCGCACGCCCTCTCGCGTGGCGGTGAAGTCGCGGCCGGACTCGTTGATGTCAGGCGGCAGGACCTCTATGCCCTCGCGGCGGCAGGCCGTGACGTAGTGCACGATCTTCTCGGTCTTGCCCATGTAGGAGGTGAGCACGGAGGCCATGAACTCCTTGGGGAAGTGCGCCTTGAGCCAGGCCGTCTGCATGACGAGGATGGCGTAGCCCGCCGAGTGGGACTTGTTGAACGCGTAGGAGGCAAACTCCAGGACGTCGTCCCAGATCTTCTGGGCGACGTCGCGCTCGTAGCCGTTGCCCTGCGCCCCGTTCATCCAGTGGTCGTAGGTGGTCTCGTCCCTGCCGTCGTCCCAGTGAAAGACGGTGGAGGTCAAAAGCTTGATCTTCTTCTTGGCCACCGGCTTGCGAATGCGCGAGTCGCTCTCGCCGGCCGAGAAGCCGCTCATCTTGACCGAGATCTGCATGACCTGCTCCTGGTACACGATCGTGCCGTAGGTCTCGTCCAGGATGCTCGAGAGTCGGTCGTCGTAGAAGACGACGGGCTCCTTGCCGTTCATGCGGTTGATGTAGCTCGTGACCATGCCGGCGCCCAGCGGGCCGGGGCGGTACAGGGCGATGAGTGCCACGATCTGCTTGTACTCGCGAGGTTGCATGTTCTTGATGGTGGCCGTCATGCCGGCGGACTCCACCTGAAAGACGCCCGCCGTATGGCCCGAGCCCAGAAGCTCGTAGATCTTGGGATCCGAGAAGTCGATGAGGTCAACGTCTATGTCGACGCCGCGCGCGGACGGCTTGAGGCAGGCCCTCACGGCCTCGGGCATGGCCGCGACGTCCTGGGGGCCGGGGTGGGCAGCGCGGATGTTGTCGAGCGCCTTGTTGATGACCGTCAGGGTGCGCAGACCCAGGAAGTCCATCTTGAGCAGGCCCATGTCCGCCACGGAATGACCCTCGTACTGGGTGATCGTGACGTTGCCCTTGGTGTCGAGCTTCGTGGGCACGTGGTCGGTGACGGGCGTGGGCGCGATGAGGGTCGCGCAGGCATGCACGCCCTCGCCGCGGGTCATGCCCTCTATGGAGAGGGCTGCGTCAATGATCTGATGCGCGACCTGGTCCTCACGGTAGGCCCGCTCAAAGTCCGGGGAGTACTGGTCGGGCCGCCTCTCGTTCTTGTGGAGCGCGTTTTCCAGGGAGAGCTTGGGGTCGTTGGAGAGCATCTTTGACAGCCGCTGCCCCACGTAGACGGGCTGCCCCAGCACGCGGGCGGCGTCGTTGATGGCCTGCTTGGCCTTGATCGTGGAATAGGTGATGACCTTGCAGACGTGGTCCTCGCCGTACACCTCGCGGACGTGGGCGAGCACGTCCTGCAGGTGCTCGTCGTCAAAGTCCATGTCGATGTCGGGCATCTCGGAGCGTTGGGGCGAGAGGAAGCGCTCGAACATGAGACCGTTCTCAAGGGGGTCGAAGGTCGTGATGTTCAAGGCGTAGGCGACGATGGCGCCCGCGGCCGACCCGCGGCCCGGCCCCACGCCGATGCCGTTGTCCTTGGCCCACTGGACGTAGTCCTGGACGATGAGGAAGTAGTTCGCGAAGCCCTTGTCGCAGATGACCTGATACTCGTATTCAAAGCGCTCCCGGACGTTGACGCCGTTGATCGTGACGTCACGCCAGTCGTCGCCGTAGCGCTTCGCCAGGCCGCGCTCGCATTCCGCGCGAAAGCGCTCCTCGGCGGTCTCCCCCGGTCGCAGGCCAGGAAACGAGGGCAGGTACATGCTGGACCAGTCGAGCTCGTAGTCGCACTTGTCGGCCACCTCGACGGTGTTGTCCACAGCCTCGGGCAACCACGAGAAGAGCTCGCGCATCTCCTGCTCGCTCTTGAGGTAGTACTCGCTGCCCCGCATGCGCATGCGCTTGGGGTCGTCGAGCGTCGTCGCCTTGCCGATGCAGGAGAGGAGGTCCTGCGTGGGGGCGTCGTCGCGAACGAGGTAGTGGAAGTCGTTGGTGGCGACCACCTTGATGCCAAGCTCGCGTCCCAGCCTGACCAGCTGCTCGTCAAGGCGGCGGTCGTCCCAGCCGCCCTCGAAGACGTTGCCGTGGTCCTGGACCTCAAGGTAGAAGTCGTCCCCGAAGAGCTCCTTGAAGGTGAGGGCCCACTGGCGCGCCTCGTCAGGCTGGCCCGACACCACGCACTGGGGAATGACGCCCTGCACGCAGGCGCTGAGGCAGATGACGCCCTCGTGGTACTTTCGCAGCATGGGCAGGGTCGTGTGGGGCTTCCCGTAGTACATCATCTCGTGGCCGGCGGCCTCGGACATGCACTTGAGCAGGTTGTGGTAGCCCGTCTCGTTCTTGGCGAGCAGGATCAGGTGGTAGCGACGCTCTCGCGTTCCGCGCTCCACGTGGTCGCCCTTGATGAAGTAGGCCTCGCAGCCAAAGATGGGCTTGATCTTGAGGGGCGGACGGTTTGCCCGGACCGCCTCGATGTCGTGGGAGGACGACTCCCAGACATCGCGGTCCGATGCCCACTGGGCGTGGGCCCGGTCATAGCGGGGGGCGTCCTGCGGGTCGGCCTCGGGCTCCGTGAGCTCCCAGGACTTCTGGAAGCACTCGAGGTCGCGCTTCCACTGGCGCATGGCGAGCGCCTCCTCGTTGTACCTGCGGCACTCGAGGTCGAGGTTGGGGATCCCAAACATGTAGCCGTGGTCCGTCAGCGCGACCGCCGGCATGCCGAGCTCGACCGCCCTGCCCACGATGTCCGAGATGCGCGCCGCGCCGTCCAGGATCGAGAAGTCCGAATGGCTGTGAAGGTGTACGAATGCCATGCCGCCCCTTGCCTTGATGTCCGCCCGCTAGAGCATAGCCCAACAACGGGTGCGCACGAGGGCGCAAAGGCGCCCTCCCAGCTGGTCGCGCGCCCGTTCGCGCAGGTCGAACAACCAGCAAAAATCCATGACCGTGACCCGACGGCGCTACCAGCGGGGCTGCTCGCGCTCATCGAAGTGCCAGCGCACGACCACCGGCTGGCCCGGGACGCCCCCCAGCTCCGCGGCGTCGCGCTCGACGCAGCAGAACGCGCAGTCAACCTCCGAAAAGCCGGCGCCCATGAGCACCTTGGCGTAAAAATTGGCCTGCATCGCGTGACGGGCCCGCAGCTCGTCCCAGCCGAGCCCGGCGTCGCCGGTCTTGTAGTCGACCACGAGGGCGCGCTCGGCCCCCTCGTCGCTGCACAACAGGTCGATGGCGCCCGTCACGTGACTGCCGTGGACGCTCTCGACGTGCTGGAAGAAGGGCAGCTCCGCCCGGACGACGTCATGCGCGAGGGCCTCAAGGCGCAGCGCCGATCCCATCCAGCGCCCCAACGCCGTCTCGAGGCGGGCGCGCGACCGCGACGAGAGCCTCCAGCGACGGGCGGCGGCGTCCAGGCGGCGGGCGTCCGGCGCCTCGCCGGGGGCCTCCACGAGCGACTGCGCCAGCTCGTGGAAGGCAGACCCGAGGTTGGTCGCCCTGTCCTCGTCCGCCCCGTCAGAGGTCATGCTGGCGTCGACGTGCGAGGACGCGGAGATCCGGGACGCCACGGAGGAGTAGCTGAAGCTGCCGTCGCGCGCGTCCGCCATGGTCACGAGGGACGACAGGTCCCCCGACTCGACCTCATACAGGTCGAAGGCCCGCCGATCCGGGCACTCCGAGCAGACGACGTCGGGTGCGAGGGGCCCGTCCGTCGCGCCGTCGACGACCGTCGCCCCATCGGCCCGAGACACCCTCAGGCAGCGGTAGCTTCCCAGCCGTCCGCCCTCGGGCCCCTCGAGCTCGCCCGCGCCGGGCCTGGGCACGACCCCGTCAAAGAGCGCGTCCAGCACGTCATATGCCAGGCCTGCGGCGACGTCGCCCCCCTTCAGGAGGTCGGCCCTCAGGCCCAGGACGAGCGCCTCGCGGGCGCGCGTGAGGCCCACGTAGAGCAGGCGCGTCTTCTCCTGGGCCTCGGCCTCCCTCTCGCCCGCGCGCAGGGCGGCCCAGACCTCCGCGATGTCCCGCGGGTCGTCCGTTGCCTCGACGCACGTCTCGTCGAGCCGCGCGCCGGGAGGCGCCAGCACGGCGTGGACCTCGCCGCCCGTCAGCCTGCCCGCCACCACCCCAGAGGGAGGGCGGGGGGTTGACCAGCACTCCGCAACGGCGCAGACGGGAAACTCCAACCCCTTGGAGGCGTGGACGGTCATGACGCGCACGGCGCTGCGAGCGCTGACCGCCAGCGTGGACGGGGGCACCTTGGAGAGCTGGAGCCAGGCGTCAAACTCCGAGGCGGCGCGCGCCGCGCCCATCCCCAGCTCGTCGGTCAGGTCACGGACGTACTCGACGGCGGCGAGGACGTTCGCCTCGCGCGACCTGCCCTCCTGCCCCTGGGCCTCAAGGCGGGCGAGCCAGCCGGACTCGCGCGCCACGCCCAGGCAGACGTCCGCCACGCTCTGGCGGCGCAGGCGGCTGCGGGCGCGAAGGATCAGGTCGTGAGCAAGGCGGAGACGCAGGGAGGGCGCCACGTCGCCGTAGAAGGTCATGGACGCGATCCCTCGGTCTATCGAGCGCTTCGTGGGGGCGTCAAGGACGAGCTGGGGGCGCGTGCCCAGCATCACGAAGTCGTCGGCGTCGAGCTCGAACAGCTCGCTGGCCAGAAGGGGGAAGAGCCCCTCCCCCGTGTCATGCGGGTTGGCGAGCACGTGCAGCAGAGACGCGACGACGCCGACCTCCGGCGCGCTGGTGAAGGTCGACCCGCCGGTCACGACGCACTCCAGTCCCCGGGCGCGGATGGCGTCGATGTAGGCGGAGGCGTGAGTCGTGGTCCCCAGCAGCAGCGCCATGTCGCCCGGACGCTGTCCCGCCTCGACGAAGGCTGCCAGGCGCCCCGCGACGGAGTCGGCCATGACGTCGACGGCCTCCGACGTCGGCGCGCCTTCCCTGAGGACGACCTCCACGCTCACGCGCGGCAGGTCATGGGCCCGGTAGCGGTCCTGGCGCTTCGGGGAGGGGGAAAGCTGCATGAAGTCGTCCAGGACGCCCCGCCCGCCTCCGCAGACGGCGTCCACGAACGAGAGCACGGCGGCATGGCTGCGATAGTTCGTGGCCATGCGCACGTGGCCCGCGCTGCCGACGCTCCTCCCATGGCTCCTGAACACGTCGACGTCGGCACCCCTGAAGCGATAGATGGACTGCTGGGCGTCACCCACCGTCGCCACGCGGCACGCCTCGCCGCCCGCGAGCAGGCGCACGAGCTCGAGCTGGCGGGCGTCGGTGTCCTGAAACTCGTCAACCATGATGAGCTTGAACCTGTCCGCATACTCTGCCGCCACCTGCGGGTTGTCGCGCACCGCGGCCAGGGCGAGCCCGATGAGGTCGTCGTTGTCCAGGACGGAGCGGGCGCGCTTGAGCTCGTCGAAGCGCTCGCCCACCCGCCTCGCCAGGCCCAGCGCCGCCTCGACGGCAGGCGTCATGCGCGTGAGAAGCAACGTCGCGCGCGCCCTCTTCAAGGCGCGGCCCGCCTCGCGCGCGGCGTCGCCAAAGGCCTTGGACCGCGTCGAGGGAAGGCCTATCCGCGCAAGGCGCTCGGCGAGCGCGAGGGCGGCATCGACGTCCCGCACAGCGGGCGGCGTCTGGGCAAACCCCCGCAGAAGCTCGAGCGCCGGATCGACCCGACGCGCGGCGGCCTCCGTCAGCCTCTGCGCATGGAGCATCTCATAGGACAGGAGGAGGGCGTCCATCGTGGCGGCGACGTCGGCGGGGGCGGCGAGGCGAATGCCGTCGAAGCCGTCCGGCAGCGTGCGCGACAGGTCATACAGACGCTCGACCATGCCCAACGCCCCGCTGCGCCGGGCGCCGGGACGCTCCACGCCCAGCGACGCCTCCCCGAACAGCAGGCTCAGCCCCCGGTCGCCCCTGCGGGCCCGAAAGGCGGACCCGACGACCTCCTCCAGCGCGCGGCCTTTGAGGAGCTGCTCCTCGTTGGCCCCCGCCATCGCAAACTCGGGGTCGATCCCCAGGTCGAGGGCATGCCGCCGCAGGATGCGCGCGCACATGCCATGGATGGTGCTGATCCAGGCGGCATCGACGCCAAGCAGGGCCTCGCGCATGCCGGCGGCGCGCAGCGTGCCGCGCACGCGCTCGCGAATCTCGCGCGCGGCGGCGTTGGTGAACGTGATCACGAGCGCCTGGGAGAGGTCGTCGAGGAACGGTCCCCCATCGGGACCCGAGCCGGGCGAGAGGGCCCAGGCGAGGCGGCGGGTGAGCGTGAAGGTCTTGCCCGAGCCCGCCCCCGCCTCGACGAAGAGGGGCTCGCCGAGCGACATGGCAATCCTGCGCTGCTCGTCGCTCAGACCCGTCAGGTCGACACGGCTCACGACGACCTCCTCTTGTCGCAGTTCATGACGGGGCAGTACTGGCAGGCCGCGTCATCGACGGGGTCGGCCTCGATGCGGCCCGCCATGAGCTCGCGGACCTTCTCTGCGATGGCGTCCTCGGTGGCGTCGAGCAGCGCCGACAGGCCTCGCCGCCCGTCCTGGCCAAAGCTGAGATCCTCGGGGACGCACATGGAGGCGAGGGCGGAGGCGGCGGGGGCGCGCGAGCCAAAGACGCGGTCGGCGAGATTGGCCGCGACGGCGCCCGCGAGGGCGTGGGCCCCCTTGCTCCCCAGATAGACGGCACCCGCGATGCGCAGGTCGGGGTAACGTCTCCTCACCACCTGGGCATAGATGAGCGACTGCACGCGTCGCGGCAGCGCGAAGGGTTCGCCCTCGTTCGGCCCGCCCTTGTCGAAGACGCCGTACTCCCCCACGAACGACCCGGGCGATCGATGCTTGTAGTCGATGACGACCGCCTGGCCGTGCGCGTCGACGTCCACTCGGTCCACCGTCCCCTGAAGGTAGCAGCCCGCGTAGTCCACGAGCTCGCCGTCGCGGCCGAAGCCCCACTCGAAGAGGCGCGGCTCAAAGCCCACGAACAGGCCCGACTCGTACTCGAGAGTCGAGAGCAGGTCCTGACGCAGCGCCTCGATCTGCCCCTCGTCCGTCGCGTCGTGGGCGACGAGCGCCTGGGAGCGGGCGCGACGCCCCCGGCTCAGGAACTGATGCCTCAGGTGAAGCTCAAACTCGTCCAGGAGGATCTGCTGGGCATGGCGCAGGGCGGCGTCGTCTCCCTCCCTGACGCGCGAGGCCCCCATGCGCTCCGTGAGGGGCAGCTCGCAGAGCGGGTCGAGTCCCCGGCTCGCGAGCAGGCGCTGGCGGGCCTCCTCGAGCAGGGACCTATGCGTGACCTCCAGCACCCGGTGGGCGAAGGTCCCCATCTCCATGGACGTGAAGCCCGCGTCCGACTCCTGTAGGCCCAGCCTGCGAAGGCTGAACCACTTGTAGGGACACTCGAGGTAGCTCTCGAGCTGCGAGGCCGACAGGAGCGGACGTCCGTGCGGAAGTCGGTCGCTGCCCTCGTTGGGCACCACGACCTGGCCCTGGAGCCGCGCGGAGACGTGCCCCGACGCCGCGAGGGCCTCCGTGCCCACGAAACGGGACGCCCTGCCCGAGGGAGAGCAGTTTGCCTCGGCATGAGACTCGTCAAGGGTCAGCACTTCGAGCGACGTGCCCACGTCCCCCGCATCTTGTGCGCCATAGCAGGAGACGAGCTCGGTGAGCATGACGGAGGGCCAGCGCTCCTTGAGCGTGCCGTCCCTGAGCGAGCGCTCGAGCGCCAGGTGGCGGCGAGGGAGCCTGACCAGGGAGGCAAACGCGAGCCTGCGCAGGGACAGCTCGTCGCGCCCTCCCCAGCGGACCACATCCTATGGTTGCCGCGCCGCTCAAGGCAGCCGGGCGAGCTCGGGCACTCGACACAGCTGTCCCCTCAAGAAACACAGCCTGACTAGTTTACACTTCGGATGCC
>NZ_LN898209.1 GCF_001457795.1 Olsenella massiliensis | reverse complement strand
AAGACGCCCTACCGCCTGGCGGACGGCTTTGGGTCGGGCTTTGGCTTCGACGGCGTCGCCATCGCCCTCAGCGCCCAGCTCAACCCCATCGCCGCCCTGTTCGTCGCCATCCTGTTCGGCGTGCTGTCGGTGCCCCGAAACGCGACGACGAGGGCCTCGGGAAGCTCGACGCACATGGCGGCAAACTGCAGGGCGCGCGACTCGTCGACGACGTCGACGCAGCCGCTCAGTCGCAAGGTCCCAAAGCGGCGGCTTGTGGCAAGGTCGCTGACGAACTCGACGTCCAGGTTCGCCAGCGACCGGACGAAGGGCGACAGGTCCCCCTGGGCCTCGGCGAGGATCTGCGCGCAGGCGTCACCCAAGGTGGAGCAGCTCCCCCGAGGCGGCACGACGCGGGCCAGGTCAAGATAGGACGCGGTCGCCAGGACCAGGGCGTCCACCTCGTTAAACGGCCGTTCGTCAAAGCGTAGGTCCCCACGCCACCGCAGGTAATCCGTCATGTTGGGCATGAGCCTGCCTCCCCTGCCGCAATGGGGTCGATGCCCTCGCGAGGTCGGGGGTCGCCCCTGCGCCGTCTGCCTCCCCTGCCGCAATGGGGTCAATCATAGGCCGCACGGCGGCCCCGCACAAGATGACGGGCGCCCGGCGCCCTAGAGAAGCTCCTCCTGCCACCGGGCCTCCTTGAAGCCCACCAGGACCAGCGGCGTCCCGTCATCTCGGGTACCGACGACGAGAGGTCGCCTGACGAGCATCCCGTCCTCGGCGAGGATGGCGCACGCCTCGTCACGGCTGATGCCGGCGTCAAGGCGCTCCTTGAGCTTCCGCTCGCGGTACAGCCTGCCGCTCGTGTTGAAGAGTCGCCGCGGCGGCAGGCCCGAGGCGGCCTGCCAGGCTTGAAGCTCGTCCTTGGCGGGCCGCTCGGCGACGATGTCGCGCAGCGCGTAGGCGACGCCACGCTCGTCGAGCCAGCGCAGGGCCCTCTTGCAGGTGCCGCATCGGGGGTGATGAATGACGGTGAGGTCGTGGGCTGCCATGGCTGCCTCCTTGGTCGCTACGGACGAGACGATGTCTCCTGTCAGCCTCGCACGCCGCCGCAGGGCCGGCGGGCGCGAGGGCGGCGGCACGGGTCCCTAGGCCTCGAGCCTGCCGCGAAGCAGCTGGTTGAAGAGCTTGGGGTTGCCCTTGACGCCCGCCGCCTTGGAGGCCTTCATGCACTGGCCCACCAAAAAGCCGAGGACCTTGGCATTGCCGTCGCGATACTGTCGCACCTGGTCGGGGCAGCGCTCAAGCACCACGTCGACCACCGGGCGAAGCGTTCCCTCGTCGGTGCTCTGACGCAGGCCGCGCTCGTCGACGACGGCCTCGGGGTCACGCCCGCTGCCGTCCACCGCCTCGAGCACCTCGCGGGCCTGCGCGAAGCTGATGGCGTCGGCCGCGAGCAGCCGCGCGACGGAGGCCGCCTGGGAGGCGCTGACGGACGCGTAGGCAGGCAGGAGGTTGACGACGACGTTCGCCAGCGTCCCGGCCGTCTTCTCGCCCGCCAGGTCGAGCGCGCGCTCGAAGAGCGCCGCCGTCGCGGGGTCGCCCGCTATCTGCGCGGCGTCGGGGCGCTTGAGGCCCAGGGTCGTCACGAAGCGGTCGCGCTTCGCATCCGGCAGCTCGGGGATGCGCGAGCGCGCCTCCTCGACGAAGGCGTCCGAGAGGTCGAAGGGCGCGAGGTCGGGGTCAGGGAAGAGGCGGTAGTCGTCGGCGGTCTCCTTGACCCTCATGACAACCGTGCGGCGTCGGGCCGGCTCCCAGTGGCGCGTCTCCTGAAAGACGACGCCCCCCTCCTCCAGGACCTCCGCCTGGCGGCAGATCTCGTACTCCAGGGCGTCATGCAGGCTCTTGAAGGAGTTGATGTTCTTCATCTCGGTCTTGGTGCCCAGGCGCGTCTCGCCCCGGCGGCGCAGCGAGACGTTGCCGTCGCAGCGCATGGAGCCCGACTCCAGGGAGCAGTCGGAGATGCCCAGGGCCAAAAAGGTCTGGCGCAGCTTCTCCATGAACAGGCGCGCCTCCTCCGGCGTGCGCAGGTCGGGCTCCGTGACCAGCTCGATGAGGGGGGTGCCGCAGCGGTTGTAGTCGATGAAGGACTCGTTCGCCCCGGCTATGCGGCCCTCCGCGCCGCCGGCGTGCACCATCTTGGCGGCGTCCTCCTCCATGTGGATGCGCAGGATGCGGATGGGGGCCACGTACGAGCCATCCTCGGCTCGTACGATCGGCAACGTCCGGTCGTCGGGGGCGCCGCCCTCCCGCCGCGGGCGCTCCCTGGCATGCTCTCCGGCGACCTCAAGGTCAAGATGGCCGTGCATGCAGAAGGCGACGGGACCCTGGGTGGTCTGGAAGTTCTTTGCCATGTCGGGATAGAAGTAGTGCTTGCGGTAGAACATCGAGCGGCGCATGATCTGGCAGTTCGTGGCGAGACCCGCCATCACGATGGACTGGATGGCCCGGCGGTTGGGCACGGGCAGGGCGCCCGGCAGGCCCAGGCACACGGGACACACGTTGGCGTTGGGCTCGTCGTCGTGACTGAGACGGCAGTTGCAGAACATCTTGGTGTCGAGCGTCGTGAGCTCGGTGTGGACCTCGAGGCCGATGACGGCCTCCCAGTCCTCGAGCACCTCCGGAAGCGACCTCATCAAAGCTCGCCTCCCCTGCCGGCGCAGCCCGGGGCGACGGGCGCCCCCTTGCCGAGGCCTCCCCCGGCGTCCACGGCGCGCTCGAGCGCGCGGGCGAAGGTCAGCAGGCGGCGGTCCTCGAAGGCCGGGCCCTGGAGCTGCGCGGACACGGGGAGGCCCGTGTCGCGCCCCAGACCCAGCGGCACCGAGACGGCGCCGTTGCCGGCGATGTTGCTGCTGATGGTGAACATGTCCGACGCATACATCTGCAGGGGGTCGCTTATCTCGCCAAACCTGAAGGCCGTGCGGGGGGAGGCGGGCATGAGGATGACGTCGCACCGTGCGAAGGCGCGGGCGTAGTCCTGCGTGATGAGGGTGCGGACCTGTTGGGCCGGGTAGTAGTACTGGTCGTACACGCCGCTCGAGAGCAGGTAGGCCCCGAGCATCTGACGGCGCTTGGCCTCCTCGCCAAAGCCGTGCGCGCGCGAGAGGGAGCTCTGCTCGGCGAGCGTGGCGCAGCCTGGCTCCTGATAGCCATAGCGAACGCCGTCAAAGCGGGCGAGGTTGCTGAAGGCCTCGCAGGGGGCTATCACGTAGTAGGCGGCTATGGAGCTCGCGATGTTGGGCAGGCTGACCTCGACGACGTTGGCACCCTGCCCCTCGAGCGCCGAGCGCGCCCGGCCGACGGCCTGACGCACCTCGTCAGTGAGCCCTTTGACCTCCAAAAGCTCGGGCACGACCCCCACCGTCATCCCCTCGATGGAATCCTCGAGGCTCTCGAGGAAGTCGGCGCGACAGTCCTGGCTCGTCGAGTCAAAGGGATCGCGCCCGGGGCCGACGAGCGCGTCCATGGCGAGGGCCACGTCCTCGACGCGGCGCCCGAAGGGGCCCACCTGGTCGAGCGAGCTGCCAAAGGCGACGACGCCGTAGCGGCTGACGAGGCCGTAGCTGGGCTTGAGCCCCACGACGCCGCACAGCGAGGCGGGCTGGCGGATGGAGCCTCCCGTGTCGGAGCCCAAGGAGAGGGTCACCTCGCCGGCGGCCACGGCGGCCGCCGACCCGCCGGACGACCCGCCCGGCACGCGCTCGAGGTCCCAGGGGTTGGCCGTGGGATGGAAGGCGGAGGTCTCGGTGGACGAGCCGAAGGCGAACTCGTCCATGTTGGCCTTGGCCATGGGCGTCGCGCCGGCGTCGATCATCCTCTGCACGCAGCTTGCCGTGAAGACGGACTCGTAGCCTTCGAGCATCCTCGAGGCGCAGGTCGTGCGCGTGCCCACCAGATGCATGTTGTCCTTGAACGCCGTGGGCACGCCGGCGAGGGGGCCAAGGGCCTCTCCCCGGGCGCGTCGCTCGTCCGTCGCGCCGGCCGCCGCTAGCGCGAGCTCGGCAGTCACCTGCAACAGGGCTCGCACGGCGGGCTCGCGCGCCTCGATGGCAGACAGCGAGGCCTGCGCCACCTCCACGGCCGAGAAGTCACCGGCCGCCACACCCCGCGCGATCTGCGCGCAGGAGAGCTCGTCAAGGCTGGCCATCAGCGATCACCTTCCCCGTCGCCCAGGATGGAGGGCACGCGAAAGTAGCGACCCTCGACGCTGCCGGCGTTGCGGAGGGCGTCATCCAGGGGCAGCGCGCGCTCGGAGGCGTCGACGACGTCCCGTCCCATCACGTTGGAGAGGTCCCCGATGGGATGGTAGGTGGGGTCGACCCCCTTGAGGCCATAGGCACGTATGGGCTCCAGGAGGCGGACCGCGTCGTTGAGATAGGCGGTCATCTCCTCGAGCTCCTGGGCGTCAAGGGCGATGCGGGCGTAGTCGGCGATGCCGGCGACGTCCTCGGTGGAAAGTGCCATGAATCCTCCGTCACACGAAACGCGAATCTAGGGACAGTACGACAGCGCGATAGCCCACCTATTGTATCCGATAGCCACCTGCGCGGGGCGCCTGTCTGCATGCCTGCGCATATGCGCCAGCGCCCCCCAGGGCGACACGGGGACCTGCCGGAGACGCCCCGGGGCCGCCGCGCCGCTAGCGACCTTCGTCGCCACGGGCCCGACGCAGCATGAAGGACCCGTACAGCCCCGCGACGAGCCCCAGCAGGGCGGCACAGGCACCGATGGCGACGTACTCCCAGAGCGGCAGGATCGACCCGTGCGGAAGCGTCAGACGAGCCCCGAGCACCACTCCCAGCTGGAGCAGGGCAAACGCGAGGCCAAGGGCCGGGACGACGAGCAGGCGCCCCCAGCCCCAGGAGCGCTGGGGCGCGACTGCGGCGCCCAGCGCGAAGGTGAGCGTCACCATGAGCAGATAGAGGGGAAGCGCCACCTTGACGGAGCCGAGCAGGTCGGGATGAAGGACGAAGCACGCAAGGTAGCCCGCCCAACCCATGACGTAGCACAAGAGGACGACCCAGAGGCGTCTCGCAAAACGCCGGCGCAGGGAGCGATCGGCGACGTCGTCGCGGGGCGTGGCGGCGCGAGGTCGGGGCCTTGCGCTCCCCTGACGAGGGCGCGTGGCGCCAGGGCCCGCAGGCCGGGCCTTGGCCGAGGGCCGCACCGTCCGGTTCCGCCCCGTCGTCGAGCCCCTGCGCCGGGACGGACCCTGGCCCGTCGAGCGGGGCCGGGATCGCGCCCTCCGGGCGTTCCTCTGACCTGCGTCTCCTGCCACGTACCTCCGCACTCCCCTTCCAAGCCGCCACCGCGAGGCGACGTCCGGCGGCGCGCCCTCGCGCCGCGTCATCCTGATTCTACGGCAGTGGGGCGCGGGTGGCGAAACGACGGACGCCGCCCGCGCGCCTGCGTCGGGAAACCCACGGGGACCGCGACGCAGCGGCAGGGGCCCCTCAGAGCAGGTGCTCGGCGATCTGGACCGCGTTGGTGGCGGCGCCCTTGCGAATCTGGTCGCCGCAGCAGAAGAGCGTCAGGGCGTGGGTGCCCTCGGGCGCCGAGAGGTCGCGGCGGATGCGGCCCACGTACACCAGGTCCTGGTCGCTCGTCTCGAGCGGCATGGGATAGCGCAGCGCGCACGGGTCGTCCACCAGGCGCACGCCCGGGGCGTCGGCAAGGATCTCTCGGGCCTCGTCCGGCGAGAGGGGACGCTCGAACTCCAGCGTGATGGACTCGGAGTGGGAGCGTAGGACGGGCACGCGCACGCAGGTGCAGCTGACGCGCAGGTCGGGAAGATGCATGATCTTGCGCCCCTCGTTCTGCATCTTCATCTCCTCGGACGTGTGCCCCTCGTCGTCAAAGCCCCCGATCTGAGGTATGAGGTTGAAGGCGAGCTGATAGGCAAACGGGTCGGTGGCCCCCGGCTCCTTGCCGGCAACGATGGCCCTGACCTCGCGCTCCAACTCGTCCAGGCCCGGCTTGCCCGCGCCGGACGCCGCCTGGTAGGTGCTCACGACGAGCCTCGTGAGGCCTGCCGCCTGATGCAGCGGCCACACGGGCACGAGGCCGATGATCGTGGCGCAGTTGGGGTTGGCGATGATGTTGCGCGGATGCCGGGCGATGTCGTGGGCGTTGATCTCGGGGATGACCAGGGGCACGTCGGCGTCGAGCCTGAAGGCGTGGGAGTTGTCCACGACCACGGCCCCCCGGCGGGCCGCCTCGGGCAGCAGCTCCTTGGCCTGCGCGTCGCCTGCGGCGCCCAGCACGATGTCGGCGCCCTCGAAGGCGTCGGGCGTCGCCTCGCGCACGGTGACCTCGCCGCCCCGAAAGCTCACCGTGCTTCCTGCCGACCGGGCGCTGGCCAGGGGGACGAGCTCGCGCACGGGAAAGTCCCGCTCCTCGAGGCAGCGTCTCATCTGCGTGCCGACGACGCCCGTCGCGCCCAGTATCGCAACAACCTTACCTGTCATGTCTGTCCCCTTTGGTAGCGTGAGTGAGCGTGGGCGCCCGTCGGCGGGCGAGGTCGCCTAGGCGAGCGTAGCCTGCCTGGGCATGTCGACCATCTCAGTGTCGACGAAGTTATCGTAGATGCAACGGATGGCGCGCTCGAAGTCCGCGTTGCTGACGCCCATGATGATGGAGATCTCCTGCGAGCTCTGGGTGATCATGCGGATGTTGATGCCCGCCTCGCCGAGGACGCCAAAGACGCGGCCCGACGTGCCGGCACGACGGCTCATGTTGCGCCCGACGACCGAGATGAGCGCAAGCTGGTCGACCACGTTGATGCTGTCGGGCTCGAGCTCCTTCTGCAGGTCATGGACGATGGCATAGATGTTGTCCTTGACGTCGGCGGCGCTGACCACGACGCCGAAGGAGTCGACGCCCGTGGGGATGTGCTCCACCGAGACGCCGTAGCGCTCGAAGACGGAGAGCGCCCGGCGCACGAAGCCCACCTTGGACGACATGTGCGCCTTCTGCACGTGCACGGCCAGGAAGTCCTTCTTGCCGGCTATGCCGGTGATGAGGTGCTCGCGGGCGCCGTCCTTGGCCACCTCGGAGATCGTGGTGCCGCGCTTCTCGGGAAGGTTGGTGTTCTTGATCTGGATGGGGATGCCCACCTCGCGCACCGGGAAGATGGAGTCCTCCTGCAGGACGGACGCGCCCATGTAGGACAGCTCGCGCATCTCGTCGAAGGTGATGCGATGGATGGTGCGCGGGTCGTCCACGACGCGCGGGTCGGCCGAGAGGAAGCCCGAGACGTCAGTCCAGTTCTCATAGAGGTTGGCGTCGATGCAGCGGGCCAGAATCGCGCCGGAGATGTCGCCGCCGCCGCGCTGGAAGAGCTTGATGGAGCCGTCCACCGTGGAGCCGTAGAAGCCCGGCATCACAAAGTCCCCCAGGCGCTGCACCGCGTCGCGAATGCGCAGCTGCGTGCGCTCGAGGTCGACGGTGCCGTCATGGTGGAAGACGATGACGTCGCGCGCGTCGAGGAAGGGCTTTTCCAGGTACTCGGCCATGAGCTGCGCCGTGAACCACTCCCCGCGCGAGACGACGAACTCGGGGGAATGGGCATGGATGGAGTCGATGAAGTCGTCGAACCTCTCCCGCACCGGGAAGCTCAGGCCCAGCGCCTCCTTGATGTCAACGTAGCGCCGCTCGATCTCGTGCAGAAGCGCGGTGCAGTCGACGTGGTACTCGATGTGGGCGTTGACGAGCAGAAGCAGGTCCGTGACCTTGTTGTCCTGGGCGAAGCGCCTTCCGGAGGCCGACACCACCACGAAGCGGCGGTCGGGGTCGGCGTCAACGATGCCCTTGACCTTCTTGAACTGCTCCGCGTCCGCGACGCTCGAGCCACCGAACTTTGCGACCTTGATCATCTACGCCTCCTGCGGGAGCGCCGCCATGAAGGAGGTCGCATCCGTCTCAAGCGCTCGCTCGAACAGCTCGCGCGCCTCCTGTGCCGTCACGTCCCGCACCACGTACGCGCCGGGCGCGCAGGCCTCGCCCCCCGCGGGGCGACCCGCCGTGCGGAACAGGTAGTCGCCCTTAAGGAGCGTGGGGTCATAGGCCAGCTCGCTGCCGAGGTCATAGCGAGGGCGCCGTCCCTCCTGATAGTCGATGACGTCCTGGACGATGGCGTTGCCCGTGGGGAGCATGCCGGCGCCCTGGCCGTAGAACTTGAGCTCGCCCACCGTGGAGCCCACGAGCGTCACGAGGTTGAAGTTGGAGGGCACGTGCGCCTCGAGGGTCTCCTGGGGCAGCGCCACGGGCTCGACGCAGACGGCATAGGAGCCGCCCGCGCGCACGCCGCGACCCAGGAGCTTGACCGTGCGGCCCAGCGAGGCCAGCAGGTCGATGTCGGCCTTCGTCACGGTACGCAGCCCCGTGACGGGGAACTGCCCCGTGCAGGCGACCCCAAACGCGACGCAGGCGGCTATGAGGGTCTTGTTGCGCACGTCCACGCCGTCGATGTCGGCGGAGGGGTCGCGCTCGGCATAGCCCAGGCGCTGAGCCTCGGCGAGCACGTCGGCGAAGTCGGCCCCCTGCCTGACCATGGCGTCGATGACGTAGTTGGTGGTGCCGTTCATGATGCCCGAGAAGGACGTCACGTCATCGACGCGACGGACCCTCTCGATGCCGGAGATCCAGGGGATGCCGCCGGCGCAGGTGGCCTCGATGAGCAGGGCGGACCCCGACGTGGCGGCAACTTGCGCAAACTCGGCAAAGTGCGCGGCGACGACCGCCTTGTTGGACGTCACGACCGCCTTGCCCGCCGACAGCGCCCGCACGATGAAGGCGTGGGCCGGCTCGATGCCGCCCATGCACTCGACGACGAGCTCTATCTCGTCGTCGTTGACGATGTCGTCAAAGTTGGCGGTCATGCGCGGGTCCGTGAGGCGCCCCGGGAGCTCGAGGATGCGCGCGACCTTCACGCCCTCGACCCTCTCGGCTATGATGCGGTCTACTCCCTGGCCCACCGTGCCGTGTCCGAGAAGGGCAATCTTCATCTTGATCCAATCTTTCGAGTGTGTGACGGCTCCGCTGCCCCTGGGCGGGCAACGCTATCATACGGTGCGCACGCCCATGCATGCACGAGGACAAGGAGCGCACCCGTGGAAACGTTCTATCACAGCACGCGAGGCTGCGGCGGCTCCGTAACAAGCAAGCAAGCAATACTTTCCGGCATCGCCCCGGACGGGGGCCTGTACGTCTCGGACCAGCTGGGCGACAGAAAGCTTGACCTTTCGGTCGTGACGGGGCAGGGCTACCGTCAGACGGCGTGCCAGGTGCTCTCGACGCTGTTGCCCGACTTCAGCGACGAGCAGGTCAAGGACTGCGTCGCCGGCGCCTATGGCGACACCTTCGACAGCGCCGCCGTGACGCCCGTCTCGCCCCTGGGGCACGACTGGCTGCTCGAGCTCTACCATGGCCCCACCTGCGCCTTCAAGGACGTCGCCCTCCAGATGCTCCCCCGCCTCATGACCGCCGCGCGCGACGCGGACGGCCCGCGCATCATGATCGTGACCGCGACCTCGGGCGACACGGGCAAGGCCGCGCTCGCCGGCTTCGCCGGCGTCGAGGGCTGCGGCGTCACGGTCTTCTACCCGGAGGGCAAGGTCTCCGAGACCCAGCACCTTCAGATGGCCACCCAGACGGGCCGCAACGTCGCCGTCTGCGGCGTCACGGGCACCTTTGACGACTGTCAGGCCGAGGTCAAGCGGATCTTTGCCGACGTCGCCCTGCGCGACGAGCTCGCCGCGGGCGGCGTCGCCCTCTCGAGCGCCAACTCCATCAACGTCGGGCGGCTCGCCCCCCAAGTCGTGTACTACGTTGACGCCTACGCCCAGCTCGTGCGCAGGGGAGCCGTCACGCTCGGCGAGGCCGTTGACTTCTGCGTCCCCACGGGCAACTTCGGTGACGTGCTCGCGGGCTACTTTGCCAAGCGGCTGGGCCTTCCCGTGGGCAGGCTCGTCGTGGCGTCCAACACCAACAAGGTCCTCACCGACTTTCTCTCGACCGGCGTCTACGACCGGCGGCGCGCGTTCGTCAAGACCATCTCGCCCTCCATGGACATCCTGGTCTCGTCCAACCTCGAGCGCATGCTCTACTACCTCACGAACGGCGACGTCGAGCAGGTGGCCGCCTGGATGGGCTCCCTCGCGCGCGAGGGCGTCTACGACATCGGCGCGACATGGCTCGCACGGCTCCGCGAGACCTTTGACGGCGACTTTGCCACGGACGCCGAGACGAGCGCGGCCATCCGCTCGGCCTGGGAGGACGAGGGCGTGCTCATCGACCCGCACACGGCCGTCGCCTCCTGCGTGCTGCGCCGCCGCGCGCCCGAGGGACGCCAGCGCGTGTGCCTCTCGACGGCAAATCCCTACAAGTTCTCGGCCGACGTCCTCGCGGCGCTGGGCGTCGCGACGCAGGGCATGAGTGACTTCGCCTGCATGGACGAGCTCCAGGACCGCACGGGCATCTGCGCGCCGCCCCAGCTGTGCGACCTGCGGAGCGCCCCGATCGCCCATGACTCCATCTGCGGGCGAGGCGCCATGAGGAGCTTCCTGTCCCACGCCTGCGCGAGGATCTTCCGATGAGCCGCCCGCGCGCCGCGACGTCGCCCGAAGGCGCGCGACGGGCGACGTCCGTCGTCATCGAGGTGCCCGCGACCTCGGCCAACGTGGGCGTGGGCTTTGACTGTCTTGGCATGGCGCTCGACCTCGTCGCGCGCTTCTCGTTTGAGACGGCCTCCCTCACCCGCATCGACGGCTGCCCCGAGCGGTTCAGGGGTGCGGACAACCTCGTATGGACGAGCTTCCTGGAGACCTGCCGCAGGCTCCGCCGCGAGCCGAGGCCCCTGCACATCACCATAGACTCCCCCATCCCCCTCTCGGGCGGCCTGGGGTCAAGCTCCGCCTGCGTCGTCGCGGGCGTCATCGCGGCGCAGGAGCTGGTGGGAGACGGCCTCGATCGTGACCAGGCGCTGGACATCGCCTGCGAGCTTGAGGGGCATCCGGACAACGTGGCGCCCGCCATCCTGGGCGGGCTCGTGAGCTCGTTCGTCGACCGGGGTCGCACCCATCCCGTCCGCCTCGAGGTGGCGCCCAACGTCAGCTTCGTGGCAATCGCGCCGCCCTATGAGCTGCGCACGGCCGACGCCCGCGAGGTCATGCCCCGAAAGGTCTCGCTCGAGACGGCCGTCTGGCAGGTGGGGCACTGCGTCGCCGCCGTCCATGCCCTGGTCACGGGCGACCTCGAGCTGTTCTCCGCCGCCGCCTCGGACAGGCTGCACGAGCCGTACCGGGCACCTCTCATCCCCGACTACGAGGCCCTCAGGCGCACGGCGCTCGCGGCGGGGGCGTCCGCCTACCTGATAAGCGGGTCGGGCGCGACCATGCTCGCCGTCTGCGACGGCGAGCGCGTGGCGCGGCGCGTGGCCGACGCCGTCCTGGGCATGGTGGAGAACCGCGTCGAGGGCCTGTGGGTGCGCACCCTGTCCGCACGCTCGGCGGGGGCGCGAGTGGCGTGAGGCGCCTCGCAAGACGCCCGGCTGCCTCCCCTATCCGCCCAGGTAGGCCTTGCGCACGTCATCGTCGTGCAGGAGCTCGGCTCCCGTGCCCGTCTTGCTGATGGTGCCCGTCTCCAGGACGTAGCCGCGGCGCGCGATCGAGAGCGCCATGGAGGCGTTCTGCTCGACGAGCAGAATCGTCGTGCCCTGCTCGTTGAGCTCCTTGATGATGTCAAAGATCTCCTCGACGAGGATGGGCGCGAGCCCCATGGACGGCTCGTCGAGCATGAGAAGGTCCGGGCGGCTCATGAGGGCACGTCCCATGGCAAGCATCTGCTGCTCGCCGCCGGACAGCGTGCCGGCGGACTGCGCGACGCGCTCTTTGAGGCGCGGGAAACGGGCGTAGACCCGCTCGACCTGCTCGCGGTTCTCCTCGTCGGTGCGGGTGTAGCCTCCCATGGCGAGGTTCTCGCCGACGCTCATCTGGGTGAACACGCGACGCCCCTCGGGACAGAGCGCCAGGCCCCGCTCGACGATCTTGTGGGGCCGGGTGCCCACGATGTCCTCGCCCTTGAACGAGATTGAGCCGCCCTCGGGCCGATTGAGGCCCGCGATCGTGTCGAGCGTCGTCGACTTGCCGGCACCGTTCGCCCCGATGAGCGACACGATCTCGCCCTCGTTGATGTCAAACGAGATGCCCCGGACCGCCTTGATCGCGCCGTACGACACGTGCAGGTCCTTGACGGACAGAATCTGCGCCACCTACCTCACCCCAACCTGCTTGCCCAGATAGGCCTCGATGACCCTTGGGTCGTTCTGGATCTCCTCGGGCGTGCCCTTGGAGATGATCTTGCCGTAGTCGAGCACGGCGACGCCCTCGCAGACGCCGCTCACGAGCTGCATGTCATGCTCGATGAGAAGGATGGCGATCTGGAACTCGTCGCGGATGAGCTGGATGTTGCTCATCAGCTCCTCGGTCTCGTTGGGGTTCATGCCGGCGGCGGGCTCGTCCAGAAGCAGCACCTTAGGCTGGGTCGCGAGCGCGCGCAGGATCTCAAGGCGACGCTGGGCGCCATAGGGCAGGTTGCCGGCGGTCTCGTCGGCAAGCCCGCGCATCCCAAAGATGTCAAGGAGCGAAAGGGTCCTGTCGCGAAACTCCTCCTCCTGGCGCCAGTGGCTGGGCAGGCGCAGGATGTCGGCGACGAGGGAGGAGGACATCGCGTTCGTGAAGCCCACGAGCACGTTCTCGGCCACCGTCATCTTGTCAAAGAGGCGGATGTTCTGGAAGGTGCGCGCGATGCCCATCTTGTTGACCTGGACCATCGACTTGTTGGCCGTGTCAACGCCGTCAAGCAGGATTGTGCCGCGCGTGGGCTTGTAGACGTTGGTGAGCAGGTTGAAGATTGTCGTCTTGCCCGCGCCGTTGGGACCGATGATGCCCGAGATCTCGGTGCGTCCCAGGGCGATGGAGAAGTCGTCGACCGCCGTGAGGCCGCCAAAGTCGATGCCGAGGCGCTCGGCCTGGAGCACCGGCAACGAACCGAGGTCGCGCTCGGGAATGAGGTTGGGGGTCTCCATCTGCACGAGCACGGAGCGACCCCTCCTGGGTCCGCCCTGCGCGCCGACGGCGTCCGCCGAAGGTGACGTGCCGTCACCACCCGTCGGCACGGACATGCGCCCTTCCTTAGGCATGGACGTTCGCCTCCTTCGCATCGTGGTCGCCAGGGTCAGCGGCGACCGGGGCGTCCTTCCAGGGCAGGCGTCCGTTCAGGGCGTTCTCGACCCAGCGGGACAGCGAGAAGTCGTACGAGCCCAGCAGGCCCTGGGGGCGGAAGATCATGACGAGGATCAGGACGACGGCGTAGGCGACCATGCGGTAGTCCGAGAAGGCGCGCAGGGCCTCGGGCAGGATCGTCAGCACGGTGGCGGAAAGCACCGACCCGATCATGGAGCCCATGCCGCCGAGGACCACCATGACCAGTATCTCGATGGACTTCATGAAGCCGAACTTGGCCGGCGCCATGACGCCGACGCAGCCCGCGTAGAGGCCCCCGCCGACGCCCGCGAAGAAGGCGGAGGCGACGAAGGCGAGCGTCTTGTAGTAGGTGACGTTGACGCCCGACGCCTCCGCGGCGACCTCGTTGTCGCGAATGGCCAGGATGGCGCGACCATGGCGCGACTTCATCAGGGCGTGGATGACGAAGAGCGAGACGGCCACGACCGCAAAGGTGTTGACGAAGTTCGTGTAGCTGGGGATGCCCGTGAGGCCCTTGGCGCCGCCCGTGAGCTCAAAGCCCAGGACCGCATCGACGTTCTGCATGACGACGCGGATGATCTCGGCAAAGCCGAGCGTGATGATGGCGAGGTAGTCGCCCTTGAGCCTGAGCGCCGGCACGCCGATGATGATGCCGCAGACGGCCGCCACGGCGCCGCCGAACAGCAGCGCGAGGACGAGCAGGGCGAGGGCGGCGGGGCTTCCCGTCACGAAGTCCCGTGCGCCGACCCCAAAGACGGGCTCCAGCCGCATCAGGAAGATGGCGCAGGCATACCCACCCACGGACATGAAGCCGGCATGACCCAAAGGCAGCTGTCCCAGGTAGCCCGTCGCGACGTTGAGCGACACCGCCATGATGATGTAGATGCCCACCTGCTCGAGGACCGTCGTCTGATAGCGGGTGATGACGCCCCCGTCGACGAGCAGGTTGCCGACGAGCAGGAAGGCAAGGACGAGCAGCGCGTTCATGGCGTAGCGCATCGGCATGGACAGGCGCCTCTGGACGGGCCCCGCCGTGGCGCCCAGCGAGATGACGGGCTTGTCCGTGGTCTGAGTCCGCATGCTTCCCCCCCCTAGACCTTCTCGCTCATGGTACGGCCGAGGATGCCGGTGGGCCGCACCACGAGCACGATGATGAGCAGCATGAAGACCACGGCGTCCTTCCAGGTGGAAAGGCCTATGGCCGAGACGAACACCTCGGCGAAGCCGACGAGCAGGCCGCCTATGACGGCGCCGGGTATGGAGCCGATGCCGCCGAGCACGGCGGCGACGAAGGCCTTGGTGCCCAGCATGATGCCCATCGTGGGCGAGGCCTGCGTGTAGGCCATGCTGTAGAGCACCGCGCCGATGCCCGCGAGGGCCGAGCCCATCGCGAAGGTGAAGGAGATGGTCGAGTTGACGTTGATGCCCATGAGGCGGGCGGCGCCCATGTCCTCGGAGACCGCGCGCATGGCCTTTCCGAGCTTGGTCCTCTGCACGAGAAAGGTCAGGACGGCCGTCGAGACGACGGTCACGACCACGGTGATGAGGGCCACCGTCGAGAGCTGCGCGGCGCCGATCTGGACGTTGCCCACGTCAACGTAGCTGGGAACCACCTTGGCGTCGGCGCCGAAGACCAGCTGGGCACCGTTCTCCAGGAAGTATGAGACGCCGATTGCCGTGATGAGGATCGACAGCCTCGGCGCCTCGCGCAAAGGGGCGTAGGCCACCTTGTCGATGAGCACGCCCAGAAGCGTGCAGCCGGCCACCGAGAGCACGATGGCGAGCACGGGGCCGAGGCCCAGCTGCGCCATCACGATCCATGAGATGTAGGCGCCCGCCATGATGATGTCGCCATGGGCGAAGTTCAGCAGCAGGATGATGCCATACACCATCGTGTAGCCCAGCGCGACGAGCGCATAGATGCTGCCCAGCTGCAGCCCGTTGAGCACCTGCGTCAAAACCGTCACGGCACAACCCTTCCCTTCCTGATGTCCTGCCGGATGCCGGCCGCCGTCGCACGCCACGGCGCCGGGAGTCAGGCGACAAGCCCCCGGCGCCGTGCCGTGCCCGATGTCACGCCGCTAGGCATCGATGGTGGTGAACACCTTCTCGGTGCCGTCCGCGTCAAAGCTGATGACGAGCGTGGACTTGACGGGGTCGCCCGTGCCGTCGTACGAGATGGCGCCCGTCACGCCCTGGACCTTCCCCTTGGCGATCTGGTCGATGACCGCCTGCTTGAAGTCGTCCTTCGCAGGGTCGCCGCCCGCGTCGAGGGCGCCCTTGATGCCCTGGGCGAGGACGTTCGCCGCGTCGTAGCCGAGGGCGCAGAAGTTCGTGGGGTCCTCGTTGAACTTCTCCTTGTAGGCCTTCACGAACTCCTGGACCCCGGCGTCCTCGTTGGTCGCGACGAACGAGCAGCAATAGTAGCAGTTCTGAAGGTCGGCCGCCGAGGCGTACTGGCCGGAGGCGATGTTGGACCAGCCGTCCACGCCAAAGATGGGGCCGGAGAATCCCTGCTGGCGTGCCTGGGTGATGATCTTGCCGTCGTCCTGGTAGTAGTTGGGGCAGAAGATCGCGTCAACGCCCGCCGAGATGATGGTCGTGAGCTGGCTGTTGAAGTCCACGTCACCGTCCTGATAGGCGGACTGCTGGGGGACGCTGATGCCCTTCTTGCCCGCCTCCTCGACGAAGGCCCCGTTGACGCCCGTGGAGTAGTCGTCGCCGTTGTTGTAGATGGTGCCGACGGACTTCCAGCCCTGCGACTGCGCGAAGTCGGCCATGACCTTGCCCTGGAAGGGGTCGGTGACGCAGGCGCGGAAGGTGTTGGGGCCAAAGCTGATCACCTCGGCCGCCGTGGCAGAGGGGGTCACGCAGGGGAGGTTGTCGGCCACGGAGGCCTGTGCGACGGCGATGGAGGGCGTGGACGTCACGTCGCCGATGATGCCGATGACGCCGTCCTCGACCATCTTGTTGTAGGCGTTGAGCGCCTCGGTGGCGTCGCCCTTCTCGTCCTGCTCGTCAAGTTCGACGGCGTAGTCGCCGATGCTGGGGTTGTTGGCAAAGTAGAGCTCCGCGCCGTTGCGGCAGGCGATGCCGTACTGGGCGACGCTGCCCGAGAAGGGGCCGAGCACGCCGATCTTGATCGTCTTGTCCGAGCTGGACGCCGACGTGCCGCCGCAGCCGGCCAGAAGCGACGCGCCGCCGAGACCCGCGGCCGCCAGGCCGCCAAACTTGAAGAGGTCGCGCCTGCTGAGTGAGTGAGTCATGATGTCCTCCCAAGGTTGAGCGGTCCGACCAACCAGATGGTGTGCAGGTCGGGGGTTGACCAGATACTTTATGCCGCCCCTATGCTTCTGCCAGGTGCGCCGGGGGATACTTATTTTGTTCGTAACAACACGCTGCCGCCCAGCAGCGCCAGACGCACGGGCTTTCAGGACGCAGCGCGACGCGGCGGCACGCCGTCACCCGGAAGAGGAGCGGCCGAGCGCACGGCGCAGGTCATGGCCGCCTAGGCTATGGCGTTTTCGACCAGGGCGGGCTTGGCCATGTGCCTGGGCTGGTACTCCGCCTGCGCCCGCCGGTTCGCCCTGCCTGCGATGACGTCCGTCGAGCGCAGCGAGAGCGAGCTGTCGAGCACGTGCAGGCTGTCCGTGGGGTCCATCTGCGCATAGGCGCGCGCGCGACGGGACGCCTCGTCCTTGATGATGCCGTCCACGTACGTGCGGGCGTTGAACGCGGGGTCGGCGAGCACGGGCGCGGGCGTCTCGTCATGGGACGGGACGAGGGCGGGAGCCTCGGCGGGAACGTAGAGGCTGATCTTCTCGTCCATCGAGGCCAGCGCGAGATTCCAGTCGTCGTCGCGCTGTGCGCCGACCGTCGGGGCGAGGGGCACGTCGACGTCATCGTCAGTCGCGAGGACGCAATCCTGAGTCGCCGCGGCGTCCGCGCGGGGCCCGGGCCACCTCCGTCCGCACGCATCCGTCGGGCGCGCGCCACGGGCGGTGCCGGGAGTCACGCCGGGGGCGGGGGCGGCTCCCGCCCGCCGCGCGGGGGCGCCTGCGGAGACGCACGACGACGCCGGCGCGACGTCGCCTCCGACCAGGCGCACGGAGTCGCCCAGGCGGTCGTTCCACCACGAGGTGCCCACGTCGCCCACGCTGCCGTCGGCGCGCTCGATGATGGGCAGACCCTCAAAGCGGTCGCCGCCCAGTCGCTCGGCAAGCACCTCCCTGACGCCGCGCGCCTTTGCGGCGAGCCGCTCGGCCAAGGTGATGCGGCTGACGTAGTGCTCCGCAAAGTCCTCGAGGTCGCTCGAGAGGTGCTGGGCGCCATCGCGCGCGGGGGCGTCAGAGGTGCTGGCCGCCGTCGTGGGAGCACGGCGGGGCGTCGTCGAGGGCGAGGCGGCAGAGTCGGGCTCGACCTTCCGGGCGCGGGACCCGGCATGCCCGGTGATCGGCAAAACGCGCGGGCGGTCTCCCTCGCCCCGACCGTCCGACAGGTGGCCGCCGGCCGCCGGACGGCCGACGTCGGGCAGGGCGGAGAGCCTCTCCCGGCCGGCAAGGGACGCCGCCGATGCCTGACGCTCCAGGGGACGGACGGCGGGAATGTCATCCGTGACGGCGGACGGGACGGGACGGGGGACGGCGGGGCTCTCCCCTGCCGGGCGATCTTCGGACGCCCTCATGTCGGCACGGCTCTGCAGCGCAAAGCTGACGCCGCAGGCGACGCCCGTGATGACGGAACCCGCGAGCACGCCGAGCGCGAAGGGATACACGACGTCCGGGCTCAACGACCCCGCGACGCTCGTCTCGGCAAGGGCCGCCCGAGGCAGCAGGGTCATGCCGACGCCAAGCGTGGCCGACCAGGCAAGGCCCGCTCGGACCGCTTCGTCACGTATGCTTCCAGCCATCGTCACTCCCTCGCGCCGCGACCGTCACGCCCCTCGGGCGAGCACGTCGCGGTGCCCGACCTAACGAGACGACTGTGGCAGTGCAGGAAAGACTGACGCCTTGGCAGTCACGATGCTGAGTCACGCTCGTCCGGCAGGTTTCGTCTTAGCTGCATGTGCCGACATGGGAACGGAAGGTTCCCTCTCTTTGCATGATACCGCCTGGCATGCCGTTTGCAAGCGAAAGACGCCCGGATGCCGGCCGTTTTGCCTTGCAGGGGCGCGGTGGGGGGCGCCTGCGGACGTCAGACCCGCCCGCGGACGCCCTCGGCGACGTCGAGGACGTCGGCTAGGCGATGTAGTCGCTGGACTGCTGGGCGCGCTTGGCGGAGCGAATGAGGAACTCCTGGTTGTCGTTGGTCTGCCGCAAGCCCTTGACCAGGGCGGAAGCCGAGCGCTCCGTGTTGTTCATGTTGGCGAGGACGCGGCGGATTCCCCAGATGAAGGGCGTGAGCTGGGGGTCAAGCAGAAGCTCCTCGTTGCGGGTGCCGGACGCCACCGGGTCGATGGCCGGGAAGATCCGGCGGTCGGCAAGGTCGCGGTCGAGCTTGATCTCCATGTTGCCGGTGCCCTTGAACTCCTCAAAGATCACCTCGTCCATCTTTGAGCCCGTGTCGACGAGCGCCGAGGCGATGATGGTGAGCGACCCCCCGCCCTCGATGTTGCGGGCGGCGCCGAGGAACTTCTTGGGCGGGTAGAGCGCGGCGGAGTCGACGCCGCCCGAGAGGATGCGCCCGGAGGGGGGCTGGGCGAGGTTGTACGCGCGAGCGAGCCTGGTGATCGAGTCGAGCACCACGGCGACGTCCTTGCCGAGCTCCACCAGGCGCTTGGCATGCTCGATGACGAGCTCCGAGACGGCCGTGTGGTTTGACGCCGGCATGTCGAACGTGGAGGCGACGACCTGTCCCTTGATGGAGCGCTCCATGTCGGTGACTTCCTCGGGACGCTCGTCCACGAGAAGGCAGAGCAGCTCCACCTCGGGATTGTTCGTCGTGATGGACTGGCAGATGTGCTTGAGGACCGTGGTCTTGCCCGCCTTAGGGGGACTCACGATGAGGCCTCGCTGGCCCTTGCCGATGGGCGCGACGAGGTCGATGGCGCGACCGGTGATGGAGTCCTTGCCATGTTCCATGACCAGGCGCTCGTTAGGGAAGATGGGCGTGAGGTCCCGGAAGCGGGGGCGGTTGCGCATCTCCTCGGGCGCGCGTCCGTTAACCGTCTCGACGCGCTGGAGGGGGGGATACTTGCTGTTGCTGGAGCGGGCGGGCCCCACCGACCCCTCGATGGCGTCGCCGGGCCTCAGGCCAAGCTGGCGAATGAGCTGCTGGTGCACGAAGGCGTCATCATCCCCGGGCATGTAGTTGCCCGTGCGCAGGAAGCCGTAGCCCTCGTTCTGGATCTCGAGCACGCCCCGCACGCGCCTGAAGCCCTCGGCGCGCGCGGCCGCCTCATAGATGCTGGTGACGAGCTCGGCCTTCTTGAGACCGACGTACGCGACGCCAAGCTCGGCCGCCTTGGACCTGAGCTCCGCCACCCTGAGGGACTCGAGCTCCTCGCGCGTGAGACTGGGCGCGTTATTGGGCGCCGCCTGTCCGCTTCGGCGGTTGCGGCGATTGCGGCGGTTGTTGCGCTGGCCGTCAAAGCCGTTTGACGCGCCTGAGGCACCCTCGTCGGAGCGGGGGCGACGGCCGCGACGCTTTTGGGCCGCGGGACGCGGCGCAGCGCGACCAGGCTCCTCGGGCGCGACGGGCGTGGGCGACGCGGGCTTCTCGTCGCGCGTCTCCTCAGGGCGCTCCGCATGCCCCGCCCCCGTGGCCACGGCTGCGTCCGCGACGTCCTGCTGGACCTTCTTCTTCCTGCCCCGCCTCTTGGGGACGGCCAAGGCGTCGGCCTCGGCGATGGTCATGGTCGGAGGATCAAGCACCGTCCCGAGCGCCTGCGTGGCCTGGGTGACGGCCTCGGTCAAGTTCCTGACGTCGAGCTGCGCCTGCTCAGACGGCACGTCCTGCGCGGCGGCCTGCTCCGCCTTGCGGCTTCTGCGACGGCGGCGCGGCTGGGCCTCCTGCGTCGCGGACAGCGCCGGCTCGGGCGCGGCCTGGTCCTCGCCCGTGGTGGAGCGGGAGGACCTTGCCCTGGCAGTTCTGGGCTTTCTCGCACGCGTGGGACGGGCGGGCTCGTCGGGCGACGTCGGGATGGCACCGGCGGGCATGACGCCCTCGTTCGGACCCTCTTCTGACATATGCGTTCCTATCTCGTGATGGGGCCAACGGCCCAACGCAGCACCCCGTCCCACGGTGGCATGCCTGCCGCGACCGTCGCGAGACAAGCGCCCAAGGTGGGGCGTCAGGGTGAAAGCTGGTTAAGAGACGACAAAGGTGACGGCGGGTCATCGTCGGGACCCGGCGTTGTCTAGCCTATATCATCGTCAGCGTGCGCGCAAGGGCGAGCGGGCATAAAAAAGTCGCTCCCTGCAGCCGCGAAATGAACCCACCTTCCCAGGTGGGTGCCCTCGTCGCCGGTTCCAGCTTCCTCAACATCGGAGGATGCCTGTACTGAGGACGATATATGGGCTCCCTCAAAACGCTTGTCGGTTCACCCAGTTGTTGCTGCAGGGAGACGACACCTTCACTATACGGGAGTCACGCGACAATACCAGTCTTGACTTGTCACGCTCGATGACAAGAATAAAAGGGTGAGCGCTTTTTCCCGCCCGTGCGCTCTGTCAGCCGACCGCCCCGCCGCGACGGTCGCAGCACTGCCACCAGTCTGGGGGACGAAGCGTCACATGCCTGAGCCCTGGGTCATTCATCTCGCCCTTCTTGGCGTAGCGCTGCTCACGACGCTTGCCGTGACCCCGCTTGCCAAGCAGGTCGCTTGCAGGATCGGCGCCATCGACCGTCCCGGCGCCCGGCGCGTCAACACGGTGCCCATCCCCCGCATGGGCGGCCTGGCCGTGTTCGCGGGTCTCGTCTCCGCCCTGCTCCTCCAGTACCTGGGCACCCTGCTGCTGGGCTGGCCCACCGCCTTCGCGCCCGCCCCGCACTTTCGCAGCATGGACTATCACCTCGTCGAACTCGGCTTCGTCATCATCTTTCTCACGGGCGTCCTGGATGACGTCTTTCAGCTCAAGCCCTGGCAGAAGCTCCTGGGACAGGTGCTCGCGGCTGCCGTCGCCGTCGCGGGCGGGCTGGTCATCGGCACCGTGGTGAACCCCTTCACCGAAGGGCCGCTCGACCTGGGCTGGGCCGCCTACCCCATCACGATCTTCTACCTCGTCGCCTACGTGAACATCATCAACCTGATCGACGGCCTCGACGGGTTGGCGACGGGCATCTCGTCCATAGCGGCGCTCACGATGCTGTTTCTCTCCGTCCTCGCCGGTCGCAACGACGCCGCCGCGCTGTCCGCCGCGCTCGTGGGGGCCACGCTCGGCTTTCTGCGCTACAACTTCAACCCCGCAAGCATCTTCTTGGGTGACTCTGGGTCCCTGCTGCTCGGCTATGCCCTCGGCACCATCTCGCTGCTGTCGGTCACGCGCGTCGCGGGGCTCACGACCATCATCGTGCCGCTGGTCGTCGCGGCCGTCCCCATCATCGATACCTTCTCGGCCATCGTCCGGCGCAAAAGGGCCCACGTGAGCATCAGCCAGGCGGACCGGGGCCACATTCACCACCGCCTCATCGACGAAGGGTTCAACCAGCGTCAGGCCGTCCTGCTCATCTATGGCTGGACCACCCTTTTGTGCGCGGGAAGCCTCGTGATGACCCAGGTGGCCGTGGTGCCGCGTATCGCCATCTTCCTGGCGCTGTTCGTCCTCTCGGCCCTCTTTGCCCAGCACCTGCACCTGTTCAGGCCCGTGCTGCTCCACCGGGCCAGCCCCTGCGACGACGAGGGTGATGTCAAGAAGCAGGACGAGGCCGGCGATGACGACGCGGAAGGGGCGCCCACGTGCGAGGGGCGCGCCGAGCGCGACAAAAGGTAGCCTGCGGGAGGGGGACGCCGCAGGCGTGAGGGCGACAGGCTCGCAGGCCCAACATCAGACGCGCAGGCCGGTCTCACATGAGGCGCGCCCCCCCGCGGCAATACGTCGCGGCGGGGCGCGCAAAGCCGTGCTGACGCACGGGTCGTGGCCTACTTGGCGGCCTCCAGGGCCTTCTTGGCGACGGCGGCGAGGTCGGCGAAGGCGGCCTCGTCCTCGTAGGCGACCTGGGAGAGGACCTTGCGGTCAAGCTCGATGCCGGCGAGCCTCAAGCCATGCATGAACGTGCTGTAGGAGAGGTCGTTCATGCGGGCTGCGGCATTGATGCGCTGAATCCACAGGGCGCGGAAGTCGCGCTTCTTGTTGCGACGGTCGCGGTAGGCATACTGTCCGGAATGCTGGGCCTGCTCCTTCATGCCGCGGAAGGTGCGAGAGGAGGTCCCGTAGTAGCCCTTGGTGCGCTCGACCAGGGTCTGACGCTTCTTGCGACCGGCGACTGCGCGCTTGACACGTGCCATATCGTATCAACTCCTTGAATGTCTGATGGTGCGCGTGCGCGCCTAGTTGTTGCTGCCCATGCGCTGCGAGACGACCTTGGCGTCGCAGCTGGCGAGCACGGCCTCCTTGCGGAACCCGCGAATGCGCTTCTGGGACTTCTTGGTCAGGATGTGGCTCTTGAACGCCTTGGCACGCATGATCTTGCCGGTGCCGGTGCGGCGAAAGCGCTTTGCCGAACCCTTGTGCGTCTTCATCTTGGGCATGCTAGTTCTCCTTCTGACTCTCGGTGCCGCCCTCGCCGTCCTTCTCGTCGAAGGCTCCCTTGATCGGGGCGACAAGCATGTGCATGTTGCGGCCTTCCATCTTAGGCTGCTGATCAACCGTCGCAAAGGGGGCGAGGTCCTCGGCAAGCCGGTCGAGCACCATCCTGCCCTGCTCCGGGTGGGCCATCTCGCGCCCGCGGAACATGATGGTGATCTTGACGCGCGCGCCCTTCTTGAGGAAGCGCATGACATGGTTCTTCTTGGTGATGTAGTCCCCCACGTCGATCTTGGGGCGGAACTTCATCTCCTTGACCTCGACCCTGACCTGCTTCTTGCGGGCGGCCTTGGCCTTGCGGTCCTGCTCGTACTTGAACTTGCGATAGTCCATCACCTTGCAGACCGGAGGCTCCGCGTTGGGAGCGATCTCCACGAGGTCCATGTGCTGGTCCATGGCAACGCGCAGCGCGTCACTCAGGCCGAACAGGCCCAGCTGCGACCCGTCCACGCCGATGAGGCGGCACGTGCGTGCGGTGATCTCGCGGTTGACGCGAGGTCCATCGTTCTTGGCTATCTTCTACACCTTCCCTTCGCTGCGGCGGGACTCGTCGCGTCCGTGACGCCCACGCATGAAAAAACCTGGAGCCAACAGCATCCAGGAGACAACACCCCAGCTCGTGGGGACAAGGTTCATTGTCTGACCAGACAGCTGCCTGACGGCGCCGTGTAGGTGGGGGCTCACGCACAGTCCCGCTTCGTACGTACCCTATAAGGATACGCCAGCCGGGCGCGGCATGCAAGGGTGCGATGTGACCATCGCCAAGACACGCACACAAACGGGCCGGGCGATCGGGGTCGGCTGTCCCGTGCGACGTCCCGAGGGTGCCATATGGTGCCCGGAGTGGGGGTCGAACCCACACGCTGGTTTCCCAGCTGCGGATTTTGAGTCCGCCGCGTCTGCCAATTCCGCCATCCGGGCACGAGGCAGTGAAACTATAGCAAATAAACGTCCCAGGAGGCCGCGACGTGGGCGGCCGCACGCCGATTGCCGCCGGAGCGCGCGGCGCGTCGCCGTGACCCGGCGGTTACGGCGGCAGGCGCCCTACGACCGCAGGTAGGGGTTGGAGGCGAGCTCCTCCCCCATCGTCGTCATCTCGCCATGCCCGCAGAAGAGCCTGGTCTGGGGGTCCAGTTCGCGCTTGAGACGAGCGAGCGAGAGGCTCATGTCCCTTGGGCTGCCGCCCGTGAGGTCGGTGCGGCCGCAGGAGCCCTGGAAGAGGGTGTCCCCCATGAAGGCGACGCCCGTCGCCGTTCCCTCGCCCACGAGACAGACGCTGCCGGGGGTGTGGCCGGGCGTCTCCATAACGCGAAAGCGGGCGCTCCCCAGCTCGAGCACGTCGCCCTCCTCATAGGTGAGGTCCGGCTCCGGGGCGTTGTCGTCGTAGGCCCTGCCCGTCTCGCTGGGCTCGCCGGCGTGGCGAGCGAGCTCGGCGTCGGCGGGATGAATCACATAGCGGCCTCCCACGGCCTCGCGAAGCGCCTTGACGCCGCCCACGTGGTCGCCGTGACCATGCGTCGCCGCCAGGTAGCGCACCGTGACGCCCTCGGGCAGATGCTCGGCGACCTTGGCGCCGGAGTTGCCCGGGTCGACGATGAGGCACTCGCCCCGCGACACGTAGGCGTAGCAGTTGGTCTCAAGTGGTCCCACCACGAACAGGACGATGCGGTCGCGCTCGCCCGTCCCGCCGCAGCCGTGGCGGCCGCAGCAGCCCTGACCCTCGTCGTGGTGGCGACCGCCGCAGCAGCCGTCCGCGCGGCCCTCGTCATGCTCTGACATCCTAGGTCCTCCTCTTCATCTGGTTGGCACCCTCGCCCGGCATGATGCGCCGGCAGTCGTAGACCGAGGTCACGCGGCTCACGGAGGCGAGCAGCGGATTCAGCAGCGAGGCGTCGGATATGGCCGTGAGAAAGCGCAGGCGCGCCGACCCGGACGACGACGTCTGGGTGGCGGCGGAGAGGATGTTGCCGCCGGCGTCACCGATGGCCGTCGTCACGTCCTTGAGCAGCCCCATACGGTCGGTCGCCTCGACGACGATCTCCACCTGGAACTCCGTGGCGCCGGTCGTGTCCCACTCGACCTCGATCATCCGCTCCGGATGGGCCATGAGGCCCCTGACGTTGGGGCAGCTCGTGCGATGGACCGACACGCCCCGACCGCGCGTGATGAAGCCGACGATCTCATCGCCCATCACGGGGTTGCAGCAATGGGCGAGGCGGGCCAGAAGGTCGGGGTCGCCCCTGACGATGATGCCGCAGTTGCCGTGACGACGACGCCTGTCCGAGGCGGCGCGGGCGTCGGGGCGCACCAGGGGCCTGTCCTCCGTGAGGGCGCGCTCCTTGGCCTCCTTGCGCGCCGCGAGGCGGTCGCGCTCCGCCTGGTTCTCGGGCGACCCCTCCTCGAGGACGGCCACGATCTTGTTGGCCACCTGCTTCACGGAGAGCTTCCCGGCTCCCACGGCCGCGAGCAGGTCATCGACTCGCACGTAGTCAAGCTGGGACATGACGCGGTCGAGCGCCCTGACCGTCCGCGGCGTGGATATGCCGTACCCCCGCCTGCGCAGCTCGTGAGAGAGGTCGCTGCGACCCTGCTCGGCGTCGTCGGTCTTGGAGAGCGTCGTGAAGTACTTGCGAATCTTCGCCTTGGCGGAGGGGGTCGCCACGAGGTTCAGCCAGTCGCGGCTGGGCTTTGAGTTCTTGTTGGTCAGGATCTCCACGCGGTCGCCGCTGGTCAGACGGTACGTGAGCGGCACCACCGAGCCGTTGATCTTGGCGCCCACGCAGTGGTTGCCCACCTCGGTATGGACCGCGTAGGCAAAGTCAAGGGGGGTCGAGTCCCTCCTGAGGCTCATGACCTCGCCCTTGGGCGTGAACACGAAGATCTCGTCCTCGAAGAGGTCGACGCGCAGGTTGTTCAGAAACTCGTGGGCGTCCCCCATGTCGTCGTCCATGGTCCAGTCCAGGCTGCGACGAATCCAGTTGATCTGCGAGTCCACGCCCTGGTCGTCCGAGGCCATGCGCCCATCGGAGTTGCCCGCCTTCTTGTAGAGCCAGTGGGCGGCGATGCCGTACTCGGCCTTCTCGTGCATCTCGTAGGTGCGAATCTGAATCTCGACGGGACGCGCGTCCGCCCCGATCACCGTGGTGTGCAGCGACTGATACCCGTTGGGCTTGGGCATGGCCACGTAGTCCTTGAAGCGCCCGGGGAGCGGGTGCCACAGGGCGTGGACGGCCCCCAGGCAGGAATAGCAGTCGCCTACCGACGTGGTGAGGACGCGCAGGGCGATGAGGTCATAGATGTCCGAGAACTCCTTGCCCTTGCGGGTCATCTTCTGGTGGATGGACCAGAGGTGCTTGGGCCGCCCGGAGATCTGGTAGCCCGTGAGCCCCGCGGCCCTCAGCTCCCCGTCGAGGACCTTGATGGCCTCGGCCGTCTCGCGCTCGCGCTGGGCGCGGGAGTCCTGGACCATGCGCGCGATGCGCTCGTACTCCTCGGGCTCCAGATAGAAGAACGAGAGGTCCTCGAGCTCCCACTTGATGGAGCTGATGCCCAGGCGGTCGGCCAGGGGGGCGTAGACGTCCATGGTCTCGCGCGCCTTGAACGTGCGACGGTCGGGCTTGAGGGCGGCGAGGGTGCGCATGTTGTGGAGGCGGTCGGCGAGCTTGATGATGACGACGCGGATGTCCTTGGACATGGCGAGGAACATCTTGCGCAGGTTGAGCGCCTGCTTCTCGTCCATGGACGAGACCTCGATGGAGGTCAGCTTCGTGACCCCGTCCACCAGCTCGGCGACCGTCGTGCCAAAGCGATCCGTCAGGTCGTCGAGCGTCGCGGAGGTGTCCTCCACCGTGTCGTGCAGCAGCGCGGCGCAGATGGGATCCTCGTCCATCCTGAGGTCCTTGGCGAGGATGAGGGCGACCTCGACGGGATGGTTGATGTACGGCTCGCCGGAACGGCGCCTCTGGTCACGATGAAACTCGGCGGCAAACTCGTAGGCGGCGCTGACCTTGTCGACGGCCTCGGGCTCGAGGTACTCGGCACAGGTGCCCTTGAGCACCCGCCAGTTGTCCGCCTGGGGGACGCGCCGGCGCGCAGGAGGCGCGGCCGTCTCTTCCCGTTGGTTCGTCACTGTCCGTCACCTCCATCCGCGACCTGCCCAAAGCCGGGGAGCAGAGGTCCCCCGACGAGTCCGGACAGCGTGTCCCGACTACTTGAGAGTACCCATTTGCTGAAGCTCTCGAACTCTCGCGCCTGGCGACGGGCGGCACGGTAGCCGCTCGAGCGCTCGAGCGAGACGCGACCCGCTATGGGCAGAAGCGAGATGACCCGTGCGTCCGCGTCCCCGCCCAGCGCGATGAGGCCGAGCTCGGCAAAGGTCGCCACGGCGCTCGCGGCCTCCCGCGCGTCATAGCGCGCGGGCGCGTACGTGGCCGACGCCGCCGACGCGATGTCCTCGTCGCTGGCCGTCGTCGTGTCGCCGGGGTCGCACAGCCGACGAATCGTCGCGAAGAGCCGCGCCATGGCGTCGCGGTCCGGCGCCTGCGCCGCGAGGATCCTCTCGTTGAGCTCGGCGTCGCGCGCCCCAAACAGCAGCCATATGGCGGCGTCGTCACCGTCCCTGCCCGCGCGCCCGCTCATCTGGTTGAACTCGACCTTGTCGAAGGGAAGGTGGTACAGCACGACGTTGCGGACGTCCGAGAGGTTGACCCCCTCGCCGAAGGCGCTGGTCGACACGATCGTGGTGATGAGCCCGGTCCTGAACGCACCCTCCACCCGCAGCCGCGTGGGGCGTCCAAGCCCCGCGTGATAGAAGGCGATGGCATGGCCCAGGTCGGGGACGGCGTCCCTGAGCATGCGAGCCAGCTTCCTGCTGGCCTGACGGCCGTTGACGTAGATGACGGTCTTCTCGCCCGAGGCGACGATGTTGACGAGCGCGGCGTCGCGGTCGGGTGCCGCCCTGAGGTCCATGACGTGGAGGTTGGGTCGCTCGGTGGCGTCAACGACCACGTCCGTCTCGGCGAGGCCGAGCAGGTCCAGGACGGCGCGGGCAGTGGAGGGGTCCGCCGTCGCGGTGACCGCCAGGGTCGTGGGGCCGCCCAGCTCGCCGAGGACGCGCGGCAGCTCGCCGTAGGCCCCCCTGCCGGCCGAGGAGAGCGTGTCGGCATGATGCGCCTCGTCCACGACCACAAAGCCGATGCGGCGCGATCGGGCCAGACGGGCCACGTGCAGCGAGAGGAACTCGGGCGTCGTGAGCACGACGCTCACCACGCCTCGGGCGAGGGCCTCGTAGGTCTCGTCCCGCTCCGCCTGGGGCGTCTCGCCCGTGAGCACCCGCACGCCCACGCCAAGGTCGCGCATCGCATGAGCGAGATGATAGGACTGATCCGAGATGAGGGCGCGCAGCGGGTACACGAACACGCTTGCGCGTCCGTGGGCGAGCGCCTCGCGGGCGGCGTGCAGATGGAAGATGAGCGACTTGCCGCGACCCGTCGCCATGACGCAGAGGCAGGACCTGCCTGCGGCCAGGCGGTCGAGCGTCTCGCGCTGCGCGGGCAGCAGCGGCGCCGAGCCCAGCAGACGCCTGCGCAGCGCGTCGGTGAGTTCGTCGTACGAGAGCGTCGAAAGCGCCTGCAGCGTCGCCTCGACCGTCTCGTCGCCATCGGGAGAGCCCAGGTCCTCGCCTCCTGCGGAGGCTGCGGGATCGCCGGACGACGCGTCGGCGAAGAGGCCGTCCGTCAGCGCGACGAGCTCGGCGGGGCGTGGGGGCTCGTCGTCGCGATAGAGGATGTCCTTGACCATGAGCTTGGGCTTGGTGCGCCCCTGCCAGGTCTCGTTGACGGGCTCGAACACGAGGTCGACGGCGCCCTCGCAACCCACGGCACGCTCTATCTGGGGCGCCCTGAACATGATGGACGGCACCGAGGCGACGCCGTCCGTCGCAAAAAAGCGCAGGTGGTTGCCGGCCGCGCCCACGCGCGCGCGATTGCGCATCATGACGCCGGCGCACCCGAAGAGGGGCTTCTTGTTGCCCTGGCCAAAGGGCTGGAGGACCTCGAGCGCCGCCAGGTTGTCAACGGTCATCTCGGACAGCGAGACCAGGGAGGCGAGCTCCCCCCTGCTTGCGAACTCCTCGGCGGGCAGGGCGTCCATATACGCCTCGAGCGCGGCGCGAAACGCGTCCAGCCTGCCGACCTCGCAGGTCACCCCGACCGCGCCGGCATGACCGCCAAAGCGCACGAGCAGATCCGAGCAGCTCGAGACGGCCTTGAAGAGGTCCACCGTCCCCACCGAGCGTCCCGACCCGCGCGCGACGCCGTCACGCACCGAGAGGAGAATGGAGGGGACGTGATAGCGGTTGGTGACCCTGCTCGCCACGATGCCCTTGACGCCCTCGTGCCACCCCTCCCCCGCGACGACGATGACGCGCTCGCCGTGATAGCTCGCGTCAATCGCCTCGAAGGCCTCCTCGGCAAGGCCGGCCTCTATGTCCCGGCGCTCGGCGTTGATCTGCTCAAGGCGCTCGGCGAGCTCGACGGCGCCTGGCATGTCATCGGCCATGAGAAGCTCGAAGGCCACGACGGTCTTGCCCATGCGGCCGGCGGCGTTGAGGCGCGGGATAAGCGAGAACGGCAGCACGTCCGCCGTGACGCTCGAGAGCTCCGTGCGAGCCGAGGCCGCGAGGGCCACGATGCCCGGGCGCCTTCCCTGGCGCATGAGCGCGACGCCCTCACGCACCAGCGCGCGGTTCTCGCCGGCCAGCAGCATCATGTCCGAGACGGTCCCCAGCGTGGCGAGGTCGACGTAGGAGCGCCAGAGGTCGGGCGCGCCCCTGCGAGCGCCCACGACCTGAAGCAGCTTGAGCGCGACGCCGGCGCCGGCGAGCTCCCGCGAGGGGCAGTCGGCGGACATCTTGGGGTCACAGACCGCGACGCCGACGGGAACGAGCCCTGCCGGCTCATGGTGGTCGGTGACCACCACGTCAATGCCCTGGGAGCGAATCCATGCCACCTCGGCCTGAGCCGCTATGCCGTTGTCCACCGTGACGATGAGGTCGGGCCTGCCGTCGTCCAGAAGCCGGCCCAGGGCGGCCCGCGTGAGGCCGTAGCCCTCCGCGAAGCGGTCAGGAATGAAGGGACGGACGTCTGCGCCCAGGTCGCGCAGGCCCTTCGTCAGCAGACAGGTGGCGCTCATGCCGTCCACGTCGAAGTCTCCGAAGACGGCGATGGCCTCGCCCGCCGCGAGCGCCGAGGCGAGGCGGTCGGCCGCCTCGCTCATGCCGGGTATGCCCAGGGGGTCCTCCCAGTCGCGCTCGAGGGAGGGGGTCAAAAATCGTCGCGCCGCCTCGGGCGTCCGGATGCCGCGCGCCACCAGCGTGCGGGCCACCAGGGGCACGACGCCGCAGCGCTCGCCAAGCTCGCGGACGCACGCGGCGTCAACCTCGGGTAGGCCCCATCGGTCGCTGTCCAGGAGGCCAGGCACTAGCGCGTCCCCTCTTGGGCCGGCTCCTCCACGTCACGCCGGGCCGCGTCGCCGTACTTGGCCTCGCGCCTGGCCCAGTCCGTCTCGCGCGTCTTCCATATGGCTAGAAGCGGACTCGCCACGGCAAAGCTCGAGTACGTGCCCAGAAGCTCGCCGACGAGCATCGCGAAGGCGAAGTCCCTGAGCGTCGAGCCGCCCAGCAGCAGCATGGCCACGACGGGGACCACCGAGGTGAGCGTCGTGTTGATCGTGCGGACGAAGACCTCGTTGATGGAGAAGTTGGCGATCTGGTAGTAGGTCCGGTGCACCCCGTCGCGCAGCTCCCTGGAGTTCTCGTTGATGCGATTGAACTCGACGACCGTGTCATAGAGCGAGTACCCCATGATCGTGAGGAGGGCGGCGACCACGTTGGGCGTGATGGCCGTCTGCGTCCAGGCGTACACGCCGACGGTGATCAGCAGGTCATGCAGAAGCGCCAGGACGGCCACGAGCGACATCTTCCACTCGTAGCGCAGCGACACGTAGGCGACGATCAGCAGCAGGGCGACGCCAAAGGCGAAGGCCGACGAGCGAGTGACGTCCGCGCCCCAATCGGGCCCGATGGTGGTAACGGTGTAGTTCTCGGAGGTGAGGCCGAGCGCCGCGGCGGCGGCCTCGGCGTGTGCGTTGGCCGTGTTGGGGTCCGTCGTGTCGGAGCGCACCAGGAAGCCCTGGGAGCCCTCGGTGACGGTCGTCTGGACCGTGGGGTCCACCTCCCCGGCGGCGACGAGCGCGTCTCTCATCCTCCCGAGGGCGACGTCACCCGTGTCGCGGAAGTCGATCTCGGTGCCGCCCCTGAACTCGATGCCAAACACCAGCCCGCGGACCACGATGCCAATGACGGCGATGACCACGAGTGCGCAGGAGAGCGTGAGGAAGGTGCGGCGATGCCTCATGAAGGGAATCTCGCGCGAGAAGTGGCTACGCATGGGCCTCACCCCCCTTGCGTCCCTCGCCGGGCGCCGCGGCGGCGAGGTCCTGCCTGACGCCCCAGAAGCCGGGGTGACGCTCGATGGCACGAAGGGCGAGCAGCCGCAGGGCGGGCGCCTTGAAGCAGAACATCGTGACTATGTCGCAGACGATGCCGAGGGCGAGCGTGAGGCCAAACCCCTTCACGGACCCGACGGCCACGAAGAACAGGGCAAGCGCCGTGACCAGCGAGACGGCGTCCGCGTCGAGCGAGGTCATGATGCCGTGCCTGGCGCCCGAGATGGACGCCTGTCGAATCGACCTGCCCATGCGAATCTCCTCGCGGAAGCGCTCGAGCACGAGGATGGAGGAGTCGGCGGCCGAGCCCGTCGTCAGGACGACGGCGGCCAGCCCGGGAAGCGTGAGGGCGTAGGCGCCGACGTGCGACAGGAGGGCCAGCAACCCCAGATAGAGCACCGCGAAGACGACGAGCGAGCCCATGGTGAGGAGCCCCAGCCCCTGGTAGAACACGAAGAGATAGGCCACGACCACGGCGGCGCCGATGGCGATGGCGACGACGCCCTGGCCGAGCGAGTCCTGGCCCAGGGTGGGCCCGACGACGCGGCTCTCGGAATAGGTCAGCGTCACGGGCAGCGAGCCGGAGTCAAGGACGGTCTTGAGCTGCTGCGCCTCGTCGAGGCTGAAGCCGCCGGTGATGGACACCTGGCCCGTCGTGATCTCGCTCTGGACGGCGGGAGCCGAGTAGACCACGCCATCGAGCACGATGGCGATGCGCCCCTTGATGGGCGCGAGCTCCTTGGTCACAGCGGCAAACTTGGCGCTGCCGTCGCCACCGAGCCTCAGGTTGACCGCGTAACCCCCAGAGGCCTTCGTGGGGTCCTGGGCGACGGAGACGGTCGATATGTCCGACCCGTCCATGAAGGACGTGTACGTGCCCTCCTTGAGCCTCACGTTCGTGGCGCCGGCGTTGAGCTTCAGGAGGGCGTCCGCGTCCCCGATCTGGTCAAGGCGGGCAAACTCCAGGTGCCCGGTCTGGCCCAGGGTCGAGATCACCTGGTCGGCGTTGGTGGCGCCGGGGATCTGGATCAGGATCGAGTTTGACCCCTGCTGCTGCACCGAGGTCTCGGAGGCGCCGAGGGCGTTGACGCGATTCTGGACGATGCCCGCCGCCGTCGCCATGTCGCCCGACGTGGGCGCCGATCCGTCCGGTTTCGTCGCCCTCATGATCACGGACACGCCGCCCTGGATGTCAAGCCCCTGGGTGATGCGCTCCCGCAGGGGCGTGAAGCCCACGACCGCGACGACGAGGACCACGAGAAGGATGACGAGCGTCGAGACGTACCGACGAATCGAGCGACGCAGACGCAGGTCGGCACGCCTGCCCGTCGACGAGGTCGCGGGGCGGCGACCCCTCGCTCCCTTGGGCGGGGGCGTCGCCCCCGCACCCGTCCAGCGACTGAGGCCAAGGGAACGCCCCGGACCCGCATCTTGCTTTGACATGTCTCACGTTCCTTCGTAGGGGGCTCGCGCCCCTCCTTGTCTCAGATTGACATCATACTCCACGATCGTCGCCGGGCCCCGCGCGCCGGGGGCCTCCTCGAGCGTCCCTACCAGTCGGCGCTGCCGGGAAGCTCGTCCCAGCGGCGCACGAAGTCGGCGTAGCGACCCTCGATGACGGCCGTGCGCGCCTGCCGCATGAGCTCCAGGAGGAAGTGCAGGTTGTGGAGGGACAGCAGGATGCCGCCGAGCATCTCTCTCTGCTTGACCAGGTGGTGCAGGTAGGAGCGCGTGAAGCCGCCCCGGCAGGCGGGGCAGCCGCAGCCCTCCTCGAGGACGGACCGGTCATGCGCAAAGCGGGCGTGCCTCAAGTTGAGCCTGCCTGCGGACGAGAAGGCGCAGCCCATGCGCGCCGTGCGGGTGGGCAGGACGCAGTCGAACATGTCGATGCCGCACGCCACGCCGTGGACCAAGGTCGTCGGGTTGCCCACCCCCATGAGGTAGCGCGGCTTGTGCCGGGGCATATGTTCGCTCGCGAGCGGCGCCAGCGTCTCGAACATGATGGCGTGGTCCTCGCCCACGGAGTAGCCCCCGATGCCGTAGCCGGGAAAGTCCCCGCAGGACTCAAGATGCTCAAGGCTGCGCAGGCGCAGGTCAAGGTGCATGCCTCCCTGAACGATGCCAAAGAGGGCCTGGTCCTCGCGGGTATGGGCCCTCGCGCAGCGCTCGGCCCACAGGCTTGACAGCTCCACCGCGCGCTCCACGAAGGCGCGCTCCGCAGGGTACGGCGTACACTGGTCAAGCTGCATGACGATGTCGGCACCCAGGCTCTGGGCGATGGCCATGTTGTCCTCGGGCGTCCAGTGGACGTAGGAGCCGTCGTAGTCCACCGTACGGAAGGTCACGCCGCCCTCGTCCAGCCTCACGAAGTCGCCGTGGCTAAAGACCTGGAAACCGCCCGAATCCGTGAGGATGGGACCGTCCCAGCGCATGAAGTCGTGCAGACCTCCCAGCTCGGCGACGAGGTCGGCGCCGGGGCGCTGGGAAAGATGATAGGCGTTGGCCAGGATGATCTTGGCGCCCAGCCCCTTGAGCTGTTCCGGGAGAAGGCCCTTGACCGTCGCCTTGGTGCCCACCGGCATGAAGATGGGCGTGGGGACGTCGCCATGAGGCGTGTGCAGGACGCCCGCCCGCGCGTGCGTCGCGGGGTCTTCGGCGATGAGGTCGTACGTGAACCACTTGCTGCTCACTGCCTGGTCCTCTCTATGGGGGTGATGGGTCGCGGGCCGGCCGCCGACGCGAGGGGGGTCGCGGGTCAGGCGAGCGCGGGCGAAGGCGGGCAGGCCCGGCCGAGCGTTGGTCAGTTGATTCTAGCAAGACGGCCCGTGGCCCCGCCGGGCGGCGACGCACATGTGCGATGCGGGCGGGGCCGCCCTGGGCGGCGCACGTGCGAGCGCGGGCGTTTTGTCGCGGCAAAAAAGCCCCCCGCATGGCGGGAGGCTTGGCCGTGCGCGTAAACCTGCAAGCCCTACTCGCCGAAGAGGGCCTCCTCGCCGTCCTTGATGGCCAGGATGGCGTTGAGGGCGTCCTGCTCGTCAGGACCGTCGCAGCAGATCTCAACCTTGGAGCCGGTGCCAAGGCCTGCGGCAAGAATCATCATGATCGACTTGGCGTTGACCGGAGCGGAGCCCTTCTCGACGTCCTTGATGGTGACGGCGCTCTGAAAGCCCTTGGCGGTCTGCACGAACTGCGAGGCGGGACGCGCGTGAAGGCCGGTGGCGCTGACGACGGTGACCTGCTTAGAAACCATGGGAGACTCCTTTGTGTGCCAGGGCCGCATGCCGGTGTCGACCCCGCTGGGACGGTAGATATATGAAGGTTACACCAAATGCCCGATCGGGTTGAAGGGTAAAATGGGGCCAATCGCCAAATAGCCCGCCGCCGAACGTCCTGCGTGGGTCAGCGGCGACAACGCCCGTGCGCCGTCAGGAGAGCTGCGGCGCAGTGCCGACAAGACCATGACCGTCCCCGCGCGAAGGGAGCACCTATGTCCATGCAACCCCAGGAGACCTCGTCTGACGAGCGGCCCGACGAGGGCGCCGGGCAAGACGCGTCCGCCTTGTCGCCCCTCAAGGGGGGACTTGACGCCGTCAAGCGCGTCTGGGAGGCGTCGAGGCAGCACGCCACGGCGCGTGGCCAGCTGCGCGAGCTGTCCCAGGCCCTCAAGGAGGACCGAGACGAGCTTGAGCGCAGGACGCGGATAGAGGACAACTACGACGCCATCGTGAGCGAGCAGGAGGCGGAGCTCAAAGACGCGCAGGGGGCGCTGCGCGACGCGGACGGGCGCGCCGAGAAGGCCGCGGGCGACGCGGGCGCCCTGCAGGAGAGCCTTAGCTCCCTGCGTGCCGAACATGAGGACAGCCTGCGTCCCTATCGCGAGCTCATGGACGCCACGAAGGGCCGATCGGACGACGCGGCGCGCTCGCTGGCGGACGCCAGGCGCGCCGTGAAGGGTGCCGACCAGCAGGTGGCCGAGGCGGCAAAGCGCCGCGAGCAGCGCATCGCCGCGGCCAACAAGGCCGTCGACAACGCGCAGGACCGCCTGAGGAAGGTCCAGGCGGAGCTCATGGCCCTCAAGAAGGATCCCTCCGCCTCGGCCTCGGCGCTCTCGAAGATGCAGAGCGAGGCCGTGGCGGAGCAGGCGCACCTCGACGCCGCCCGCAACGACGTCGCACGTGTCACCGTCGAGTGCCAGCAGCTCGTGGACAACGCCCAGACCCATCTCTGGACCCAGCGCCAGTCGCTGGAGGCCGTCGAGCGTCAGGCCGGCGACGCCAAGCGCGAGGCGACCAGCCGCCGCGAGGAGTACGAGTCGCTCTACAACGCCGCCAGGGACGAGGAGAGGCAACTTCAGGACCAGATCTCGCAGGTCGAGCATGACCGGCAGCTGGCCCAGGACGACGCGCGGGAGGCCCAGGGTCGCATTACGGCGGCGCGCGACATCCTCGACGAGGCGGGCGACGTCCATGACACGCCGGAGAAGACCGCCGCCCTCGAGCGCGCCATCGACGAGCGACAGGCGCAGCTCGTCTCGCTCGAGGCCGAGGTCGAGGGCCTCGCCCGCTTTGAGCGGAACCTGCGTGCCAGGACAAGGGGTCAGCGCCTCGCGTTCGTCGGGATCGCCCTCCTCGCGCTCGCGGCCGTCGTCGCCGTCGTCGTGATCGTCACGCAGGTCCTGCGCTGAGGGTCGAGCGCGCCGCGGGCCTCGCGGGCGCGCGAGGTGGGCGCGCCTACCTGATGAGCATCGCGTCGCCAAAGCTCAGGAAGCGATAGCGCTCGTCAACGGCGGCGTGATAGGCATCCATGATCTGCCTCGTCGAGGCAAAGGCGGACACGAGCATCATGAGGGTCGAGCGCGGCACGTGAAAGTTGGTGATGAGCGCGTCCACCACGTGGTAGGTGGACCCCGGCATCAGGTAGAGGTCGGTGGTGGCGTCGCGGCGGGCGACGAGGTCCCCCCTGCCCGTGACCCTCGCCGAGTCGGGCGCCCCCTCAAAGCGTCGTGCCGCCATCGGGGGGTCGGATGCGGGCGCTGCGAGGTCAAAGGCGCTCTCGAGCGACCTGACCGACGTCGTGCCCACGGCGATCACCCTATGGCCCGCCGCCTTGGTCGCGTGGACCGCGTCCACGACGTCCTGCCCAACGTGGTAGCGCTCGGTGTGCATGACGTGCGCCGTGGGGTCGTCCTCCTCGACGAGGCGAAAGGTGTCGATGCCCACCTCGAGCTCGACGGTCTTGAAGCCCACGCCCCGCGCCGCGATGCGCTCGAGGAGCTCGGGAGTAAAGTGGAGTCCCGCCGTGGGTGCCGCCGCTGAGTGCTCCTCGCGCATGGCGTAGACCGTCTGGTATTTCTCGGGGTCGCCGTCGTACTGCGTGATGTAGGGCGGCAGGGGCACATGGCCCGCCTTGTGGATGGCCTCGTCGAGCGAGAGGCCCCGCGCGGGCTCAAAGCGCAGCAGGCGACCGCCGCGGTTGTCCTCGAGGTAGTCGACGACCTCACCCGTGAGCACGGGCTCCCAGCTCAGGGGGGCATGGGCCCCGCCTTCGCGGTACTCGATGACGCTCCCCTGCTTGAGGCGCCTGCCGGGCTTGACGAGGCACTCCCAGACGCGTCCCAGCGGATCTATGTCCTCGCGGCGCTTGAGCAGGAGCGTCTCGGCGACCCCGCCCGTCTGGCGCTTGTGACCCATGAGCCGGGCCGGCAGCACCCGCGTCCTGTTGGCAACGAGGAGGTCCCCCGCCTCGAGGTAGTCAATTACGTCCGTGAACAGGCGATGCTCGACGCTGTCGTCCGCCCTGTCAAGGACGAGCAGGCGGCAGGAGTCACGCGGCTCCGCAGGGGCCTGGGCGATGAGCTCGTCGGGAAGGTCATAGTCAAAGTCGTCGGTGCGCATGGTTCGAGCATCTCCTTGGAGCGGGTGGCAGTACGGATGGATGGGGCCTGCGCCGCGGGGGGGCATGCCGCGGTGGGGCGCGTGGCGCTACGTGCCCGTCACGAGGCGAGACGGACTCGCCTCCGTCAGGACGCGACCGGCGCGCGCGGCCGCCCCGGCGTCCGTGCGGCTTGAGCGGATGGTGGAGAGGACGTCGTCGTCGTGGTCGCGGGCCGCGTGGCGCGCGCGCGCGGCCTCGGCCGCCGAGAAGCGGCAGCCGCAGTAGCTCTGCCGGTACATGCCCAGCTCGCGCGCCCCCCTGACGGCGTCGGGATAGCGGTCGCGGACGTCGCGCCATACCGCGCGCAGGCCCTGGGCGCGCGCGAGGGTCACCAGCGCGTCCTCGCACGCGTCAAAGAGCTGGTAGGGCGAGACGGCCAGGGTCGTGCTCACATGAGAGAAGCCCCGTGCGCGAGCGATGCGGCAGGTCTCGGCCAGGCGCAGCGTGTAGCAGGCCCTACAGCGGCGCCCGCGGTCGAACGCGGCGGGCGCCACGAGGCGCTCCCAGCCGTCACGGTCGTCCGCGCCCACGATGACGTCCACGTGGGCGACGCGGGCGGCCCAGTCCCTCAGGACCCTCAGGCGCAGGTCATGCTCCGCGACGGGCTGGATGTTGGGATTGACCCAGCAGATGGTGGGCTCAAAGCCCTCCTCGCGCAGCAGGCGGACGGGCTCCAGCGAGCAGGGGCCGCAGCAGGCGTGGAGCAATAGCGGCGTGCGTCCCGACGCCGACCGTTCGTCCATGGTCCCTCCCCGCTGCCGTGCGCGGCGTCGTCCGGCGCCGCCCTTCCGCCCTGGAATTGTAGAGCATATGGGACGCCGATTCCCGCGCGCGGGGCGCTATCCCATGAGTTCGATGCCCCGCTCGGTGTCGCGCACGTGCGAGCAGCCCCTCTCGCGCCAGATGGCGCCCGCCATGATGAGGTCGCCCGCACAGCCCGCAAGGTGCACGGCACCGCAGCACCACGCCAGCAGAGGCAGGCTCGCCGCGACGCACAGGAGAAAAAAGGCGACGCTCGCGAGCAGGGCGGGCGCCACGAGCACCGCCATGAAGCGGCGGCGAGAAAGGAGCGTCCCCGCAGCGCAGGCATAGAGCATGCCCTCCTGGGCGCCAAGGCGAACCCGCGTGCCGGGCGGTCCCAGCAGCTTGAAGGCAGCCGCATGGACGAGCTCATGGAGGGGCAGCGCGACGAGGCTCAGCGTCAGCAGGAGCGCCGCCCAGACGGGCGGGGCCACGGCGTCGCGGACGCCCGACGTCACCAGCGCGAGGGCGACCGCCGCGCCGACGACGAGGGTGACCAGGACGAATCTGCCCATCCTGCGTCGCATCCCCTCGTCGCCCAGCACGTCTATCTCGCAAAGCGTCCTCATGGGCCAAGGGTAGCACGGCCACGCCCCGAGGCATGAGATCCGCGCGGGCGCATGCCGACCCGGTCGACCCGGACGGCGCGAGCGCGGCCGATGTGGGATAATCGCCTGCGTATGGTACTCCCCCAGCCTCGCAAAGGACCGTGCGCATGTCTGTCAGCCTTTCGAACCGCCCCTCCTTCCCCGCCCGCGCCGTCATCACGGGCGGCATGCCCTACGGCAACAAGAGCCTGCACTTTGGGCACATCGGGGGCGTGTTCGTGCCGGCGGACTTCTTCGCGCGCTTCCTTCGCGACCGCCTGGGAAGGAGGAACGTGCTCTTTGTCTCGGGCACCGACTGCTACGGCTCGCCCATCATGGAGGGCTATCGCAAGAAGGTGGAGGGCGAGGGCTTTGACGGCGTCATCCTCGACTACGTGGGCGCCAACCACGACGCCCAGCGCCGTGCCCTCGACGCCTATGGCATCAGCCTCGACCTGTTTGCCGGCTCTGGCATCGGGCCGGCCCGAGACATCCACGCGCGCCTGACCGCCGCCGTGCTCACGCGCCTGCACGAGCGAGGTCACCTGCGCCGCATGGGCACGCGACAGTTCTATGACGCCACGGCGGGCCAGTTCCTCAACGGCCGGCAGGTCACGGGCCGCTGCCCCGTGCGCGGCTGCAAGAGCGAGAAGGCCTACGCCGACGAGTGCGACCTGGGCCACCAGTTTGACCCCGAGGAGCTCATAGCTCCCGTCTCCCAGCTCACGGGCACCACGCCCGAGCTGCGACCGGTTGACAACTGGTACTTTGACCTGCCTTCCTTCAAGCGGGAGCTCGAGGGGCTCATGGACGAGTGGGACCTCGACCCTCAGGTGCGCCCCATCGTCACCACGACGGTCCGCGAGTCGCTCGTGGCCCCGGTCATGTACGTCCAGACGAAGTTCCGCGCGGCCTTTGACGCCGCGGCGACGGAGCTGCCCGCCCACGAGCTTCATGAGGCGGCCAAGGGGCAGCAGTCCTTCTCCATCGCGTTTGCCAGCTGGCAGGACCGCGACCGGGCGCGCGAGGTCCTCGAGGCGGCGGGCGTGCGCTTTCGCACCGGCAAGACCCTGCTGCCGTTCAGGATCACGGGCAACATCTCCTGGGGCGTGCCGGCTCCCGAGCTCGAGGGGACGAGCGGCCTCACGGTGTGGTGCTGGCCCGAGAGCCTCTGGGCGCCCATCAGCTTCACCCAGGCGGCGCTCGCCGGCGCCGAGCCGGGACGCTACGCCAGCGACGACTGGCGTGACTGGTGGTGCTCCGCCGACGCCAAGGTCTATCAGTTCATCGGCCAGGACAACATCTACTTCTACTGCGTGGCTCAGCCCGCGCTCTGGGAGGCCCTGGACTGGGGCCTCACGCAGGGCGTGCCCGTGGCCAACCACCACATCCTGTTCATGAACAAGAAGGCCTCGAGCTCCGGCGCCGTCAAGCCCCCGCTCGCCTCTGAGCTGCTTGACCACTATGACGCCGAGCAGCTGCGCTGCCACTGGCTCAGCCTGGGCCTCGACCAGAAGGCCGTGAGCTTCTCGCCCAAGCCCTATGACACGAGCGTGAGCCACAGGGACAAGAAGACCGGCAGGGACGTGCTCGTGAAGGACGACCCGCGCGTGGCCGACCCCGCCCTCAAGGAGAGCGCCTTTTTGGCCAACATCTTCAACCGCCTGGCGCGCTCCTGCCTCTACGGGGCCCAGAACGTCTGCGACGGGCACCTGCCCTCGCGCGACGCCGACGAGGACGTGCGCGACGCCTGCACAGAGGCCACGCTCGCCTTCGAGCGCTGCGCCCATGCCTTTGACGCGCACGGGGCGCTCGCCGTCGTCGAAGACTTCTGCCGCGGCGCCAACAAGCGCTGGTCCGACGAGTCCAAGGCGGCCCGAGGCGATGACGTCGCCTACGAGCACGCCCTCGCCAACGCCTTCGCGGCCCTGCGCACGACGACGCTGCTCATGCACCCCGCCACCCCCGAGGGGTGCGAGAGGATCTGCGAGCACCTCGCCTTTGACCCCGCGCTGTTCTTCTCGTGGGAGCATGCCTTCCAGACGCCGCTGGAGCTGGCGCGCGAGCTTGGCCAGGCGCCCCGGGAGCACGCCCTGGTGGAGCTGCCCCCGCGCACCGACTTCTTCACCAAGTAGGCCGCGATGAGCGAGAGGGCCGACATCGCGCGCGAGAGGACGCCCGCTGCGGCCGTCTGCCTTGACTCGCGGGCGCAGGGACGCTCGACGCGCGGTCGCGCCCGGCTCAGCTACGAGCTCATGGCCCACGACGCCCTCGCGTGCCTGGACGCGCTAGGCGTCCGTCGCGCCCACCTCGTGGGCTTCTCGGACGGCGCCATCGAGGCACTGCTGGTCGCGCGCGATCATCCCGACCGCGCCCTCTCGCTGCTCGCCATCGGGGCCAACCTCACGCCCGAGGGGGTCGTCGAGGAGGATGGGTGGGACCTCGCCGGCAGCGCGAGGGCGGCCCGCTCCTGGGCGGCATGGGCCCAGGGCCTGCCTGCGGACGGGGACGTCGACCCCACGCTGCTGTGCCCCACCGCCGGCGAGGCCCGCGACGGCGCCGACCTGCTTGAGCTGATGCTCGAGGAGCCGCACATCAAGGCGTCCTCGCTCGCGGCCGTGCGCTGCCCGGCAACGATCGTCGCGGGAGAGCACGACTGCGTCCGCCCCGAGGAGACTCAGGCCATCTATGAGGGCATCTGTTCGGGGGGCAACGAGCGCGTGCGCCTGGTGGTGGTGAGCGACTGCGCCCACAACGTCCCCAAGCAGGCCCCCCAGGTCGCGGCGGCGCTGGCGCTCGAGACCATCCGCACCGCCGCGCCTACTCCACGCTCTTGAGCGACTCCACCATGTCGATGCGGTCGAGCTTGTGGCGCATGATGAGCATCACGACGCCCGAGAAGGCGAGCGTGAGGACAAAGGCGAACGCAAAGCTCGGAAGGTGGATAGTGCGACCGAACATCACGTAGTCAACCTCGGCCGTGGTGATGACGAAGCGCTCCAGGAACACGCCGAGCGCCAGGCCCACGGCGTCGCCGATGAGCGTGAGCAGGATGATCTCACGGAAGACGTAGGCGTACACCTCGCGGCGCGTGAAGCCCAGGACCTTGAGGCTGGCGATCTCGCGCACGCGCTCGTCCACGTTGATGTTGGTGAGGTTGTACAGCACGATGAACGCCAACGACGCCGCGGACACGATGAGGACCACCACGACCATGTTGACGGCCGTGAGCATGTGGCGATACTGGTCGATGATCTCGTTTGAGAAGATCACGGTGGAGACGTCCCCCAAGTCATGCAGATGGCTCGAGATGCCGGCGCGGGCGGACGCGTCGGGGATGTTGCACCAGATCGTCGAGAACGTCGGCGCGACGTCGCTCACGCCCTTCCAGGCCTCACGGCCCACGTAGACGTAGTTGCGCACGTAGTTCTCCGCGATGCCCGTGACGGTGAGCGCATGGCCGTCCCCGACGGCGTTGCCGACGTCGTCCTGGTCATAGAGGACGATGCTGTCCCCCACCTTGACGTTATGAAGCGCGGCGAGCTTCTCGCTCACCACCACCGCGTCATCGTCGAAGGAAACCTGGGATCCCCTGACGCGGTCCCTGAGGCTCACGGCAGAGGGAAGCGCGGCGCTGTCCTGGGGGATTACCACGGTCGTGGCGGTGGTGGCGGTGGCGCTCGTGGAGGCGCCGGTGCCGGCGGCCTGCATGTTCTCCTGCTGCACCCGCACCTGGTCGCTGACGGACCCGGTGGAGCGCAGGTAGTCACTCACATCCGCCACCTCGAGCTCGGTGGCGTCGGTCGTGAGGCCCACGGTGGTGTCGTAATGGACGATCGAGCCAAACTGAAGGTCGATGATGTCCCAGATGGAGTCGCGCATCCCAAAGCCCACCAGCAGCAGGGCGGTGCAGCCCGATATGCCGATGACGGTCATGAGCAGGCGGCGCTTGTAGCGGAAGAGGTTGCGGAACGTGACCTTCCACGAGAAGGACAGGCGTCGCCACGCGGGGCCAACGTTCTCGAGCAGGATGCGCTTGCCCGCCTTGGGGGCACGCGGAAGCATCAGCGTCGCGGGCGCCTCGCGCAGGGTGGAGTACGCGGCCGCCCAGGTGGCGAGCAGCGTCACGCCCACGCCCAGCCCGCCGGCCATGAGGGCCACCGGCAGGCTCACGGGCAGGGGAAACGCCATGAGCGGCACCGCATAGATGATGGAGTAGGCGACGGTGACCACCCGGGGCAGCGCCTGCGACAGCACGAGAATGCCCACGACGGCGCCGAGGCCCGCCGCCGCGGCCGCATAGATGAGGTACTTGCTCGCGATGGCCGCCTTGCCATAGCCGAGCGCCTTGTACGTGCCGATCTGGACGCGGTCGTCCTCGACCATGCGCGTCATCGTGGTGAGGGCCACGAGGGCCGCTACCAAAAAGAAGATGAGGGGAAAGACGTCGGCGATGTGGTCCATGCGCTCGGTGTCCGCCTGATAGGTGGCCGCGCTCTCGCTCTGGGTGCGGTCGAGGACATGGACGTCGGGGGGCTCGATGTCATCGATCTTGCTCTGGGCGTCCTGAATCTGCCGCCAGGCCGTGGCGAACCGCTCGTCCGCCTCGGCCTTGCCGTCGTCGTAGCGGACCCTGCCGTCCTCCAGCTGGGCGCGGGCGGTCTCTTATACACATCTAGATGTGTATACGCGACAGCCCTCAAGTAGCGTCGAGCTGCGCCTGGCCGTCGGCAAGCTGCCGCTCGGCGTCCGCCCTCCTGCTTCGCAGCTCGGCCACGCCCGCGTCATACTCCCGCTGGCCCGCGTCGAGCTGCGCCTGGCCGTCGGCAATCTGCGCCTCCGCCTCGTCGAGCCTGCGTTTGGAGGAGGCAAGCTCGTCGTAGGCCTCGTCATGCTTGCGCCAGTACGTGGCGACCTCGTCGTCAAGCTCGGCCTGGGCCTTCTTCCGGAGGTCCTCCCGACGCCCGGACGCGAGGGCGTCCGTTCCCTGCTCGATGCGCTCCTTGACCGATCCCACCTTTGCGCGATAGGCGTCCGACCCGCTCTGGAGGTCCTGGGCGCCGGCGACCTTCAGATAGGCGACGGTATAGGCCGCGTCGCGCTTGAAGGCGCCGTCGGGCACGTAGAGGTAGTCGTCAATCTTGCCCGCGCCCAGGTTGGTGGAGCCAAAGTTGCTCGTGTAGACGTTGTCGGACGAGCTCACCGTTCCCACGACCTTGTAGGACCTCGTCTGGAGCAGGTCGTCAAGGGCGGAGCTGCCATAGAGGACCCTGACGGTGTCCCCCACCGACACGCCGCGGTTGACGTCGGCCGAGATCACGCACTCGTCCGCCGCCGTGGGCCAGCCTCCCTCCCGCAGGACGAGGCGGTTGACGCGCGAGGCGCTCACGGACGCGAACCTGTCCGTCTCGGCATCCTCCTCGCCAAGGGACGTGATCCTCACGGCCACCTGCTCGTCACCCATCTGGGCCATGGCGTCCACGCTGCGGGAGGCCATGACCTCCGTGACGCCCTCGATCTGGCCCAGACGGAGGACGTCGGCGTCGCCGAGGCCCAAGGTCGAGATGACGCGCAGGTCCCAGAGGCAGGTGGCGTCGTAGTAGCGGTCGGCGGCCAGACGCATGTCGGAGCCCGCCATCTGCAGGCCCGCAAAGAAGCCGCAGCCCAGCGCGACGATGCCCAGGATGGCGAGGAAGCGCCCCAGGCTGCCGCGGATGGAGCGCAGAAGCTCAAGCCAGAACGCCGAGGGGCGGCGTCCGCGAGCGGACGGCCTGTCACGGGGCGCGTCGGGCGGAAGGGAGGTGTTCGTGGGCGCGGGCATGGGCCTACCACTCGACGACGGCGGCGTCGGCGGGACGGTCGTTGAGCTCGACGGCCTGCGCGCGCCCCTCGCGGACATGAATCACGCGGTCGGCGATCTGCGTGAAGGCCATGTTGTGCGTCACGATGACCACGGTGCGTCCCGTGCTTCTGCAGGTGTCCTGGAGAAGCCCCAGTATTTGCTTGCCCGTCCGGTAGTCCAGGGCGCCCGTGGGCTCGTCACAAAGGAGCAGCTTGGGGTTCTTGGCCAAGGCGCGTGCGATGGCCACGCGCTGCTGCTCGCCACCGGATAGCTGGGCGGGAAAGTTGTCCATGCGCTTTTCGAGCCCCACCTGCGCGAGCACGTCGGCGGCCGGCAGGGGGTCACGACATATCTGCCCCGCCAGCTCCACGTTCTCGAGCGCCGTGAGGTTCTGGACGAGGTTGTAGAACTGGAACACGAAGCCGATGTCGTGACGGCGGTACTGGGTGAGCTCGCGCTCCCCCATCGCGCTGACGAGCGCACCGTCGAGCGCGATGGTGCCCGAGCTGCAGGAGTCCATGCCCCCGAGCATGTTGAGCACCGTGGTCTTGCCGGCGCCCGAGGGGCCGACGATGACGACGAGCTCGCCCCGCTCGATGGCGAAGTCCATGCCATCGACGGCCCTGACCTCGACGTCGCCCATCTGATACGTCTTGCGCACGTCCTTGAACTCAACGAACGCCACGGGTCACCTCCTGCCAGCGTCGCCTGCGCCCGCCTCTCGCGCGGCGGCCGAAGCCAATTCTAGCGTTCCGGCACGTGGGGAGCGACCATGGCAGCAGGCCTGTCGCCCAGGCGCGAGCGGACGCGCCGGCGACGGCGGCGCCCGTCAGCCACGATGCCGCTCCCCTCGTCCCTCGTCATGACGCCGCTTGGCCCTGCGGGCGTCACGCCGTAGGGAGTGCCCCCCGTACAGCAGGGCGACGCCACCCAGGACGACGGCGATGGCAAGGAGCGTGAGAGGCAGCTGCGTGCCTCCTCCACCTGGGACCAGGGCGATGCCCAGGGCCGACAGGAGAAGCCCGAGCAGGGTCAGCAGCCATGAGCCGCGGGCGTTGGCCGCGACGTCACGATAGTCCCTCTCCTCGCCGACGAGCTGCCGCGTGCGTACCTGACGCGCCATGCCTCACCTCTCTTCACGTCCGTCCCGTCCATGACGACTTCCGTCTATTATGCCCAAGCGCGACCGCGGGGATGGCGCTCGGCGCCCGCGCGCCTCCAGACGTCACAAAGCCGTCAGCGCGGGCCACGCCGCGAACTCTTGACGACAAGGGCGCGACGGCGGCGGGCGGGACCTATTCCCGGGCGTCCACGCGCTCCAGCAGGGCGATGTCCTCAAGGGGGATGCTCGCCCCGTCAAGCTCGAGGACCCGATCGGCTCGGCGCAGCCTGGCGACGACGCCCCGTGTCAGCACGTAGCTGCCGTCCCGATAGTGGCGGACGAGGACCTCCTCGCCGGCGCGCAGGGACGCCAGCAGCGCCGAGAGCTCCTCGCGGCGCTCGAGGCCAAGCTCGACGCGCGGCACGCGGACCAGCCGACGCTCGCGCTCGCGCAGGGCCGCGCGATAGCCCCTGAGAGGCTCGAAGGGCATGAAGATCTTTGCCCGCCGCGAGAGAGGCATGCGCGGATGGCGCAGATGCAGCTCGTCGTCGCCGTCGAGGGTCGACGACGGGTCGCCCGGCGGCGTCGGCCGCGCAGGACGTCCGGACGTGGCAGCCCCAGGACGTCCCACAGCCGCCCCCTCAGCCCTCCTCGACGCCACTGCGATGACCCCCAATCTGGGCGTTGCGCTCCCGCGCCGTGGCACCCGGCAGCAGGTCTATACCTTTGATCAGGGCGTTCTTGCCAAACTTGCCCTTGATTGCGCTGATGGCCTCCTGGCGACGACGTTCGCGCGCGTCATCTGCTCCCCCATCGTCAAGAAGGCTCATCTGGGTGCCCGGGGCCCGCTCGGAACCGACCCCGCCCAAGCAGACGCTCAACCGGTGCACCGGGAGGTCCCGGGTGACGACGCGACCGTACAGCCCCTCGAGCGCGCGCCAGACTCGCGCGAGCGAGCTGGTGGGCTGCGACAGCGTGACGCCGCCGGCCTCCCTCAACTCACCTCGGCGCAGGTCGCCCGGGTGCGCCCCTGCTCGCCGCGCCACCCCGAGGGCGACATGCCCGTCGCGCGGGGTGGGCTTGTAGCCCACCATGAGCGAGAGGGACGAGCACACGAGCCCGCGTTCCACCAGCTCCAGCGTCAGGGCGTCCGCCATCTCCTTGGCGATGACGAGGCCGCCCGCACGGTCCGTGTCATGCGCCAGGACCTGGCCGTTTGAGAGGCTCTCGCTCCGCGGCCGATAGGACTTGACGTCTGCGATGGTGACCGGCTCGACGCCCCAGGCGTGATCGATGAGTATCTCGGCGTCCACGCCGAACGTCCGGTAGAGCGGCTCGGGAGGGTGCGAGGCCAACTGTCCCATGGTGGTGACGCCCAGGGCGGCCAGCCGGCGCGCCGTGGCAGGGCCGACGCGCCAGAAGTCCGTGAGGGGCCGGTGGTCCCAGAGCGTCTGACGGTAGCTCTCCTGCGTGAGGATGCCAAGCGAGTCGGGGCTGTGCTTGGCCGTGATGTCAAGGGCCACCTTGGCGAGGTACAGGTTGGTGCCCACCCCGCAGGCGGCCGGGATGCCCGTGGAGCGCATCACGTCCTGACGAATGCGCTCGGCCAACTCGCGGGCCGTGCAGCCATATAGGCCCAGGTAGGGAGTCACGTCCAGGAAGGCCTCGTCAATGGAGTACACGTGGATGTCCTCGGGGCTCACGTACCGCAGATAGACGGCGTAGACATCGGCGGAGCGCTCTATGTAGAGGGCCATGCGCGGGCTCGCCATCAGATAGTCGATGGACGTGGGAATCTCAAACACCCGACAGCGGTTGCGCACGCCGAGCGCCTTCAGGGCGGGCGACGCGGCCAGGCAGATGGTCTTTTGGGTGCGGGTGGGGTCGGCCACCACCAGGCGGGCCGTCAGCGGGTCGAGCCCGCGCTCCACGCACTCCACGCTCGCGTAGAAGCTCTTGAGGTCAACGACCAGATACCAGCGTTGCCGAGGCGACGTGCGCCCCGCCCCCGCGGGGGTCGTGGCGAGCCCGTGCATGAGCGTCTGACCCTAGCGCAGGTAGACGATCTGGTCCTTGAGCCGCTCGACGGCCTTGGGGCCCAGGTAGCGACCCACAAGCGCCAGGCCCAGCTCCACGCAGGTGCCCAGGCCCTTGCTGGTGATGAGGCTGCCGTCCATGACCACCGGGTCTTGGAGCACCTGGGCGCCGTGCTCGGCGAGGACGTGCTGAAAGCCAGGGTTGCTCGTGGCGCGCCTTCCTGCGAGGAGGCCCAGCTCGGCCAGGATGAAGGGCGCCGCGCAGACGGCCGCGACGTCCGTGCCCGCCGCGACGGCCGTCCGAAGGGCCGCGGTCAGAGGCTCGCAGGCGCGCAGGTTGGTCGAACCGGGCATGCCGCCGGGCAGGAAGAGCAGGCCGTAGTCATCAAACGAGAAGTCCTCGTCCCGCAGGCTGCAGTCGCAGACGATGGTCACCTCGTGGCTCGATTGGACGGCCAGGTTGCTCGTCACGGACACCTTGTCGACCTTGATGCCCGCGCGATAGAGGAGGTCGCATACCACCAGGGCCTCGCACTCCTCCAGGCCGTCGGCAAAGAACGCGGCCACGCGCAGGTCGCTTGTCTTCTTGAACATGACTTCCTCCCTCGTCCCGGGCCATCTCATCCGTAGCATAGCGCAAGATGCGGACATATGTTCGATGAATTTGGCCACGGTGGCGCGAGGGGGCGTCGGCGCGGACGCGTGGACCCCGGCTAGCGCAGGTGAAGCTCGTCCCTGAAGGCGCGTATCAGCCCAAGGGCGACGCCGGCGGACAGCAGGCCGGACAGCGGCACGTTAAGCCACAGCCCCGTGAGGCCGAGCGGCCACAGAACGCCCAGGGCCACCAGCGGGGCGACGAGGGCGAAGAATATCGACAGCAGCACCGCGAGCTTGGGGTTCTCGGTCGCAGTGAACAGCGAGAGCGTCGCTATGGGGAACCAGCGAACCAGGTAGGTCAGCGAGAAGCACCTGAAGGCCCAGATGGCCAGGGCGAGCAGCTCGCCCGAGGCGTCGGCCATGAAGATGCGCGTCACCTGCTCCGGAAAGAGGAACATGGCGCAGGAGAACCCCACGCCCACGAAGGCGGCGGCGCCAAAGCACCAGCGCTCGATGGCCCGCACGCGCTCAAAGTGGCGGGCGCCCCAGTTGTAGCCGACGGCGGGCTGCAGGGAGTCGCAGATGCCGTAGATGATGGGATAGATGAAGCCGCCCGCGTACATGAGCATGCCGTAGACCGACACGGCGCGGGCCCCGCCCGTCGAGAGCAGAGCGACGTTGAGTATGACGGCGGCGAGGCGGCTGGCCACGTTGTTGAGAAACGCCGACATGCCGGCGACCATGACCTCCCTCACCAGCTCAAGCGTAAAGCGCGGGCGCACGAGCCGCAGAAGCATCCGTCCCGCCGCGAAGGGCGCCATCCCCACGACGACCGCCGAGGCGATGGCGACGCAGTAGCCCAGAGCCGCACCGAATACGCCCAGGCGCGCATAGTACAGGAGCGAGAACTCCACGGCGGCCCCGACCAGCGCCATGAACACGTTGAGGGCCAGGGCGCTCTTGATCTTGCCGCAGATGCGCAGGTAGTTGTCAATGGCGAACATCGTGGTGGTGACGGGCGACCAGAGCGCGTACATCCTCACGAAGGTCACGGCCATGTCCGCGAGCTCCCCTGTGGCGCCCAGCATCCCCATGATCCAAGGCGACAGGAGCCAGAGCAGGCCGCCCAGCAGGCCGCCGCCCGCCACGTTCATGATGATCGAGCAGCTGAAGACGTTGTTGGCGCGGTCGTGGTCCCCCCTGCCCAGGGCGATGGAGATGGGCACCGACGAACCCACGCCCACCAGGTCGCCAAAGGCGAAGACCATGATCACGAAGGGCATCGCGAAGTTGACGGCGGCAAAGGCCTGCTCGCCCAGGATCTGTCCCACAAAGATGCCGTCCGCCAGATCGTAGAGCGAGGACGAGAGCATGCTCAGGGCGCCGGGGACCGCGGCGGTAAAGAAGAGGCGACGGGGCGAGAGGTCCACGAAGAGCCGCCGCGCCCGCTCGATGCGCTCACGCTGCGCGTCGGAGGGAGGCGTGGCTTCGGGCATGTGAGACAGGCTCCTCTCGGTCCGTGGGATGACGGGTCAGAGTCGGGGTCAGGGTCCGTGACGGTGCGCGCCACGACATCTGATGATGGTACTACTCGCCCCTGAGAGCCTCAACCGGGTCACGACGCGCCGCGGCCATGGCGGGCACGACGCCCGCGACGAGCGTGAGAAGGACCGAGACGACAACCAGCGCGACGGCGTCCGCAAGACGGAGCGCCATGATGCCGTGGACGCCCTGGGCCTGGAGCACGGCGGCGTTTATGGGTGCCGACAGCGCATATACGACGGAGATGGCCAGGACGCCGGACAGGAGCCCCTCGATGGTCGTCTCGGCATTGAAGATGTTGGCGATGTTGAGCCGGGACGCCCCCATGGCGCGCAGTATGCCGATCTCCTTGCGACGCTCGAGCACGCTGATGTAGGTGATGATGCCGATCATGATGGAGCTCACCACCAGCGAGATGGAGACGAAGGCGATCAGTACCAGCGAGACCATGTCGACGATGGAGGTCACCGACCTCATCAGCGTGCCGGCGACGTCAACGTATTGGATGGCCCGTCTTTCGTCTTGGGCGTCGCGGGCGGCCTGGTTGTACTGGTCGATGACGCCGAGCACGCCCTCCTTCGATGGGAAGTCCTTGGGATAGATTTTGATGAGGTCGGGGTCGGCTGCGTCCGCGTACCCAAGCTTCCTGAGGTTGGCGCGGTAGGTGAGCTCGTCCGCGTTCGCATAGTTGGCAAACAGCGAGGCCAGGTCCTCCTGGCTCATGTTGAGCTTGATGGCGCTCGCAAAGACGGCGGGGTCCACCGTAAACCCGTCGCTCAACGCGTGCGAGAGCGCAGACATCTGCGCCTGAAGCTGGCCTGATATGACCTGTGACAGCCGGGTGGAGAGGCTGTCGGTGGCCTGGGCCATCTGCTGCTGCAGCTGCAGAGCGAGCTGCGTGGTCATGGCCTGCGCCGCCACGGACATGAGAGACTGCATCGACTGGGCAAAGTAGGGCACGAACTGCCGGGTCAGGTAGGCCTGCATGGCATCGTCCACAACCGTCTGCAGCGTGGTCTCGGTCAGCGCGTCGAGGTCGTCGCGGACCTCCCGGGCCGTGGCGTCCTCGCTCACGTACTCCTGAAAGCGCCGTGACAGCGCGTCGGACGAGATGGAGGGGTCCGCCAGGACCTCGTCGGGATGGTTCTGGCGCATCCACTGAATAAAGCCGCTGCCCAGCACGTACGTGTCGTGGGCGATGGCGTCGCGCTGCTCGTCCGTCAGGTCGGCGGCGGCCTGGCCCAGCGCCGCGTCCACGTCAAAGCGCGGGGCGTCGGCGACGAGGCGCCCCAGGGCGTCGGCGTCAAGAATCGAGGACGTCACGCTCGGGTCAAGGCTCATGCCCGTCAGGTCGGGGCCAAATGTCCCCGTGGGGTCGGAGGGCCCCAGGGAGATGCCCGAGAGGTCAAGCCGTCCCAGACCCTGAAGCGCCGAGGCGTCAAAGGAGAAGGCGCTCCTGAGCTTGTCCTCGTCAACGGAGAAGAGGGAGCTCATGTCCATGGTCCTTCCCTGCTCGCTCTGCAGGTCGTCGAAGGTCCGTCCCGTGAAGACGTCCACCTCGGGCTGCGCGAGCTGGTCCTGGACTATCCGGCTCTCGGACGAGTCCTTGATCAGGCGGCTCGTCAGGGACGGCAGGTAGCCGACGCCCTCCGGCATGCTCGACCCGCCCGCCGCGCTCGTGGGCCTGACGACGCCCACGACCTTGAGGGTGATGCCCTCGTCTACGACCGCACGCAGGTAATCCGCGTCGTCGGACATGTCAGTCCATGTTCCTGACGAGGCGTTTCTCTGGTAGAGCGCGCAGGCCGGAACGACCTTGAACCTCATGCCCATCGCGTCGTCGTAGCTGAAGTCCCTCATGTCGTCCGGCAGCTCCACGTCCTCTCCGCCGGTCCGCCTGCGCATGAGGTCGCTCATGGCGTCGAGGTCATAGAAGCCGAGGTTGTAGAGGGTGTAGTCGCTGATGCTGCCGTCCGGCCGCAGGATGAGGACCGCCTCGTCGTCGGCGGAGGGCCAGCGCCCCCTGACCACGTCCATCTGGCTCTCGAGAAGGTCGCGGCTGGAGGCAAGCTCCGAGAACGAGGAGGACCCGAAGGGGGTGATGCTGAGCGACAGGCGCTCGCCCGCGCGCGGCGACGGCCCGCTCAGGGGTGAGGGGTTGAGCTGCGTGACGCCGTGCGAGGCGTCCTCCTCAAAGACCCAAGGCGTGACGTCGTAGCCGTACTGGACGGCGGAGGCATAGCGCGTGATGTCCGATGTGCCTCCCTCGAGGAAGCGCTTGAACTCGGCGAGGTCGTTGGACCTCACCTGTGCGAGCAGGTCGCCCACCAGGGCGGTCTGCGGGATGGGGCCCGAGGCATCGGCCTCCTTGCCGCCCCCGGACGCCCCCTGCGTCGAGTCCGACCCTCCCGTCATCGTGCCCATCAGGCCCGACATGTCCATGCCGACCCTGCTCACGGTGAGCGGGTAGCTCGAGAGCGTGTCGCGCTCGGTCGTGCGTATGTAGTCGTTGACGCCGTTTGAGAGGGCCAAGATGGCCGCGATGCCCATGATGCCGATGGAGCCCGCAAAGGCCGTGAGGGCCGTGCGTCCCCCCTTGCTCATGAGGTTGTTGAAGGAGAGCGAGAGGGCCGTCAGGATGCCCATCGACGCGCGTCTTCCTCCCCTGCGACCGCGCCCAGGACCGCCGTCGCCAGACGACGCGGGCCGGGCGGGCGCCACGTCTCGGGCGCGGGAGTCGGGCACGGCGTCCGGGGCCTTCCCTGCCGCGACGCCGGCGGCGCCGCGGCCGACTCCTGCGGCGATGGGATCGGAGTCCCCCACGACGCTGCCGTCCCTGATGCGAATGACGCGCGTCGCGTAGCGCTCGGCCAGACCCGCGTTATGCGTGACCATGACCACCAGGCGGTCCTGGGCGACCTTGGCCAGTATTTCCATGACCTGTAGGCCCGTCTCGGTGTCCAGGGCCCCCGTCGGCTCGTCGGCAAGGATGATGTCGGGGTCGTTCACGAGGGCGCGTGCGATGGCCACGCGCTGCATCTGCCCGCCCGAGAGCTGGTGGGGTCGCTTGCGAGCGTGGTCCGTAAGGCCAACCTGCCCCAGCGCCCGCAAGGCGCGGGTCCTTCGCTCCGCACGACCCACGCCCGAGAGCGTGAGCGCCAGCTCCACGTTGGAGAGGACCGACTGATGCGGGATGAGGTTATAGCTCTGGAAGACGAAGCCCACGCGATGATTTCGGAAGTCGTCCCAGTCCCTGGGACCGTACTGCGCGGTGGAGACGCCGTTGATGACGATGTCGCCCGCGTCCGGACGGTCAAGGCCGCCAAGGACGTTGAGCATCGTCGTCTTGCCCGACCCGGACGGCCCCAGCACCGCCACGAACTCGCTGTCGCGCAGGATCACCGTCACGCCGTCAAGCGCAACCTGAGAAAACGCACTGGTCACATAGGTCTTCGAGACGTTCCTGAGCTCTAGCATCTGCACCCGTTTTTTCCGCATCCGCCCTGCAGGGCAGCCACCTGACATGGGGGACGTACCCACAAATCGTGCGCGCCAGCCAAAGGCTTACGAAGCCAAGACAATACGACCCCTCATCACGACGACGTCCGGACAGGCATGTCCTCGGAGCGCCCGCCAGAGGCCCGCGCGACCGCATCGCATTGAGGCAGCGCGTCCTACCGATCGATCAGCGACCTCTTGTACTCGTATGCCGCCGCGATGATGTCGCAGCAGCCCTGCCGGCCAAAGACCGAGCGGTCCACGACGAGGTCCTTGTCGGCGTACATGTCCCACCTGCCGGCGGAGTAGCGGGTGTAGAAACGCTCGCGGCGACGCTGCTGACGGCGCACGAGGGTGAGGGCCTCATGGGGCGAGAGGCCCCTCTTGTCGGCGACGATCTTGACGCGACACTCGAGCGGAGCCGTCACCAGCACCGCGATGAGGTTGGGGTTGTCGCGCAGGATGTAGTCGGACAGGCGCCCCTCGATGATGCAGCTCGTGGTGGCGCCCAGGTCCAGTATCACCTGCCTCATGGCCTCAAAGAGGCGGTCTGACTCCGTGCGCTGGTCGATGGCGCCGGGCAGGAGGGCCAGCGGAACGTCCTGGGCCCGCTCGGCCAGGGCGGCCTGGTCCACGTTGATGCCCATGCGCCGGGCCGAGCGCACGAGCAGCTCGTTGTCGTACAGGGGGATCGAGAGCCTGTCGGCGAGGAGCTTGCCCACCTCGTGCCCCTCCGCGCCATAGTCGCGCGCGATCGAGACGACGATGGGGTCGAGCAGGCGCTGGAGCATAAGGTTCACGTTGCTGACGGTAAAGACTCCCCATGCTCTGCGCCTCCCCCGTCATCCGCGGTAAGGTTAGACGTTCCCTCTAACAAGGTCTTGGGCCGTCACAGACGCTCGATCGTGCGAGCGCGCAGTGGAGGGCGCTGCTCTCCCGTTGCCGAAATAGAACCAGAAATCAGCCTGCGCGTTGCACAGGAAGCATCTAAGAATATGGCTCATCTGGGGGAACTATCGTTGCTGCGAGCCCACCTCATCGCTTCTAGCACGGTGACGAAGAAAGGGCGCTGAGTCCTTCTTGTCACCTAACTCCCATGCGGCAGCAAGAAGGACCAACCCAACAAGTCAAAAGTAAAAACGATTCCCTTTACGATTCGATGCCAGTGTTAATGGCGTCAGCAATGGCCTTACGATCGTCAGAGCTGCGCAGAAGCTTCTTAAACTCCTCCTGCATGAGCAGTACGGCGGTCTTTGACAGTAGCTTGATATGCGTCGTACCAGCCTCAACGTCGGGGACGAGGAGCGCCAGGGCGATGTCGACCGGCTTGTTGTCGAAGCTAGGCCAATCAAGAGGGCAATCGTTTTTGAAAACGATAACGGTGGCATGGTCGATAGCGGCACTCTTAGCGTGCGGCACGGCGAAGCCGTCAGTCATACCCGTCTCACCCATGTCCTCGCGCTCAAGGAATGCCTGATAAACGGCATCGGAATCGGTAGTGATGCCCAAATCACCCGCACGGTCGGCGAGAAAGCGGAGAACCTCATCGCGGCTTTGCGCGCTCTGGCCGACGAACACGTTCTCCTCCTTTACGAAGTCGCTCATGAAACTCCCCTCTCTGTGAAAACTCACAGCTTTTGTATCTAAAAGTCCAGTCCACCGACCTAGCTATTACTGCAGTTTGCTCGCAAGCAGCACGCTCGCGCCACCTAATACGGTCATTATCCCCAGAACCGAGAGCAGCGATGTGTAAGTCTCAAATAGCATCCCAAATCCAAAAGGCCCGGCGAGTGAGACAAAGATGCTATAGACGTTAACGACAGCAAGATTCGCCTGTCTCCATTCGACGCGCGAAACGAACGGCATGGTGCCTACGGCAGCTCGCGGCCAATGCCGGTGGTGTCCATGCCGACGCCATCGAGCATGAACACGAAGGCGTAGATAAGACCCAGGGGCAAAAGCAGGGCCGCGGCCACCATGAGGAGCTTATTTCTCTTCTTGTCAAGCGTTATCATCCCTAGACACCAGACTCAACATGGCACTGGGCACAGCGAACAAAAACGACGGGGTGTGCGGTGTGGAAGGGCACCGCACACCCCGATGCTGCCTATCGGCTGAAGACTTAGCGGGCAGCCTTGAGGATGTTTTCGATATCCTCAACGTAGAGGAACTTGAACGCACCGGCATGGTCACCACCGCGGGCGTCGACGGCGCCCTGAGCCATCTCGTGAATCTGCTCGTCAGTCGGCTCGATGCCGAGTTCGGAGAGGCTGGTGGGTAGATTAATGGAATGGCACCACTCATCCCAAGCCTTGACGCCACGAAGACCGGTCTCCTTGGGGTTGTGGAAGTTGTTCTGGACGCCCCAGACATTAACGGCAAACTGTGCGAAGCGCTCGGGGTCGACGTCGATGACGTACTTGGCCCAGCTGGACCAGATGGCGGTCAAGCCAGCACCGTGGGCGACGTCGAACATGGCGCCAATCTCATGCTCAATAGCGTGGCACGCAAAGTCGCTAACGCGACCGAGGCCGGTGAGGCCATCATGGGACTTGGCACCCGCCAACAGCAGATTGGCGCGAGCGGCGTAGCTCGTCGGATTGGCGAGCGCCTCGGGGACGAAGGTCTTAACGGTACGCATGAGGCCTTCGGCCAACTCGTCAGAGAGCTCGACATGCTGCTCGGTGGTGAAGTAGCGCTCCATGGTGTGCATCATGATGTCGGCGCCCGGGGCGGCGGTCTGGAACGCGGGCACCGAATAGGTGAGCTCGGGGTTCAGGATGGCGAACAGCGGGCGGGCGCACTCGTGATTGTAGGAGCGCTTAAGCATGGCGTCGCCCATAGTGTCAATGTTGATGACCGTGGAGTTCGAAGTCTCGGAGCCGGTACCGGCTAGGGTGGAGATGGCGCCAATCTTTGCAATCTTGTCGGTGCTCACCTTGCCGAGGAAGAGATCCTCAAGTTCGAAGTCGTTTGCAAGGCCGTAGGCGATGGCCTTGGAGGAGTCGATGGCGGAGCCGCCGCCGATAGCAAGGATAAAGTCGACGTTCTCCTTCTTGCACAGCTCAACGCCTTGCTTAATTAGCGAGAGACGAGGATTAGGCACAACACCGTCCATCTCGACATATTCGATGCCCTCAGCCTCAAGGCCGCGCTCGACGCGCTCAAGCAGACCGGTGGTACGCACATAGTCGCCACCCCAGTGGATAAGGGCCTTGTGGCCGCCGAACTCCCTGATAAGGCGGCCGGCCTTCTCCTCGGTGCCCTTACCGAAGACCATCTTGGTGGGAACGAGATACTCAAAGTTGACCATTGTTGGTATTTCCTTTCGTTTGGGATTTGATGGACGAGATGCGCCTTATTCCTTGGTGAAGTACATCGAGATGCCCTGGCCGCCGCCGATGCACATAGACACCATGGCATCCTGCTTCTCGGGATGGCGACGCGCGAGCTCATAGGCGCACTTGATGGCCAGGATGGTGCCGGTGGCACCGATTGGGTGACCAATGGAGATGCCGCCGCCGTAGATGTTGACCTTTTCGGGGTCGAGGCCAAGATCGCGGGAGACCGCGAAAGCCTGGGACGCGAAGGCCTCGTTAATCTCGAAGAAGTCGATAGCGGTGAGGTTTATGTCAAGCTTCTCGGCGAGCTTCTTAGATGAGAAATACGGTGAGTAGCCCATAAGGGACGCCTCGTAGCCGGCGACGGCGAAGTCGCGGATGCAGACCATCGGGGTACAGCTGAGCTCTTCAGCCTTGGCGCGGGTCATGAGGACTACAGCTGCGGCGGCGTCGTTAAGCGAGGAGGAGTTGGCAGCGGTGACGGTGCCGGAACCGTCGGTAACGAAGCACGGCTTCAAGTGAGCGAGCCCTTCGGCGGTCACGCCCTCGCGGGGGTTCTCATCGGTGTCGAAAACGGTGACGGCGCCCTTGCGACCGTGAATCTCGACGGGGATAATCTCGTCCCTGAAAACGCCTCCAACGACGGCTTTGCAGGCGCGCTGCTGGGACTGAGCGGCGAAGGCGTCCTGCTCCTCACGGGAGACGTTGAACTTCTTTGCCACGTTCTCGGCAGTGACACCATTGTGGCACATGTCGAGCGGCCAAGTGAGGATGTCGACCACACCGTCCTCAAACTGCTTGTGACCCATGCGAGCTCCCCAGCGGGCGGAGGGCACGTAGTACGGAAGCTGCGAGAGGGACTCGGAGCCGCCAGCCACAACGACCTCGGACTGGCCGCACTTGATTTCCATGATGCCATCGGCGATAGACTGCAGGCCGGAACCGCACTGGCGATTGACGGAGTAGGCGCAGGTCTCGTTGGGCAGGCCGGCCTTCAGGCTGATGGCGCGGGCGACAAAGCCGTTAGCACCCCAGGAACCTACCTGGCCGATAATGCACTCGTCAACGACGGCGGGATCTATACCGGCGCGTTTAACGGCCTCGGCAACGACGATGGAGCCCATATCAATGGCCGAAAGGGTCTTCAGGCTGCCGCCAAACTTGGCGACGGCGGTTCGGGCGCCCGAGACAATAACGATGTCATCGGGGCTGTTCTCGAACTTGCGGTTGCTCATGGCAATGCTCCTTTTCAGAATTGTTAGATACTGGCGCGGAATGTTGCACAGTGCTCAGATGTTCGGGAACGAAGCTACTCGAAGTAGTCGTAGAAGCCCTTGCCGGTCTTGCGGCCGAGGCTACCGGCGTCAATAAGCTCCTTGAACACGGGAGCCGGGCGATACAGGTCGTCGTGGTCGTAGCCCTCATAAAGGTTCATCAGCGAGGCGTAGACGACGTCGATGCCAGCGAAGTCCATAAGCTCGCAGGGACCCATGGGGTGATTACAGGCGAGCTTCATAGCCGTATCGACATCCTTAGCCGAAACGCCTTCGGAGACGAGCCAGGCGCCCATGTTCTCGTAGGGGTTGATGATGCGGTTGACGATGAAGCCTGGGGTATTGGGGGCATCGACCGAGACCTTGCCGAGAGCGCGGGCGAACTCGTGGGTCTTAGCCGCAGCCTCGTCGGAGGTCTTCTCGCCGCAAATAATCTCAACGAGCTTCATAACCGGGGCGGGATAGAAGAAGTGTAGGCCGAGGACGGACTCGGGGCGCCTGGTGGAGACGGCGATCTCGTCGATGTCAATGCCAGAGGTATTGGTAAGTAGCACGGCGTCAGCATCGGCGTACTCATCGATTTTCTGGAAGGTTGACTGCTTGAAGTCGAGGCGCTCGGGGACAGCCTCAATCACAAACTTGGCGCCGGCGACCTCGGAGTAATCGGTGCTGTAGGAGAGACGGTCGCGAATGGTCTGGCAGTCCTCAACGCTCATCTTACCCTTATCGACTTTCTTCTGGAGAAGCTTACCGACGAGGGCCTTAGCCTTGTCGAGCGGGTCCTGAGCGATGTCGATGTTGACTACGGTAAAGCCAGACTGCGCGCAGGCTTGGGCGATACCGCCGCCCATAAGACCACTGCCGATGACCGCTACCTTGATTGCGTCCACTTTGATTCCTTTCGAACGATGTGCCTAAACTGCTCTTGGTTTAAACAAGCAACACAGATTCCGGAGCTTCTTGTCGGACCCGAGGTAATCTGCCTGGAACAGGGGCAGGACTGTTTCGCCGCCCTACTTGACCTCAAAGCCGGAAAGAAGACCGGAGGGGCCGTCCTGGTTAAAGAGAGACGCGTCCATGAGCTTGAGGTCGTCGGAGACAATGGGCGCGAAGTCCATCATGTCGAGGACCTGCGTCTGGAGATCGATACCAGGCGCAATCTCAACCAGCATGACGCCCTCGGGCACGAGCTCGAAAACAGCGCGCTCGGTGACAACGACCACGCGCTGACCCTTCTTGCGAGCGGCTGGGCCATTGAACGAGAGCTGGCCTACATGGGAGATCATCTTTCTGACGGCACCCTCCCGCAGGATGGTGAGCTTACCATCCTCGAAGGAGTACTTAGCGCCCTTGGCCGTGAAGGTGCCGAGAAAGACGACAGTCTTGGCGTTCTGCGTGATGTCAACGAAACCGCCTGCTCCGGCGCAGCGAGGACCCATCTTGGTGGAATTAACATTGCCATCGCCGTCAAGCTCGCCCATACCCATGTAGGTCACATCAACGCCCGCGCCATTGTAGTAGTCGAACTGCTCAGGGTGGCTGACCATGGCAAGGAGGTTCTGTCCGATGCCGAAGTCGATGCCGCCCAGCTGAACACCGCCATAGATGCCGCTCTCGACGGTGATCATAACCTTGTCCGAGAGGCCCTCCTCCGCGCAGACACGGCCGACCATGTCGTTGGGGATGCCGGTGCCTAGGTTGACGACGCAGCCCGGATAGAGCTCCTCACAGCCACGGCGAGCAATAAGTTTGCGCTCATTGAAGGGAGCAGGCTCAACGGCGGACTGGGGGACGCGAAGCTTGCCCACATAGGAGGGGTCGAAGTAGATTGAAGAGGTCATGCGATGGTCCTCCTGCGGGTTGGGGCAAATCACGACCTCATCGATGAAGACACCCGGAACGGTAACGTCCTTGGGATTAACGGTGCCAGTCTCAGCGACCTCGCGGACCTGAGCGACGACCTTTCCGCCATAGCGCTTTGTGGCGAGAACCGCGTTGAAGACCTCGAGCTTCATGGCCTCGTCGGTAGTGGTGAGATTACCCATCTCATCGCAGACGGTACCGCGGATAAGACAGACGTCAATCGGCACCTCGTGATAAAACATGTACTCTTCGCCGTGAATCTCGATGATCTCGGAGATGTCGGGCAGGGGCTTGGTGCGGTCGTTCATCTTTCCGCCCTCAACACGCGGGTCAATAAAGGTGCCCAGGCCAACCTTGCTCATCTTGCCGGGGAGGCCGCAGGCCATGGAGCGGTAGAGTTGCGCAATCTGGCCCTGAGGCAGGCAATATGCTTCGACCTGGTTATTGGCAATCATGTCCATCCAGCGAGGCTGGAGGCCCCAGTGGGAGCCGATGATGCGAGTGACGAGGCCCTCGTGGGCGAGGTGCTGAATGCCACGCTTGCGGTCAGATTGGCCGCAGGAGTGCAGCAGCGTAAGGTTGCGGGGGTGACCGGTAGAAAGAAAGCGCTCCTCGATAGCCTTGAGATTGGACTCGGAGGCTGACACAAGCGTCATGCCGACGGTGCAGATGGTCTGCCCATCCTCGATACCCGCAGCAACCTGACGCGGAGTGACAAAGTTTGCTTTGAGGAACTTACCTGCCATGCTCTTGGTTTCCTTCCTGGGACGATCTCTTGCCGGAAGCCGCAAGAACCACGTCACGGACAGCGGACCTGTTGGGTTTGTCGCCCCTCGTCTGGGGAATCTTGTCTACAAAGACGATGGAAACGGGGATCTTAAAGTGGGCAATCCTGGATACAAGCGCAGCTTGGATGTCTGCAGCCGAAATCTGGAAGCCAGCGGTGCGCACGACGGCGGCGACAGGAACCTCACCATAGAGCTTGTCTGAGATGCCAGACACGCAGGCTTCCGAAACACCGTCGAGCTCGCAGAGGACCTCCTCGAGCTCCGAGCACCAGACCTTCTCGCCTCCGCGGTTAATCATGTCCTTCTTGCGGTCGACAACCCAGACCATGCCCTCCTCGTTCGCGTGAGCGAGGTCTCCGGTGTGTAGCCAGCCATCCGGCTCAATCTCACCGCCGTCATAGCGAAAGTAACTGCTCGTTACGCAAGCGCCGCGCAAGAGGAGCTCACCGGTCTGACCGCAGGGGACTTCTGAGCCACCCTCATCCATAATCTTCGCATCAACGCCAGGAACTGGTTTGCCAGTGGCTCCAGCATAAACAGATGTCGGCGAGTCAAGCGGAAAGAGGAGCGCCGGGCTGGCAGTCTCGGTCATGCCGTAAACCACCTGAAACGTTGCCGTAGGCATCCACTCATGAAAGCGCCGCATTGTAGACACAGGCTCGTAACTTGAACCCGACAGCATACAGCGCACTGAGGGTAGAAATGGAAACTCGTCGCGCAGAGGCAATAGCTCGGCGAAGGAAGTCGGTGACCCATGGAGGTAAGTAATCTGGTCATCACGCACAGAGCTCAATACACGCCTCGCATCAAAGAAACGATGGAGGTAGGTTCTCGCGCCCACATACACAAACTGAGCAAGTAGAGCGATGAGGCCTGTAACGTGATATATGGGAATCGGGATGAGACAGCGATCGTCAGGCACAGTACTCATAAGTCGCTGGTAGACCATCGTGGCATGAATTACATTGCGGTTCGAAAGCACAACGCCCTTGGCGTTCGATGTAGTTCCGCTTGTGAATATCATAATTGCGGCATCATCAAGAGCACCGCGAGTCTCGCACGCAGGGGCAAAGCCTTGGGCCTGTGGAAATCCAAAGCCTTTCTTACAGTTGGTTGCGACGATGATCTCGGAAGGGCGTACGGGAAGGCTCCCACACCACGCCTCGAACTCCTCGCCAATGACAAGAGCTTTCAGGTCGGCCGCAAGTGCAATGGAGGTCACCTCCGGCTTGCGGTACTTGGTCGGGATAGGCACGCAAGTGCCGCCCATCTTCGAAATGGCGTACAAAGCGACGACAAACTCGGAGTCGGCGTGCATAAGGAGGCCGATGCGGTCACCCTGATGCACGCTAGGATTTGTGCATATGTAGCCAGCCAGATCGTCAACACGGTGCATGAGCTGAGCGAACGTAATATGATGTCCCCAGTCATCAACAATGGCCACGGCATCGGGCGTCCTTGCTACGGTGGCAGCAAGCTGCGCGTAGAGCGTAGGCTTCATGGACGAGAAGGTGTACACGTCACGACCAGAGACGTCCAGATGGGACATCCCCTGCTGAATCGAAAGGTTCCAGCAAGAAGCGCCGCTAATCACTGCGTTACCCCCAGTTTCTTGCCAATAGACAAAAGCGCGAACATGCGTTGGGCCGCAAGGCGAAAGTTGTCTTCCGCTGCAGCGAGCGCATCCTCGATGGAGGAGGTATCAATCACCGTAGGCACAAGCGCATTAACACCACAGTCAAACAGCGTTATCGCGTCGGCGTTCATGCCACCCACGACGGCAACACATGGAACATCAGCAGCGCGACATCGTGCGGCAATACCCGAAACGACCTTGCCGTGAGCGGACTGGGAGTCAGCATGGCCTTCGCCCGTCACGCAAAGGTCGCAGCCGGCGAGTGCCTCGTCGAAGCCGACAAGATCGAGCACGCAATCAACACCAGCCACAATCTCGGCATTGAAAAAGAGGCGCGCTGCAGCACCGAGGCCCCCAGCGGCCCCCATGCCTGGCTCTGTCGAAACGTCTAAGCCAAAGGTCTCGGCAAGAATAGAGGAATAGCTCACCATACCGGCCTCTAATTCATCGACGCAGGTGGGGTCAGCGCCCTTTTGAGGACCGAAAGTATGTGTAGCGCCGCGGGGTCCAATTAACGGGTTGTTGACATCGCACATCACATGAAAGTTCGTCTTTGCTACGTGCTTATCCATGCCAGAAAGGTCGATACGGGCCACACGCGCGAGGTCAGAGCCCATGCCTTTGAGCTCAACGCCCTTTTCATCGAGAAGACGCACGCCAAGCGCGCGCACGGCGCCCATGCCACAGTCGTTGGTAGCTGACCCACCGATAGCGAGCATGATATCAGACGCCCCGCGAGCAATAGCGTCGGCAATCAGCTCACCGGTGCCGTAAGTACTGGTAATAAGTGGATTTCTATCCGCAAGTGAAAGCAGAGGCAAACCGGAGGCAGAGGCCGTCTCGATGACTGCCGTGCCGCCGGGAAGAAGGCCGTAGCACGCCTCAACCGAACGGCCCAGCGGATTAGCAACGGAAAGCCTCACACGCTCACCGCCGAGAGCAGAAACCAGGGCATCCACCGTCCCCTCCCCACCGTCGGCAACCTCCAAGGACGAGAAGGTTGCGTCCGGAAAGAAGGGTAGGGCCTCCTCGACCAGCAGCTCAGCGGAGCGGGCCGAAGAAATGGTGCCTTTGAATGAATCGCATGCGAAGAGAAACCTTAGCATGGGCGTTAGTCCATCTCCTGCATCTTATGTTTGGAGAACTGAAAACGTCCTGCAGAGCCGAAGAGGTCCATGTAACGCTCGAGCCACTTAGACGCCTTCTCCTCAGCATCAGTGGCCACAAAAATGTAGTCCGGACTCTCGTTGACCGCGAGGAACTCTCGGACGGCGCTGATATAGGTGCGGGAGTAGTCAGTCCATAGGTTGATTTTGTTGATGCCGCCAGCGACAGCCTTCTGGAAGTTCTTGTCACCAGAGCCGGAGCCACCGTGGAGCACAAGCGGGTAGTTCTGACCGAGAGCGGCTTTAATCTCGGCGAGGCGCTCAAAGTCGAGACGGGGCACATAGTCGGCGGGATATTTTCCGTGAGCGGTTCCGATGGCGACGGCCAGGCAGTCGCAACCGGTTCGCTTGACAAACTCGACGGCCATATCAACATTGGTGTACATGTCATCAAAGCGACCATCACCTTCGGCGGCCTGACCGACGCGGCCGAGTTCGGCCTCAACCGAAACGCCGTGGGCATGAGCACAGACCACAACCTGCTGGACGCGGCGGACATTCTCCTCAAAGGGCAGGCTGGAGGCGTCACACATGACACTCGAGAAGCCGGCCTTAATGCAGCGGCAGATGTCCTCAATCTCCGTACCGTGATCGAGGTTAAGCGCCACGGGGACGTCCAGAGGCTCTGCGATTGCCTTGACCATAGGGGCCCAGACCTCAGGGGTGGCGTTTGTCTTGAACTGACGGGGAGAAAGGTCAATGATGACCGCAGACTTCTTTGCCTCAGCGGCCATACAGGCTGCCTTGACCATGTTATAGCCAGGGCAATTCGGCGCAGGTACCGCATAATGGTTGACGCTTGCGTGCTGGAGAATTTCTTTCATTGAGGCATACATGCCTGGGCCTTTCCTTTCTTGCTTCTGTGCCCGACTCGTTGGTGGGAACTGTTTTGACCAAAAAATGGTCGTAAGCACGACGTGATAGAAAGGGGCGGGGAGATACGCCGTAAACCTCCCCGCCCGACAAAACAAACGAACGAAAGGCTAGGCGAGGAGCTGATCTAGAACACCGTTACCGGCCATGTCGCCCTCAGCCCCGACGGGCTTACGAAGGAGAAAGTAGAGGGTGCCGTTAATAGCCGCACCGACGAACCAGAACAGAATGAACTGAAGCGGATTGCTCATCATTGGAATAACAAAGACACCACCGTGGACAGCAGCAGACTCAAGGGCAAAGTAGCCGCAAAGACCACCGGAGATAGCCCCGCCGACCATGCAGGGAATGATGCAACGCCAGGTATCCTGGACTAGGAACGGGATAACGTACTCCTGGATGTAGCAGCAGGCAAGAACAAGACCGGATACAGTGGTCGAGCGCTCCTTCTCGGTAAACTTCTTCTTGCCGGCAAAGCGGTCGATAATCTGAGCAAAGCAGACGCCGAGTGGGTTTTGCATTCCACCGCACATCTTGCAAGCTGCAGGCCCAAGGATACCGTCAGCATTGAGGCCATTAGCAACAAGCGCAACTGCCTTGGAAATTGGACCACCCTGGTCAATGGACATGCCGACACCAATGGCCGCGCCGAAGACGGCGCCACCGATGCCCTGGAGATTGGTTAGCAGTGAGGTGATGGCTATCATGAACCAGCCGATGGGAACACCAATGATATACCACATGAGCAGGGAGGTTATCGCGGTACCAACGACCGGAATAATCAGAATCGGGAAAACGGACTGGATTGAGCTCGGAACCTTCTTGGAAGCATCCTTGAGAAAGATTACGATGTAGCCAGCAATGATGCCGCCGATGACAGCGCCGAGAAAACCGGCTTTGATAGTGTTAGAGATGACACCAACGGCAAAACCAGGGGCGAGACCGGGTTTATCGGAGAGAGCATAAGCTGTATAGGCGCCGATAATGGGCACGCACACATCAAAGATTGCGGAGCCTATGGAGTAAATCACCATGGCAAGGGTGTAGTCCTTGTAGCTGCCTCCAGCGGCAATCAGGGACTTCATGTCGCCCGCGATGTTATAGCCGCCCATGGCCTTAGCGATACCCCAGAGCACGCCACCACCGACGATGAACGGAATCATGTAGGAGATGCCTGTAAGAACCGCATCCCAAGCTTGGCGGCCTGCGGTCTTTTTCTTTACGTTCTTACGCTTAATCTCTGCCATAGTTACTCAATCGCCTCCAGAACCTCATCGACAACGCTAAGAGCCGTCTCGGCCGTCATGACCTCATTGGTTTTGCAGTTAAGCGTGGGAATGGGATCAAAGCGCTCGCCGTGCTTGATTTTGACATCAGCCGCGATTATCGCAGCATCGGCACGAGCAAGATCCTCATCGGTGATAACGTTCTCGGCACCCGTCGCACCCTGGGTCTCAATTTTTGCCTCGCATCCACGTGCTTCGATAGCTCGCTGCAGAGACTCGGCAGCCATAAACGTATGTGCAATGCCGATTTGACACGCAGTAACACCAACGATGAACTTCTTGCCTGCCATCCGTTTTCTCCTCTCTCTTTTTCTTTCAACGTATAGAACATATGTACCTATTCTGGCCAGCACCTCCATCCTCGCAAGTTCTTTTCATTGGAGGTTCGATGAAATCAATCATATTTCCAACACAGAATCTTTGGAATGAAGTTGATATTTCTGCTGTTAATTCATATATATTACATATTGTGTTCTTTTTCTTGTTCGTTTTTATTAAAAATTCTACTGATAAGAGATTCTTCGTGTATTTATACACATTATTTCTTCATATTTAGGTGATGCTCGTCAAGCTAAACCAATAGATTGCCTATGATTCAACTAGCACAATTATTCGCATGAATTACGCGCACAAAGGAAGGATTTCGGATGTCCCGTACCAATGAAGGTGAGAAACTCGCCATCAATGCGAACGCCGTCCTTCTCGTATCTTATTTGTTTATGGGAGCTTGCCTGCTCTCCGGGTCAATCATCGTGCTCACACAGCCACTGCCCTACGCAGAGAATCTCCTTATTATGAAGATTTGCATGGGCTGGATTATGCTCCCCATCTCAGTCTTCATTATTGGATCCAACATCGTAAAGCTCATCCATCGCCACAGCGTCATTGTCATCGACGAAAAGGGGATTACCGACAACACCGACTCGATGGGCTCAGGCTTTACTCCCTGGAATCAGATTTCAGACGTACATCTTCTTAAACTCAAGGACGACACCTTCCTATGCGCGGTTCCCACCAACTATGACGAATGGGTCAAGATTCGCAATCGCCGGCAAGCCCGTCTTGCACAAGCCAACATCGATATGGGCTTCTCACCTATCCGTATTCAGTTTAAAAAGGCGGGCGACCACATTGATGCGCGGGATGGGCTTGCCGCAGTCAAGCGCTTCCACCCCGAGAAGGTAAGCCGCATCCAGAAGCCCAAATATTAATTACAGACACCTTTCCTTCAAGGGCCGGTGCCAGCCGGCCCTTTCTTTTGCTCAACCGTCATATTTGGAGCCACACCCGTTATGTTTAATGTCTTAGCTAAAGTTTCATCCTTCGTCGTTGTCATCCTCATAGGCGTTGCTGCCGGTCACAGTGGAAAGTTTGGGGAAGGTGCCGACCGACTAATCTCCAAAATCGTATTTAACCTGACACTTCCCTGCGCCATAATCCGTGCGTTTGGGGCATCCAAATTCGACCAATCACTTCTGTGCCTCATCGCCCTCGGTTTCGCTGCGAACGTCACGCCATTCTTCCTCTCGCTGGTTGTATACGCTGGCAAGCCACAGGATGAGCGAATTCTTCAACAGTCCAACGTCGCAGGCTTCAATATTGGGTGCTTTGCATTCGCCTTTGTACAAGCTTTTTTCCCTGCTCAAGCGGCCATCGCAACATGTCTGTTTGATGCCGGAAACTCTCTTATGTGCACGGGAGGCACCTGGGCACTCATTCGTGCGCTTGTGCTTGACACTGACTATCAGTGTATGCGTGACAAAGCCACATTGTTTGCCCGTTCGCTCTTCTCGTCCGCGTCTTTCGACTGCTATGTGGTCCTTATCTTCATGGGACTCTTTGACTTGCGGATTCCCCCAGAAGCCATCACTCTTATCGATCCCATTGCCAACGCAAATTCCTTTTTAGCAATGTTCATGATCGGGCTTATAATTAGGTTCACGGTTAACAAGACTAAAGCCGCAAAACTAATTCGCCTGATAAGCTGGCGATTTGCCTTTGCAGCTGTTCTCTCGCTGGCCGCGCTGTTTTTGCTGCCCTTTGACCCCATTATCCGCAAGGTAGTTGCCATTCTTGCCTGGGCGCCAGCGCCCTCGACGGGACCGGTTTACACTCTGTGGGCTGGCGGCGACAAAGGGCTAGCCGGAATGGCGAACGCGTTAACCATCCTTGCAGGCATCATCATGATGACCTCGCTAGTGCTTTTCTTAGGAGTATAGCTATGGTTATCCTCTGCTTCGGTGAGCCACTAATCAGACTTTCTACTGTTGCGCACGAGCGTCTTGACAACGCCAGAAGCGTCGAAATATCGTACGGCGGCGCTGAGGTTGTTGTTGCAACCACGCTAGCGCAGCTTGGTCAAAATGTCGCCTTCATGAGCGTAATCCCCGAGAATCGTCTCGGTACAAACGCGATTATGAACCTCGCGCGCTATGGAATTGGCACCTCGAAAATCCTCCGCTCCAATCATCGCATGGGCCTTTATTACTCTGAGCGGGGGCGTTCTATTCGTCCGACCGTTGTTACCTACGACCGATCCGACACTTCTATGGCCAACGCAAAAAGAGCGAGCTTTGACTGGGACCACATCCTGAACGGCATCGAGGTGTTCTTCTTCTCGGGTGTCGTGCCCGCAATTTCGGACGAGATGTTCCACGTTTGCATTGACGCGTTGCGCGCTTGCAAAGGTCGCGGCATAAAAACCGTTATTGATCTTAACTATCGGGAAACCATGTGGTCTCACGAGGACGCACTCTTAAAAATCGGCAAGCTCATGCCCTTAATCGATGAGCTCATCGCCTCTGAGGACGACATCATCTCTATCGAGCACGCGAGCGTAGAGGAACCCGAGCTCTTCGACTTCTGCCTCAACTGGGCGCATGGAATGCTTAACGACTACTCACTGCGCTCTCTCTGCTTTGTCGTGCGACAGATTGACCGCTATGACATTGCACTTATTCGCGGTGCTAAAGTCACACGGGAAAAAACATTCCTCTCGCTACCCCAGCAAGTGTCCTTAGCCGATATTTCCAGTTGCGGTAGTGTCTTTGCTGCAGCCATCCTCCATGGTGAGGCAAGCCGTTGGGAATCCCAGTTCCTCGTTGACTTCGCCACAATGTCATCAGCCTTCAAGGCAACCGTCTTGGGCGATCTTTCAAACGCGACCGAAACCGAAATCGCATCGCTTCTCGCCTCTGGCGTGAAACCGAGCATCAGACAGTAGAGGAGTAAGAACTGATAGTGTTTAACGACATTATTGAGGCACAAATCGACTGTAACGTTCTGACCGGCGGGTTTATTCCAAAGCCGGGAATGATTCTTTGCGGAGACGCCGGCATCGAGTTTGAGGGGATTAATGGCGCGCGTCAACTATGTATCGCTTGGAACGAAATCGCGCTTGTTAGGGTCGAAGTATTCCGTGGAGATGTTCGTGAGCTCGCTGTGCATACCGATGTCGGTCAGGTCATTACCCTTGTGCCCAATGATGGCGCAGCACTCGTTAGGGCCATGGGGTCCCATCTTGGCCGCGACACCTTTGTTGCAATGGATGAGGTCGCGACGGAGGAGCTAAACCCCCTAGAGAAACTTCGCGACCGCCTCCGTTGCCGGGAGAGCGGGAGGCAATCTCCTCCGTAGCCTCATGCCGCCGCACGAAAGCCTCATTTTAAGGAGCGCTCGACCAGATTTAGGATATCAAGGTAGTAAAAGGCCTTGGATGGAAGGCCACGTCGACCGAGCGAATCATCGAGCCTAGTCGAGGTGCTTGAAGTCGCCGGAGGTATCAAAATCTCCCGCCACGTCAATCCTTAGATTGAATTCGCGCATGCTATTCCACTTGATAGGTAGGTTGAACTGCTAAAAAATCACGAAGGTGTGCCTACAAGTGTGACCTCCAGGTGATTCTTGCGGGGCATGAGCTCACCGCCCGCGCGCATGGAGGCACTCGAGAATTCCTCGAGTCAGTTGATGGAGCAGATGAGCGTGGACTTACCTGAGTCCGAGTGGCCCCAATGAGGATGATCTTCTCACCCTCGCAAACTGTAAGCGCGAGGGGGTGACCGTGGGGCACAACGCCGTCGTTCACGGCTGCGACGTGGGCGACAACACCGTCATCGGCATGGGAGCCATCGTGCTCAACGGCGCCAAGGTGGGCGGCGACTGCATCATAGGGGCCGGTTCGCTCGTCACCCAGGGCGCGGTGATACCCGACGGCAGCCTCGCGCTGGGAAGCCCCGCCCGCGTCAGGCGAAGGCTGACGCCCGCAGAGGTCGCGGCGAATGCGGAAAACGCCGAGGAATACGTGCGGATGGCCCGCGAGCAGCTGGACTAGGGCTGCGACGTCCTCTGACGGCGCCGGCGCACCGAGAGATGGCCCGCGAGCAGCTGGACTAGGCGCCGCGCGACGCCGCCCGGCCCCGACCCGGCTCGCCGGGCTCCCGCCCGGGCGGACCCCGTGCCTAGATTCGCTCGGCCAGGTCCCGCACCAGCGCGGCCGTGCGCTCCCAGCCCAGGCAGGCGTCCGTGATGGACTTTCCGTACACCCCGCCGTCCACTGGCTGGCTGCCGTCCTCGAGGTAGGACTCCACCATGAAGCCCCTGAAGATGCCCGCGACGTCCGCGCTGCGGCGCACGCTGTCGAGCACCTCGTTGGCAATGCGCAGCTGCTCCAGCGGGCGCTTGCCCGAGTTGTCGTGGTTGCAGTCGATGATGACCGCCGGGTTCTCGTAGGCGCCCGAGGCGTACCGCATGGCCAGGCGCTCGAGGTGCTCGTAGTGGTAGTTGGGATAGGTGACGCCGTCCATGCCCTGGTAGCCGCGAAGCAGCGCGTGCGCCAGGGGGTTGCCCGCAGTCTCCACCTCCCAGTTGCGATAGATGAAGGTCTGGGGCGCCTGGGCGGCGCTGATGGAGTTGAGCATCACGGCCATGGAGCCGCCGGTGGGGTTCTTCATGCCCACCGCGCCGCGCACGCCGCTCGCCACCAGGCGATGCTGCTGGTTCTCCACGGAGCGCGCGCCCACCGCCACATAGGAGAGCAGGTCGACGAGATACTGGTAGTTCTCGGGATAGAGCATCTCGTCGGCCGGGAACATGCCCGTGCGCTCGATGACCGCCAGATGCATGTGACGGATGGCCTTCACGCCCTCAAGAAGGTCGGGCGCCCCCATGGGGTCGGGGTTGTGCAGGAGCCCCTTGTAGCCCGTTCCCTTGGTGCGCGGCTTGTTGGTGTACACGCGCGGGACGACGAGGAGCTTGTCCTTGACCTCCTGCGCGAGCGCGGCGAGCCTCTCCATGTAGTCGAGCACCGAGTCCTCGCGGTCCGCCGAGCAGGGCCCGATGATGAGGAGGCGCCGTGGGGACTCCCCGCGGATGATGGCCGAAAGCTCTGCGTCAAACGTCTCCTTGCGCGCCGCGAGGTCGGCCGAGAGGGGCATCTCGTCGCGAATCTCCTGCGGTATGGGCAGGTGGCGCTTGAATCTCATGGGCATGGTGGTCCTTCCCGCAGGGGCGCCCGCGTCGGGCGTCCGGTCCGTGGTCTCCCTCGCCGTTATGGCGGTCCCATCCTAGCACGCGGGCGCAGGGCGCCTCTCCCCGCAGTCGCAAGATGCCCTCCACAGACGCTCGCGACACCTGGCAAAACGCACGACGGGGCCCATCGTGCGCCATGTCACGTTCGACATGCCATCGACGCTGCTGGTACCCCCGTTCAGGAGTATGCTGGACGGTAACCGTAGATTCCCAAGTGAAGGGACGCCCCGTGGAGAAGGACCGCCTGATCGCGTTCTTTGACGCCTTGCTCGCAATCATCATGACCGTTCTGGTGCTGGAGCTCAAGAAGCCCGACCCCATAAGCTGGGAGGGGCTCTGGGCCATCCGCGGCGACCTGTTTGCCTACGTCGCCTCGTTCTTCTGGCTGAGCGCGCTGTGGTCGTCCAACAACGCGGAGTGGGACTACGTCAGGGTCATCGACCGCCGCGTGGTGTGGTGGGTGCTGGTGTTCCTGTTTTTCACCTCGCTCGTGCCCTATGCCACGAGCCTCCTCTCCAACAGCTTCTACGACCCCTTCCCGCAGGCGTTCTATGGGATGGTGATCGTGATGACCGCAGCCACCAACATGTTCCTCTACAGCAGCCTCATCAAGGCCGACAAGGACAACGGGACCCTGCGTCACTTCACCAAGTTCAACCGCAGCATCATGCCCGTCGACTTTGCGATCAAGGCCTGCGGGCTCGTCGTCTCCCTCGTCTTCTGGCCGCCCGCCGCGTCCATCTCGGTCATCATTGCCGCAGGCGTCGTGCTGGGCCACCTGCTCATACAGCATCGAAGCTCGCGCCTCATAGACTAGGGCGCCGGCGCCAACGAGCCGCCGCGCGCCTCCCGGCGCATCGGGCCGTCTGACCCTGCGCTATGATGTGCGGGTACGACCATCGCGACGCAAGGAGCGCCATGCCCTGCACGACCATGCTCGTTGGCAAGAATGCCAGCCATGACGGGTCAACCATCATCGCGCGCAACGAGGACAGCCCCTCCGGGCTCTTCAACGTAAAGCGCATGCGGGTGGTGCTTCCCGCCGACCAGCCCCGCCACTACCGCTCCAAGATCAGTCACGTACAGCTCGACCTGCCCGACGACCCCCTGCGCTACACGAGCGTGCCCGACGCCGACGACGCCGAGGGCGTCTGGGCCGCCGCCGGCGTCAACGCGGCCGACGTCGCCATGACCGCCACCGAGACCCTCACGTCCAACGAGCGCGTGCTGGGGGCGGACCCCCTCGTGCAGCTCGTACCTGCCCGCGGGCGCGCGGGCGAGGCCGATTACGTTCCCGAGGTCCCGGGCGGCATCGGCGAGGAGGACATGGTCACGCTCGTGCTCCCCTACATCCGCTCGGCGCGCGAGGGCGTCCTGCGCCTGGGCGCGCTCCTCGAGCGCCACGGCACCTACGAGATGAACGGCATCGCCTTCTCGGACGTCAACGAGATCTGGTGGCTCGAGACCGTGGGCGGGCATCATTGGATCGCCCGGCGCGTGCCGGACGACTGCTACGTGACCATGCCCAATCAGCTGGGCATCGACGAGTTTGACCTTGCGGACGCCTTGGGCGCGCAGGAGGAGTTCATGTGCTCGGCGGACCTCGAGGGCTGGATGGCCCAAAACCACCTTGACCTCACGCTGCCGTGCGCCCTCGCCGACGACGAGGCGACGGAGGAGGGCGAGCGGGGCGCGGGCGTCCCCGTGGCACGCGTCTTCAACCCCCGCGATGCCTTCGGCAGTCACTCCGACGCCGACCACGTGTACAACACGCCGCGCGCCTGGGACATGCATCGCTTCCTGACGCCTCACGAGGGCTGGGACGACCTCTCCTTGGCCCGTGGTCCTGAGGCGGACGACCTTCCCTGGTGCCTGGCTCCCGAGCGCAGGCTCACCGTCGAGGACGTCAAGTACGCGCTCTCCCTGCACTTCCAGGGGACGCCCTATGACCCCTACGGTCGCCTGGGCACGAGCGCGACGCGCGGCATGTACCGTCCCATCGGCATCAATCGCAACTGCGAGCTCGCGGTCCTGCAGCTGAGGCCCCATGCGCCCGAGGGCGCACGCGCCTTGCAGTGGATGGCCTACGGCTCCAACGTCTTCAACGCCCTCGTGCCGCTCTTCGCCAACGTGGACGCAACGCCCGCCTACCTCTCGAACACGGACGCCGGGCAGGTGACCACCGAGAGCTTCTACTGGTCAAGCCGCCTCATCGCCGCCCTGGCGGACGCTCAGTTTGCCGCCAACCAGCCCGCCATCGAGCGCTATCAGCTGGCGGTGGGCTCTCGGGGCCACGCCCTCGTCGCCGACGGCGACCGCGACGCCAAGGGCCTCTCGCGCAAGGACGCCGCCCGCGCGCTCACGAAGGCCAACGAGCGGATCGCGGCCATGCTACGCGAGGAGACCGACAAGGCCCTCGCCGCCGTGCTCTTCACCACCAGCGAGGGCATGCGCAACGCCTTTTCGCGCAGCGACGGCTAGGCGTGGCCGGCATGGGCGCGACGAGCGTCGGGACATCCAGGAGGCGAGGCGTGTGAGCGGACGGACGGGGGTGGAGCGGGCCAGGCGGCCGCGGCGGCAGTACTCCACGGGAGAGGAGGTCGCCAACGCCGTGTCACATGGCGTTGGGGTGCTGCTCTCCATCGCTGCGCTCGTGCTGCTCGTCATGCGGGCGGTCGCGCACGGCGGAGGCGTCCGCCTTCTTGCCGCGCTGCTCATGGGCGGCGGCCTCATCCTCGAGTTCCTCCTCTCGACGCTCTATCATGCGCTGGTGCCGCCGTCGGCGAAGTCCGTCTTCAGGACCCTGGACCACAGCGCCATCTACCTGCTCATAGCCGGCAGCTACGCGCCCTTCGCGCTCGTCACGCTGGCAGGTCGCGGGGGCCTGGAGCTCGCGCTGTTGGTCTGGGGCGTCGCGGCGGCCGGCATCGTCGCCGAGGTGGCGCTCAGGGAGCGGCAGCCCGCGTTTGTCTCGGCCCTGATCTACGTGGCGATGGGCTGGCTCATCGTCGTGCGCTTCATGGACATCTGGGAGCTCATGCCGCGCGCGGGCTTCTGGCTGCTGGTCGCCGGCGGCGTCTGCTACACGGTCGGCGTGGGCTTCTACGTGGCAAAGAGGGTGCCGTACCTGCACTTTGTCTGGCACCTCTGGGTGCTCGCGGGCGCCACGTGCGTCACGCTCTCGGCGTTGCTGTTTGTGGTATGACGGCGCGGGGGGCTTGACGCGCGCCGCAGGCGCCGACGCTATCCCAGGGCCCGGCCAAAGACCCAGCCCCAGCGCGGCGTCACGCTGGTGCCGTAGTAGGAGACCCACTCGTTCAGGCCGATCGTACGGATGTAGCCAATGTTGTCCATCATCGTGCCGCCGCCGACGTAGATACCGATGTGACCGTAGATGCGCCCGGCGCTCGTATGGCTGTGGGTGGACACCGCCACGATCATGCCCGGCCTGAGCGTGCCCCTGTCCGAGCTCACGCACCAGTTGTCGTACATGTCGCAGGCGTCACCCGCAGGATAGCCCAGGCCGGCGTTCTGAAAGACCATGCTGACCCACATCGCGCAGTAGCCGCCGCCGGGCGAGGGCGTCGCATGACAGGCGTCGACCACGCGCGCGGCGGCGCCTGACGCGCCCCCGTGCCGCGGCGGCCTCCCGCGCGGCCCGCTCCTGGGCCGCCCGCTGCTCGGCCATCTGCTGAAGTTGGTCATCGCGCTGGGAGAGGAGCTGCTTGACCTGGTCGGACATGCCGTCCAAAGTCGAGCGCACCTCGTCCTGCCGAGACCGCATCTCCTGCATCCGCTCCCGCTGCGTCCGGCTCAGCTCCTCGAGCCGGGCCTTCTGGTCCTCAAGCTCCGCCTTCTGCTGGTCAAGCTGTGCCCTGACATCCTTGACCTCCTGAATCATCCGCCGGTCGTTTTCGGAGATCTTGCCAAAGTAGTAGACGTTGGAGGCAAGGTCCTCCAAGCTCGTGGAGCTCATGAGTACCGACAGGATGTTGCCGTCATCGCTCTTGTAGGAGCCCGACACGCGCTGGGCCAGGCGCCTGCGCTTCTCGTCCAGCTCTCGCTGCCGGGCATCGATCTGGGTTTGCGTGTCGTCAATCTGGCCCTGGGTGGACTCCACCTGGGCGAGCGTGTCCGATTGCGCCCTGGCAAGGTCCTGGTATTCGGCGGCAAGCTCGTCAAGACGCGCCTGGACCGCATCAAGCTCCGCCTGCGCGTCCCTGAGGTCGGACTCGGTCCGGGCGAGGTCCGAGGCGGTGTCGGCACGGGCGGTCTGGGGGGCGAGCGCCGCCGTGGTGGCGGCCATCATGAGCCCAAGCGCCTGCCTGCGTGTGAGATGGTTCGTCTTCAAGGAGGTCCCCTCGTTCGTTTATGCGTCGTTGCGTGCGAAGACTCGGTTCGTGACACGGGGCGTGAGGCGCCCTTCGGGGAGAGTCTAGCAAGACGCGCCGCAAAATGATAGCGGCCGGCCCGATGGGTCGCAGCCCAAAGGCACCTCCTCACCAGCCGCGCAAAAGCAGCGCGAGCGCCCGGTTGGTAAGGGGCATGACCAGCGCGAAGGCGAGAGAGAGCCAGGGTCCCCAGGCAAAGGTCCCGGCCGGATGCCCCTCGAGGTCGCGCCGCGCCCGACGAGACCTCCCCGCGAGCAGCGCGCGGGCCCCCACGAACGCAAGGCCGAGCAGGCAGCCCAGCGCCAGCACCAGAAGGCCAGCCTCCCATCCGACGCAGAACGTGACGGCCCCGAGCAGCTTGACGTCACCGCCGCCCACGCTCGGCCTTCCCAGCACGCGGTCCATGACCAGGGCGAGCGCCACAAGCACGCCCACTGACGCCACGGACTGAATGAGCGAGGACGCAAGCGTCAGCAGCACGCCCACTGGCCCCGACCCTCCCACGAGCATCCCGCCACCCGCAAGAAGCACGTGTATCGCAAACAGGGAGACCACGCAGGCGTTTGGGATGACGCGGCGGCGCAGGTCGGCAACGCTCAGCCATGCGAGGGGCACGAGGATGACCACCGGCTCGGCGGCCTGCATGCCCAAGGAGACCTCCGTCAGCCCCATGCGACGGCTCCAGTCCGGTCGCGGGCGTCGTCAACGGCGCACGCCCCCGCGACCCCTCGTGCGGCGCGCCGCCCCAAAGAACAGGGGCCGGCCCGAGGCCGGCCCCCGTCAACGCCAGCTCGGCGTCATGCGCGACGCCTAGTTCCAACCCTTGCCGTCAGAGCCGAACTCGACGATGAGCTCCTTGGTGCGAGCGGTGATGGCGTCGCGGCCCGGCTTCAGGAGCTTGCGGGGGTCGTAGCCCTTGCCCGTGGTGTCGGCGCCGGACTCGACGTACTTCCTCGTGGCCGCCGCAAAGGCGAGCTGAAGGTCGGTGTTGACGTTGATCTTGCTGATGCCCTCGGAAATGGCCCTCCTGACCTGGTCGACCGGAATGCCGGTGCCGCCGTGCAGCACGAGGGGCAGATCGCCGGTGAGCGCCTTGATCTGGGCAAGGCGGTCAAAGGAGAGGCCCGCCCAGTTCTCGGGATAGATGCCGTGGATGTTGCCGATGCCGCAGGCGAGGAAGTCCACGCCCAGGTCGGCGATGCGCTTGCACTCCTGAGGGTCGGCCAGCTCGCCGGAGGAGGTCACGCCGTCTTCGGTGCCGCCGATGCCGCCGACCTCGGCCTCGACCGAGATGCCCTTGGCGTGGGCCGCCTTGACGACCTCCTCCGTGCGCTTGAGGTTGGTCTCGAAGTCGGCCTCGTGCGAGCCGTCGTACATGACGGAGGTGAAGCCGGCCTTGATGCACTGGAAGACCTGCTCATAGGAGCCGTGGTCAAGGTGCAGGGCAACGGGAACGGTGATGTCCTTATCCTCGACGAGGTTCTTGACGATGTCCGCGACGACCCTGAATGAGGTCTGCCACTTTGCCGCGCCGCCGGTGCACTGGATGATGAGAGGCGACTGCAGCTCCTCTGCGGCGTCAAGGATGGCACTTGCCCACTCGAGGTTGTTGGTGTTGAACGCACCCAGACCGTAGTGACCCTTCTCGGCGTTCCTGAGCATGGTGCATGCGTTGACGAGCATACGTACCTCCAACGGACGGCATGTGTAATGCTTGCATGCCTATCATACCCCTTGCTCGCACCTCGCGACGCAACGTTGGGAGCGGGCGCAGGCAGGGGCTCCGCGCGCCGCGGAGACGCCGTGCCCGCATGGGGTAGGAATCGTGAAGGCGCGCCCGCGGCGGGGGCGACAGGCCGAAGCGGGTACTACCATGGAACGCAACCCATGACGCATGTCACGCATGACACAGGAAGGGAGAGGCCCCTTGACAGCCGACGGCAGGACCCCCCAACAGGACGATGATCGCTCGGGCGCAGGCAAGCTCGCCGAGGAGGTCTCCTTCTCGACCATCATAGCGAGCGCCCTGGCCGCTATCACCTCGTTTCTGCTGCAGTCAAAGATCGGCCTTGCCGGGTCGCTCATCGGCGTGGGCGTCGCGGCGGCGGCCTCGGCGCTTGCCTCTCAGGTCTATAAGTGGCTGCTGCGCACCTCGGCCACGAGGATCCGGGACAACCTGGGGGTCGACGAGGAGGCGCCCGACTGCGACCCGACTGACGTGACGAGCGACACCGTCGTGCGCCCGCGACCTGGCCAGGCCGTGAGCGAGCGTCGCATGGCCCCCGTACGCATACGCCGCGCCGTCGCAAGGCGCAGATCAAAACGACGCGTCAAGACGGCGCTGGTCTTCACCGCCGTCGTGGCGGTGCTGGCCGTGCTCGTCTACGCCGCCATCGTGAGCCTTGCCACTTCGGGGCAGGGCATCGGCAGCACCGAGACGCCCCTCTCCTTTCCTAGGTCTTCGGCACCCCAGTCGAGCGCTGCCCCCACAGCCAGCAGCCAGACGCCCGACGCGCCCGGCGTCTCTGCTACCCACCAGTCTACAGGGTTTGCTCCGTACGACCGATGATGTCGTCCTGAGTCATCTTGGACAGCACGTTGAAGAAGGCGCTGTGGCCGGCGACGCGACGTCAGGCACTGCGAACGGTGCAGCCAACGGGCGGTCGTCGGACACCTCCTCGCCCACGACGACCGCCCCGAACGGTGCCGCCGACTCGACGACGGGCGCCGGGAGCGGCGGTGCGGGCGCGAAGGGATCGAAGGTCGGCGCCTCAAGCTAGCGTCGTGACGTCGGCGCCTTTGCTATACTGGGAGCGAACAAACACGCACGACAAGGGGTCCTTCCAGCAATCATGACGCAACTACCCGTCTTTGTCCTGGCCTTTGCGCTGGGCGCCTTCGCAGCCCTCTCGGCGCTCGTCGTCACCCTCAAGAGGGGCGGCGCGCCCGGCAGGGGCACCTATGCCTGGTTTTCCCTCTTCATGCTGCTGCTTGCGACGTCCTGCGTCATCGTCCTTGGCGGCTCGTATGATTCCGAGGACGTCACCATGCCCTGCGTCTGCGTCCTTACCATGGCGGGCGCGGCCGCGCTCAGCCTGCTGCGCGAGAGACGCAACGAGCTTGCCTCGTCCCCCATGCACATGCCGTCGCATGCCCCGAAGGCGGAAGGGGGGCTTCGAGGGCGCCTGCGGGCCGCGCTGTCGTCCGACGTCGGGCGCATGACGCTGAGAAACCTCGTCTCCATCCTCGTGGCGGGATGCTTTGCGCTCTATGCCCTTGAGGAGCCCTGGCAGCATGCCCTGCCGAACATCAAGGCCAAGGCCCTGTTCTTTGAGCTCGCCTTCATATGGCTCCTCATGCTCGCGGGCTACTTCCTCTTTCAAAGGCGCATCGTAGGGGCGGCCGTGGCGCATGGCGCCGTCGTGCTCGCGGGCGTCGCGCAGCTCCTCGTGGTCACGCAGCGCGGCGGCGTCATCATGCCGGGGGACGTCTTTGCCCTGGGCACTGCCGCCGCCGTCACGAGCGGGCTGCAGCTTTTAGTGGGTCCCGACCTGTTCTGCGGCCTGACGGCAGGCACGCTCGGCTTTCTTGTCCTTGCCCTGGACCCCCTCTGGGGTGGGAGGACGCGCCGGGATGAGCCCACAAGCGAGAGCCAGGACAGCGCGCAACCCCGCGAGGCGCAGCTCGCGCGGAAGGTGTCGGGCGTCGCCCTCAACCTCGCGCTATGCGCGGCAAGCTGCCTCGCGTTCGGTCGCGTGGCGGTGGCAAGCCACGCATACCTCCAGAGCGAGGGCGTCAACCTGTGGCTGCCGGCCATGTTCTACCAGCAATACGGCTCGGTGCCCACCTTCGCCATGGCGGCGCTCGAGCTTGACATCAAGGCTCCCGCAGGCTATGACGCCCAGACGACCCGACGGGCCGAGGGCGATCTTGCGAGGCAGGCCGAGAGCCTCCTGGACGATGACGCCCATAGGGCCGCAGCCGCCCAGTTCGAGGCCATGAGGCCGACGGTCATCGGCGTCATGAACGAGACCTTCGCCGACCTCTCCACATATCCCGAGGTCCTGGAGGCGGGATACGCAGGTCCCGGCTTTGCCTTGTCCATCCATGACGCCGTGCGGCGGGGCGTCGCCTATACCTCGGTGCTCGGGGGCGGAACCTGCAACTCAGAGTTCGAGTTTCTCACGGGCGTCTCCATGGCCTGCGTCGGCCCCGGAAAGTACCCCTACAACATGTGCGACTTTAGCCATATCCCCTCGTTGGCCAGGCAATTTGCCGACCTGGGATACGTCACGACGGCCATGCATCCCAGCCTTTCCTCCAACTGGAGCCGCAGCCGCGTATATAAGCAGATGGGATTTGACCGGTTCCTGAGCATCGACGACTTCGCGGGCGCCCCCCTCTTCCACAGCTGCGTCACCGACCGCGCGACGTACGACAAGATCCTCGAGCTGCTGGAGGCCGACCAGTCGCCGCAGTTCATCTTTGACGTGACCATGCAGAACCACATGGGATATGACCTGGGCAACATTCCCGAGGACCGCCTGACCAACGTCACGCTCCCCTGGTTTGGCGAGGACCAAAACCGTCAGCTCAACGAGTACCTCTCGTGCGTTCAGGCCTCCGACGACGACCTGCGCTACTTCGTCGAGAGGCTGCGCGAGCTTGACCGGCCCGTGGTGCTCGTCTTCTTTGGCGACCACCAGCCCATCATATCCCCCTGGATCGTGGAGGCCTGCCACTCTGAGGAAAGCGAGGCCGCCAAGACCCGCATGAGCTTTCAGACGCCCTATCTGATATGGGCAAACTACGAGCTGGACGGCTGCGCCCAAGAGGGCGAGCGCCATGACCTGAGCCTCAACTACCTGGCGTCCGTGATGGGAGAGCGCATGGGGCTCCCCCTGACTGACACGCAGAAGGCCACGCTCATGCTCATGGACGACCTGCCGGCCGTCACCCTCAACGGCTATCTAGACACCGAAGGTCGCTGGGTCAACTCGACGGACGGAAGCGGTGAGCCAACCGGTGCCTACAAGCTCCTGAGGGACATAGGGTACCGAGATCTTGCGTCACGAGCCTAGCCCGGCACCGCCGATCCGGCGTCCGGCGCCGGCCGCCGGCCGCCGGCGCGATGCTGCTCGGCCAGGACCGACGTCGTCAGGATGGACGCCGCGGCAGGCGCGGTCATCCTGCTAGCGCAGGAACGAGAGCACCTCTCGCTTGGCCGTAAGGAAGCCCTCCGTCAGCGCAAAGTCCGCCGCCGAGACGCCGGCGGGCGGCCTTTCCACCCTGACCTCGGCCTCCACCCGGCTCGGCACGCCGGAGGCGGGATTTCCGGCGAGCACGTAGACCCGGCGGGCCATGGTCACGGCCTCGTCCACGTCATGCGTGATGGCAAGCGTGGCAATGCCCAGCTCATGGGCCATGTCACAGTACCAGCTGCGCATGTCGGAGCGCGTGAGGGCGTCCAGCGCCGAGAAGGGCTCGTCCAGGAGCATCACGTCATTGCCCATGAGGTAGGTCCTCAGGAAGGCCGCACGCTGGCGCATGCCGCCCGAGAGCTCCGAGGGCCAGCTGCGTTCGGTGCCCTTGAGGCCAAAGCGCTCAAACAGGGGCCGGGCCCTCTCGTGCGCCTGCTCGCGCGAGAGGCCCCCCAGCACCAGCGGCAGGCTCACGTTGTCCAGGATGCGCTTGCTGGGAAGGAGCAGGTCCTTCTGCAGCATGTAACTCACCCGTCCGGGCGTGCCGGTGACGTCGTGCCCGTGCAGGAGCACGCGCCCCGACAACGGCCGGGACAGGCCCGAGAGCGCGTGCATGATGGTGGTCTTGCCGCAGCCGGAGCGTCCCACCAGACAGACGACCTCGCCCGCGCCCACGCTGAGCGAGACGTCCTCGACGACGACGGAGTCGCCGGCATTCCAGGAGAGCGTGAGCGCCTCCGCCTCGAGCGCGGGGGCGACGTCGGAGGAGGCAGCGCCGGCAGGGGCGGCGGGCACACGGCCGGCCGCCCCCCTCTTCCCGTCGCCGTCCGCAGGAGCTCTCACCTATCGCTCCAGGTAGTCCATGGTCCAGCCGGCGTTGACGTCAATCTGGTTCTCGACCAGCTTGTTGTCGTTGAGCCACTGGAAATAGCGGGCCCAGCGCCCCTTGTCTATGACGCCCCAGCTCGGAGCCTCGGCCTGATACTGACCGGCGAGGTATTGGGCGCTCTTGGCCACGAGTGCGGCGTCAAGCTCCGGCACCTCCTCGCAGAGGATTCGCGCTGAGCCCTCCGGGTCGCTGATGGCCTTCTCATAGCCCCTCTTGGCCGCGCGCAGGAAGGCCTTCACCACGTCCGGGCTCTTCGTGGCAAAGTCGGGGTTGACGGCGATGACCGGCGTATAGAAGTCGAAGACCTCGTCCATCGAGATGAACGAGAAGTAGTTCACGGGATAGCCCTGGACGGCCGCGTTCTGGACGGCCCAGCCCTCGTACACCCACACGTCGTCAAACATGTTGGCCTTGAGGCCCGCGACCTCGTCGTCCGTGTTGTAGGGGACCATCCTCAGCTTGGAGAAGTCGCCGCCGTCAGCCTCCATTACGTCCTTGATCGTGGCCTGCTCTATGGGCATGTCCCAGGTGGCGTAGGTGTGGTCCTCCATGTGCCGGGCGCTCGTGATGCCGTCGGCCTGGCGACTCATGATGCCCGAGGTGTTGTGCTGGATGATGGCGGCGACGGCCTCGATGGGCGTGTCGGGCGCGTTGGAGAGGACGTTGGCGATGTAGTCCTGGTAGCTCACGCCCAGCTGCGCCTGACCCGAGCCGATCATGGTCTCGGCGGTGTCCTCGGCAGGCTGGACGATCTGGATGTCAATGCCCTCGTCGGCAAAGTAGCCCTCGCGCTTGGCCACGTAGATGCCCGTATGGTTCGTGTTGGGGGTGTAATCCAGGCAGAAGGTGACCTTGGTGGGCGCGGCGGGAGAGCTCGAGGGGGCGGAAGGCGTGGACGAGGCGCAGCCCGCAAGGGCAGCCGTGGCGGCCAGGGCGCCGGCGCCCGACAAAAAGCCCCGACGGGACAAGTTGGCGCACATCGAGCAATCGGTATTAGAAGTGGTAGAAGACATGTTCGTCAGTTCCTCTCTGCCCGTTTCCAGGGCATGCAGATACGTTGCAGCACGCCGACCACGCCCATGAGCGCCAAGGAAAGCGCCGAGATGAGCATGATGACGGCAAACATCTTGTCGTACGAGAATGACTTGCGAACCCGGGTCATGTAGACGCCCAGCCCCGAGAAGCCCCCCAGCCACTCTGCGATCACGGCGCCGACGATGGCGTAGGTGGCGCTGATCCTGAGGCCGCTGAAGAACTGCTCGGCCGCCGCAGGAATCTTGACCTGCCAGAACACCTGGGCAGACGTGGCGTTCATGGTTCTCATGAGGTCCACCATGTCGGGGTCGACCGAGCGGAAGCCCGCGACGAGCGACACGGTGACGGGGAAGAACGTGGTGATCACGATGAGCACCACCTTGGGCATCAGGCCGTAGCCAAACCACAGCACCAGAAGCGGGGCGACGGCGACGGTGGGGATGGTCTGCGAGACGGTAATGAGGGGGCTGAAGGCCAGGTAGAGCATCTCAAAGCGGTCCATGAGCACGGCAAAGGCAAAGCCCACCGCGCACCCTATGAGAAGTCCCAGGGCCGCCTCTGCCAGCGTCGTGGCGGCATGGCTCGTCAGAAGCGGCGCGTCGGCGACGAGCGCGGACACGACCTGCGCGGGACTCGGCAAAAGGAAGTTGGGAATGAGACCAGCGACCACGGCCAGCTGCCACAGCGCCAGGAGCCCCGCCACCGTGGCGGCGGGGACGACGGCGCGACGCAGGCCTCGCCGGCGCACATGGCGTGCGGACGACGCCGGAGCCCGGCGCGACGCCTTGATGGCAGGCTGATCGCTGTCGTACCCCTGAGCCACCTAGGCCACCGACCCCGCAGACGCTGGCGCAAACTCCGTATCGGTCTGATGGTACTTGCCGATCTTGCGCTCGGTGGTCATGACGTCGCCGCCAGGACGGTAGAAGATCTTGACGTAGCTCGCAGACTCGGCGCTACCTGCGGCGGCGCCCGCCTCTATGCAGCGCCTCACGAGCGTCATGCAGGCGTCAAACTCCCCCTCGACGGTGGTCTCAAACGGTCCCACGTAGTAGTCGAGACCGCTCGCGTCGATGGTGGCGATGACCTCGTCGACGATGCGGCAGACCTCGTCGTCGGAGCCCGCCCCCATCGGCAAATATTGGATGGCGACAGAACAGTTCATCGGCACTCCCTCCTGCGGGCCACAAAAAAGGGTCCCGCTGTGTCCGGGACCCTCGCCTTTGCGCGTGCCGTGGTCCCTACGCTGGCATTACCCAGATCAGGTTCTAAGGTCGAACGAATCGGTCGTTCCTCTCAGCCGCGCCGTATCCGCAGCTCCCTTTTCTGTAGAGACACTCTACCACTCCTCCGCCCGCTAATGCTTGGAGGCCCAAATTTGCACGTAAGGTACCATAAGGCCCCTCATGAGGACTACCAGGCCCCGCATGAGGACCACCGTTTGACCAGCGGCATTGCCACAATCGACCCCAAGCGCAACGTCGCCCATAACAAAAGACCGTTCGGGAAACTCCCGAACGGTCCATCTTCTCTTGGCATGATCCTATCAGCACGCGAGCTGAGGAAAATAAGACGAATCAACAAGCCACCTGTGAAACCCCGGGAGGCCGGCCGGGCGCGAGCTGAAAAGGCGCCAGGGCGCCGCGAGGGCGAGAAGGCCCCCGGGGGTCACCCCGGGGGCCTTCCATCGCGCGAAAACGCGCCTCGCTGGTCGGCGGCGTCCTGCTCTCCCACGGACTTGCTCCGCAGTACCATCGGCGCTCGGGGGCTTAACTTCCGGGTTCGGCATGGGACCGGGTGTGCCTCCCCTGCCATGGCCGCCGACCAGCGAGGGGCGTTCTCCCTCGGGCCGCTCCCGCGTGCCCTGAGGGCCGCACAGCGCGACGCCGACGACGCCCAAGATGACCGCACCGACCGCCGGGCCGGACGCGAACAGAAGAGCTCGGCCGATTAGTGCCGCTCGGCTGAGACGCTCGCGCGCCTTGCACCTGCGGCCTATCACCTCGTGGTCTACGAGGGGCCTTACCAGAGGGAGAACTCATCTCGGGACGGGCTTCCCGCTTAGATGCCTTCAGCGGTTATCCCGACCGGACTCAGCTACCGGGCAGTGCCATTGGTTGACAACCCGTTCACCGGAGGTCCGTCCACCCCGGTCCTCTCGTACTAGGGGCAGCCTCCCTCAGTTCTCCTACGCCCGCGGAGGATAGGGACCGAACTGTCTCACGACGTTCTGAACCCAGCTCGCGTACCGCTTTAAATGGCGAACGGCCATACCCTTGGGACCTGCTCCAGCCCCAGGATGCGATGAGCCGACATCGAGGTGCCAAACCTTCCCGTCGATGTGGACTCTTGGGGAAGATCAGCCTGTTATCCCCGGAGTACCTTTTATCCGTTGAGCGACGGCCATTCCACTCTGGGCCGCCGGATCACTAGAGCCGACTTTCGTCCCTGCTCGGCTTGTGGGCCTCGCAGTCGAGCCTGCTTGCGCTCTTGCACTCAAGGGCCTGGTTGCCGACCAGGCTGAGCAGACCTTTGCGCGCCTCCGTTACTCTTTAGGAGGCGACCGCCCCAGTCAAACTACCCACCTGACACGGTCCCCGCGCCGGCTCACGGCCGCGGGTTAGGATGCCAGAGCGTCGAGGGTGGTATTCCAAGGGCGACTCCCCCGGGACTGGCGTCCCGGGTTCGAAGTCTCCCACCTATCCTCTACACGACGGACCGGCAGCCAATGTCAAGCTGCAGTAAAGGTTCACGGGGTCTTTCCGTCCTTCCGCGGGTAAGTCGCATCTTCACGACTAGTGCAATTTCACCGGGTCTATGGTTGAGACAGCGTCCAAATCGTTACGCCTTTCGTGCAGGTCGGAACTTACCCGACAAGGAATTTCGCTACCTTAGGACCGTTATAGTTACGGCCGCCGTTTACCGGGGCTTGGATTCGCCGCTTCGCTCGCGCTGACGGCTCCTCGTGACCTTCCGGCACCGGGCAGGCGTCAGACCCTATACGTCGTCTTACGACTTCAGCAGAGTCCTGTGTTTTTGGTAAACAGTCGTTTGGACCTCTTCGCTGCGGCCGCCGCGGGCTCGGGGAGCGCGTCCCTCCACCTGCGGCGGCGCCCCTTCTCCCGAAGTTACGGGGCGATTTTGCCGAGTTCCTTAACCATAGTTCTCCCGCGCGCCTCGGTATGTTCCACCCACCCCCCTGTGTCGGTTTGCGGTACGGGCTCCTAGCGGCTCCCTAGGGGTTTTTCTCGGAAGCATGGGCTCACTCGCTTCGCTCAGTCGCGTCGTCAGCCGCCTCGGCCTTCGCGGGGGGCGCACTTCGCCACCCCCCGGCCTACGCGGCCTCACGGGGACGTCCAGAACCCCGCTGAGCTACCCTTCTTCGTCACCCCGTCGGTCAAGCGCCGCGTCGGAGGTGCAGGAATGTCCACCTGCTGCGCATCGGCTACGCCTTCCGGCCTCGCCTTAGCTCCCGACTGACCCTGGGAGGATTAGCCTCGCCCAGGAAACCTTGGGTTTACGGCGGGGGCGTTTCCCACGCCCCTCTCGCTACTCATGCCAGCATTCTCACTTCCGGCCGGTCCACCGCGGGTCGTCCCGCGGCTTCGCCCCGGACGGAAAGCTCCCCTACCACTGACAGGTCAGTCCGCCGCTTCGGTACCATGCTTAGCCCCGTATATTGTCGGCGCATGTCCACTCGACCAGTGAGCTGTTACGCACTCTTTGAATGGGTGGCTGCTTCTAAGCCAACATCCTGGTTGTCTGAGCAAACGCACATCCTTTGCCACTCAGCATGGATTTGGGGACCTTAGCGGGCGGTCTGGGCTGTTTCCCTCTCGAGCGCGCGGCTTAGCCCACGCGCTCTGACTCCCGGACTCCGGACCTGCGGCATTCGGAGTTCGGTTGGGTTTGGTAGGCGGTGAGGCCCCCGCGCCCATCCGGTGCTCTACCTCCGCAGGTAAGCGTCCGAGGCTAGCCCTAAAGCTATTTCGGGGAGAACGAGATATCTCCGGGTTTGATAGGCCTTTCACCCCTATCCGCGGGTCATCCCCCCAGTTTTCAACCTAGGTGGGTTCGGCCCTCCGCGGGGTCTTACCCCCGTTTCAGCCTGCCCGTGGATAGCTCACCCGGCTTCGCGTCTACGGCGTGCGACTGTGCGCCCGGTTGGGACTCGCTGTCGCTGCGGCTCGCTTCGTGGCTTGACCTCGCCACACGCCGTAACTCGCTGGCTCATTCTACAAAAGGCACGCCGTCACGGCCCCGAGGGGCCGCTCCGACTGCTTGTGCGCGCACGGTTTCAGGTACTATTTCACTCCCCTCCCGGGGTGCTTTTCACCTTTCCCTCACGGTACTTGTCCACTATCGGTCACAGGAGAGTATTTAGGCTTGGAGGGTGGTCCCCCCAGCTTCCCACCGGGTTTCACGTGTCCGGCGGTACTCAGGGACCGGTCGGCAGCCGGCGGGGGTTCGCGTACGGGGCTCTAACCCTGTCTCGCGGGCCTTCCCAGGCCCTACCGTTCACCCGCCTGCTGGTCGCGGCCAACCTCGTGACCACGGCCCTACAACCCCGGCGGGGCCGAAGCGCCCGCCGGTTTGGCCTCCTCCCCGTTCGCTCGCCGCTACTGGGGGAATCTCGGTTGATTTCTCTTCCTCTGGGTACTTAGATGTTTCAGTTCCCCAGGTTGCCTCCGCGCGCCCTATGAGTTCAGGCGGCGGCGGCGGGGCATGGGCCCCGCCGGGTTCGCCCATTCGGAGATCCGCGGGTCGTCGGGCATGTGCCCCTCACCGCGGCTTATCGCAGCTTGTCACGTCCTTCGTCGGCTTCCTGTGCCTAGGCATCCACCGTGCGCACGTACCATCTTCTCTTCGTCGACGGCCTGGTGCATACGTACATACATACACTCCGGGGCCTGGCGGCCCCGGGCGATCAGATGCGATCTTCTTAGAAAAAAGAAAATATCGTCTTTGTCACGCTATGCGGCTCTCAAGGTACGCCGGGGGCGAGCCCTCGGGACCGGACGCTGCGCCCCCGCAGGGGCGGCAAGAGGCAGGACCTGCGGGCCGGCGGGCGCCGGCCATCGGCTCTCTTTACTTCCAAGAAGTCTGTCTCCCTAGAAAGGAGGTGATCCAGCCGCACCTTCCGGTACGGCTACCTTGTTACGACTTCACCCCCCTCGCCCTCCACACCTTCGGCGCCTCCCCCCCGCGAGGGTTGGGCCGGCGACTTCGGGTGCAGACGACTCGGGTGGTGTGACGGGCGGTGTGTACAAGGCCCGGGAACGCATTCACCGCGGCGTGCTGATCCGCGATTACTAGCAACTCCGACTTCACGGAGGCGGGTTGCAGCCTCCGATCCGAACTGGGGCCGGCTTTGGGGATTCGCTCCCGCTCGCGCGGTGGCAACCCGCTGTGCCGGCCATTGTAGCACGTGTGCAGCCCAGGGCATAAGGGGCATGATGACTTGACGTCGTCCCCGCCTTCCTCCGGCTTGACGCCTGCGGCGGTGCAGGCTGCCTCCCGGCCGCGACCGCTCGCAACATGCGACGGGGGTTGCGCTCGTTGCGGGACTTAACCCAACATCTCACGACACGAGCTGACGACAGCCATGCACCACCTGTCACCGCTCCTCTCGGCCACGGCGTCTCCGCCGCTTCACGGTGATGTCAAGCCCTGGTAAGGTTCTTCGCGTTGCTTCGAATTAAGCCACATGCTCCGCTGCTTGTGCGGGCCCCCGTCAATTCCTTTGAGTTTTAGCCTTGCGGCCGTACTCCCCAGGCGGGACACTTAATGCGTTGGCTGCGGCACGGAGGGCACGTCCCCCCACACCTAGTGTCCATCGTTTACGGCTAGGACTACCAGGGTATCTAATCCTGTTCGCTCCCCTAGCTCTCGCGCCTCAGCGTCAGTCGTGGCCCAGAAGGCCGCCTTCGCCACCGGTGTTCTTCCCGATATCTGCGCATTCCACCGCTACACCGGGAATTCCGCCTTCCCCTACCAGACTCAAGCCCGCCGGTATCGGGAGCGTGCGGGGGTTGAGCCCCCGGATTTGACTCCCGACCAGACAGGCCGCCTACGCGCGCTTTACGCCCAATGAATCCGGATAACGCTCGCCCCCTACGTATTACCGCGGCTGCTGGCACGTAGTTAGCCGGGGCTTCTTCTGCAGGTACCGTCACCTTGCGGCCTCGTCCCTGCTGAAAGCGGTTTACGACCCGAGGGCCTTCCTCCCGCACGCGGCGTCGCTGCATCAGGCTTTCGCCCATTGTGCAAGATTCCCCACTGCTGCCTCCCGTAGGAGTCTGGGCCGTGTCTCAGTCCCAATCTGGCCGGTCGGTCTCTCAACCCGGCTACCCATCATCGCCTTGGTGGGCCGTCACCCCGCCAACGAGCTAACAGGCCGCGGGCCCATCCCTCGCCGTCTGGGCTTTCCCGCCGCCCCCATGCGGGGGCGGCGGAGTGTCCGGCATTTACCACGGTTTCCCGAGGCTGTCCCGGTGCGAGGGGCGGGGTGCCCTCGTGTTACTCAGCCGTTCGCCACCCTATTCGCTTCCGAGGCAGCCTTTACCGTTCGACTTGCATGTGTTAGGCGCGCCGCCAGCGTTCATCCTGAGCCAGGATCGAACTCTCCGTTCGAGCTCCCGGGCCCTGGGGCCCGGGGTCGTCTCGCGTGGGGCCGACCCCGCCGAATGCTCCGCTGATCTGGATTCGCTTGGTCTCGAATTGACTCTGCGTCGTCTCGAGCTTCGCTCATTCTTCGCTGTCTCTTGTCGATCTCTCGATCGCAGTATCCGGTTCTCAAGGTTCGCCGCGCCGCCCTTTGGGCCTCGCCCTTCCGTGCGGCGCGAGGTATAACTATACGTGTCTTGTGCGCCTTATGGGTCCGTGAAAAGACTAGTTCATAGAGTGTCCATATTTTTGAAGGGATGGCGGCCCCTATAAGACATATATAGTTACATCTTTGCCTTCTACATGGCGCGCTACGTAACGTAAAACGGAAAGACGACGCGTTATGGTCGTCGCCCTTGGGGCCTGCCGCTGGCTGACACCTCCGAGCGCGCCGCATTTAAAAGGTGCCCCCCGCCGTAAGCAAGATTTTGCGGCACGGCAGTCCGAAGAATGGTAAAACCCAGCCCGCCCATTCACCCTTCTTTGCGGGAGACGTCAAAAAGTCGGCACTACTCGGCGGTTTCCCTCATTTTTGGCCCAAACACCCGAGTAATGCCGACTTGGGAGGGAGGACACAGGTAATGGGCTAATAACTAGAGTGGGAATATGCAAAACTACCCATGGCAGCCTAGCAGCGGCATCGATGGCGCGCCGTGCGGCCCGAACCGGCCCCGGCGGGCATGCCGGAACCTCCTGCCCCATCAGTCATGACTAAAAGGAAATGTATGGTGGTCCACCACCGCCTCTGCAGTCAGGCGAATCCTCTTCAGGTGACACGACGTCACATCCCTGAGAAAGCGCTAGTTTGGCTTTTTTGGTACCTGTCGCCGCGCGTATAAGTTATACTAAGCAAACTATTGTATGCGTACGTGGAAACCGAACGAGAAAGGATCGTGACATGTCGTTTCACAAGGGACTTTGTTGCCTCGGCGGCGTTGCTCTGGCAGGGGTTGTCGCAGGTTTGCAAAAATCGGGCGTGCTGCACAAAAGTGCCGTGACGGTCACCTCGGGCGCCATGGCAGTTGGCGATGCGGTCAGCGCGGAGACGCAGTCGATCATCGACGCGGCCAATGACATGCGCGCCGAGGCTCGTCGCAAGGCAAAGATCGACGCGCTCGTAAAGGCCGAAATCGCCGCCATCGAGCCCAGCATGCGCGAGAAGGCCACCGCAAAGGTAGATAACCCCACTGCGTAGGCGTTTGACCTACCCACATGTGAACACGTCAACCACGCTAAGAATGGCATTGGAAGCGCATGCACTATCACATTGCCCACGAGATGCCGGGAAGGCTGCGACTCGTCTGCGGAAGCTTGCTCTTTAGCGACCAAGAGAGCCTCGGCCTTTCCTGTGCGCTCATGCAGCATGAGCACGTCCTGTTTGCGGAGGTACATCCGGCGAATGGGTCCATCGTCATCACGCATGTGCCAGGCGCGCGAGATGCGGTGCTTGGCATCCTCGACGCGCTTGAGGTGGATGACCTTCCGGTCAAAGACGTGCAAAGCGTCGAGATACCCCTCGAGCTCCAGGTTGCCCGTGAGAACAATGAGTTTGCGCTGCATGTCGGGCACATTCTCATCGGTCGCGCCGTCGGACGTCTTCTGCTTCCGGCGCCGCTCGGGGCCCTTTGGACGTTGGTACGTGCGGTACCCATCATCATGGGGGGCATGCGTCGCCTCGTGCATGGGTCGATAACGGTTGACGTGCTCGACGCGGCTGCCGTCGGCGCCTTTTTGCTCAAGCGGTCTTTTTCAGAGGTTGCCTCGATCGTGACGCTCATCGGACTCTCCGCGCGGCTTCAGGAGCATGTCGAAAAGCGCATGCGGCTTGCTCTTGAAGAGGGCATCATCACGCGCGCGGCGACGGCATGGCGCACGGTTGACGGCACGGACGTTGAGATCGCGATGGAAGAGGTTCAAGAGGGTGACGTCCTTCACCTGCTCTGCGGGTCGGTGCTGCCAGTTGACGGGACCGTCGTCGCAGGCGAGGGCGAGGTCGACGAGGCCTCGCTGACGGGAGAATCCCGTCTGGTGAACAAGGCGCAAGGAGCGACCATCTATGCTGGCACCGCGTTGGAGAACGGTGAGCTCTATGTCCGCGTCGTCTCCCCTCCGGGAAAAGCTCGCATTGATGAGATCGTGACGCTCGTCTCTCGATCATCTGCCCTCAAGGCGTCGGTGCAGAGCAAGGCGGAGCGCATGGCTGATGCCCTTGTGCCGTATAGCTTCCTGGCCTTCTTCTCCGTGCTCGCGCTTACGCGCACGCTCACCAAGGCGCTTGTCGTGCTCATGGTGGACTATTCCTGCGCCGTCAGGCTTTCGACGCCCATGTGCGTCATGAGCGCCATGAATGAGGCTGCCAGGAACAAGTGCACGATAAAGGGTGGCAAGTATCTTGAGGCGCTTGCGTATGCCGACACGATCGTATTTGACAAGACGGGCACGCTCACGCTTGCTCAACCAACCCTTTCCAACATCGTGCCGTTCTCCGATCTGTCAGAAGGGGAGCTACTCCGCTACGCGGCCTGCATCGAGGAGCATTTTCCGCATAGTATGGCTCGGGCGCTAGTGGAGGCCGCTAAGAGGCAGGAGCTTGTGCACCAGGAGGAACTCCATGCACGCGTTGAGTATGTCGTTGCGCACGGCATCGTTACCACCATCGATGGCAAGCGTGCCTGCATCGGCTCGGAAGACTTCATCTTCATGGACGAAGGGGTTGAGAAGCCGGCAAACCTCGATCAAGCTCTTGCCGATGTCGCACCAGATGCCTCTCGTATCTATCTGTCTATAGGAGGAGAGTTCGTCGGGGCGTTCTGCATCACCGATGCCATACGACCCGAAGCAAAAAGAGTCATACGCGAGCTTCACGACCTCGGCATATCACACGTCGTCATGCTTACCGGCGACGCCGAGCCAAGCGCTCGGAACGTTGCGGACGCCTTGGGCATTGACGTTTTTCATGCGCGCGTTGCGCCTGAAGAAAAAAGCGCCTACATCAAGCGCCTGCGCGACGAAAGGCATGTCGTCATCATGGTCGGCGACGGCATCAACGACTCTCCCGCCTTGGCGACCGCTCACGTGTCGGTGGCCATGAGCGACGCGAGCGACATAGCCCGCGCCGTCGCGGACGTGAGCATCATGAACACCTCGCTCGACGGACTGGTATATATGCGCACGCTCGCTCAGCGTTCCATGCGGCGCATTCGCACAAACTATGCGGCAATCATCACGGGCAACTCGGCGCTCATGGTCTTGGGCGTTCTGGGGCTCATGAGCGTGGGGACGGCGGCGTATATACACAATCTTTCTACCTTTGCGGTGGCGGCGGCGAGCACCTGCCCCTATCTGGGTCGCGGACGCTAGACACGCTGCGCCATGTGCCTATTGATACATACGGCCATGCACCGGCGGGCGGGAACGCGGCTGGCAGCCTCCGTAGGCTGCCAGCCGCTTGTGATGGCGAAAGAGTCACGTTCGTCCGTATGCGCGTGCGTTGTCCCCGTCCCGTGCCTGCGGCCGCCCTTGGCGCTAGCGCCTCACGCTCACACGCTTGGTGACGTCCTCGGCGTCCTTGGGGCCAGGAGCCTCAAGGATGTTGCCAAACACCATCTGCGCGCGCAGCACATACCCCGCGGGCACGTCAAAGAGCTTCCTCACGGCCTCGTCGATGACCGGGTTGTAGTGCTGCAGGTTGGCGCCGATGCCCATCTCGGCGAGCCTGCCCCACACGGCCAGCTGCAACATGCCATTGGCCTGCTCGGCCCACACGGGAAAGCTCTCGGCATACGACGAAAACCGCCCCTGCAGGTCCCTGACCACGCTCTCGTCGATGAAGTACAGCACGGTGCCGGCGCCGGCCTTGAAGCCATCGATCTTCTCGCGAGCGACCTTGCCGCCAAAGGCGTCATAGATGGCGTCCCACAGCTCGTCCTGCCTCCGCCCCAGGGCAACGACCACGCGTGCCGACTTCATGTCAAATGCGTCGGGCACGAGCTCGACGGCACGAGAGACGTTCTCGATGACCTCGTCCTCGGAGACGGGCAGATCCTTGCCCAGGGCATAGACGGACCTTCTCTTCGTAAGCGCGTCGAGCAATCCCATGGCGACTTCCTCTCGATAACGGCACCACCCACGGCGGCGCACCTGCGTCTAATAGCCTTATGGGCACGTATGCACCTGCCGCGCAGGTTTCCTTTCGCAGGGCGCTCGCGCCTCATGCCCCTCAGGCCCGCAGGTGCCAGATGTCGGCGTCGTACTGCGCGATGGTGCGGTCGGACGAGAAGTACCCCGCCTTTGCGATGTTGACGAGCGCCTTCTGCGCCCAGGCGCGCTCATCGAGCACGTCGGCGAGCATGCGACCCTTCACGGAGCAGTACTCCCTGAAGTCCGGGAAGGTCATGAACCAGTCCTTTGTCGTGAGCTCGTGATGCAGGCGCGAGAGGCTCTCCTCGTCTCCCACGGCGCCCATCTGGGGCCCCACGAGAAAGTCCACGGCTGCCTTGAGCTCTCTCTGCCTCCTGAGATAGCTCGCAGGGTCGTAGTCTCCCCGCTGGTAGCGCGCGATCACGTCGTCCGACCCCTCGCCAAAGCAGTAGATGTTGTCCTCCCCCACCAGCTCCGCGATCTCGACGTTGGCGCCGTCCATCGTCCCCAGCGTGACCGCGCCGTTGAGCATGAACTTCATGTTGCTCGTCCCCGACGCCTCCTTGGAGGCCAGGCTGATCTGCTCGGACAGCTCCGCCGCGGGAATCAGCCGCTCCGCCGCCGTCACGTTGTAGTTCTCGATCATCACGACCTGCAGGTATCGGCTGGCGAGCGGGTCGCTCTCCACAAGCTCGCCAAAGCTGAGAATCGCGTGGATGATGTCCTTGGCGATGACGTAGGCGGGGGCGGCCTTTGCGCCAAAGATCAGGGTCACCTTTCTCGGGGGAAGGATTCCCCTGAGGATGCGCTGGTACTCCCGGATGGCCCATAGCAGGTTGAGCTGCTGGCGCTTGTACTCGTGGAGGCGCTTGGACTGCACGTCGAAGGTGGACTCGGGGTCGATGGCGACTCCCTGGTGCGCGAGCATCCACGCGGCAAAGCGGCGCTTGTTCTCCCGCTTGATGGCCGTGAGCTCGTCCAGGACCTCCCCGTCGTCCCGATAGACCAGCAGGCCCTCGAGCTGGGTGGCGTCGCGCTTCCATCCCTCGCCCAGCTTGGACGAGACGAGCGCGGACAGGCGGGGGTTGCAGGAGACCATCCAACGGCGGAAGGTGATGCCGTTGGTCTTGTTGTTGAACTTCTCGGGATACAGCCTGTGGAAGGGTGCCAGCTCCGACTCCTCGAGGATCTTGGTGTGAAGCGCCGCGACGCCGTTGACGGAGCGCGAGAAGTGGATGTCGATGTTGGCCATGTGCACGCGCCCGTCCTCGTCGATCACCCGGACGAAGGGGTCGTCGCAACGCTCGGCGGCAATGGCGTCAAGCTCCCTGATGATGGGCACGAGCTGCGGGACCACCTCCTCAAGATAGGACAGGGGCCAGGTTTCGAGCGCCTCGGCCAGGATCGTGTGGTTGGTGTAGGCGCACACGTCGCGGACGATGTCGATCGCCTCGTCGCGCCCGATGCCCCTCTCGCCCAGCAGGCGCACGAGCTCGGGGATGACCAGGGTGGGATGGGTGTCGTTGATCTGGACCGCTGCATACTGCGCGAGGTCGTGGAGGTTGCTGCCGCGCTCGACGCACTCGTCGAGCATGAGCTGGGCGGCGTTGCTCACCATGAAGTACTCCTGGTACACGCGCAGGATGCGGCCGGCCTCGTCAGAGTCGTCGGGATAGAGGAAGAGCGTGAGGCCCCTCTTGACCTCACTCTTGTCAAAGGCGATCCCTTGCTTGATGAGTCGCTCGTCCACGCTGTCGACGTCAAAGAGGCGCAGGCGCCCGCACGCCGAACCATAGCCCGTGACCGCCACGTCATACAGGGTGGACGTGACCGAGAATCCGCCAAAGCTCACCACGTAGCGGCGCTCGCTCCTCTCCATCCAGCTCTCTTGGCCCCAGGTGAGCCAGGTGTCAGGCGTCTCGCACTGCTTGTTGCGCGCGAAGGTCTGACGGAAGAGCCCGCAGTGGTAGGCAAGACCCACGCCGTCCGCGGAAAGCCCCAGCGTGGCGCAGGAGTCCATGAAGCAGGAGGCAAGGCGACCGAGGCCGCCGTTGCCCAGCGAGGGCTCATGCTCGAACTCCTCGAGCTCGGCGAGATCCCTTCCCGCCGCGGCGAGCTCGTCGCGGACCTGGTCGTACAGGCCCAGGTTGATGAGGTTGTTGCTCAGGAGCTTGCCGATGAGGAACTCCGCGGAGATGTAGTAGAGCTTCTTCTTGCCCTCGTTGAGGCCCCGCTGGCGGCAGGCGTCCTTCGTGAGGCTGAGCAGCGCGTTGAAGAGCTCCAAGTTCGTGCAGGATTCCAGGGGCCTATCCGTGTACGTCGAGAGTCGCAGGCTGGTCATGGTCGTGTTCCCTCCCTTGGGCGGCGCGCCGGCGGCGGCCGTCCCTCCAAGCGTTCGAGCGATTATGCGTTAACTGAACTATAGAAGCTTAAGGGGATACATTTCTTGCACCAGAGCGGCGCGATATTGCACAATACAAGCAATATCGATCCGTGGAAAGAAAACGTCCCTTTGGAGGGAGACGACATGGCCGCCGATGGCTTCGACGAGTACAGCCAGTACCAGGAGACGCGCCTCCACGAGCAGCCCGGCTTTCCCTATGACACCTACCTCTGCACCATCCCGCTTGACTTCGAGCGCGTGGCTCCCCACTGGCACGAGCAGATGGAGGTCATCTACGTCAAGAGGGGCTCGGGCGTCGTCTCCGTGGACTTCGAGAGCCATCCCGTGCAGGCAGGCTCGATCGTCGTGGTGACTCCCGGCCAGATTCACGCCATCGACGGCGCGCGGGGCCAGCGCATGGAGTACGAGAACATCATATTCTCCCTGTCCATGCTGGGAGGAGGGCCAAATGACGCGTGGTTCGCCGAGAACGTCGTGGCGCCGCTGCGCGCGGGGACCATACGGCTGCCCTGCCCCCTGATCGAGCGAAGCCCCCTCGAAGCCGAGGCCCGCGCCGCTCTCGACGCCGCCGACCGCGCCTGCGAAACGTGCGCGCCGGGCTACTCCCTCGTGGTCAAGAGCGAGCTGCTGCTGCTGCTCCGCGCCATATACCTGCACGGGGGCGCAGCGTCCCCACGCCCGCGTCGCGCCTCCGCCGACCGCATGCGTGCCGTCCTCGAGCTCGTGCGGGAGCGCTACGGGGAGCGTCTCACCGTCGAGGACGCGGCCAAGGTCGCCGGTTACAGCAAGGCGCATCTCATGCGCAGCTTCCGGCACGAGACGGGCCAGTCGTTCGTCAGCTATCTCACGGAGTATCGGCTCACCGCAGCGAGCCACCTGCTCAGACGCTCCGAGGAGCCGGTAAGCGTCATAGCCGCGCGCTGCGGGTTCGAGAGCCTCTCGTACTTCATCCGCAGGTTCAAGGGGCGCTTTGGCATCTCCCCCGGCGCGTATAGGCGCCACGGGGCCGACGGACGCGACGCGGGCGACACGGCCGGGGTCGATCGTTCATTATCGTCTATATCGATAACCAGCATGCGATAACAGATGTAGTGCTATGCATTGACTCGCAATTTACGCTCCCGCTAGAGTAGACGGCATGCGTTGGATCAGAGGACATATCGCCCCCGCGACGGCAACGGCCGCCATGCAGATGCCCAAGCCCGGGCACCTCCTTTAGGCGACCGCCGCAAGGGAGGACCGGGCGTTCCCATTGAGTCGCCGCTGGCAGGCGGCGACCTTCTGCCATGCCGTATCGAGCGGAGACGTGTCTTGATTTCCCTGCAACAACTAACAAAGGTCTACGGAGCCGACGGCGGTGGCGACCATGCCCTGTCAAACGTCTCGCTGGACATTCCCAACGGCGACGTGTTTGGCATCATCGGCATCTCCGGCGCCGGCAAGTCAACGCTGGTGCGCTGCATCAACCTCCTTGAGCGCCCCACGTCGGGCAAAGTCGTGGTCGACGGCATCGACGTGACGGGGCTCACGGGCAGCGACCTGCGCTCCTATCGTCGCCGCGTCGCGATGATCTTCCAGGGCTTCGGGCTTCTCGCCCAGAAGACGGCCCTGGAGAACGTGTGCTTTCCCTTCCTGGCCGGCACGGGCAGGGTCACCGAGGAAAACCGTCGTCGCGCCCGCGCGCTTCTTGACGAGGTGGGTCTGGCCGACAAGGCCTCGTCCTATCCCGCGCAACTCTCGGGCGGCCAGAAGCAGCGCGTCGCCATCGCCCGCGCCCTCGCCTGCGAGCCCGAGTACATCCTCTGCGACGAGGCGACGAGCGCCCTGGACCCCGCCAGCACGGCATCGGTCCTCTCGCTGCTCAAGAAGATCAACCGAGAGACGGGCGTCACCCTGGTGGTGATCACGCACTCCATGAGCGTGGTGCGCGACATCTGCAAGGACGTCGCGGTACTCGTGCGCGGCACGGTCGTCGAGGCGGGCACGGTGGACGAGGTCTTTGCCCACCCGCAGCACGAGACGACCAAGGCGCTTCTGGGGCAGGTGAGCTGGGATGAGTAAGGTCATGGGCAACCTCTTCGCGACGTTTGGCCCGCTTCTAGGTCAGGGCCTCCTGGACACCCTCGCCATGCTGTTCTTCTCCACAACGATCGCCTACCTGTTGGGCCTCGTCATCGGCGTCATCCTCTACGTGACGGCGCCGGAAAGCCTGCGCCCCCATCGCGCCGTCAACGCGGTGCTCGGCTGGGTCGTCAACATGACCCGTTCCATACCGTTCATCATCCTGCTGGTCTCGGTCATGCCCGTGACCAAGGCTCTCGTCGGCACCACCATCGGCGTGCGCGGCGTCATCTTCCCGCTCGTCCTCTCGGCCGCCCCCTTCGTCGCCCGCATGATCGAGCAGTCGCTGAACGAGGTGCCGCGTGACGCCATCGAGGCTGCCGAGGCCTGCGGCGCCTCCCTGCCGAGGATTGTGCTCTCTGCGCTTTTGCCCGAGGCCATGCCCTCCATCGTGCGCGGGGTGTCCATCACCCTCATCTCGGTCCTGGGCTACACGGCCATCGCCGGCGCAGTCGGCGCGGGGGGCCTGGGCGACATCGCCATCCGCTACGGCTACTATCGCTACGAGGACCAGGCCATGATTGCCACCATCGTCCTGCTCGTCGTTGTCGTTCAGGTCATCCAGAGCAGCTGCGACCTTATCGCGAAGCACATCGACCACCGCTAGGAACCAGGTTCCTACCCACCGCTTATCGGCAGCCCTTACAACCCACCAGGCATCTTGGCCACCGGAGTCTCCGGAGGCCCCCTCACACGAAAGGATTCGTCATGATCTCCAGAAGGAACTTCCTGTCCGCATCCGCCCTCGTCCTGTCCGCCGGCGCGCTGGCGGCCTGCGGCACTGGCGCTTCATCTGCCGCTGCCGGCTCCACGGAGCAGAAGACGCTCAAGGTCGCCGCCTCCCCCTCGCCGCACGCCGAGATCCTCACCGCCTTTGCCGCTCCTAGGCTCAAGGACCAGAACATCGAGCTTGTGGTGAAGGAATACACGGACTACATCATTCCCAACCAGGTGACCTCATCGGGTGAGGTGGACGCCAACTACTACCAGCACATCAAGTACCTTGACAACTACAACAAGGAGAACGGCACCGACCTTGTGGGCGTGGCCGCGATTCACTACGAGCCCTTTGGCATCTACCCCGGCACGTCAAAGGACCTCGCTGGCATCACCGACGGGGCACAGATTGCCGTCCCCAACGACCCCACCAACGAGGGCCGCGCCCTGCTTCTGCTGCAGCAGGCGGGCATCATCACGCTCAAGGACCCCAACAACCTGGAGTCCACCGCCGCCGACGTGGCCGAGAACCCCCACAACGTGACGCTTGTGGAGGTGGAGGCGGCCGCGGTGCCGCGTCAGCTCCAGGACGTTAACTTTGCCGTCATCAACGGCAACTACGCCATCGACGCCGGGCTGCACGTGAGTGACGCCCTCGTCGTGGAGTCCGCCGAAGGCGTCGCTGTCAAGCAGTATGCCAACTACCTCGTCACCACGCCCGCCAACAAGGACGACGAGCGCATCAAGGCCCTGGTTGCGGTGCTGACCTCGGATGACTTCAAGAAGTACCTCTCCGAGACCTTTGACAAGGACGTCCTGCCCGCCTTCTAGAACGCCGTGCGCCAATCGGCGCACGAGGCGGACCTCCGGGCGGAGTGATGTCACAGGGGCGGGGGCATGCCAAACCGGCGCGCCCCCGCCCCCTCTACGTGCCCCCTGCCGCTCAAAGCGTACGTTGCGAAGGCTAACGTTTGCGTTTGCCCAGGATCCGGTTATCAAGACCCGTCCAAACGTACACACTGAGACGGCACCCGTCACCCTGCGGGCGAGCTAGGCCCCGCGAGAGGGCTGTCGCATGCCTAGCCGAGCGCGATCATGCTCGACGCACCGTGGCTTCCTGACGACCGCGCGACGCGGCGCTGCTCGCCGGCCGAATGGTCCCGTGTCTGCGACGGCGCGCCAGCCTGGCTTCTCTCAGACAGCCAGTCACGCACAAAGATGCCTGCCAGCAGCACGAAGTACACCACGACGAAGATGACGCTACGTTGAGTCTCTGACATGCGACGCCTCCTTTCGCGCGACGATGCCCGGCCCATCAAGGCCTGCCTTTTGCACGCCTTAACCATAGGGGACCAACGTTACGTCCTGGTAAGGCGCACGTCAGAATTGTTGGGCGGCTTGTGGGCGCGCGCAGGGACGGCCCCGCGATCATCCCGACGCAGGCAAAGCCCCCATCGGCGCAGGAGTCAACGAGACCGTCGGGTCGAGCCGCATCGTGCCTTACGCTTCGGGCGCCCCCTGCGCATCTTGCGAGCCCTGGGTGTCCGTCGACGCAGGAAAGACGACCGTTATGGTGGTCCCCTTGCCAGGCCTGCTCTTGAGGGACAGCTTCGCGCCGTGCACGTTGGCAACGTGCTTCACGATGGCCAGCCCCAGACCGGTGCCGCCGCTCGCCCTCGACCTGCTCCTATCGACGCGGAAGAACCTCTCGAACACCTTCTCCTGGTTCTCGGGGGCAATGCCCACACCCGTGTCCCTGACGCTGACGGTGGGGGCATGCCCGCGCATGCCCACCCGCATGGTCACCGAGCCGCCCGGCACGTTGTACCTGATAGCGTTCTCCACCAGGTTGCTGACCATCTCGTCCACAAGCCGCGGGTAGCCTGTCACCACGGTGGGACCCCCCTCCAGCCAAAGCGACACCCGCGCCGCGTCCGCCTTTGGCTGCAGGCGGGAACACGCGTCACGAGCCACCTCGTACAGGTCGCAGGGAGAGGAGCTGCCCAGTGCCGTCAGGTCCAGCGACCGCTCCGACTCGTCCAGCTTCGAGAGGGTCAAAATGTCAGAGACAAGCGACGAAAGCCGCTGCGCGTCGCTGTTGATGCGCCGCGCGAACCCGCGAACGTCCTCAGGGCGGACGATGCCGTCGCGAATGAGCTCGGAGGCCCCCATGATGGACGAGATGGGCGTCTTGAGCTCATGCGTCACGTTTGCCGTGAACTCCCTGCGCATGCTGTCGATGTCGCGCAGCCGCTCCATCTGCTCCTCGAGAAGCTCCTGCTGGCTGCTCAGGCGCTGCACCAGGGGCTCGAGCTCCCGATACGGCGCCTGGCAGTCGGGCCGCGCCGGGTCGATTCGGAGCACGGGCCTGATGAGGCGGCGTGAGAGGAACAGCGACGTGAACCAGCTCAGCGTCACAAGCCCCGCGAGGATGCCGACGATCCACGCAAGGCTCGACCAGAGGAGGGCCATGGCGCCGGCACGGTCTTCTGACAGGCGCAGGACGCTGCCGTCCGCCAGTCTGATCGCCTCGTAGATCGAGACGTAGCCCACCGTCTGGCTCTTGCGGTCGGACGATCCGCTGCCCGCCGCAAGGGCGTCGGCAACCTCGGAACGACCCGCATGGTTAGGCAGGTCGGCGGCGTCCGTCATGCTGTCAAAGAGCACCGTGCCGTCAGGCGCGATGAGGGTGGAACGCTCGTTGCCCAGCATCATCGTCGAAAGCGTCCGCACGGCGTCGGCCGAGTCGTCGAGCACCGACCCGATGATCCTGCACTCGCGCGACAGCGTCGCATGGGCGTCAATCGTCAGCGTCGCCTGCAGCACGTAGGCGGAGGCGATGGTCACGAGCAGCGACGCCAGAACCGAGACAGACGCAAGCGCCCAGAAGATGCGGTCCCTGAGCGAGATCGCCCGCCGGACGGGAAGCAGTAGCGCCGCAGAGTCGCGCAGGCGGGCGGGCGTAGCATGATCGCGCGCGCCCAGCCCACCCGTCGTGTCCACCCTCATGCCGCGCACGGCCTATCCGCGCATCCGATAGCCCACGCCCCTGACCGTCTCGATGAGGCGCGCACAGTCGCCCAGCTTGGAGCGCACCTGCTGAACATGCACGTCAACGGTACGCGAGCCCCCGTCAAAATCCCAGCCCCACACGCGCTGCAGCAGCGTCTCGCGCGTGAAGACCTCGTCGGGCGAGCGCATGAGAAACTCCAGAAGGTCAAACTCTCGCATGGTCAGCTGCAGGTCCTTGCCTTCCATCGTCGCCTCGCGGCGACTGGGCCACAGGACGATGGGGCCTATGACGAGCATCTCGGCGGACTTCTCCGTGCGGCTCACGCCGGAGCGTCTGAGCAGGGCTTTGACCCGCGAGACCATCTCCATCATGCCAAAGGGCTTGGCCAGGTAGTCGTCCGCGCCGTTATCCAGCGCCCGAACGGTGTCAAGCTCCGTGTCCTTGGCGGTGAGCATCATCACCGGGACCTTGGAGAGGCCCGCAGTCTGCCGGATGCGCCCCAAGATCTGGAGGCCGTCGGTTCCGGGGAGCATGATGTCAAGGAGCACGGCGTCAGGCAGGCGCTCGGTGCAGGCGCGACGAAACTCGTCGTCGTCCGTGAAGCCGTGCGCCTCGACGCCGGCCTGCCTCAGCGCGTAGATCGAGAGGTCACGAATGTTGTCGTCATCCTCGACGTAATAGACCAGCGCCAACGCTACTCCTCTTCCACCATGAACCTTCCGCGATACTCGCCGGTGGCGCGGAAGATGGCCCAGTCGCAGATGCTCTGCGCATGATCACCCATGCGCTCGTAGTACTTGGCGATGGTGAGCAGCTCCGGCGCGATGGTCGCGGCATCATCCCCCTGGCGCAGCAGGGTGATGATGTCGGCGCGGACCGCGTCAAAGATCTTGTCCACGGCGTCATCCATCAGGAACACCGATTCGGCGCCCTCGACGTCCGAGGAGTTGAACGCCTCCATTGCCCTTTCGAGCATTGTAGCAGCGCGCTGTGACATGTCACCCAGCTGTTGGGCAAACGCGGGAGCGAGCGTGAGGTCAGTCTCCTGCGAGAGCAAGGCCGTCTCGTACGCCATCTCCTCGATGCGCGCCAGGTCGCTGATGGCGCGGAACGTGGCCGTGACCATGCGCAGGTCGCTTGCCATGGGCGACTGCAGAAGCATGATGTTCATGCAGGAGTCCTCGATGGAGCGGTGCAGATGCTCGCTCACCGAATGCCCGTCGATGACCTCCTGGGCGGCCTCCTCGTTGCCCTCCGAGATGGCAAATCCCGTGTCGCGAATGCTGTCGACGACGCCCTTGCCCAGGGCGGACACGTGACGCCCGAGCTTGTCAAGCTGCTTGAGATACGAAGTCCTGGTCCTCATTAGCCAAACCTTCCCGTAAGATAGTCTTCCGTGCGCTTGTCCCTGGGCGCCGAGAAGAGCTGAGCCGTCGGGGCAAACTCGACGAGCTCGCCCAGGTAGAAGAAGGCGCATTTTTGTGAGATGCGCGTCGCCTGCTGCATGTTGTGCGTGACAATGACGACCGTGTGCTCCTTGGCGATCTGCGTGGCGAGCTCCTCCACCATGGCGGTGGAGATGGGGTCGAGGGCGCTCGTGGGCTCGTCCATGAGCAGGACGTCGGGGTTGACCGCCATGGCGCGGGCTATGCAGAGGCGCTGGGCCTGGCCGCCCGACAGTGAGAGGCCCGACTTGCCGAGCTTGTCCTTGACCTCGTCCCACAGCCCCACGCTCTGCAGCGTGCGCTCCACGACCTCATCGAGCTCGACCTTTCTGGCGTGCCCCTGCCGCCTGAGGCCGTAGACCACGTTCTCATAGATGGACAGGGGAAACGGGTTGGGCTTCTGGAAGACCATGCCCACCCGGCGACGGAGCGCGTAGACGTCGGAGGTCGAGACGTCCTCGTCGCCCAGCCTCACGACGCCCTCCACCCGACAGCCCTCGATGCGGTCGTTCATCCGATTGAGGCAGCGCAGCAGCGTGGACTTGCCGCAGCCGGACGGTCCGATGAAGGCCGTGATCTCATTCGCGGGCGCCACCAGGCTCACGTCCGTCAGGGCCTGGTTGTCCCCATACCATAGGTTGAGATGCTCAACTGACATGCTCTCGGCCATTAGCCAAACCTCCCCGTCAGATAGTCTTCGAGGCGCTTGTCCTTGGGCCTCTCGAAGAGCTCGGCGGTAGGTCCGCACTCTATCATGTCACCCAGCAGGAAGAACGCCGTGCGGTCGGCCACGCGACCCGCCTGCTCCATGTTATGCGTGACGATGACCACGCAGATGCCGCGCTCCGCCATGTCGCGAATGGTCTCCTCGATGGCGAAGGTGGCGATGGGGTCCAGGGCCGAGCATGGCTCGTCCATGAGGACGACGTCGGGCTCCATGGCCAGGGTACGCGCGATGCAGAGGCGCTGCTGCTGGCCGCCCGACAGCGCGAGGGCGGACTTGCCCAGCTTGTCCTTGACCTCATCCCAGATGGCGGCGGCGCTCAGACTCTTGCGAACGAGCTCGTCAAGCTCGGAGCGCCTCGTCATGCCGTGGCAGCGCGGGGCGAAGGCAACGTTCTCGTAGATGGACTTGCGGAAGGGGTTGGGCTGCTGAAACACCATGCCGATCTGCTTGCGCAGCGCGTAGGTGTCCGTTTCGGCGTTGTTGACCTCGATGCCGTGATAGTGGACCTCTCCCCCGATGACGCAACCCTCGATCTCGCGGTTCATCAGGTTGATGGAGCGCAGATAGGTGGACTTGCCACAGCCGGAGGGACCGATGAGCGCCGTGACGGTGCCCGCCTCGAACGAGAGGGACGTGCCCTTGAGGGCGCGCTTGCCCGAATAGTCGACGGTCACGTCCTTGGTCCACAGCAGGGGCTCCGCCGTCGTGGCCCCCATCGCCGCGGCGGGGGCCTCGGGTGTCACCTCGCGCGAATCGAGCGTCATTCTGCCGTCACCTTCCTCTCCATGGCACGGCCCAGAAGGCGCGCGATTATGTTGAAGGCGAGAACACAAATCATGAGCACGGCCGCAGTGCCGGTGGAGACGGCGGCGAGGTCGGGCACCACGCCCTCGGAGTTGATTTTCCAGATGTGCACCGCGAGGGTCTCCGCCGGTCGGAAGACGTTCCAAGGGCAGCTGGCGCTCGTGAGGTCAAAGTTGGTGAAGTCGAGCACCGGGGCGGACTGGCCCGCCGTGTAGATGAGCGCGGCAGCCTCGCCAAAGACGCGGCCGGCCGACAGGATCACACCTGTGATGATGGCGGGCATGGCGCGCGGCACCAGGATGTGGACCGTCGCCTCCCAGCGCGAGAGGCCCAGGGCCAGCGCGGCGTCACGCTGGTCGCGCGGGACCGCCTCGAGCGCCTGCTGGATCACGCGGACGAGGATGGGCACGTTGAACATCGTGAGCGCCAGGGCACCCGAGATGATGGAGAAGCCCCAGCCCATGGACAGCACGAAGGTGAGCATGCCAAAGAGGCCCACGACGATGGAAGGCAGGCTCGAGAGCGTCTCGATGGCCGTCTTGGCGATGCTGGTCACCGGGCCGGGAGGCGCGTACTGCGTGAGGAAGATGGCACCGCCCAGCGATATGGGCAGCGAGATCAGCAGGGTCAGCACAAGCAGGTAGAAGGAGTTGAAGAGCTCGGGACCGATGCCGCCGCCCTCCTTGAACTGCTGGGGCCGTCCCGTGAGGAACGAGATGTCAAACGCCTTGCCGGCGCCCGAGATCAGGATGTAGAGGATGATGGCCACGAGAGCCACGAGGATGGCGGCGACGATGGCCGTGAGGATGCCCGTGGCCACGTGATCGGACAGTCGGGCCCTTTGCGTGCTAGTCATGACGGGCCGCCCCCTTCTTGCCGATGAGGTGCACGATGAGGATGAAGACGAGGCTCATGAAGAGGAGCACGAGCGCCAGCGACCACAGCACGTCGTTGTACATGGTGCCCATGGCCTCGTTGCCCATTCCCATCGTGAGGACCGACGTGAGGGTCGCGGCCGGCGTGAAGAGCCCCCGGGGCATCTGGACGGCGTTGCCCACCACCATCTGCACGGCCAGGGCCTCGCCAAACGCGCGGGTCATGCCCATGATGACCGCCGTGAGGATGCCCGGCAGGGCGCTGGGGAGCACCACGTGCACGATCGTCTGCCAGCGTGTGCAGCCCAGGCCGTAGGATCCGTCGCGATAGGCGTCCGGGACTGCGGCGATGGCGTCCGTGGCGAGCGACGTCACCGTGGGCAGAATCATGAACGCAAGCACGATGGAGCCCGCGAGGACGCCGTATCCGGTGCCGCCCGCCCAGGAACGAATCCATGGCACGACCACCGTCAGGCCCACGACGCCAAAGACGACGGAGGGGATGCCGGTCAGCAGCTCGATCATGGGCCTGAAGACGCGACTGCCAAAGCCCGGCGCTATCTCCACCACGAAGATCGAGGACCCGAGCGAAAACGGCAGGGAGATGAGACACGAGAGCAGGGTGACCGCAAAGGAGCCGGCGATCATGGGCAAGGCGCCCACGAGGGCAGCCCCGTCGTCGCCCGTCTGATGGGGGTTCCAGGTCGTCCCAAAGAGGAACGACCATGGCGAGATGCCGTCTTTGAAGAAGGTGTCGAGCCCGCGCGAGAACACCATGAAGATGAGCGTGACGACGAGCAGCACCACTAGGGCAATGCAGGAGCCGGTGATGAGCCGGCCCCTGCGCTCAATGCCCCGTTTGGACATTGCAGGCAATGATGACTCCTATTTCTTGGTGACGTTACCAGAGGCGTCGCGCGTGACCTTCATGCCCGTGACGGGGATGTAGCCCGTCTGCTCGACCAGGGAGCCCTGGACGTCGTCGGAGAGCATGTAGTCGATGAAGGCCTGCGTGGCCTCGTCGGGGCTGGTGGAGGTGTACATGTGCTCGTAGGCCCAGATGGTCCAGTCGTTGGTCTCGACGGTCTCCTCCTTGGGCTCGACGCCGCCGACCTTGAGGGCCTTGAGCTTGTCGGAGAAGTAGGAGAAGGCAAGGTAGCTGATCGAGCCGGGGGTCTCGGCGACCATCTTTGCGACGGTGCCGGAGGAGTCCTGCTCCTGGGGCTTGAAGCTCTCGGGAACCTTGGCGCCGCCCAGGACGGCGCCCTCGAAGGTGGCACGGGTGCCCGAGCCGGACGCGCGGTTGATCACCGTGATGGCGAGGTCCTGGCCGCCGACTTCCTTCCAGTTGGTGATGGCGCCCGTGAAGATGCCCTTGAGCTGGTCAAGCGTGACGTCGTCGATGGAGACCTCGGGATGGACGACGGGACCCATGCCGACGATGGCAACCTTGTTGTCGATGAGCTTCTTGGCGTCGTCGGGGTTGCTCAGCTTGGACTCGGCAAAGACGTCGGAGTTGCCGATCTGGACGGCACCCTGGCTGATCTGGGTGATGCCCTGGCCGGAACCGCCGCCCTGGACGGTGATCTGGACGTCGGGGTTGGTCTCCATGAACTTCTCCGCAGCGGCCTCGACGAGAGGCTGGAGCGCGGTCGAGCCAACCGCCGTCACGCTGCCCGACACCTTCTTGGCGCTCGAGGAGTCTGCGGAGCCGGTGGAGCCACCGTTGCTCGCGGCGCCCGAACCCGAGCAACCCACCAGTCCGAGTCCGGACAAGGCGGCTGCGGCTGACCCGGCAAACAGGAAAAAGTTGCGGCGAGAAAGGTTCGCATTCTTCGTAGGGATAGGCATGTCTCTCCTCTCGGTGATGAGACCGGCGCACCGGTCCTGTTCACCCTGTAGCTTAGTGAGCCGAGGAGGGTGATTTGGCGCTCGTCAGCAGGCCATTACGGTTGAGTGACCATCCCTTACACGCGTCTTACAAAGTATGCCCCGTGCGGGGGCGAGATGGCGACGGCGCGCAGGCCAGGCGACGCCTCGGAGCCCCAAGGACGGCCCGCCGACGAGCCGAGAGGGCCAGGGGCGCCCCTTCGGAGGGGCACCCCTGGAATCGTGCGCCTACGATGACGCCCGCCTCCCGCCTACGATGGCGCCGTCCGCCTTTGTCCTACGATGCCGCCCACTCTATCCTGCCGTCACGACGGAAGCAGCGGCAGGGAAACGGCTCGCGCTCGATGCGCAGGTGGTCCTGCTGGGTGGCGCTCAAGTAGCAGGCGGCGACGGCAAGCACCTCGTCGCCCGCGTTGATGATCCGGTGCGCATACCTGCCCGCGATGTAGTGCAGGGAGCCCGGGCGAATCTCCTCGGCGCGCAGATCGTCGGCCCCGTCCCAAAGCAGCAAAAAGCCCGTGCCCGCAAGGCCAAAGTAGTACTCGTCGCAGCGAGGGTCAAGGTGATAGTGCCCGTGGGTCATGGCGCACTCCCCTGCCACGGTGAACGGCCTGACGTAGGTGGTGCCCCACACGAGCCTTCCGAGCTCGTCGTCGCCGGGATGGCAGTTCTGATGCGCGACGCTATAGGCCACGAAGCCGGGGCCAAACTCCTTGAGGGCCTCGGGGTGCTGATACACGCCGGCAAGGTCGACGGCGCGCTTCTCGCTCCACGTGACGTCAGGACCAATGAGGGGCTCGACGCCCGGGGGCTGGATGGCGCTGGGGGGCATGACGATGTCCATGGTTGATCTCCTTTCTGGTGCGCGCATGCAAACGGTCGGTCGGGACGGCGCGGGCGTCCGTGGGCCAGGCTCGCGGACAAGACCGAAGGTCGGGCGGGCGTCAGGGCCTGAAGGCCGCCCAGACCTCCTGTGCGAGCCAGGGGCGGGCCACGAAGTCAAAGCGACCGTGATCGCGCTCGTACTGGGCATAGATGGGAACGCCTGCCTCAAGGCCGAGCTCGACATAGACGTGGGGCGCGACGTCCGTGATCCCGCGCGGGGCGTAGCGCTCGTTTGCCACCCACGTCACGTGACCCTCGCCGTCAATCAGCGGAAAGTACGCGAGACCGCCCCGAGAGCGAATCTCGGCATAGTCAAAGCCGTAGTCGCGCACGCACCAGGCCCCAAAGGACATGCGGCGGGTGGGATCGGCGTTGACGGTGTAGTGGGCCCAGCCGGGCGGCACGATGATGACGTCTCCCGCTCCTCCGCGAACGGCCAGGCAGCGGCCGGGGTCCTCATGGGCCGTCTCCTGCATGAGAACGATGGCCTCGCCCTCCCAGATTTCGTACACCTCGGGCGTGGACATGCCGCAGGACGCGGAGACGGCGTGGATGTGGCCCTGGCTCCTCACGGGCTCCCTGCCCAAGGTCCCCGCCGCGTACGTCATGGCGCCGTACAGGAGGTTCCGCGCGACGAGGTCGCTGCGGTCGCGCACCTTGCCCACGTCCATCGCCACGACGTACGGAACGACCGGACCCTTGCAGGCCGGGTCAAGCAGGCTCATGCGGATGTCATCAAGGTGGCGCCGCTCGGCCACGGGCCCAAACACGTCGGGACCGTAGGAAAAGGAAAGGCCGGTTTCGTCGGGGCGGATGTCAAATCCGGGACAGAAGTCCATGCTGGCGCGCCTCCTAGCGTGTCTCGGTGTTGCGGACGCAAGCCCTCACGACGGCGGCGCGCCCCCTGCCCACGTTGCGGATGCGGAAGCGACCGACGCTCGCGGGCACGATGAAGGTCTCGCCGTAGTGGGCGCACAGGGGGTCCGCCTTGGGGGACTGTTCGTCCGCCCCGTTCGCGAAGAGTGCGCCGTCCCCAAGGGGCATGACCTCCACGGCGCTGCCCTCCACGAGATTGAGCATGTTGACGGTGCCCCGCGTGTCGAGCGTGAGCTCGTCGGCGAGCCAGAGGCGGCGGGTCTCGATGAACTCCATCTCGCTGAGGCCCGTATGCGTGCCGGGCCCCTCGTCATCGTGCAACGAGGCGGCGCCCTGAGCGCCAGGCGCCAGCTGGGCGTCCGCCTCGCCGGGCTCCATCCTGTTCACGAGGCGCTCATTGCAGTAGGCGGTGTCGCGCCCCTCGACGATGTTCTGCGCGCCGCGCTCGATGTTGATGGGCCGAGGCTTGCCGTCCAGACCCAGGCGACCCCAGTCCCAGAGCTTGAACGTAAAGATGTAGGGAGTGGCGCTGATCTCCAGGACCACCGTGTTGGAGCCCGAGCAATGTATGGTGCCCGCCGGTATCGAGACATGGTCATGCCTGGACACCGGAATGGCGTTGACGTAACGCTCGACGTCAAGCTTTTCGCCCGTCTTTTGGGCTCGTTCGAGCGCGGCGACGAATTCGCCCTTGCTCACGCCCGTCTTGAGGCCCAGGTACACCGTGGACCCCTCGCGGGCGTCAAAGATGTAGTAGCTCTCGTCCTGAGTGTAGGCCAGGCCAAAGCGGTCGAAGGCGTACTCCGTGCGCGGATGCACCTGCAGACTCAGGTTGCCGCCGTCCCAGGTGTCCAAAAAGTCAAAGCGAATGGGAAACTCGGCCCCGAAGCGAGCCCGCACGAGCGGCCCCAGCAGCAGATCGGGCTGCGAGAGCACGACGTCCATGGCGGGAACCTCCACCGGCGTACCCTCCACGTCCATAATCACGCTGTTCTCCTCGGGCACGCCGTCGAAGGCCCAGCCGTAGTTGGCCTTTTTGGGGGCAAGGCCAAAGCGGTCCTCCATCCAGGTGCCGCCCCAGGGACTCGCGTCAAAGTAGGGAACAAGGCGGAAAGGCCTGCTGGCAAACTGACGCAGACCCTCTCGCCAGACGGCGCCCGGGATGGCCGTGAGGCCGGACGGATCCTGCGCGTTGGCGTCAATGAGCAGGTCGACGTCGGGCAAGATGCGACGCTTGAGCCGGTCGGCGACCCGCCACTCGAAGAAGTATCCGCGCTTGAACTTACGCAGCTGGTCCTCGTGAGGGTTGTCGGCCTTCCAGTTGGGCGCGCCGCTGCGCCAGCGCAGCTGCACCTCCCAGCGCGTGAGCTCCGCGTAGGCGAGGACGTCGGGACGTGCCAGGCAGGTAGCGCCAAACCCCAGCACGACGACGAGGCCCTCAGCGGCGGCGGCGCGCTCGCGTGCGGCGCTCAGGCGCCTCTCGTCCAGAAAGTCGTCGATGACGTGATGGGACATGACGCCAAAGACGCGATCATCGGTGACGCAGTCGGCGATGCGCTCCTGGATGTCGGCGGCATCCTGCATGAGCTCGTCCGCGTCGATCACGAGCGCGGGCGACAGCGGCCGGACGATGGCCTCGCGCAGAGCGGCGAGGTCGACGCCGGGATAGCACTCGAGCGCGAGGATGGTGCGCGGCGAGGAGGCGAGGCTCGCCTGCTCGATAAGGGTCCGCAGCCGCTCGACGATGGCGCCCGGGCCGCATACCGCCCCTGTCGCCCCCTCGATGCGCAGGCTGGGACGCTGAACGTAGGAACTGGGTGCGCGCCGGGCGGGGTCGGCCGCATCATGTGTCGTCGGGCCGAGGGTTCCATGAGGCGCATTGCGCATGACGTGCCCCTTTCGTATTGTCATTACAATGGATGATGTAAGTATCCCATGGTTAGGAGGGGCGACGCTGTTCTTTCTGGAGGATACAAAGGCCCGGCTGAGGGCAGGTCGGCTTTGCGCCGTATGGCCGGGACGGCTTGGGGCGACCTGGAGGAGACATCGCAACAAAGCGTGCGTTGCGAAGGCTACCTTTTACGTTTGCCCAGATAAGCGTTGTGAAGAGGGCTTCAAACGTACACTTTGAACGGCGGGGTTTGGTATTGGAAGACCGGCACGGCGATTTGGGAGGCCTCATGACGCGCGCACCCCGTGATGGAGACGTCATCGACACGTCAGCCACCACGCCGCTCTACTCCATTGTTGAGCAGTCCATTCGTGGCAAAATCCTAGACGGGAGCTGGGAGGTGGGCAGCCAGATCCCGCCCGAGCTCGAACTGTGCGAACGCTACCACGTAAGTCGCACGACCGTGCGCAAGGCGCTCGATGCCTTGGTGCGCGAGGGGCTCATCGAGCGACACCGCGCCCGTGGGACCTTTGTGCAACGGCCCGGAACTCGTCGTCTTGACGGGCACTTCACGCTGGTAAAGGGCTTTTCCGACGAGGTGCATGAGCTTGGCGAGAGTGCCGTGACGTTCTGGGCGAAAGTGCGGACGGAGCCTGCTGACCGTCTGGTCTCCTGCGTCCTTGACGTTCCCGAGGGCGAGAGCCTGCTGGTGCTCGAACGTCTGCGAGGCACGGCGGGGAAGCCCTTCACCTACATGGTGTCGCGCATCACCCCGTGCGAGCGCTTTACCTTGGATCCAAAGGCGTACCAAGGCTCACTCTATGAGATGATTCGACGGAAAGGCATCGAACCCCACCTGGTGCAGGAGAGCGTCGAGGCCATCTGCGCCCCAGCGATCATCTGCGAGCACCTTGGCATCGGACGGCGGGAGCCCGTGCTCAAACGCACGCGACTCACGCGCGACACGAGCGCCGGCTATTGCGAACTCACGGAGAACTACTACATTGGCAAAAGTTACCGCTATTACATCGGCTTCGGCAAAGATAGTCCCATTCCCAGGGCAAGGGCGGGCAGCGCGTGAAATGGTTCTGATGGCCGATGTCACCATGTGATTGAAGAAGTCGCCGCGCTGGTTGACGAAGTCATACGCATTGACGACGCCTAACTTGCCAGTTGGCCACGGACATCATTCTGAGTTGCTGAGGCGAAGATGAATGGGGCGCCCCACTTCCCGGCAAAGGCGCGCAGGGCGCCAACGTCAAAGCGCCCCCTACGTACATCATCTGGCGAAACCCAGACAGGTGGGCCGCTTAACACGGGGAGCACAGCGCGGCTGACATGACCGAGAGCGCCCGGAAGGAAATCATAGGGCACTTGGATGCGGTCACCTGCTCTTTGGCCACGACCGGATCATCCCCGCATGCGCGGGGAGCACGTTGACACGACGTGTCGCTGATGGGTATATTGGTGGCGAGGCCAACTCCCACCCACCTATTTGGGAGGGATTGGCCTCAATTGCTATATGAAGCGCCTCACGTTGCGGATCATCCCCGCATGCGCGGGGAGCACGAGGCCTTCTCGGTCTGCTTTTGCTTCGCCCTCAGGATCATCCCCGCATGCGCGGGGAGCACCAGCAGGCGGAGCGCCAGGGACGCCGGCACGAGGGGATCATCCCCGCATGCGCGGGGAGCACGAAGTCCTCGACAATCGCCTTCGGGCAGCTTTCGGGATCATCCCCGCATGCGCGGGGAGCACAAGCCTTGCGCACCTTGAAAACCGGATACCCGGAGGATCATCCCCGCATGCGCGGGGAGCACAGGGCGACTGCATGGACCGCATCATTCCTGAGGGGGATCATCCCCGCATGTGCGGGGAGCACCTCTTGCGGGGTCGCCTCATGCGCCTTCGAGGCAGGATCATCCCCGCATGTGCGGGGAGCACAATGTCGGAGCCGCTTATGATGACCGTCTTGGCCGGATCATCCCCGCATGTGCGGGGAGCACTGCGAGTCGCGTCTGCTTGAAGACGGCCAACGGGGGATCATCCCCGCATGTGCGGGGAGCACCATGGACGGCGGAACCAAGGCCTTCGGCGTGAAGGGATCATCCCCGCATGTGCGGGGAGCACTCTTCCACGTCTTTCATGACGTCCTCGACGGTGAGGATCATCCCCGCATGTGCGGGGAGCACTTCGACACCGCCTGCCTCAGGCGGTAGAAGTCCGGGATCATCCCCGCATGTGCGGGGAGCACAAGACCCGTTCGTCAGGTTCGCTACCGCCCTGTTGGGATCATCCCCGCATGTGCGGGGAGCACGAACCCGAACCGCCAGTCAAGCACGTCAACCTTGGGATCATCCCCGCATGTGCGGGGAGCACAAGTTCTGGCTTCACGAGAAGCACGAGTTCCGAGGGATCATCCCCGCATGTGCGGGGAGCACGCTTATTTTCCTGCACGTCAAGCATGCCGTAGCGGATTATCAGTTCACTTTCTCATCCGCTGACTCGTCTGGCAAAAAATAGTTCTTCTTTCCTTGAGCACGAAACCTGTGAGCATTTCTATATTGGCTCGCATGGCTCCAGCCGGGTTTCATCTTGCCCTGAAACCCATGGTACGCATCGTCCGGCCTTCGCGACACCAGGGTCACACCCTCACAGTCCACAGGCTCCCAGTCTGGTCGTAAGACCCTAAACGCCAGATGCTGCTCGTTCCGTGCCGAATGAACCATCATCGCCCTTCCCTCCCTCACCAGGGAGGTCACACGACTCCAAAGCTCCTCGCGAACGCGGGCAGAGAGGTGCCCCACGTACACGCCGGGAGAAATCTCAAGCAGCCATCTCGTCAAGTCACCTCGCAGGCCTGCGGGGCAGGCGGTCAGCACTATGACAACCATTCAACCCTCCTCCAAATCTCGGCCATACGACCGTCCAGAAGGGACCTCGCCCGCGCACTCATCCCAAAGGGCAATGACGTCCTCCCCATTCTCCCCGACGGCCCCCTCCGCGGCGTCCCCCATGAGCAGCGACCTGACGTCCCTGACCATGCGGGAGAGAATCGACAGGTCATACACGGCGTCTCTCATGCCCCGCCGCACCGCAGACCCAATGTTTGCGGGCTTGAGCGCGGCAATCCTAAACGCGACAGGGATGGAGAGCTCGGTCTTATACAGGTCCGCAACGTCATAGACGAACGAGCGCTCATGGCCCACATGCACAAAGCCAAGCCCTGGCGAGCAGCCGAGCGACACGATGACGGAATGGGCCAGCGCATACAGGCAGACATGGGCCGCAGACAGCGCCTTGTTGATTTCCGAGGCGTCATCAAAGTCATTGGGATTGTACTCGCGGCGATTCCATTCAACGCCCGTCTCTGTGGACATGTTTCGGTAGACCTTCCTAACCCGCGCCCCCTCCCTTCCCCTGAGCTGCTGCATCGTCAGCCCACTGACGTCCTCGTCAGGAAATCGCAGCTGATACATCCGCCGTGCCACACCAAGCCGCGCACGGCGGTTGGAGACCAAGGCAGCCTGACGCTGCAACAGGGCTGACGAGTGGGTGAGCGGCTTCCCAAAGGCATACAGGCGTATACCGCGCTCGCCAACCCACACGACCGTGGACCCGCTCTCCCCGATGACCGTCATCGCGTCATGCGTGATGGAGCTGCCGGGACCCAACATGAGCACCGACAGGGTGGCTGAGGGAACATACGTCGCTCCCTCGGCGTCAAAGACCGTGATGGCATTCTCGTCCCTGCCAATCTTGCAGCGCTCAACATACAGGAAGGAAAGCCTGTCCTCCGCTCGTGCCAGCGCGACGATGTCGGGAGGGGGCGTCCCCCTGGCTCCCCCCTTGCCCAGGCTCATGTCATCCCACCTCTCGATTGACGCCCTTGGAGCCAATCATCTCCTGTTCCAGGGGGCGATGGTAAGCAGGCCGCACCCAAAGCTCTTTGACCTGCCCACCCCCTGACAGAGCGCCCTGGCAAACGCCGACGCGTCGGTGACGGTGAGGACGCCGTCGAACACGGCGGTCGATATCGTCACGGTGGAGCCTTGACGCGAGAAGCGCTCCTTACGCCTCTGGGTCACAGTCACATAAGGCATCGCATCTTCCCACACCGCAAGCTCAAAGCCATGGACGTTGCCCTGTCGCCGCAGCCAGTCAACCTGCTGCGCCTCGGTCGCATGCCCTTGAATGGTGCCCACGACCTTCTCGTTGGGACGCTTGCCCTTGTCAGTCCGTACGAGGCGCGTGGGATTGGCCTTGAGCCTGAACTGCCAGCTCTGCCCCTGCGCGATCTTGCCCAGAAGCGGGGAGTAGTCCTTCGTCTCGCCCGGCGCCGCAGCGGGCCACCCATACTGGTCGGCGACATGAGTGAAGTCGGGCCTTTCGGGGCTTACCACATACAGCCAGAGCGAGTCCTTGTCCTTGGGGTTGGCGTCAATCCTCCATAGCACCCTCCCCTTTTCGTCAAGGCGTCGGGCCGTGGGAGGAAAGCAGTGCTCCACTGCGGCATGCACAAAGTACGATGAGGCCACGAGCCTGAGCGTATTGGGCCGTGCCACGTTAAGCGGCACCCTGGATATGTACACGTTGACACCCTCCTATACAAAACTCATGGGGTCGTGATCCCCCAGCTGTGGCGGCCTGCCATGCCCACGCGCCGGCGTCGTGTCAGCCTGCGCGCCTTCCTGCGCGGCGCGCAGGGATGCGACATCAACGACAAAGTGGAAGACCGCCCTCTGTGCGTACGTACGCCCCGACCCCGAGAAGCTCAGCGGAAAGTCCGCCTGGCTCGTGCACGGCTCGCCCTCCCGGGCGTCGCACAGCACGGGCAGCTCCGTCTGGCCGACACGTCGTCGTTCATGCTCCGAGGCGATCCAGGGATGCCGGGACAGCGCGTCCCTCACGTCCTGGTAGGACTCCTGAGCCTCCATGAGGATCGGCTCGCCTGGCGGGCATGACCTTCGTCCCAGAAAGAGCGGCCACCGGGGGGCCCTGAGAGCACGCGCAATGTCCCGTAGCAGCTCGTCGTCTCCCCCGAGCGCGGCCAGGAACTTGGCGTCAGCAAGATAGTACCTGGTGGTGAGAGGCATGGACTTTTTCGTGTCGCCCAGAGGATGCTCCGTCTGAAAGTCAGGGAGCAGGCGCCCCGGCTGGTCAATCCTCACGCCAAAGTCGAGAAGGGCCAGGTCCTCGACGGACTCCTCCCGACTCCTTCCCAACGCCGAGGCCACAAGCCCCACGACACCGCTCTTGGTGGGCTCTTGTCGTGTGGTCCTGCGCGTGAAGCGCGAGGAGTCCCCCCACGACTGAAGGGGTCCCGCCAGCCTGAGCATCAAGACGCCCATTACTGCTCGTCACCCTTCAACTCCGCCAGGATGGCTGCCTTGACGTCTTCGAAGATCTGAGGGAGCTCCTCAACGACCCCCAGCTCGTCCAATTTCGGACTCTGCCCGTCAATGGAGGAAATCCATGTCCGCCTTGCCTTGGAACCATACATTCGCTCGGTGTTGATCAGGCGCTCGACCAGACGCTCCTCGGCGCGTTCGGAAATTGAGGCGCCCTCCTGCGCGCGCACGGGCTTCTCGAACGCCGCAGAGGCATTGATGGGCTGGTCGGACCGAAGCGCCACGATGACGGTGCTGGGGACGGTCCTGTTGGCAAAGGTGTTCTGCTTGCCCGTGGGCATGGAGCGCACGAACGCCTTGACAAATGCCTCGACGCCCACGACGGTCGCCTGGTCATCGCCCAGCTGCTCACGGAGGGAGTCAACGTTTACCGTCGCATAGCGATACAGCGTCGAGGAGTTGAAGCCCACGGACTCGATCATGGACGCGCCGGCGTTGTCATTGGCGGAACAGTCGTCGAGCGCCGTGAAGTAGTCATACTCCTGGGTGATCTTGTCGACGGAGATAGCATGGGCCACCTGGGCCGATGCGTCAGTGCTGAGGTCGGGGGCGTCGGCAAGCATCCTGCCAAAGAGGGCTATGTCGAGCGCCTGCCTGCCGTGAAACGCCTTGGACACCTCCTTCTTGAGCTCCTTCGGAGGCTTGGACGCGTCCTCACCCGCACGAGCGTGACGGACGGCAAGGGCTGCCAGCTTGTCCAACTCTCGTTCTGCGATGAAGATGAGATATTGAGTGACCTGCGTGCCCATCTCCTTGCCCTTGCGCTTAGATTGCTCAGTCTTCACCCCTGCCGCGCTCAGCACGGCCTGCGCCCACGCATCGGCGACCTCGGCGAGGCCGGAATCGAGCGCGACGATGCGCTCGGCGATGAGTTCGCAAGCATGGGCCGTGCGACACCCCAGCTCATCTGCTGGGACGTACTGCATGAAGCTTTTTCTCATGGCGTGCTTCCAGGCCTGACTTGACACGCGAGCACGGAGCGCGCCGCCAAACACGGCGGTCTTGGGCGTACCTGTGTCGTCTCGGTTGATGTTGCTGGGCGGCACGTTCTGGATTACATGGATGTCAACGAACATGATGTTCCTCCTCGTTTGGACATGAAAACCGCATTGCAGGCGGCCTGCGTCACTGCTCCTTGTCGACGTCTTCTGGCGTGGGCCGATACGCAAAGTAATCCCGCGCCCAGCTCATGTGCACGCCGTCTTTGGCCTCCGGAATCTGCAGAAGATAGAGATCGTGCGCGAGCCTGCCGTAGTCAAGCGGAACGTCTTGCGCGCGCAACAGTTGCACCAGTGCTCGCAGGCAGACCTCGACCGCGCCCCATTCAGTCGCCGCCTCGAGCGATGACATGCGCCTCTCGATGCCTGCGGCACCCGTGTTGTCGCCATGATGATGGCCCGCCTGGAAGCAGGCGGACCCCAGAGTTCCCCGCCATGGGGCGTCCTTGTCAAAAAGCACTGCCATGGGCTTTTTCTTGGACTGCTGATGCAGCGCATAGAGCTTGAGCGCCAGCTTGGCAGAGCGCATGAACCGCTCAGCGTCGGCATCCTGCAGCCCATCGAGGGGCATGTCCGCAAAGACGGTCTCTCCCACGCTCATCCACGAGCCGGCTCCCGGGGCGTCGAGCCTGCGGAGCCTCGCCAACTGTGCGCGAGCCGAGCTTGACCTCGCTAGGAACGAACCCTGAAGCTCCGCCACCTTGCGGCTGACATATGCCCTGACCAACGAGCTTGTGCTTGACCTGCCTGAATTCACGACTCCTCATCCTCCTTTTCCGCCATCGTCTGGCCAAATCGATAGGTCGCCTTCTACTGGCGCCTCTTTGACGTGCCGGGAAGCGCCTTGTCCAACGATTGCTCAAAGAGCTGCAGGGCGCGCCCGACGGACATCTTGTCATGCACCTCAAAGTAGGAGACGCTCATGGTGCTAAGCGATCGATGACCGATGGCCCATATGATTCGACGAATCTCGTTGCGCCAGGCGTCAAAGTAGCCTTCGTCTTGCTCCGCCTTGTCCAGATTGCGCAGGCGCTCCCTGCAGAGGCCGTCCATCTCGCGGAAGGCCTCTTCCTTGACCTTGGTCGTTTTGGCCCTGTACTGGGCGGCGTCGCCCCTGTCACCCGCAGCCCTACGAATGTTGTTCATGAAGCGACCCAGGGCGTCTGCGGCATTGGCTGCCTGCTCCACGACCTGCACCGCAAGGGCGCGCGTTCGCGACGCGTCTCTGAGGACCATGGCGGGGATGGCAAACGAGTCATCGATTGCCTCGGAAAACACGCTGCTCTGAGTCCCGTACACCATACCCTGGGCATGGAGGGTCACGAGCGGCGAAGCGCCCTCAAAGACGTCAGCGTCCTCAAGGGCGCCGATCCAGCGAATGACGCCCGGGCGCAGGTCCTGCTCGCCTGTTGCGCCGCGTGCGGCGATGACGGACCCCAGTCCGCGCCAGAGCGATTGGGCGGGGTCATGGGCCAGCGGCATGAGCGGCACGTGGGACAGGCCGAGCTTCTTTTGCTGGGCGGGGCTCTCCCGCCAGGCGGTCATCGGCTCGACATGCTGCTTGTCAAGAACGCTGCCGACGGTGCCGTAGCAGGAGATGACGCCCCTGACGACCTGGGCGGACGCATCGGGAACCAGGCGCACTCTCCTGCTCTGCGCGACGTACATGCCCACCGGGCCGTAGGGCTCGTCCGCCGCCTGGATCACCATGTCGCAGCTGCGGTCGTCCTGCTCCCAGGATGGCAGGTCGCGCTCGACGCCCAGCAGCGGGTGCTCCTTGCTGCGGACCGAGTCGTAGAGCACCCAGTTGAGCATGAGCGTCTGAAAGAGATTGTCACCCTCGACGAAGATGCCGCCCAGAGCACCCGCGACGCCCGTTCCCAGGGCGCCCTGGGGGGCGTAGACCCTTCCCGCCTTCTGGTGCGTGTTTCCCACGACGGGAGACTTGATGCCCGCCGGGTCAAAGGCCTGCATGAAGACGAGCCAGCGGGCTGCCTCGGCAAAGCCGAGCGAGTCAAGGTGGTGCTGGTCCCTCATCGAAAAGAGGAACTTTTCGGGCTTGGGAACGTCCGCGACCATCTCCCCGACAGAATCGTACTCCTTGCTCACATAGCGCAGGCCGGGCGTCTGGAAGAAGGGATGCTCAGGGTCAAAGAGGTCAAACCTGTCGTGAAACCTGTCCAGATACGCGTCGATCGTATTGAGGTCAAACGCGCCGTCCTCCCAGGATTCCTTCCAAAACAGGCGCAAGTCGGCCTCGGTGCCGGTAAAGTCAAGGTGAGAGCGGTACAGGACGGCAAGCAGAAGGCGCAAGAGAACGAAGGTCTGCTGGCGCACATCCCCCTCTATGGTTCGGATGCGCGGCGCCTGGGCAAAGACGTCCCCGAGCGTCAGCTCACCTTGGCTGCCGTCACGATAGACGACGGGAATCCATCCCTCCTCAAGCAGATTGAACGACAGAGGTTGCTCAGGTCCGGCCATAGACGCTCCCATCTGATGGATGCCGATGGAACTGCCCCGCAGAGGCGGGGAACACTACCTCACTCTGATGCTCAACTGGATCAACTCATAATGAGAATGTTGAACATCATAGTCAATTTATCACGGCAGAACTGCCAGTCATCTCTCACCCGCAAACGGTCTGCAAACCCACCTGAGCGGAGTACTCAAGCCGCTGACCCAAAATCGTGGTCACGAGCAACCCATTTTTCTCCTCCCTCATGAGAAGTGCGATGCGCCCCGCCAGCCAGGGAGAATCCTGCCAGCACGACACGATCTCCCCACTCTTGTCCTCAAGCTCCCTGATGAGAAGGTCTATCTTCTGGGGGTTGCACAGGCTCAGGGGAAGACGAACGCAGCCTTGGGCAACGAGGCGGGCGAGCGCCGGTTCGGGGCAGGCATGCACGGGCACCGAGGCGCCGGGGAGAATGCCCCGCCTATCGTCACCAACCCACGGGAGCAGGCTCACGCCGTCCGCACCTTGTCTGAGCAGCAGCACCTCTACCGTCTCCTGCGTGTCGCGCACGGCACGCTCGCCCGCGTCAAGGTCGGCGGCGTCGCCCAGGCAGTGGCTTGAGGCAAGGTCGTCCAGGTTCCACTCGTTGGTGACGGAGGAGACGGCAGAATGCAGGAGGCAGACGCGAGCTCGCGCCATCTTCTCGCGCCGCTTTTTCTCTCTTTGCGCGCAGGCGCGCTGATATCCTTCCTGCCAGCCCTCGGGAACGCGACCGCTTACCCCCTTTGAGTAGGCGGCCCTCACGAGGGGGGCAATATCCTGAGGCAGCGCAAGGTCCCTACGCCCGCCGGCATCGGTCAGATCCAGCACCGAGAGCGCCTCCATCAGGGTGGCTTCCCCGTACACCTTGGTGACGTCATCCATGAAGGCGGGCACGCCCCCCTCCCAGGACGTGATGCCCCTCACATAGCAACGTGCCGTGCGCAGGCGGTCAGGGCGGTCTTTCTCGCCGTCACCCCGCACATGACGATGGGTGCGCCCCAAACGCTGAAATATCAGGTCGACGGGGGCTACGTCGGTCACGAGCAAGTCAAAGTCTATGTCAAGGGACTGTTCGAGCACCTGCGTGCCTACCACGACAAGCCGTTTTGGGCGCCGCCCGTTTGCGCGGGTGGCGGCGGGGCCAAGGAGGCTGCGGATGCTCCGCTCTATGAGCAAACGATCAAGGTCAATAAACCGGGCGTGGTCAAGCAGCACGTCTGCCTCACCAAAGGCCTCGCGCACGACCTGGAAGACACGCTGCGCCCGCGCGACCGTGTCGCAGACGACGCCCGCGACGCCGCCCTCAACAAGCCTCTCCTCAAGCAGGCGGACCAGCTCGGACTCATCGTCTGCCATGAGCGCCAGGCTGAGGCTGACGCCGCGCCCTGACGTCGCGCATGGAAGCTCACGTCTCTCGATGCCGCAGGTGTAGGTGATGAGTGGGTAGGCGTCGCCGCGTGCCGTGCCTTCCAGGCTGGGCGAGACGGACGCCGGCGTCGCGGCCGCGGTCGGCGCGGCAGAAGACGTCGCTGCCGCGGTCAGTTCGGCAGGGGGCGTGGCGGCAGGGGACGTCTGCGCCCATCGGGATACAGGCCGATGACGACGAGCTCGCGTCGCGAACTGAGCTCCCGAGGCCTTTCTCCCCGCCAGGTAGGCATCGACCATCTCCTTCTTGAGCTGCGAGGGAAGCGTCGCGGAGAGCAGGATAACGGGGTTATGCCAGTAGCCCAGCCACTCGAGCAGCCTGCCCAGATACTGGCGCATGTACAAGTCGTACGCATGGCATTCGTCGATGATGACCACCTTGTTGGCCAGCGCCACCTGCCTCAACGAAAGGTGCCTCATGTCGAGGGCGCCCATGAGCGCCTGGTCCACCGTGCAGACGACGAAGTTGGCGAGCATGCCCTTCTTCCTGCCGGACATCCAGTCGGAGGCAAACACGTCGCCTTCGATGCCGCCTCCTCCTCGCGCCGAGCCCTGTCGTCGGCGCGAGGCCGCCTTGATGGATTGGAACTCCTCGTTGAGCTGAGACTTGCCGTGTGCGAGCGTGACGCTCTTGTCGTGTTCGCCGTCCACATGCGGCAGCCTGTCAAGCCAGTGACGCACCCTGCCGAACATCGCATCGGTCGTCGCCATCGTGGGCAGGGCCACGCAGATGCCCCCCATACCGCCATGGGCGCACATGATTTCCGCAGCGGCCAGGGCGGCCTCGGTCTTGCCCTCTCCCATGGGCGCCTCCAGCACGACGATGCCAAGGTCATCGTGCTCCCGCGCGATCTTGACCATGGCGGCCTGGATGGGCCTGAGCACGCAGCCGGCAGGAAGGCCAAAACGCTCCCTGAACGAGGTCTCGTCCAGGGGCACGGCCGTCCGGCTCGTGTGCCACGGAGTTGGTAGGTCCGCGCACTCCCAACCCTGCGCAAGGCGCGCCTCCAGGAAAGCGTCAGAAACCCGTTTGTCCCATCGATCCTCACCCAAAGGAAAGAGAGGGAAGAGCTCCTGATTGCTCGCAAGCCAGTCCGCCATGGTGACGATCCCGGCAAGCAGGCTCAGGACGGGAGCGGGCAGGACGTTCTCGCTCAGGGTGCAAACAAGGTCCGACGAGACGCTGGCCCGACATATGACAAGTTCAGAGAGCTCCTTTCTGACTCGCGCCCACTCCTCGCTGCCGCGACCGATGGCGCCCATCTCGGCCGCGTACAGCAGCCTGGCGTCCTGTGCCGCCTTCTGCTGGGGAAACGTCCCATGATGAGAGCCGATCACGCTCGCCAGGGCCTTGGCGGCACGCCCGCCCCATCCACGCGCGCATAGGAGCTCCCGCACGAGGGCCTCGCCGGCGACGGCGTGGGTGGGCAGCCGCCTCTCGGCGAAGTCGGCGCGAAGGCAGAGCCCCGCGCGGATGACTCTGTCTGGCAACGTCTCGTCCCATGATGACGCCGTCCGCGAGGGCGTCGACTGAAAGACGGGCGTGGCCTTGCCCAAGTCATGCAGGCCGGCAAGCAGCATGAGGAGGCTCCTTGCCACGTGCTGGTCTCCCCCGAGCGGCCGCGAGAGCGTCTCCCTCGTTCCTTGGGGGAGCCACGCGTCCCACAGCAGACGCGCGACGCCAAGGGAGTCAAGCATGTGCATCGCGAGAGGCAGCCACGCCTCCCCCGCGCCATAGTCCGACTTACCCCATAGAGAGCGCGCCTGGGGCGAGATGTCCATGCGATCCTCCCTGCCTCCGTCGTGTGGCACGACGCCGATGGCGGCGGGTCCTGACTGCGCCGCGCTGGTTGGGAAAACTATGGCACAGCGCCCCGACAGAAATGTCGCGAGAGGAGGGGTCGGCGCGGCCGGTCCCCCTCCCGCGCCATGCGGCTCTTGTTCTCATCAAAAGCGTGCGTCTGGAAAGTGTGCGTTTGGGACCCTCTTCACAAAGCTTATCTGGGCAAACGCAACGACATATTGCAAAGACGCACGGTCCGCTCACGCTCCGCACCGCCTTGCCGGCCAGACCTGACAACCCCCTTACGAAGCGCCGCCAACGCAATGCTAGACTGGCGCCATGAGCTGCATGTCTGACATCGCCAAACGCTATCTTGCCCTCACCTTTCTCATCACCTGGTCGTGCTGGGGGCTCAGGGCGATGCTCTGCATCGCAGGAGTCATCGACGCCGTGGCGCCGGCGGTCATGCCCCTCTTTGTCTTGGGAGGCTTTGGCCCCACCATCGCGGCATTCGTGGTCCGGCCCGACGCACGCACGCGCAACGGATGCGCTCGCTTTCTGCTGGCGGGTTCACGAGGCTCGTTAGGTTGGCTCGCGCTGCTGGCGAGCCTCGTCCTTGCCGCGGTGACGCTTGGGTCCGACGGCCTCAACCCACAGATACCCCTGTTCGTACTTCCCGCGCTCTTCGTGATCACCACCGTTGCGGGCGGCGGCAACGAGGAGCTCGGCTGGCGCGGCGTCCTGCAGCCGGAGCTCGAGACGCGCCTTCCCTATCCCGTGGCTACGCTGGTCGTAGGCGTGATCTGGGCGGCCTGGCACCTGCCGCTCTGGTTTACGCCGCAAGACCCCCACCTCGCCATGCCATACGGAACGTTTGCCCTTCAGGCGGTGCTGCTCTCCTTCTGGCTCGCCGGGCTCAGGCGGCGCGGCGCCTCGCTGCTCTGGTGTGCCGTCCTGCACGGGTTTCTCAACACGCTCTTGTCGGCGTTCCTGCTGCGTCTGGGGCCGGACCTCGCCGTCGGATTCCTTGTCGTGACGGCAGTCTCACTCTGGATGGGGATGTCGGGAGCGCCCGCCGGCACCGACGACGAACAGGGGCGGCCCCGGCCTGCCGCATAGACTCCCTTCCTACGCACTCCGCGCATGCGCGGAACCTGACGGCCCTTTCACCGGGCATGACTCTACCTGGAAAACTGACACCCATTCCTGTTGGCACTCAGCTTTTTTGCACTCAGCTTTTTTTGCGCTCAGCTTCTCTTGTCCATGTGACCGTCATGTTGGATGTCGCCGAAAGCCACGACGCACGACTGCCGGATATGGGCGCCTGCCGTTCCGGGCGCCTGCCGTTCCAGGAAATTATCAATGACCGAGTTGCCTTCGATTTTGTCATTAAATTCGCGCTTCCTGGGCAAACGTAAATTTAATGACCAGACGGCGGGCATCTGGTCATTGATAATCCCGGGCTTCGACAGGCGGGCGCCTGGGAGGGTGGTCAGGGCTACCTAGGGGTGCGGGCGCCTGGAAGGGCCGGCGGACCAGGGGACGAATGCGTCTAGGAACGTCGGCGGGGTCGCCTGCGGGCATGACCGCAGGCCGAGATGCCGCTCACCTCTCCGGATGTGTTCCATAGCCAGCGCTTTCGTGGCCGGCACGTGGATGGTCAGCGCCAACGCAGGAGGCAGATGCCTCATCCAGCCACCAAGTGGCCCAGCTATCACGCGTCACGTGAGAGTCCGCAGGCTCGCAAGCACCTCGGCACGGCGGTGCGCAAGGCTTTCACTTTCCAGCAGCGCTCGCTGTCGTGCCATCCTTTGCCCTCCTGCTGCCTCCGCACGTACGATGAGCTGCCGCACGAGGAGGTCGAGAGTGCTCACGTCCCTAAGGTCCTCGCTCGTCGCGACGAGGGTCTCGACGCCCGCCACCAGCAGCTCACGATCCCGACGACGGTCGTCCACGTACTTCTCGCGAAGTGCCCGACGCTGCACGGCAAGCTCGTGAGCCCTCTGGTCGCTTCCCGGGTCCTGCCCAAGTCCCACGGCGGCGCGCTCCAGCTCCATGATGCCAAAGTGCCCCCATCCGTCGTAGTTGATGCCAACCGTCTTGCAGGCGAGCAAGATGTCGGGCACGCGAGAGGCGCACGTCATGGCGTTGCCAATGCCCGTCATGACGCGCGCGTTGAGCGTCAGCGGTCCCAGCTCATAGCCTCCCCGGTCTCCGGGGAGCGCGAGCATCGTGGCCAGAAGAGCCTCCTGAGGAGACCATGCCCGCTCTCCCGCGAAGACGACGGCGCGCAGCGCTCGCAACGTCGCAGGAAGGGGGGCGTGCATCGCAAGCTCATGAAGCAGCTCGGCCTTCGTGACGAGAGCCTCGACCCCAAAGGTGGTGGACCCTCTCGCCGTGCCGACGGGCGGTGCCAGCGGCGGAAGGGCATACGCGCCCATCAGCTCCGCCGCGACGCACATGAGGGCCGGAAGGGGCATCAGTTCGGCCAACTGGGCGAGCACGTGAGGGGCGGTGCTGGTCGAAATGCCCTCGGGAAGCGCGACGCCACTACGGTCGTCCCAGCTGCGGCAACCGGAAACTCTGGTTCTTCTCACTCCCTTCCTCTTGAGCACGTCAACATGTTCGAGAGAAAAGAGTTCGCGGGCATCGTCCGAGGTAAGGCCGGCACGGCAGAGACACTCAATGACCAGCGTCCGCGACCATCGACTCCTGCGAATCGTCTGACCGGAAGGCAAGGCTGACGGAACGGGCGGAGTGTCAGACGTCGCGAACGATTGGCGGCGAGCGTCCGTTCGTCCGCAAGTCGCCCTCCGCATCCTTTGGGCGCGGATGATGGCAAGAGCGGCTCTGTGAGAAAAGGTGATGTCCATGCGCTGACGGTACGACATCTCGTGTCGCCACGTGATGCAGGTTGCCGCAAGGTAGCTGCAATGTTTGCAGTACGGCGTGTCACCTGAATCATCAATGATACCAACATGAAGGCTGGCTTTTGATAATTCACCAGGTAGATTGGCAAATCTAGATAGAGCGAAAACGTGAGAATATTCATTTTGCAAGAAGGGGTGGACGGCCGGGGGGCACATCGCAAGGCAGAGCTGGTCGCCGATGAAATCAAACGAACCGGCTTGACGTCAGCAGCACCTTGACGTCAGCAGCACCTTGACGTCAGCGACACCTTGGCGTCAGCAGCGCTTCGACATCAGCGACAATCCGGCTACAGCACCAGCGCCGCGCCTTCTCCTTCAGGGAAGCTCTCGGCGCGCAGCCCATCCGCCTAGGCGACCCCGCCCGCCGAAGCCCGGGATTATCAATGACCAGATGCCAGCCGTCTGGTCATTAAATTTACGTTTGCCCAGGAAGCGCGAATTTAATGACAAAATCGAAGGAGACTCGGTCATTGATAATTTCCTGGAACCGGCAGGCACTCGGAACGGCAGGCGCCCTGGACCGACAGGCGCCGGGAGCCGACAACCTCCCGCCGCCGGCAACCCTCCGGCATCGCGCCCTCCGGCGCCAGGCGCCGACTGCACCCTACCCCAGCTCATCCAGAAGCTTGCGCATCTCGCGCTGCACACCATGCTCCGCGTTGGTGGCGACGATGTCTCGGGCGATGCGCTTGATGCCGTAGCGGGCGTTGCCCATCGCACGGGGATGTCCCGCCAGGCGCAGGATCTCGTAGTCGTTCATCGAGTCGCCAAACGCCATGACGTCGCTCGCGTCCACCCCATGGACATCCATCACCTGACGAATGCCCGTGGCCTTGTTGATGCCGGCCGGCATCGTGTCGATCCACTTCCTGCCCGACGGCGCAAAGGTAAAGTCGCTACCCAGCTCGCGACCGAGCACGTAGGCCATGTCCATGAGGTTCTTCTCGTCATCGCAGAAGAGGGACGCCTTGATGATGCTCGTGTCGGGGTCAGGAAGGCTATAGATCTGCTCGGGATTGGGAAGGTTCTTGTCAAACTCTCGCTCGTACTTCTCGTCCTCATCAAAGAGAAAGCTGCGCGAGGCGTCAAAGAGCGCCAGGTGCAGGCAGTCAAAGCGGTCAATGACCCGCACCAGGCGCTGTAGCGCGGCATGGCTGAACACCTCGCGGCCCACCATCCGCCCGCCCACATAGACCTGCGTCCCGTTGGACGCCACAAAGTCCATGCAGTCGATCACGGGCTCAAAGAAGCGCTGGAGCGTGTCATACCTGCGTCCGGAGCTCACGGCAAAGAGAACGCCCCGCTCGCGCAGGCGCAGGATGAGGTCAAAGGTCTCGGGAGGCACCTCGGAGTTCTCGTCAAGCAGCGTGCCGTCCATGTCCGAGGCAATGAGTCGTATCACGCGCGCATCCTTTCAGGGCGCCCAAGGCGCCGTCAAGACATCAGTGTGCAAGGAGAAGATACCCCGTCGAGGCACAGCCGAGCGTTTGCGCAATGTAAGGTCACTTCAAGCAGCATGCCGAGGTCAAGGGCAAAAACCCGCAGACATAAGGGATGCGGGCGCCCGGAGCCTGACAAGAACCGTCTACAGTCGCTCAAAGACCAGCGTCGCCTGGATGCGATCTCCGCCCACGAGTCCCTTGCTGCCCCCGTTTGACGTCGAAATCGTATGAAGCCGATAGCCCTTTGCGGCCTGTGCGTTAATGACGTTCTCGAGCTCGGAGAGATTGCCCGACCCCGTTCCCATGAGCTTCTCTTTGAGCGTAACCTGGAGCACCACATAGGGCCTGTCTTTTCCCGAGGCGCTGCTGAACGAGGACTCTTTTCTCATGTTGTCGAACATACCCATCGCAATCTCCGTTCCGATGTAACGTGGCAGGGCAATCGGCCAAGGCGGCATCAGCTTCCTCACTATATCGCACCCGATGCTCATGTCGCGCCCATTGCTCCCGAGTCCTGGCCGGATTCGCTTTGGCGCGCCGCCCCAGGGCCGTTGTCGGAGCGCCCCCCGCATGCATGCGAGGCCGAGGTCGCAGGGCTAACATCACGCCAAAAGACGCCGCAGGCGCCGCGCCCTATACTTGCCTTGCGCCGGAGGGGCGGAGCCGTCGTCCACGACGTCGAGAGGTGCGGGGCCGCCGTCCACGGGGCCGCACGGCCTGGGCTCGCCGCACGGCCTGGGCTCGCCGCGCGACCCGGGCCCGCAACGCGACCTGATGCCGCGCACGACCTGGTCGGGAGGGAGATGCCCATGTGGGTGGTTGCCGCAGCCGGATCCGCGCTCTTTGCCGGCATCACCGCAATTCTCGCCAAGCTGGGCGTCCGCAAGACCGACTCAGACGTTGCCACCGCCATGCGGACGCTGGTGGTCCTTGCCTTTTCCTGGCTCATGGCCCTCATCACCCGACAGCTTGATTCGATCGGCGCCATCAGCCCGCGGTCCTGGGTCTTTCTGACGCTCTCGGGGGTGGCCACCGGCGCAAGCTGGATGTGCTACTTCAAGGCGCTCTCCATGGGAGACGTCAACAAGGTGGTCCCCCTGGACAAGACCTCCTCCGTGCTCACGGTCCTTCTTGCCATCGTCCTCTTTGGGGAGACCCGTCTGCTTCCTCTCAAGCTCGCCTGCTCGCTTGGCATCCTTGTGGGAACCCTCCTCATGGTCAAAAGGCAGCCCACCGCCGCCGCGGACCGTGCGAGGGGGTCCTCGTACCTTGTCTTTGCTGTAGGTTCCGCGGTATGTGCCGCCCTCACGTCCGTTCTGGCAAAGGTGGGCATCGCCCAGGTTCCCTCAAACCTTGCCACGGCGATTCGCACCTGCGTCGTGCTGGTCATGGCCTGGGGCATCGTTGCGCTGAGAGGCAAGCTTCCTCATGCGCGCCCTGCGTCCCTGGACAGGAGGGAGCTGGCCTTCCTCGTTCTCTCGGGCGTCTCCACGGGGGCAAGCTGGCTCTGCTATTACCTTGCCATGCAGATGGGACCGCTCAGCGTGGTGGTTCCCATAGACAAGCTCTCCATCGTGGTCTCCATGGCCTTCTCGGCCATTGTCCTGGGGGAGAGATACTCCACCCGCTCGCTGACGGGGCTTGCGCTCATCGTCGTGTCAACCGTGGTGATGGCCGTCTGGGCATGACGCGCGAGGCGTTCCGTGCGAGGTCCGATGCGCGGGTCCTGGGGCGTAGGCCGAGGCGTCGGCCCGGCCGGCCGCCCCCAAAGACGATGCCGTGGCCCCGGCTTGCGGTAGGATGGGCGTACGGCCTTCTCTGACGACACTCCCAACGAAGGACATGTCATGACTACGAACGCACACGCATCGTCGCCTCGTCTAAGATGGGGCGTCATCGGCTGCGGCGTCATCGCCAACGAGATGGCGCAGACGCTCGAGCGCGAGGGTCGCTCGATTGACGCGGTCGCCAACAGGACCCATGCGAAGGCCGTCGCCTTTGCGGAGCGCTACGGCGTCGGCAAGGTCTATGCGACGGCCGACGAGCTGCTCGCGGACACGGACGTGGACGCCGTGTACCTGACGACGCCGCACAACACCCACATCACCTACCTGCGCAAGGCCCTGGCCGCCCGCAAGCACGTCCTGTGCGAGAAGTCGATCACGCTCAACGCGGACGAGCTGGCCGAGGCGCGCGAGCTTGCCAAACGTGCGGGCGTCGTCCTCATGGACGCCTGCACCATCCTCCACATGCCCCTCTACAAGGAGCTGACGCGCCGTGCGGCGGCGGGCGACTTTGGGCGCGTCAACCTCATCCAGGGGAACTTTGGCAGCTACAAGGCATACGACATGGAAAACCGCTTCTTTAACCCCAAGCTGGCCGGCGGCGCGCTGCTGGACATCGGCGTCTACGCGATAACGCTCGCACGGCTCTTCCTGCAGAGCTCGCCCCACGAGCTTGCCTCCCTCATGAACCCCGCGCCGACGGGCGTGGACGAGACTGACGGCATCCTGATGCGCAACGCCGAGGGGCAGCTCGTCGTACTGTCGCTGTCCCTTCACTCAAAGCAGCCCAAGCGAGCCGTCATCAGTGCCGACAAGGCTTACGTGGGGATCATGGAGTATCCCCGTGCGGACGCGGCGGACGTCGTCTGGACCGAGACGGGCGAGCGCGAGCGGGTGCAGGCCGGCAGGCGGGAGAACGCCCTGAGCTACGCGATGGCGGACCTTGAGGCGGCGGTGGCCGGTGACGTGGCGGCGCGGCGGCAGATCGAGACGTCGGCCGACGTGATGGACGTCATGACGCGCCTGCGCCATGAGTGGGGCTTTCTCTACCCGGAGGAGCGGGACCTGACGCAGGGGGTCTCCTCCCGCTGATTTCGTACGGCTCGACTGACGTACCTGCCATGCGGAGACGTGGTCACCACCGCGCCATGAGAGACGCCCGCCACCAGCTGGTGACGGGCGTCGCTGCCAACATGGCCCCGCTGCGCGGCGCGGGACGTCAAAGGCGGGCTAGTAGTTCAGGCCCTGCTCCTCAAAGAACGCCTGCGGGTGCTTGCAGACCGGGCAGACCGCGGGAGCCTCGGGGCCGACGTGCAGGTGGCCGCAGTTGATGCACTTCCAGACCTTGACGCCCGGGCGCGCGAAGACCTCGCCCTTCTCGACGCGCTCGGCGAGCTTGTTGTAGCGCTCCTCATGGTGCTTCTCGATGTCGCCGACCATGCGGAACTTGGCGGCGATCTCCTTGAAGCCCTCCTGCTCGGCGGTCTCGGCAAAGCCCTTGTACATGTCGGTCCACTCATAGTTCTCGCCGGCGGCGGCATCCTTGATGTTGGTCAGGGTGTCGGGGACGTCGCCGTCGTGGAGGTACTTGAACCAGAGCTTGGCATGCTCGCGCTCGTTGCCCGAGGTCTCCGTGAAGATGTCAGAGATCTGGACGTAGCCCTCCTTCTTGGCCTTGCTGGCGTAGTACGAGTACTTGTTGGTGGCCTGAGACTCGCCGGCAAAGGCGGCCTCGAGGTTCTTCTTCGTCTGTGAGCTTGCGAAATCGACTGCCATGAACGTTTCCCTTCCCTAGTTTGGATACCACTCTCTCCCCTCCGCGCGACCGGGCGGCCGACGGAGACATGCTGATGTTAGGCCTCGGCCTTCCAGAGGCCGTGCAGGTTGCAGTAGGCGTAGGCGGTGACGGACGCACCCGCGACGCCGCCGAACGTGGCCTCGGGCTTGTCGCCGGGCTTGAAGAACTTGAACGAGGCGCGGCCGTCGGTGACGACGCAGACCCACTCGATGTAATGCTCCTCGGTCATGGGATGCTCGACCTCGCCGACCTTGACGGTGATGTGGCCATGCGGTGCCTCAGAGATCACCGGGACATGCTTTTCGGTGGCAGCGTCAGTGGAGCCTGCCTTCAACGCTTCCATGGGCTCACCGCAGCAGACGAGCGGGCCGCCGCCGTCGTGCGCGACATAGACCAGGTTCCCGCACTTGGTGCAACGGAAGAACTTTGCCTCAGCCATTGTTTTCCCTTTCCCTTATTGCCAGACGGCCCTCTGCCGCCTCATGGCACTTGCTTGGACCATACCCATCATCCGAGACGTCCGATCACGCTGCGGCGCCCCTCGCGGCCGTCTGCCGGCCTGCGCGACACGTCACATACCCGGGGCGAGGGCGTCGCCGCGCGCCTCCAAAGCCTGCGCGCACGCGGTGCAGACGCCCTCCAGGCACAGGCTGAAGTCCGTCAAGGTGCCGACGGTCCCCAGGTCAAGCCTGCGAACGGCCCGACCGACCTCAGGAGCCTCCACGTCAAAGACCCGCCCGCAGCGCGTGCAGCGAAAGTGCTGATGCTCCGCCGTATTGGGGTCAAAGCGCGTGACCTTGTCGCCCGCGACCACCGGCCTGAGCTTTCCCTGGTCCGAGAGGACCATGAGGTTGCGGTAGACGGTGGCAAGGCTCAGGTGAGGGAACTGCTCCCTCAGGGCAACGTAGACCTCATCGGCCGTGGGGTGGTCCCGCCTGTTGCGAATCCACTCCCAGATGGCGGCGCGCTGACGGCTGTAGCGCAACTCCGTTGGCATCTCATCCCCTCTCCTCTTCTAAATATTAGTAACTATTATTGATTATGTCAAGACCTTTCCGCGCCTCGTGACGATGATGCCTTGGGACTGGCAGCTCATGCGGCCCACGAGCACACCTGCCGCCTTGCCCCTGGCCGGAGCACGCATCGCGCCCGGGAGGGACGGGCAGCGCCGTTGGGTATCATTGGTTCAGGAGTCCGGCACGTCTTTTTCAGGAGCACGGCACGTTTTGCACCCACCGCCAAGGAGGCCCGCATGAAGTTCACGTTCCTGCATCATTGCACGCATTCCCTCGACAAGCAGAAGACCATAGCGTTTTACGAGAGGGCGCTGGGCATGCGCGTGGTGCGCGAGAAGGGCCCCGAGGACGGCTCGTGGACCATCACGTTCCTTGAGAGCGAGACGTCCCCCTTCCAGATCGAGATCACCTGGAACCGCGGACGCACCGAGCCGTACGACAACGGCGGCGGCGACACGCACATCGCCTTTGAGGTGGACGACTACGAGGCCGCCCACGCATTGCACGAGTCCATGGGCTGCATCGTGCACGAGAACCCCTCCATGGGCCTCTACTTCATCGCCGACCCCGACGGCTGCTGGATCGAGATCCTTCCCCCGCGAGACTAGCCACCCGTCCTCACATCCCCATCGAAAGGACAACCATGAACGACTTCGTCTTCTGCTCCCCCACGCGCTTCGTGTTTGGCCGGGGCTTCGTTGACCGCACCGGCGCCGAAGTGGCCGCCCTGGGCGCCAAGCGCGTCCTTTTGGTCTACGGCGGCGGGTCCGTGCGCCGCACCGGGACCCTTCAGCGGGTCATGTCGTCCCTCAGCGCGGAGGGCGTCGAGGCCGTCGAGCTTGACGGCGTGCGTCCCAACCCGGAGGTCGGACTGGTGCGCACGGGCATCGAGCTCGCCCGGACCCATGACGTCGACCTCATCCTCGCCGTGGGCGGCGGCTCCGTCATCGACTGCGCCAAGGCCATAGCGTTTGGCGTCCCCTATGAGGGAGACGTGTGGGACTTCTTCAGCGGCGCCGCAAAGATGGGTGCCTGCCTGCCGCTCGCCGTCGTCCTCACCATCCCTGCCGCAGGCTCGGAGGCTTCCGCGTCCTGCGTCATCAGCAACGACGCCCTTAGCCTCAAGAAGGGCGTCTCCGGGGACGTCTTCCGCCCGAGGCTGGCCATCATGGATCCCGAGCTCACCTTCACGCTTCCGCAGTACCAGACCGCGGCCGGCGTGACCGACATGATCTGCCACATCTGCGAGCGCTACTTTGGCGCCGTGGGGGCGGTTCCCGTCACCGACGGCATCTGCGAGAGCCTGATTCGCTCCCTCATGGACGCCGCGACCGTCGTAAGGGACGACCCTACGAATTACGACGCGCGCGCCGCCGTCATGTGGGTGGGCACGCTGGCCCACAACGACCTCTGCGGCTGCGGCAGGGACCGCTCGCCCGAGCGTCGAGCCGGCGGCTGGGAGAGCCACGGCCTCGAGCACGAGATCTCGGCCCATTCCCCCCAGGTGACCCATGGCGCCGGGCTTGCCGTCATCCTGCCCGCCTGGATGCGTCACGTCTGGCACGCAAACCCAGGGCGCTTCCTGGACTTTGCCAAGGGAGTCTTTGACGTGGAGCCCGTGGACGAGACGGACGAGGCCGTCGCCGACGCCGTCACCTTCGCGATTGACGAGCTGCAGCGCTTCTTCGTGAGCCTCGGCATGCCGCGCACCCTGGGAGACCTCGACGTGACCCCCGAGGACGTGCGCACCTGGCTCGTGACGCTCCGACAGAACAAGGGGGAGCGCTTCGGCGAGTTCATGCCGCTGACCTTGGAGGACGCGCGAGCGATCTACGAGTCGGCCTTCTAGGGTCACTCGGCGCTCAGGGGGCGACGACGCGCACGGGGCGGCAGATGCAGGTCCCCGTGCGCGTCAGGCCTCCAGATAGCTTTGGGCCTCGCGCACCAGAGAGCGCTCCTCGTCGCTTGAGGGCTCAAGGCGCAGGCCATGGGGCAGGGGCCGCCCTTGTCCGTCCACGTGCACGAAGGTCACGAAGCCTCGCGTGACGGGACGCTCCCCCACCCGGGCACGCGCATGGACGGTCAGGCTCGTGGTCCCCGCGACGAGGGGTACGGCCTCAAAGTGCAGGGTCTCTCCCAGATGGACCGGGGTGACGAAGTCCATGTCGTGCAGACGCACGAACACGACGCTGTCGCTGTCGCCCACCGTGTCGACCGCGCAGAGGAACGCGGCCTCGACGAACCATTGGGCCATGACGGTCCCAAAGAGCGTGCCATGGTGATTGAGCTCGCCCGTCGCCACGAAGCGATGCGTGACGAGCGGCTGGACCGGCCGAGGCGCCTCCCGTGAGGCGTGCGTGCCGGCGACATTACGCGAAAGCAGCATGGTCAGGCCTCCTTGATGGCGCCGGGCGCAGTTCGGGCGCGCGCGTTCGGACCGCAGTCGCGGCCCAGGAGCCCCCTAACGACGCCGGCCAGCTCCTCCTCGCTTCCCACTCTCAGGTCGGCGGCGCGACGGGACGGCTCCCCGGCCCCGCGCCCCCGGTCGAACCAGATGGTCCTCCATCCGGCCGCGGCCGCGCCGTCAACGTCGTTGCGCGCCGCGTCCCCCACGAACCAGGACGTCGAGGGGTCTGTCCCCATGCGGCCCGCCGCCATGTCAAAGATGCGTCGGTCGGGCTTGGCGACGCCCACGTCCTCGGAGACCACGATCGCCTCGGGAGCAAACCACTGCGTCAGGCCCAGGGTCCGCACCTTGCGCCACTGGTTGTCGCTGTAGCCGTTTGACACGACGCCCAGACGCGCCCCCGCGTGTGCGAGGTCGTCGAGCAGCCCCCGCATGAGGGGCGTGAGCGAGATGCGACACTGCAGATCGCGGTAGACACGCTGGAACGAGAGGGCCTCCTCGAGCGAGATGCTCATTCCCTGCTCGGCAAAGGCGGACAGCTGGCGATGGGCAAACATGTCATCCATCGCCAGCTCGCCGGCCCTGGCGCGCTCATAGGTCTTGTCAAAGTGACGGAGGTTGGCGGCGAAGAGCTCGCTGGCGGAGACGCCCGGCAGGGGCCCGAAGCAGTCCCGCAACGCCGTGCGATATGGGTCCGCGAGGTCATAGAGGGTGTCGTCGATGTCAAAGGCGATGCCGAGCATGTGCATCCCCTCTCCCTCGCATATGCGACCCCTCAGCGCGGGGGTCTCGTCACCTGGTCCTTGAGAGAACCATACCCCTCCTCGTCCATGCGGTCCAGGGGCACGAAGCGCAGCGAGGCGCTGTTGATGCAGTAGCGCAGCCCGCCTCGCTCTCGCGGGCCGTCGTCAAAGACGTGGCCCAGATGACTCTGGCCCAAGCGGCTCAGCACCTCGACCCGACTCATCCCAAAGCTGCCATCCTGCCGCTCGCTCACGGCATCGTCCGCTATGGCGCGCGCGAAGGCGGGCCAGCCGCAGCCGGCGTCAAACTTGTCGGCTGACGAGAAGAGCGGCTCCCCGCTCACCACGTCCACGTAGATACCTGGCTCAAAGCACCGGTCGTAGGCGCCCGTGAAGGGACGCTCGGTTGCCGCGTGCTGCGTGACCTCAAACTGCAGCGGGGAGAGGCGCGCGCGGATGTCCTCGTCACTGGGGCGCCGGTAGCGTCCCGCATCGCCCGCGCTCATACCCCCACCTCCCTCAGGCTCGAGAGGTCGACGTGACAATAGCCGTCGGGATGTTTCTTGAGGTAGTCCTGGTGATACTCCTCCGCAGGGAAGAACGACGCGAGGGGCGTCAGCTCGGTGGCGAGGGGCGCCGTCAGAGACTGACGCTCGCGTTCGAAGGCGGTCTCAAGGACGGGCAGGTCGGCGGGATCCGTATAGTAGACGCCCGTGCGATACTGCACCCCGCAGTCGTTGCCCTGGCGATTGCGTGACGTTGGGTCGATGACCTTGAACAGCTGACGCACCAGCACGTCAAGGCCCACCTGGCGAGGGTCGTAGCTCACGCGCACCGTCTCGACGTGGCCGGAGCCCGCACAGACGTCCTCGTAGCTCGGGCGCCCCTTCGGCCCGTTGGCGTAGCCGCACTGCGTGGCCGTCACCCCGGGCATGCGCGAGAAGTACTCGTCGATGCCCCAGAAGCAGCCGCCCGCCAGATAGATGTCCCGCGTCGCGCCCATGGGCGACCCCTTCCTCGCCGTCGTCACGTCGGCCGCCGAGGCCGAGGACATGCTCATGCTCAAGACCTTATTCCCCGAGCGGCGCAGGCTATTTCGCACAGGGGCGAACCCGAGCCGCGACGGACGCCCGCCGCCTGCCCGTGCCCCTCGTCGCCCGGAACGACCATCTTCTAAAATGGGTGGGCCCACAATGAGAGACTCACAGCGACCCCAGGAGGAGACCATGCTCAAGAGCGGCATCAACGGCTTGTCACAGGCTACGGTCAACGCGCCGGCGAGCGCCCGGGCGATCGGAAGCGGTGAGCTTGACGTCCTCGCCACCCCCAAGCTCGCGGCCCTCGTCGAAGAGGCGGCCTGGCGCAGCGTGGCGGCGGAGCTTGACGAGGGCCAAAGCAGCGTCGGCACCAAGCTCGTCCTCGAGCATCTGGCGCCGACGCCCCTGGGCATGACCGTCAGCTGCGCCACGACGCTCATGGCCGTGGAGGGACGCAGGCTCATGTTTGCCTTTGAGGCCCATGACGACGCAGGCCTCGTGGCGCGCGGCACGCACGAGCGCGTCGTCGTGGACGCCGAGCGCTTCTTGGCCAAGGCCGCCGGTCGCGCGGACGCCTAGTCGCCTGCCCTTGCCGGTCGCACGGCGCAGAGGTCCGTCGCAGCGCCCATGACCATCTCGCTCAGCGTGGGATGCGGATGAATCGTCCGCGCGAGCTCGTCCACCGAGAGTCCCAGGCGCACGGCGAGGGCGAGCTCCGCCACCAGGTCGGTCGCCCTGGGGCACACGAGCTGGGCGCCCACGAGGCGGCGCGAGGAGCGCTCGACGCAGAGCCTCACATAGCCGGGCCCGCCTCCCGTGATCGCACAGCGCGCGTTGCCGCCCGTGGGCCGCTTGGAGCTGACGACGTCCAGCCCCCGCGCCCGCGCCGTGGCCACGTCGAGGCCGACGCTCGCCACCTCGGGCGAGAGATACACGCACGCGGGCACCGTCCCCTCGTCCACGACGGGCGGCTGCCCGCAGATGGCGGCGGCGACGTTGCGTCCCTGGGCCTGCGCAACATGAGCGAGCTGGGGCGTCCCCGCCCGCACGTCGCCCAGCGCCCACAGATGGGGCAGGCTCGTGCGCCCGTCCCCGTCGCAGGCCAGCCAGCCCCGTTCGAGCCGCGGCGCGACGGACGGGACGAAGATCTCGCCCGTCGCCGGGCGTCGCCCGGTGGCGACGAGAATCACCGCCGCGCGACAGAGCTGCTCGCTGCCACTCCGATCCGTGAAGGACAGCTCCATGGAGCCGGGGGCTCCCGCCATGGCGGACACCCGCGCCTTGACGTGGACAATGACGCCCTGACGCTTGAGCTGGGCGGCGACGCGCTGCGAGATCTCGCGGTCGAAGGTCGGCAGCACCCGGTCGAGCGCCTCGACGACGGTCACCGACCGCCCCGTCAGCGAGAACGCATGGGCCATCTCGACGCCGATGACGCCGCCTCCCACGATCGCGATCGAGGAGGCGCTCGCGGCGGCGCCCGCCAGGACGTCGTCGGAGCTGAGCACGCCGGGCAGCGTGGCGCCCGGCACGGGGAGGGTCTGAGGCACGCAGCCTGTGGCGACCACGACGTCGCGCGCCCTCAGCAGCTCGCCGCCTGACGCCACGGTGCCGCCGTCGTCGTCTGCGGCGACGATCCGCGCCGGGCTATGATCGAGCACCTGCACCCCATTGTCGGCGAGAAGCCGCGCGACGCCCGCGCGAAGCGTGCCCACGACCTCGGCGGCGCGCTCGTGGGCACGTCTGGCGTCAAAGCGCACGCCCTCGCAGATCACGGACCCGTCCGTCCCCCCGCGCGCGGCCGCGAACGCCTGCGCGGCGTCTATGAGCGCCTTGGTGGGGACGCAGCCCCGATTGAGGCAGGTGCCCCCCAGCTCGTCTCGCTCCAGCAGCAGGACGGATTTTCCCCTGCGTGCAAGGTCGAGGGCGGCGGTGTAGCCTCCCGGCCCCCCGCCGATGACGATGACGTCCACACGCTCCCGTCCCATGGGTATCATCCCTTCGTCGCGACCGTCCTTCTCATGCGTTTTGGGCGCCGTTTTGGCACCGCTCGCCGGCAGCCGTCTGGCAGGCGAGGACCACGAGATCACGCGCCAGGGGCTCATGCGCGCCGGCGGCGCCCGTCAGGCGCGCCTTGAGCGCGCGTTCATCGAGCGCGCAGCCCCTGAGAGCGGGAGGCACCCGCTCGAGCACGTCGGCGTCAAGCCCGTCGGACCAGAGCTCGCAGGCGGTGATGCGCCCGTCACGCAGCTCCAGGCCCATGAGCGCCGTTCCCCACCCAAAGCGCCTGGCACCGCTCAGCGGCAGCCGCGCACGTCGGCGACGGCCCTCCGTCTTGAAGAGCCAGGCGTCGTCGGCAAGGCGACGGCGCCCATGCTCGAGCTCGGCGACGGAGAGGGCGTCGGGGGCCAGGGATGTCACGGGCTGTCCGTAGACCTCCCCGAACGCCTCGACGAGCGCGTCTTCGAGGGCGCTTGTCGTGAGACCGCCCGCCAGCTCGCGCAAGTTGACAACGCGGGAGCGAACGGACGCGACGCCCTTGGCGGCAAGCTTGAGCGGCGAGGGGCGCAGGTAGCGGACGAGCGGGACGGGGTCCACGTCCACCATGAGCGTGCCGTGGTGGTAGCTCACGCCCGTGGCGCAGCCTCCCCCGCTGTGGTAGAAGGCGTTCCCGGAAAACTTTCGGCCGCAGGCGACGAGGTCGTTGCGACCGGAGCGTTCGGCACTGACGCCCACGGCGCGAACCGCGCGCAAGATGACCTCGCTCTGTCGCGCCACGTCAAAGTCCTCCGTGGGAACGAGAAAGGTGAAGTTGAGATTGCCAAGGTCGTGATAGACGGCACCGCCACCCGAGAGGCGACGGGCCAGATGCCCGCCGTCCGCCTCGAGCGCCTCCACGTCACACTCGTCATGAGCGCTCTGATTGCGACCAATCACCACGGTGCGCTCGTTCTGCCACAGATAGAGAATGCACTGGCCCCTCCGCACGCGGCGCAGGAGCAGCTCCTCGCGGGCGAGGTTGAGGTAGGGATCGGTGTCACTCGTCACCAGGCAGGCAAGCTGGCCGATCATGTCCGAGCCTTTGCTGGGCGTGACGACGGCGCCTCGTGGCGCAGCAGGGGGTGGCGGGCGGCCGTCACCTCGTCAGGCCTGCCGACAAAGCATCCAAAGGGGGCCTCGTGGAGCCGCCCGCCCGCCTCCTGGGCCTCTCGGGCGATGTCCAGAAGCACGTCGGCGACATGATCCAGGCTCTTCTTGTCCTCCGTCTCGGTGGGCTCCACCATGAGCGCCTCGTGAACGATGAGGGGAAAGTACATGGTGGGCGGATGGATGCCAAAGTCCAGGAGGCGCTTGGCCACGTCCATCGCCGTGACGCCCGTGCGCTCCTTGAGCGGGGCGAGGCTCATCACGAACTCATGCATGCAACGCTGCCCAAAGGGCAGGTCAAAGGCGGCCGAGAGCCGCTTCGCGAGGTAGTTGGCATTGAGGACGGCCTGCGCGGAGGCCTCGCAGACGCCCTCGGCCCCCAGGCGCTTGAGGTAGGTGAGCGCCCTCACGCAGGTGAGGAAGTTGCCATAGAAGCTGCGCACCCTTCCCACGCTCTTCGCCGGGGTGGCAAGCCCAAGGCGCACGCTGCCGTCTTGTGCCGTCTGCTCACGCACCACGGGCCCCGGGAGAAACTCGGCGAGGAACTCCTTGCAGAGCACCGGGCCCGACCCGGGCCCCCCGCCGCCGTGCGGGGTCGAAAAGGTCTTATGCAGGTTCACATGCATGCAGTCAAACCCCATGTCGCCCGGGCGGACCCGTCCCATGATGGCGTTGAGGTTGGCGCCGTCGTAATAGCAGAGGGCTCCCGCGTCATGGACCAGGCGGCAGATCTCGACGATGTTGGGATCAAAGAGGCCCAGGGTGTTGGGGTTGGTGAGCATGAGCGCCGCCGTGTCGGGGCCAAGGGCGGCGCGCAGCTCGTCGAGCTTGACCCCTCCCTCCGCGGTCGAGCCGACGCTCACCACGGCAAAGCCCGCCATCGTCGCCGAGGCCGGGTTGGTGCCGTGGGCGGAGTCGGGCACGATGACCTTGGTCCTGCCCGCCTGGCCGCGCGCCGCGAGACAGGCCCGGATGAGCAGGAGGCCCGTGTACTCGCCCTGCGCGCCGGCGGCCGGCTGGAAGGTGGCACGGTCCATCCCGCAGATCTGCGTCAGAAGGGTCTCGAGCTCATGCAGGACGGCGAGCGCGCCCTGGACGCTTCCCAGGGGCTGCAGGGGATGCAGGTCGGCGAAGCCGGGCAGGGCGGCGACCCTCTCGTTGACGCTGGGGTTGTACTTCATCGTGCAGGATCCCAGCGGATAGGGACCGTCGTTGACCCCATGGGCATGGCGGGCGAGCTTGGAGTAGTGCCTGCTGAGGTCGACCTCGCTCAGCTCGGGAAGGCGCGGGGGCCGCCTGCGCAGCAGCTCCTCACCAAAGTCGACGGCAGGCACGTCCGGCGGCGGCACGAGGTCACAGCCACGTCCGGGGACGCTCCGCTCGAACAGGAGCTCCATGGCCTTTGCCGCCTGCGGCTCCTCGCGCTCGGCCGCCTTGGTCGCGGTCGGGTCCTTCTCGGTCATCGGGACGCCACCTCCCTGAGGACGCGCACGAGCGCGTCGATGTCACCCTTGGCATTCAGCTCGGTGCAGCACCACAGCAGCCCCTCGCCTCCCGCAGGCAGCCGCACGGGCAGGCCGCCGAGGATGCCCCTGTCCGCGAGCAGTCCCTCGAGCTCCGTCGGTGGCAGGGGGCTCGTGGTCACGAACTCATGGAAGAAGGGGCGCTCGCCCACTCGCGTGAAGCCGGTGAGGCCGGCGAGGCGCTCCGCGAGGTAATGCGCGTGGGCGGCGCAGCCCTGAGCCACCCGTGCCAGGCCTTCCGGCCCCAAAGACGCAAGGTACGCGGAGGCGCGCAGGGCGCAGAGCGCCTCGTTCGAGCAGATGTTCGACGAGGCCTTCTCGCGACGTATGTGCTGCTCGCGAGCTTGTAGCGTCAGCACGAAGGCGCGACGTCCCCGCGCGTCCGTCGTCTGGCCCACGATGCGCCCCGGCAGCTTGCGCATGAGCTTGCCCGTGGCGGCCATGATGCCCAGATACGGACCTCCAAAGCCCAGCGGAAGACCCAGGGGCTGGCCCTCCCCCACGGCCACGTCGCAGCCCAGCTCGCCGGGCGAGCGCAGGATGCCCAGGGCGATGGGGTTGAAGCCCATCACCATCTTGGCCCCCGCACCGTGGGCGAGCCCGACCAGCTCGTCCATGTCCTCGATGACGCCGTAATAGTTGGGGCTCTGCACGTAGAGCGCGGCGGTGTCGGCGCCGAGGGCGCGACGCAGCGCCTCGACGTCGCTCGAGAGGTCGGCCAGGGGCGCCACCACCTCCACGCGCACGCCCCTGCTCGCGCAGTAGCTGCGCACGACGTCGACGACCTGGGGGTCGGTCGTCCCGGAGAGAACGACGGACGTCCGCGTGCGCCCCACGCACATGAGCAGGGCCTCGGCCGCCGCAGAGGCGCCGTCGTACACGGAGGCGTTGGACACGTCCATGCCCGTGAGCTCGCAGACCTGCGTCTGGTACTCAAAGATGGACTGCAGCACGCCCTGGCTGATCTCGGCCTGATAGGGCGTGTAGGTGGTGACGAGCGACTCCTTTGAGCTGACGGCATCGACGATGGAGGGAATGTAGTGACGATAGGCGCCGGCGCCCCTGAAGACCTGGTCAAAGCGCCGATTTCTCTTAGAAAGCCCCGTCATGTCCCGTAGCGCCTCAAGCTCGCAGACGCCCCGGGGCAGGTCGGGCTCGACGCGGGGCACCTCGGGGGGTATTGACGAAAAGAGCTCGTCAACGGAGGAGATGCCCAGATAGTCGAGCATTTCCTTTCGCTCGCCGCGCGTGACGGGGACGTAGCCTGTCATGCCTACTCCTTCGCCGTCGCGCAGTAGCTGTCGTAGGACGCGGCGTCCATGAGGCCGTCGACGTCGCACACGTCACTCACGCGGCAGATCCAGGCGCCGTAGGGGTCCTCGTTGATGGCCCCGGGGTCGTCGGCAAGCCCCTCGTTGACCATGACGACGTGGCCCGAGACGGGGGCAAAGACGTCAGAGACGGCCTTGACCGACTCCACGTCGCAGAAGGGCCTGCCGGCCACCAGCTCGTCTCCCTCCTGGGGCAGGTTGATGAAGACGATGTCGCCGAGCCTTCGCTGGGCGAAGTCCGTGAGGCCGATGGCATGGGTGCCGTCGCCCTCGTCCCTGAACCACTCGTGCGAGCTGACGTACCGCAGGTCCTGGGGTATCTGTGCCATGAGAGGTCCTTTCTGCGTGTGATGCCGTCCTCACGCCCCTCACGCGTCGTGGCGGGGCGTCATTGGTGCTAACGCTAGTCCCGGCGATAGAAGGGCAGGGTCACGACCTCACAGGCGAGGCGCCTGCCGCGAACGTCCACCTCCACCGCGTCGCCCGGCCTGACGACGCCCCGCCTCACCAGGGCCATGGCGACGGCCTGCCGAAGATGCGGCGCAAAGGTTCCCGACGTGGTGCGACCGATGCGTCGGTCGCCCAAGAAGACGTCCTGACCCTCGCGCGCGATACCGCGGCCCGTCACGCGCAGGCCCACGCGCTCGCGGGCGGGCGTGCCGGCGGCGATGAGCGCCTCGCGGCCGATGAACTCCTCCTTGTCCAGCTTGACGGCAAACGAGAGCCCCGCCTCGAGGGGAGAGACGTCCTCGTCTATCTCGTGGCCGTACAGGGGCATGCCCGCCTCAAGGCGCAGGGTGTCACGGGCGCCCAGGCCGCAGGGAACGAGGCCTCGGTCGCTGCCCGCGACGCGCAGCGCCTCCCACAGCCGGGAGGCCTGGCACGCCTCGGCGTAGATCTCATAGCCAAGCTCGCCCGTGTAGCCGGACCGGGACACCAGGCAGTCAACGCCGGCGAGGCGCACGTGACGACAAAACGAGTAATAGCGCCCGGGCAGCTGGGAGACGTCGGCGACGTCCGCCATGACCTCGCGGGACAGGGGGCCCTGCAGGGCAAGCTGGCAGACGTCGTCCGAGAGGTCGCGCACCTCTGTGTTCGCAAGGACGTTCGCGCGGACGTGGGCGAGGTCCTTGGCCCGGTTGGCGGCGTTGACGACCAGGAGGTACTCATCCGGTCCCAGGCAGTGGACGATGAGGTCGTCCACGCAGCCGCCCCGCTCGTTCATGAGGACGCCGTAGCGCATGCGTCCGGGCCGCAGGCTCGTGCAGTCGCTGGAAATAAGGTGGTTGACGCTGGCGAGGGACCCCGGGCCGCTCAGCAGCAGCTCTCCCATGTGCGACACGTCAAAGAGCCCGCAGGCCGTGCGCACGGCCTCGTGCTCGGCGAGGATGCCGTCAGGATACTGCACGGGGAGAAGGTACCCCGCGAAGGGCACGATGCTGCCGCCCTCCCTCACGTGGGTCTCGTACAGGGGCGTCTTCAGGTCCATGGGCAGCCTTCCAAAGCGGGCGAGCGGTACGGGCGCCTGGCGTCCCGAGGGCCGCCCTGGCGTCCATGCTCCCGTCTTTGACCTGAAAGATTCTCTCGCGCGCGCCGCGAGGGCCACGCCGGGATTGCTTCTTCGGTGTCGGTGCCTTTCCGGGTTCTCGTCGAGGATCGGTCCTTTTGCCTGAGAGTTTCTGCCTCCCCTTCGGCCTCGTCCGCGCAACCGACCGCGCGACGACCTCTCCCGACCCCGTCATCCGAGCTATGCGCTTGTGCGTCCATGCTAGCAAGTCGGCCGGCCCCAGGGCGCCGGATTGCCGACGTGGCGGGCGAACGGCAGGCGCGCGCTCGGCAGGACGCAAGGGGGCGCGTCCCGGGACGCGCCCCCTCGAGCTGCGACCGTGTGCGCGACTAGCGCGTGAGGCTCTCCCCCGTCGCGCGGTCGAAGACATGAAGGGCGCCGGGCGCGCACCTGAAGCTCAGGGGGGTTCCCGGAAGGTAGCTGGCGTCTCCCAGGTCCACGGTCGGAACGACGAGGACGAAGGGGCCCAGCTCCGTCGTGGCGTGGACGTGAACGGTCGATCCCATGAGCTCAGTGACCTCGACGAAGCCCGAGAGGGACCCCTCCTCGCCACTCTTGCTGATGACGAGCTGCTCGGGACGGACGCCCACCGTGACGTCCTGGCCGTCGGCGCCGCCGTTGCCCTCGATGCGGCTCGCCACGTCGGCGGGCACCACGGCGTCGTACCCAGGGGCGGCGAGCGAGACCCTCCCCGCCTTGACCGAGAGCGTGGCATCGAAGAAGTTCATCTGCGGCACGCCGATGAAGCCGGCCACGAAGATGTTCTGGGGCCGATCGAAGACCTCCTGGGGCGTCCCCACCTGCTGCACGACGCCGTCCTTCATGATGACGATGCGGTCGCCCAGGGTCATGGCCTCCGTCTGGTCGTGCGTCACGTAGATGAAGGTCGTGTTGATGCTCTGCCGCAGCTTTATGAGCTCGGCGCGCATCTGGTTGCGCAGCTTCGCGTCAAGGTTCGAGAGGGGCTCGTCCATGAGCAGCACCTTGGGGTTGCGCACGATGGCACGCCCGATGGCGACGCGTTGGCGCTGCCCGCCCGAGAGCGCCTTCGGCTTGCGATGGAGATACTCGGTGATTCCCAGGATCTGCGCCGCCTCGCGCACCTTCTCGTCGATCTCGCTCGCGGGAAGCTTGCGCAGCTTGAGGGGAAACGCCAGGTTGTCGTAGACGGACATGTGGGGGTAGAGCGCGTAGCTCTGGAAGACCATGGCGATGTCGCGGTCCTTGGCGGGGACGTCGTTCATGAGCCTGCCGTCGATGGAGAGCTCGCCTCCCGAGATTTCCTCGAGTCCCGCGACCATCCTGAGCGTGGTCGATTTGCCGCAGCCCGACGGACCCACGAGCACGACGAACTCTCGATCGGCGATGTCGAGGTTGAAGTCATCGACGGCGACGACGCCCTCGTCGGTGACCTTGAGGTTGGTGGTCGGGCGGCCCTTGCCCTTGCGCGCCTTGCTGCCGCGCTCGGCGTTGGGATAGACCTTCTGAATGTGCCTGAGAGTTACCTCTGCCATGGTTCGCTCCTTATCGTCCGTACATCCGGGTCATGGTGGCCAGGCGGTCCGCGAGCTCGTCGGTGAGCTGGTCCGCGCGGAGGCGCCAGCGCCAGTTGACGCCGAGCGTGCCCGGCGTGTTCGTCCTGGTCTCGCTGCCGAGTCCCAGGAGGTCCTGCATCTGCGCCACGAAGAGGTCGGCGACGCTGCCCATGCCGCCGCGAATGACGCCCCAGTTGAAGCCCTCGTCCGGTCCGATGCCCAGGTAGTCGACGGCCTTCTGCACGTCTGCGGGGTCGGCCTCGTCGCGCCATCCCATGATGGGCGCGTTATCGTGGGTGCCTACGTAGCAGACGCTGTTGCGCTCGTAGCGATGGGGCAGGTAGTCGCTCTCGTCGCGGGCGTCAAACGCCATCTCGAGGAGCTTCATGCCAGGCAGCCCGGAGTCCGCCAGCAGCTGCTCCACCTGACGAGACGGATAGCCCAGGTCCTCGGCGATGAAGCTGACCTCGGGGTACGCCTGGATGAGCCTGCCGACGAGCGCCATCCCCGGCCCCTTTTCCCACGTGCCTCCACGCGCGGTGGCCGCGCCGGCCGGCACGCGCCAGTAGCTCTCGAACCCACGGAAGTGGTCTATGCGCACGACGTCAAAGAGGCGCGCCGCGCCGCCCATCCGCCGTACCCACCAGGCGAAGCCGTCCTGAGCCATGGCCTCGTAGTCGTAGAGGGGGTTTCCCCAGAGCTGGCCGTCGGCGTTGAAGTAGTCGGGCGGCACGCCGGCGACGGCGACGGGCCGCTTGTCCTCGTCGAGCTGAAAGCTCTCGGGAGACGCCCACACGTCGGCGGAGTCGAGGGCGACGTACACGGGGACGTCGCCGATGATGCCCACACCGCGCACCTGGGCGTAGGCGCGCAGCGCCTGCCACTGCGCGAGGAACAGCCACTGGAGCCAGCAGTGGAACGCGACGTCATCCTCGAGCCGCTCGCGCCAGCGGTCGAGTTCCCCCTCGTCGCGCAGGCGCAGCGCCTCGTTGGGCCACTCCGTCCAGGAGACCATGCCAAAGTGGCGCTTGAGGGCCATGAAGAGCGCGTAGTCTGCCAGCCAGGACGCGTTCGCGCGCGCGAACGCGTCCACCTCTCGCGCGTCCTCGCCTCGGGAGCGCTCGAAGGCGGTCCTGAGCAGGGGTAGCCTGTGCTCGTACAGGGCGGCGTAGTCCACGCTCGACGCGTCGGCGCCCCATCTTACGGCCTCGACCTCGCGCCTTTTCAGCACGCCGCGGACGACGAGCTCGTCGAGGTCGATGAAGTACGGGTTGCCGGCAAAGCTCGAGGGGCTCTGGTAGGGGGAGTCGCCAAAGCTCGTGGGTCCCACGGGCAGAAGCTGCCACCAGCTCTGACCCGCACGGGCGAGAAAGTCGACGAACTCGCGCGCCTCCCTTCCGCAGGACCCGATGCCATACGGCGAGGGCAGGGAGGACAGGGGGAGCAGCACCCCACTCGACCGTCTCATGCCTACCCCTTCACAGCCCCGGCGGCGACGCCCTTGATGATGTACTTCTGCGCGCAGAGGTAGAAGACGACGACGGGGATGATGGCCAGCAGCACGAGGGCCATGGTCGCGCCGAGGTCAACGGTGCCGTAGCTGCCCTTGAGGTACTGGATGTGGATGGGAATCGTGCGGTAGGTGTTGATGTCGAGCACGAGGTACGGCAGGAGATAGTCGTTCCACACCCACATGATCTCGAGGATGCCCACGGAGATGAGCGTGGGCCTGAGCATGGGCAGGACAACGAGGAAGAAGGTGCGCAGGGGGCCGCAACCGTCGATCGCCGCCGCCTCCTCGATCTCGAGCGGGATGGACTTCACGAAGCCCACGAACATGAAGATGGCAAGGCCCGCGCCAAATCCCAGGTAGACGATGGGAATGGTGATCGGCGTGTTGAGCCTGAGCATGTCCGCCGTCTTCGAGAGCGTGAACATGACCATCTGGAACGGCACGACCATCGAGAAGATGCACAGGAAGTAGACGACCTTGCAGAACAGCGAGTCGACGCGCGCGATGTACCAGGCCGCCATCGAGCAGAACAGCAGGATGAGGGCGGTGGAGGCGATGGTGATGAGCGAGCTGTAGGCGATGCACTTCCAGAACGGGTAGTTGCCGAAGGTCATGCCCGTGACGAAGTTGGAGAGCCCCGCGAAGCTTTCCGCGGTGGGAAGGGCGAAGGTCTCGGTCTTCACGTAGGTGTTGAGCTTGAACGCGTTGACGATGACGGAGACCACGGGAAGCACCCAGATGACGCACACGACGGCCAACAGCGCGGAGAGGAGCCGCTGCGTGCGCCTCTCCCCCTTGAGCGCGGTGGAGTTTGAACCTGCCATCACTGCTGCACCTCCCTCTTGCGGGTGTAGGCGAGCTGCGCCAGGCCCAGTCCCGCCACGAGCAGGAAGAAGACGACCGCCTTGGCCTGGGCGACGCCGCGACTCGCGGCACCCGTCGTGTAGAACGTGTTGAAGATGTTGAGCGCCAGCATCTCGGTGGACTGGAAGGGCTGCCCGCCCGTGAGCGCCAGGTTCTGGTCAAAGAGCTTGAAGCCGTTGGTGAGCGAGAGGAACGTGCAGATCGTGATCGAGGGCATCACGTTGGGGATGATGACCTTGAAGAGCGTCTGCAGGTTCGAGGCGCCGTCGATGCGGGCCGCCTCGATCATGTCCTCGGAAACGGCCTGGATGCCGGCGATGTAGATGATCATCATGTAGCCGATCTGCTGCCAGCACATGAGAATGATCAGGCCCCAGAACCCGAGGGTCGTGTCAAGCAGGATGGACGTCCCGTACGCCTGGAGGATGCCGTCGAAGATCATCGACCAGATGTAGCCCAGAACGATGCCGCCGATGAGGTTGGGCATGAAGAACACCGTGCGAAAGAGGTTGGACCCCCTCACCGACTGCGTCAGCACGTAGGCGACGGCGAACGCGACGACGTTGATGAGCACCAGGCTGATGAGGGCCGTCGCCGCCGTGTACCAGAACGAGTACTGGAAGCTCGGGTCCGCCAGTGCGGAGGCATAGTTGGAGAGACCGACGAGCTTCGCGTTGCTCGTGGTCTTGAAGCTGCAGAACGAGAGGTAGATTCCCTGCAGGAACGGCCACACGAACCCAATGGAGAAGGCCGCGACGACGGGGCCCATGAAGAGCCAGCTCCAGCGTCGGGTGGCACGAACGCGCGAGGTCTCCCTCCTTGGCTTGGTGCTCATGTCATCACTTCCTCGACGCGCGGGGGCCAGGAGCGCCCTCCCAACCCCCGCCGCGACTGTCATGCGCGTCGGACGCGCGGGACCCTAGGCGTTGGCGGCCTTGTACTGCGTCGCCCAGCCATCGACGATGGCGGTCTTGACGCCCTCCCAGCTGACGTCGGAGGGAGCGGCGTTGTAGGCGTTGAGCGCGGAGACGAGGTTCGCACGGTACTGCTCGACGTTGGGCGTGTAGTTGAAGTCCCAGTCGAGGTTGTAGTTGCCGGCGTCCGCGTAGCTCTGGGCGTTCGCGAGATACACGTTCGCGCTGGCGGGGGCGTTCTTGTAGGGAAGGATGCCCAGGCCGTCCACCATGGCCTGCGCGGCGTCGGCGTCAGAGACGAGCCAGACCATGAAGTCCATGGTCGCCTTCTTGTCCTCGTCGGAGGCGTTGTCGTTGATGGCCCAGCAGTTCTCGGTGCCGCAGTTGAGGCCGGCCTTCTCCTCGCCCTGGACGCCGCAGTAGTACGGGATGCAGGCCGTGTTCGTGACCTTGTCCTTGACGTCGGCGTAACCGAACGAGCCCGTGAGGAAGAACGCGGCCTTGCCGCTCGTGAACTGCGTCAGGGGGTCATGACCGCCCGTCGCGAGCGCGCTGGGCTCCACGGTGCTGTTGTTGATGGCGAGGTCGTAGAGCTTCCGGTAGTTGGGGACGTAGGTGCCCTTGATGGTGGCGGGGGCCTCCTTCCAGCCGCCGTCGTCGCGCGCCTCGTAGAAGAACATGAGGTTCGTGAGATGGCCGGTCACGCGCCAGCTCGAGGAGTCGTCCATGTCGGTGGCGACGAAGGCGTCGAAGCCGTTCTCGGCCGCCTTGGCGTGCAGGTCCTCGACGACCGCCTTGAGCGAGGCGAAGTCCTTGATCTCGTCCATCTTGTGACCGGCCTTCTCGATGAGGTCGGTGTTGACGGCGATGCCGAAGCACTCATAGCAGTACGGGATGGAGACGAGCTTGCCCGCGTCATCGGAGAGGTTGTAGTCCTCGGTGCTCAGAAGCTTGGCGATGTCGCTGTCCTTGAGGTCCATCGCGAAGTCGCCCCACTCCTTGACCCCGGCGGTGTTGCCGATGACGAAGAGCGTGGGGGCGTCGGACTTGTCCATCTCGGAGGTCAGGGTCTGCTCATACGTGCCCGCCGCCGCCGTCGTGACCTTCACCTTGACGTTGGGGTACTTCTCCATATAGGTCCCGGCAAGCTTCTGCAGGGTGGCATCAAGCTCGGGCTTGAAGTTGAGCCAGTACACGTTACCCGCACGGTCCGACCCTGAGGTTGATCCACCCGAGCTCGAGGTTCCCGAGCTGCAGGCGGCAAGCCCCGCGGCGACGGCCAGGCCGGCGCCGCCCACAAACGACCTCCTCGAAAGCTTCCATCCGTTGACGCTCATTGTCGCTCCTCTCGTCGTGCCCTTCTTGTCCTGTCGATATGCTTCTCACGCATCCCGTTGATGCGGAATCGCCTGCCTGCCTTGCACGCCCTGAAGGCGCGCCATCAGCCGTCCTGGGCCGAGCTCGCCCTGACCGGGCCGATGGAGCCGCCCGCGCGCAGGTCGGCCGCGAGGATGCGATGTCCCGCCGCCTCCCTGCCCTCGATCTGGTCCACGAGCACGCTCACCGCCCACGCGCCCAGCTCCTCCTTGGGCTGGACGAGCGTCGTCAGCGTGGGAATGGTGTAGATTGACGACTCGATGCCGTCGATGCCGACGACGGACACGTCGGCGGGGACCCTGAGGCCCCGGTCCGCGAGAGCCTTGATGGCGGCCATCGCCATGGCGTCCGAGACCGAGAACACCGCCGTCACGTCCGGGCGGGCCTCGAAGAGATTGCTCACGGCCTGGTAGGCGTCGGCCATGGAGAACGAGGAGACCTCGCACACGAGCGCAGGGTCAACGGAGACGCCGACGGAGGCCAGGGCGTTCGCGTAGCCCTGATAGCGCAGCTCGCTGATGGACTGGTCCGTGGGCGAGCCCAGAAGAATGGCGACCTTGCGGTGACCAAGCTCGGTGAGGAGGCGCACGGCGCGCATCGCCTCAGTCACGTCGTCGATGGAGACCGAGGAGTAGGCCGTCTCGTCGAGATGTCCAAACTGGTTGGTGTAGGTGCAGCAGACGAAGGGCAGGCGGATGAGCGCCTGCTCGCGCCTGCCGTAGTCAAAGTGGCCGCCAAGGAAGATGAGTCCCTTGACGCGCTTCGCGTTGGCGAACTCCGCGCCAAGGACGACCTCGTCGTCCTGCTCGCTGATGAAGTGGGTGAGCATCGTATAGTTCCGCTCGCGGCAGGCGTGCTCGATGGCGAGGATGATGGGGGCGTAGAAGGGGTTGCCCATGCCGCGGACCACCACGCCCACGCAATCCTCCTGGGGGCGCACCAGGTCCTGCGCCGTCCGGTTGGGAACGTACCCAAGGCGCTCGACCGCGTCGAGCACCCTCTCGCGCACGGGCTGCGAGACGTCGGGGTGGTCATTCATGACGCGCGAGACCGTGCTGACCGACACGCCGCAGTACGCCGCGACATCCTTGATCGTCATGCCCTTCCCCTCTCCGCTCGGCGCGAACATGTGCTGGAAACGATTCTGGCAACGTTCCCGGAAACGTTTCCAATTCCTTATCCGCAGTATACGGGCAAGCCGTCACGGTCCCGTCGAGACAGGCGTCCGCTTTCCGCGAGCGTGCGCTTTTCGGGCGCGAACGTGCGATGGGACGGGTCTCTCGCGTTCGAGGGCGAAAACGCCGCCGAGCGTGACGCGTGACTTTTCGCGTGTGGTTCCTTGAGGGTCGCGGCGTCGGTGACGGCTCCGTGAACCGTTCATGGTAGGCTAGGGAGCGCCAGACCTGACCAAGCGCACCATGGAGTGACATGACTGACGACGAAATGCGACCCCAGCATCCCAAAGGGTCCTTCCAGCAGGGAAGCAGGTTCAGCAGGCACGGCGCGGGCGCTCCCGCAAACGTTCCTTTGGTTCGACGCCAACGTCAGGCAGAGGCGCAGGCCGCCCCCCACGCGCGCGGCGAGGCGGACGGCTCGCCGTACAGCGACCCCTCCCGCTATGTTGGGGCCAATCGCAGCAGGCACGAGGCGCGAAGCGCCGCCAAGAGCGTCCGGCGGGGCGTCGAGGCGCGCCTGGGCGACGCGAGCGAGCGGAAGATGGCGCATAGGCCCGCGAGGGGTGCGCAGGCCGCGCAGCGCGACGGTGCGGCGGCCGGCAAGCCGTCCCGGAAACGGCGTCCAGGGCGCATCGTCCTGCTCGTCCTGTTGGGGCTGATGGCGGCGGCGATCGTCGCCTATGTCGTGCTGCTCTCCCCCGTCGACCGCAAGATCGCCTTAGGGGACGAAGACAGCCGGGCGCTCTCGGGGATGCTCTCGCCGAGCACGCCCGTGACGCCCTACTATGCGCTGCTTCTGGGCTCTGACCGCCGCGAGGACGGCGACTCCTCCCGCACCGACACCATCATGGTCGCCCGCATCGACCCCATCGCCAACAAGATCACGCTCGTGTCCGTGCCCCGCGACACCAAAGTCGAAGTCCCCGGTCACGGCACCCAGAAGATCAACGCCGCCTACGCGTTTGGGGGCATCTCGGGCGAGGTCGCCGCCGTGGAGGACCTGTTGGGCATCCGGGTGAGCCAGGTGGCGGTCATTGACTTCGACGGCCTGTCCTCGCTCATCGACGCCATCGGCGGCGTGACGGTCAACGTGCCCGTGGACGTCAACGACCCCGACTATACCGGCCTGGTGCTCCCCGCGGGCACCCACGAGATGGACGGTGCCACCGCGACGCTGTTCTCACGCGTCCGCCATGGCTTTGCCCTGGGCGACTATCAGCGTCAGGCGGACCAGCGCCTGCTCATGCAGGCAATCGTGCAGAAGCTGCGCGCCAACCCCACGCTCATGCCCGCCGCAGCGAACGCGCTGGGAGGCACCCTCTCGACGACCTATCACTGCTATGACCTCATACCCCTGCTGCTGCGCATGTCGCTCCAGTCGCCCACGATCTGGTCGGCGAGCATTCCGTCATCCACCGCCGTCATCGGTGGCGTGAGCTATGTGATAGCCGACGAGGACGCGACGATGGCGCTGATGGCCACCGTCAATGCGGGAGGTGACCCCTCGACCGTGGCGAACGGGCTGCAGGAGGGGGCCGGCACGAGCGCCAGCTCGCGGACGCCTCGACGCAAGGGATAGCGCGACGGGGACTCGCCAGGCCCGGCTGGCCCGTCAGGCGCGGGGTGGCTGGACGCGGGCGGCGGCCGCCAGGCACGGACGGGCGCCGCTACCTCGTGGCGCGGATGCCGCGAGGCGCGAATGAGGACTCCCCTTGCGCGCAGGCTCGCGTCAGGGCGTCACGGTCCATAGGACGCGCCCGTCGCACGGCCACGGCCGGCTCTCGTTCCAGGAGATGGCCATGACCTGCCCCTTTGGGAAGGGTCCGCTCGCCTGGGCCAAGCGTGCGGCAAGGTCCCTCATGAAGGGCACGTGCCCCACCGCCACGAGCGTCTGAGCGGGACACGCCTCCAGCTCGTCGAGAAACGCGCGGTCGTCCTGGTCGTAAAGGCAGGGTCTCTGGCGTATGTCGGCACGATCGATGCCGAGGGCGTCGGCGGCGACCTCGGCGGTCTGCAGCGCACGCACGGCGGGGCTTGACCAAAGCTCAAGACCCGCCACCCCGCGCAGGGGCGCGAACGCCCGAGGATACGTCGTTTGCAGCGTCTCAAGACCGCCCGGCGTCAGCCGGCGGCTTCGGTCGCCTTCGGGACCCCGCCGCTCGGCGTCCCCATGGCGTACCAACACCAGCGTTTGGACCATGATGCCTCCCATCATGGACATGCCCGCGAACTTGACGTGCGCCCATCGTACCAGGTACGCCCCGACACAGGCCGGCGGACGCGGAGGTCGTCGGCAACCGACGACGGCCGCCCAGCCATGCCCCGCCTAGCCGTCGCGCGCCGACGGGTCGCTGACGTCGGCGACGCGCGCCATGGATGGGAGGCCGCAGCGCGCCGCACGGGCCGTCTTCTGGGCCTGGGGGCGGCGACCTGCCGCACCTATAGGTTTGAGGCCTACGACATACCGCACCTATACGTTTGAGGGCGGCGTCGCCGCGCACCTATAGGTTTGAGAGGCCGAAGGAGACAGACCTATAGGTTTGAGGAATCGTCGCGGCGTTTGCCCAGGTGGGAATTACCCTTTTTCCTCAAGCCTATAGCTCTGTACGGGAGAGGCCCTCAAACCTATTGGAATCCACGGGAGAGGCCCGCAAACCTATAGGAATCCGCGCGCGACGCCCTCAAACCTATAGGAACCCGCGCACTACATCCGCAAACTTATAGGAATCCGTGCGTGTCGTCCGCGAGCCTATAGGAACCGGTAGGAACCCGCGCGCGGCACCCGCAGACCTATGGGAATGCCCCCGGCGCCAGACCGGAGACCCCCGCCGCAGGCCCGGGCCACGCAACCATATAGAATCCCGCGTGCCACGCCCTAAACCATATGGGACCCCGCGCCCTACACCCACAACTTTATAGAACCCCGTGCGTTCGCCCCGCGAGCCTAGAGGACCCGGTAGGAACCCGCCCGCGGCACCCGCAGACCTAGGGGAATGCCCCCGGCGCAAGGCCGGGGCCCCCCGCCGCAGGCCCGGGCGGCGCGCCGCGCGCGGGGAGGCCTCCCCATCCGTCCACCGCCGGGCGCAGGCGACGCCCCGGCAGGTGGCGGCTAGCGACCCATGCGCCCGCCGCCGTCCTCCTGGCCGTACATCCGCTGCAGAAGGTTATAGAGATCCTCCGAGGAGATGTCCTGGTCCGGGGAGATGTCCTGGTCCTGTGTGGTGGATGAGGAGTCGCCGTCAGGTCCCAGGCCGGAGGCATCGGCGCGCTCCCGCTGGAGCGCCTCGTCAGAGCCCAGGGTCACGTTGACCGTCTGCTCCCTGTCACCGCGCATGAACGTCACCGCTATGGTGTCCCCGATGTCGTGGGAGCGCACCGCCAGGATCATGCCGTCCGCGCTCGTGATGGCGTCGCCGTTGACGGCGGTGATGATGTCGCCCTTCTGGATACCGGCGGACGCGGCGGGACCGCCGTCCGTGACGCCGGCGACGTAGGCGCCCTGTTGCACCGCAAAGTGATTGGCCGTTGCGTTCTGTGCGTTGACGGTTTGCATGGAGAGGCCCACGTAGGCATGGGTGACCGTCTCGCCCGCGATGATCTTCTTGGCGAGGTTGACGGCGTAGTTACCGGGGATGGCAAAGCCGATGCCGGCAAACGACTGGGTGTCGGACGAGAAGAGCGTGCAGATGCCCACCAGCCTTCCCTTGCCGTCAACGAGGGCGCCTCCCGAGTTGCCGGGGTTGATGGCCGCATCGACCTGAATCAGGTTGGTGTAGATCGTCTCGCCCGCGCGCGACGAAAGCAGGGTGTTGCGCGACAGCGAGCTCACGATACCCGCGGAGACGGACTGGTCCAGGCCAAAGGGGCTGCCGATGGTCATGACCCATTCCCCTACCGTCAGCGCGTCGGAGTTGCCGACTTCGATGGGGGTGACCTTCTCGCCGTCGAGGTTCACGTGAACGACGGCGATGTCGCTCGAGGGATCCGTCCCCACTACCGTGGCGTCGTAACTCTTGTTGTTGACGGTCACCGTGATGGACGTGGCGCCGGAGATCACGTGATAGTTGGTGATGATGTTGCCGTCGGCGTCCAGGATGACGCCCGAGCCCAGGCTCGTGCCCTTGGCCGTCGTGACGTTGAGCGACACGACGGACGAGAGGTCCTTGGCGGCGACGGCCTGGGCCGTGGTGGCGTCTGCGTCGCTGGCGGTGATGTTGACGGTCTGCCCCGCCCCGCTCTGGGTCGTCTTGATGATCTGGGTCCCGCCGATGACGCCGGTGGCCTTGAGCGCCAACACCAGAAGGCCGGCCCCGAGGGCGCCCGCGGCAAGCGAGACGAGCGCGGACCTGACGGGCCGCGCATGGGCCTGCGGCGCCCGCACGCTCGCGTCCTGGGCAACGTCCGCGCCGTTCATGCGGCCCGCCGACGAACCTGGCTCTCCCCGCCCCTCTAGGCCGTTTTCCGTCATTGGCGTTCTCCTCGTCTTAGGGGTGCGCGGCACCCTCGTCGGTTACGTACACAGGGACTGTACCCCTGAGGCGCTCGCGTTCAGACGCGCGCGGAGGATTCACACCCAAGCGACAGCACGGGGCTTGTCGTGCGTCTTGTCGTGCGTCTTGTCGCACGTCCTGCCGCGCGTTACGTACCCTGCGCGGCGGCACGGACGCTCACCGACGGGCTCGCGCCTCGTCGCAGGCAGGCCACAGACTAGACCTTGAAGAGGTAGCCCACCCCACGGACGGTGACGATGTGGGTCGCGATGAGGGGGCCCACCTTTGAGCGTACGCGCCTGATGTGCACGTCCACGGTGCGCGTGCCGCCGCAGTACTCAAAGCCCCAGACCCGGTGCAACAGCGTCTCGCGGGAATACGCCCGCGAGGGATGCGTGGCCAGAAACGAGAGGAGCGAGTACTCCATGAGCGTGAGGTCCACGGGCTCGTCGTCAATGCACACCTGGTAAGTGGCGAGGTTGATGGTCATGTTGTCCACGGACACGATGTCGGAGGGCGAGCTTTGGTCTCCCGGCCTCAGAAGAAGGGCGCAGCGTACCGCCAGCTCGGCCTGCCCCGCGCCGGCCAGGATGAAGTCGCTCCTCCCCTGGGCGGGAAGATGCAGGCTGGACAGGCGTCCCTCGTCCTGGATCACGAGCATGGGAATGTGACCGTTGTCCGCGGCGTAGTCGTCCACGGCGCTGAGGGTGTCTGCGCCTATGCCCTCGGCGTCAAGAATCACCAGGTCAATCTCACGTCCCGAGTTGACGGCCTGCGAGAGCGTCTCCGGCGTCGCATGAAGGATCGAAACGTCCAGGGGGTTGCGCAGCCCACGCATCCGCTCGACGTAGCGCGCGGTCTTTGCCAGAAGCAAGACGTTCTTGTGGTGCATACTCGCCCCCGTTCCCGCTCGCCTTGCCACGACAGGACAGCCGCCGAGCAAATCTCTTAGAGACTAGCATATCTTGGCGGCCGCGCACCCTCAGAGCCGCGCGCAATTACGCCCGCCAGCGTCCGCGCGGGATGCGGGACGCCGGCGGGCCTGCATGGTGCGACGGGGCCTTGTCATGCTGCGCGCTAGCCAATGCTGCCAAGAAACTCCTTGGTGCGCGCCTCCTTGGGGTGGTCGAACACGTCATTGGGAAGCCCCTGCTCCACCACGACGCCGCCCTCCATGAACACCACGCGGTCGGCCACCTCTCGAGCGAAGCCCATCTCGTGGGTGACGACGATCATGGCCATGTCGCCGTTGAGCGCAAGGTCGCGCATGACGGCAAGGACGTCACGGACGAGCTCGGGGTCCAAAGCCGAGGTGGGCTCGTCAAAGAGCAGCACCTTGGGATGCATGGCGACCGCGCGGGCGATGGCCACGCGCTGCTGCTGGCCGCCGGACAGCTGCGGCGGCTTGAACTCGGCGCGGTCCGCCAGACCCACCGCCGCGAGCTGGCGCATGGCCTCCGCCTCGGCCTCGGCGCGCGACTTCTTGAGGACCTTCATCTGCCCGATGACGACGTTTTCCTTGGCGCTCAGGTGCGGAAAGAGGTTGAACTGCTGAAACACCATGCCCAGGTCACGACGGAGCAGCGACAGGCTCGCCCCGCTGGCGCCCGTGATCTCCTGGTCACGAATGAGGACATGCCCCTGCGTGGGCGTCTCCAGGAGGTTGATGCAGCGCAGCATGGTTGACTTGCCCGATCCCGACGGCCCCAGCACCACGACGATCTCGCCGTTCCACACGTTGAGGTTGACGTCGCGCAGCACCGGCGTGTCCGTGAAGGTCTTGCCCAGATGCTCGATGCGCACCACGGGATGCTCCCCCTCCACGAAGTGATGGCGCGAGAGGGGCAGGTCGTGCGCAAAGGCGAGACGGGCGGCCTTCTCGGCGTCCATGGCGGGCGGGACGTCCGCGGCGCAGGGGCGATTCTTACTGTGCATCGTTGACACCTCCGTCATCGTGCGTGTGTGGCGTGAGGGGCGAGAGGGGCGCATCGGCCGCCCTTGCGTCCCCGGCAGGGGCGGACGGGCCCGTGCTACCCTGGCCGTCAGACGCCAGGGGGCGCGCCTCCAGCCCGTGCTCCGCGTCGGACAGGCGCCTCTCCACGATGCCGACGACCCTGATCAGAGGCAGGGTGACGATGAGGTAGAAGACGGCTGCGGCGATGTAGGGCGTGATGTTGCCCGTCGTGGTCGTGAGGTTCTTGGAGAACATCATGAGCTCCATGACGCCCACGGACGAGAGCAGCGAGGTGTCCTTGTACGAAGTGATGAAGTCGCTCGTCACCGTGGGTATCACGCGCCGGACGGTCTGCGGCAGGATGATCCAGAGCATGGTCTGCAGGCGGCTCATGCCCAGCGAGGCGGCGGCCTCGTACTGACCCGTCGGGATGGACTGGATGCCGGCGCGGTAGATCTCGGCCTGGTAGGCCGACGAGTTGAGCGCCATCACGATGATGCCCAGGACCGTGTTGTCAATGTTGACGCCCAACATGGGCAGGCCAAAGAACGCGACGTAGATCTGCAGGAACAGCGGGGTCCCCCGCAGGACGTTGATGTACACCGAGGCCAGCGCCCTGAGGGGCCGATGGCGCGAGATCTTCAGCAGCGCGAACAGGAGGCCCAGCACGATGGCGAAGGGATAGGCCGCCGTCACGATGAGAAGGCAGAGGAGCCAGCCCGGCAGCAGCGCGGCAAAGGAGGTCGCCAGGAGCTGGGGCTTGAAGAACATGTTGAGGAAGGGCACGGAGTTCCAGGCGGCGACCCAGGGTTGGCCGTCAAGCCAGTTGACGGCGGACTGCAGGGGCGTCAGGCCGATGGTGGCGATGGGGCTGGAGTCCTCGAGCGTCCCCGTCGCGCCCTCCCCCGTCACGTAGCTGCCCGAGACGACGCTGTCACCGCCCGCGGGTGCAAAGCGCATGTCCGTGACCTCAAGCCTGAGCAGCGACCCGTTGGCCACCGGCTTGCCAAAGCTCACGTTCAGCACGTTGCCCTCCGGGGTGGCGGTGCCGCTCACGCTCTGGCGAGAGAGGCCGTCAAGCACCGTGATGCGCGTGCTGGAGCCGTCAAAGCTCGCGCCCGCGGGCAACGTCAGCCTGACGGAGCTGACCCCGCTGTCCACATAGACCGTTCCCTCCCAGGTAAGGCGGGTGTTCTGCCCCCCGATGACGCCGTCGCCGCCCGACTCGTTGGGACGGGCCGTGGCCTTTGACACCGCCACCGTGCCCATGCCGGAGGAGTCTACGGAGGCCTCGCCCGCAGTGGAGGCCGTGGCGATGGAGGAGCTGTCGGAGCTGCCGAACCACTTCGCCTTGAGCGCGTCCATCGTGCCGTCCTCCTGGCACTGCTCCAGCGCCTCGTTGAGGGCGGCCGTGAGGCCGGGGTTGGACTTGGAGACGACGATGCCGTACTGCTCGCCGGTGGGAACCTGAAGGGCCACCCTGAGCGCGGTATAGGAGTTCTTGACCTCGTACTCCATGACCGGCAGGTCGGCGACGGCCGCCGTGTAGAGGCCGCTCTGGACGCCCGTCAACGCCGCGATGGGGTCGTCGAGAGAGACGATCGTGGCGTCGGGCAGGTTCTCCTGCGCCCAGGCCTCACCCGTCGAGCCCGCCTGGACGGCCAGCGTCGCCTCGGGAGTGTCAAGGGCGCCCCGATAGTCCGCGGCGACCGCGTCGGCCACGTCCGCCGAGGTCACGACCCCCTGGTTGGAGTCGATGTAGGCGTCCGTGAAGTCGATCTCCTGGAGGCGCTCGTCGGTGATCGTGAAGTTGGAGGCTCCCACGTCCGCCCTGCCGCCCTGCTTGATCATGGGAATGATCGAGTCGAACTTCTGGGGCGGAAGATACTCGCACGTCAGGCCCATCTTCTGCGCGACGGCCTGCATGAGATCGACCTCAAAGCCGACGGGGACGGCGCTGCCCGTGTCAAAGTAGTCGAAAGGCGGGTTGGCGAGGTCCGAGACGACCGTCAGCTTGCCGGGGTTGACCAGCACATACCCCTCTGACGGACCGGATGCCTCCGAGACGGAGCCGCCCGGCGACGAAAGGCTCGAGCAGCCCACGAGCGCGCCCAGCAGGGTCACGCAGGCGAGCAGGATGCCCAAGGCTCTCGGCCCCGGACCTCCCTCCCTGGACGAAGCGTTCGCACCCATATGAATGACCTCCAAACATACCACGTGAGGGGGGCCACGGCGTGACCACCCCTCCCATCAGAACTTGGACCATCCTAGCAGGCCACGTTCGGCGATATGCTGGCGTTACTCAAATTTTTGTACGAAGGATTTCGTATGTTAACAAACTACCTGTTATATCGGGTATTTGATATCACTGAATGTATAATTACGGAACGATTACACACCAGCGTAGTAGGTGCGCCGCTCCCAGTCCGTGACCACCGAGCAGTACTCGTCCCACTCGCGCCACTTCTGCTCAACCATGAAGTCGCAGATGTGGTCGCCGAGGGCCTCGCGCATGAGATCGCTGCGGTCAAAGTTCTTGATGGCCTCCCCCAGGGTGCGTGGCAGGTGCTTGATGCCGCGGGCGGAAAGCTCGCGGTCGCCCAGGTCCTCAAGGCCCGAGAAGGACTCCTCGGGGAGCGTCAGCCGCTCCTCTATGCCCCTGAGGCCCGCGGCGAGCGAGGCGGCGATCGCGAGGTAGGGGTTGGCCGCCGGGTCGGGGTTCCTCAGCTCCACGCGCGTCGACTGGTGCTTGCCCGGCTTATGCGTCGGAACGCGCACGAGCGCGGCGCGGTTCTTGCGTCCCCAGGTGGCATAGACCGGCACCTCTCCGTTGGCCACGAGACGCTTGTACGAGTTGACCGTCGGGTTGGTGACGAGCATGAACTCGGGCGCGTACTTGAGGAGTCCCGCCACGTAGCTACGACCGAGCTCGGACAGGTGGGCGGGATGCTCCGTCTTGGGCCCCCAGAAGAGGTTGGTGCCGTCATGGTCAAAGATCGACTCGTAGAGGTACATGCCCGACCCCGAGAACTCGGAGAAGGGCTTGGGCATGAACGAGGCCATGAGGCCGTTCTCATGGGCGACCTGACGGATGATGAGGCGCGCCGTCATGATGTTGTCCGCGCAGGTCACAGCCTCGGCATAGCGAAGCTCGATGGCGTTTTGCGACGGCGCGTTGCTGTGGTAGGAGTACGAGACGGGAATGGACATATGCTCCAGCGAGAGCGTGGTCTCGCGGCGCAGGTCGGTCGCCGAGTCGTTGGAGGTGAAGTCGAAGTAACCGGCCCGGTCCGCGGGGACGGGGTTGGCGTCGTCGGTGGGGCGCAGGTAGAAGTAGTCAAGCTTGGGACCGACGCTCATGACGTAGCCACGCTCGTCCGCCCGGGCGAAGATACGTTGCAGCACGGAGCGGGGGTCGCCCCCGAAGGGCTCGCGACTGGGCGTGCGCACGTCGCAGAACATGCGGGCGACGCCGTACTTCTGCGGGCGCCAGGGCAGCACCTGGAAGGTCGTCGCGTCCGGGAAGGCGAGCATGTCGGACTCGTCGGCGGACACGAAGCCCTCGATGGAGGAGCCGTCAAACCCCACGCCCTCCTCGAACGCCTCCTCGAGGTCCTCTGACGAGATGGAGAAGGACTTCAGGTTGCCGAGCACGTCAGTAAACCACAGGCGGATGAAGCGGACGTCGCGCTTCTCGACCGTCCTCAGGACGAAGTCGATGTTCCTGTCATCACTCATGGACCCTCCTCTGGTCGCGCCGCGCTCATCGGCCCTGCCTCAGCGCATAGCTTGGCAGAGACATATTACGCCTCTGTTTCGAGGGTCCGAGGGGTCGCCCAGCGGCACGTCACGCCTTGTGCGCCTTGCCGAGCGCCTTCTCCGCGTTGGCGACCATGTCCTTGGCCGCCGGGCAGCGCCCCTGGTGCGAGGCGTGCGCCGCGCATCCCTTGCCGCTGGCGCAGTCACAGCAGTCGGACGAGCCCCGAATGACCGCGCGGATGCTGAGTCCCAGGGCCACGGCGACCGCCGCGATCACCAACACGTCTGCAAGCATGCTCCCGCCTTTCCTTGTGTTAGCTATGGTTTACTATACGCGTCCTCCTCTGGCGCGGCGACACGGGCGGCACATCTCATGCCAGGCACACAACCGGCGCAGGACGCGCCGCCCCGCGCGCGGAGCCTGCCCGCAGGCAGCAGGACGGCACCGCCCGTGCCGGATGAGGGGCGCGGGTCGGTGCCGAACACGGCATCAAGGCCGGGAAAAGGGTGGTCTAGCCCTGCGCGCGCAGGTTGTAGAACGCGCCCCTGCCGGCAAAGGCACCGGCGTCGAGCAGCGCGTCCTCGATACGCAGGAGCTGGTTGTACTTGGCGACGCGGTCTGAGCGCGCCGGGGCGCCGCACTTGATCTGACCTGCGTTGGTGGCGACGGCCAGGTCGGCAATCGTGGTGTCCTCGGTCTCGCCGGAGCGGTGGCTCACGACGCAGGCGTAGCCGGCGCGCTGCGCGGTCTGCATGGCCTCCAGGGTCTCGGTCAGGGTGCCGATCTGGTTGACCTTGATCAGGATGGCGTTGGCGGCACCCAGCTCGATGCCCTTCCTCAGACGGGCGGTGTTGGTGACGAAGAGGTCATCGCCCACGAGCTGGACCTTTCTGCCCAGGCGCTCGGTGAGCCTGACCCAGCCGTCCCAGTCCTCCTCGGCGAGACCGTCCTCGATCGAGATGATCGGATACGTGTCGACGAGCTTCTCCCAGTAGTCGACCATCTGGTCGCTGGTGAGCGAGCGGCCCTCGCCCTTGAGCACGTAGGTGCCCGTCTCCTTGTCGTACAGCTCCGAGGTGGCCGGGTCCATGGCGAACAGGAAGTCCCTGCCCGGCTCGAAGCCCGCCTCCCTGACGGCCCTCATGAGGTACTCGAGAGGCTCCTCGTTGGACGCGAGGTCGGGTGCAAACCCGCCCTCATCGCCAACGCCGGTGGAGAGGCCGGCGTCCTTGAGCACGCCCTTGAGGGTGTGGTAGACCTGCGTGCACCAGCGAAGGGCCGTCTTGAAGTCGGGGGCGCCCACGGGCATGATCATGAACTCCTGGAAGTCCACGTTGTTGTCGGCGTGAACGCCGCCGTTGAGGATGTTCATCATGGGGGTGGGCAGGGTGTGAGCGTTGACGCCTCCCAGGTAGGCGTGGAGGGGCTGGCCGGCAAAGACCGCTGCGGCACGGGCGACGGCAAGCGAGCAGCCCAGAATGGCGTTGGCGCCGAGCCTGGCCTTGTTGGGCGTGCCGTCCGCCGCGATGAGCGCCGCGTCGACGGCGCGCTGGTCGGCCGCGTCAAGGCCCACGATGGCCTCGCGACACTCCCCGTTGACGTGGGCGACGGCACCGAGGACACCCTTGCCCAGGTAGCGGTCAGCGTCGTCGTCGCGCAGCTCGACGGCCTCGAACGCGCCGGTGGAGGCGCCGGAGGGCACGATGGCGCGGCCGACGGAGCCGTCGGCCAGGGCGACCTCCACCTCGACCGTGGGGTTGCCGCGGGAGTCCAGGACCTCGCGGCCGTAGACGTCAATGATTTCGCTCATGACAGGCTTCCTTCTCTCGGGCGGCGGTGCCGCCGACGAATGATGCGGGTCACGCGTCCGCACAGGCAAGAGACCCTGACGCCGTATGACCACCGTGCGTACGTTCCTGTGGGTAGTAATACCCATCATGCAACTAGGATTTACCCGGCAGGGGAAGTTTTCTCGCCCCGCACGAGACCGGCGCCCGGCATCATCGTGGCTGCCGCCGATCAAACGCGGCCTCTTTTGCGCGCGCATATTGCTATCCTAAAGGGGCGACCTGTGAAGGCGCGAACCCACCCGCCCGCATACGCCCCAGGAGTGCCGATGACAACGCGCCACTGCCCAAGGTGTGGAGCGCCCCTCGTCGAGGGGCAGCGCTTCTGCGCGCAGTGCGGATACGACCTGCGCTCCTGGTGGGACTGCCCCGACGCCGGGACCACCGACGACGAGATGGACGATGACTACTCCGAGAGGGACCTCAGCATGGCGAGCTGGGGCAGGCACAGTCGACGGGGGCGCGGGCGCCCGCCGCAACAGGACGAGGCCTCGGACGAGTGCGGCAAGGGCGACGGCGGCCCTGGCGCCACGGAAGACGACCACGCGGACGCCGTGGCCCCGCCGCAGCCTCAACCGCCGACGGACGCCGTCCATGCCGCCCCGGCGGAGCCCGAGACGACGGATGCCGACAATGCGAATGCTGACGAGACGGATGCGGCTGAAACCGACCTCGACGAGACGCGATCACAGCCTCCCCAAGACGGGCGGCCATGCGAGCCTCCCGCCGAGGAACCTCCCGCCGTCAGGCCCTTCCTGCCCGTCTCCCGGCACGACCCCCGCCTGTACGTCGAGGACAGCGACGTGAGCCATCGGCGCCTTTTGGCCTGCGGCCTCGCCGCCCTGACGGTCGTCGTGCTGGCGCTCGTCATTGCCACCTGCGGATGGAGGATGGCACGGCCGGACCCCCAGGCGGCCGCCGTCAACGAGGCAAGCTCCCGCCGGGACACCGGCGCCGACGAGGCCGGCTCAGAGGATGGCGCCACGCGCGCGGACCAAGGCGCCTCCTGGGCGGCTTTTCTCCATCAGACGTCCTGACCAGGGACGGAGCGCCACGCCCGCTCGAGCGCGTCAGGCCCCAGCGGCCTGAACGGCTCCCCTGCCTGCGCGGGATGCGCGACCAGCCACAGCTTCCGCCCCCGTGTCAGGTGATGCAGGCGCCATTCCAGCCTGCTCGCCCACGAGCGGTCCGGCGCCTCCCAGAGCGCGACGAGCGCCTCGACGCCGTGCGACCTCGTATAGGCCGCCGCCCTGGGACCCCCGAGGCGATGCTCGCCCAGGCGCCGCACTATGTCCGTGGTGATGCCGCTGTAGAGCGTGCCGTCACGGCAACGCAGCACGTAGACCAGGTAGCCCCGGCCCTCTCCCCGCGTCGCCGCGGCGAGGGTGGCGCCCTCTCGTGGGCTCATAGGGCGCACGGGACGGCGCCGGGGGCGTCGTCTTCCCACCCGATGGGCGCCCCCAGTCGCATGAGGACGTCGCAGAGCCCCTCCATGCCCTCAAAGGGGCGCTGGCGCCCGAACCCCGAGGCGCCCCTGCCGCCGCCGATGACCTCGCACGACCAGCCCCAGCCGTCGAGCGTGCGCGTATCCTCCCGAGGCCCGCCGTGCCTCCAGGCGTCAAGGGCGAGCTTCGCCAGGGTGCTCGCGAGCGCCTCCCCCTCGGCCGCAGACAGCGTCCTGAGCCTGCGCGGCCGCCTGCGGCCGCCGCCAAACCAAAGGTCGAGGGCGGCGTCCTCCGTGCGCCCCACGTACAGGTCAAACGACCTGTCCAGGTCAAGCGCCCTGCTGACCCGCAGATGGAGGAGAGCCAGCGAGCGCGCGAGGGCTTCGAGGTCGGCGTCACGGGCGTGCTCCAGCTCGCCCACGTTGGCGAGCGGAAGCCGGAGGGAGAAGTCATCCGCACCAGGGTCGATGAGCTCGACCTCCACGCTGCCGTCCTCGCCCAGCCCCATGACGCTGCCATACCCGCCCGCGGCGGGAATATGCACCAGGGAGTCCACCTGCATCGGTCGCACGCACCTTCCAACGGGACGGCCTTCGTCTCTCGCCACCATGGTAGCCCAGAACCCAGGCGCATGGCGCCGTCCCGCCGCCGCGCCAGCTCACAATCGGGGGCGACGGGGCCTGCGCGTCTTGATCGCGCTCTCCATGATCACGTGAATGGCGCCGCGAACGTTGGCCGGCGTCCTGTCATAGAGCTCTATGAACTCCATGACCTTCTCGTCCAGCAGCGGCGACGCCGGAGCGACGGGCGAGCGTCCGTCGGCAACATCGCAGCCAAAGATGTCATTGGGCGTGCAGCCCAGGCTCCGGCACAGCGGGGGAACATACCTGCCCCGCACGTCATGGCGACCCGTCTCCCACGAGCTGTATGCCTTGCTCGAGACGCCAATCTCGGCAGAGACCTGCTCCTGGGTCTTGCCGGCACGGTCTCGCAGCCTCTTCAGACGCGCGCCGAGAACCTCGTCAGCCATCGCACCTCCCGTCCACACGCGAGGTCCCATTGTGAACAGTGGCGCGGTCCCTGTGTCTTGCCTCCGTAGGCTATGTCGCTAATTCGTCGTAGACTCTCTGTAAGGTAGAGTCTACGACGAAGGGCAGCCTCACATGGAGCATGGTGCGCACGAACGCCCCCTTCCCGAACCCCCTGCCGACGAGAGCTGGCGGGAGCCTCCCGCGACGGAGCTGTATCTTACGCTGGATTCGGGAAGGGCCATAACCTACGGGGAGCTCTGTGACGGCGTCGACGCAGCGTTCCTGCCTCACTGTGAGGATGACTACCAGCGCTTTCTTGACATCATGGGAGCCGTGAGGATAGGATAGCCGCATCCTGAGCACGAGAGAGGGCGCCCATGCGGCTCCAGCAGCTCCGTTACATTATCGCCATAGCAGAGAACGGCTCCATCAACGCGGTGGCGCACGGCATGTTCGTCTCGCAGTCGAGCCTGTCCGTAGCCGTGCGCGACCTTGAGCAGGAGCTGGGCATCAGGATCTTCGACCGCTCCTCGCGGGGCATCGCGCTCACCAGCGACGGCGCCGAGTTCCTCGGTTACGCGCGGCAGGTCGTCGAGCAGGCCGACCTGCTGATGAGCAGATACAGCCGCGGCGGCTCTCCGCAGCGCACGCTGTCCGTCTCGTCGCAGCACTACGCCTTCGCCGTCCAGGCCTTCATCGACTTCGTGTCCGCCCACGAGTCGCGCAGCTGCCAGTTCACGCTGCGCGAGACGCGCACGGCCAGCATCATCGACGACGTCCGCAGCTTCAGGAGCGACCTGGGGATCCTTTATCTGGCCACCTCGACCGAGCGGGCGCTGCGTCGCAGGCTGGATGAGTCAAACCTCGTCTTTACCTCACTGTTCAGGGCAAAGCCCCATGTCTTCGTTCGAGACGGGCATCCCCTGGCGGCGCGGGGCACCGTGCGCGTCAAGGACCTCGCCGAGTTTCCGCGCTACACCTTCGAGCAGGGGCCCGAGAGCTCGCTGTACTTCTCCGAGGAGCCGCTCTCGACGCTGCCCCATGACCGGCAGATCGTCGCCAGCGACCGCGCGACCATGACGAGCCTGCTCAAGGGCTACGACGGCTACCTCATCTCGACGGGCGTGCGCTCGGACGAGATGTACTCGGGCATCACCTCGGTGCCCCTGGAGACCGACGAGGTCATGAACGTGGGTTACGTGGTTCACGGCCAACGACGGCCGAGCGCGCTCGCCGAGGAGTACATCGCACGCCTGTCCGAGCGCATCGTGAGCTTTGAGGGCAGCTCGCCCATCGTTCCCTCGCGCCGACTCCGGCGCGTCGAGGACACGAAGGACGGCCCTGACGCATGAGGCGAAGGCCCGCACGACGGACGATGACGCGAGGGGGGCGCGCGTCGCATGGCGTACCATGGGAGGGCCATGGCCGCAGCCTCACGGAAGGGGCAGCATGACGACGTACGCCCCCAGCACGCATGACGACGGCTCGGACGCCCCGACGGCACGGAATGAGGCGGGGCTCGGCCAGCTTATTCCCTGGCCGGACGACGAGCACTTCCCGAACATCCCCGCCGACGAGGCGCTCGATCTCTACCTGGGCTGGGTGGCCTCGCGGGGCGTCGAGCTCTGGGGGCACCAGGAGGAGGCCCTGCTTGATTTGGCAGCGGGCGACCATGTGATCTTGGGCACGCCGACCGGGTCGGGCAAGAGCCTCGTCGCGACGGGACTCTGCTTCATGGCGTGCTGCACTGACCGGCGCAGCTACTACACGGCACCCATAAAGGCGCTCGTGAGCGAGAAGTTCTTTGACATGGTGGGCCTATTGGGCCGCGACAACGTAGGCATGATCACGGGCGACGTCACGATCAACCCCACGGCGCCCATCGTCTGCTGCACGGCCGAGATCCTCGCCAACATCGCCTTGTCAAAGGGGGCGCAGGCGGACGTCGGCGCCGTCGCGATGGACGAGTTCCACTTCTTTGACGACCGCGAGCGCGGCTGGGCCTGGCAGGTTCCCCTGCTGACGCTGCCCCAGGCGCAGTTCCTGCTCATGAGCGCCACGCTGGGCGACACGTCCACCATCGCGGCGAAGCTTGAGGAGCAGACGGGCGGTACCGTGGACGTCGTCGTGGACGCCCCCAGGCCCGTGCCCCTCTCCTATCGCTTCGTCGACACCACCCTCGAGGCGACGGTGAAGGTCGCCCTGGACGCCGGCGAGGCGCCTCTGTACGTCGTGCACTTTTCCCAGGACAGCGCCCTCAAGTCCGCCCAGGGCCTGGCGAGCTTCGGCGTGTCGACCAAGGGGCAGCGCGAGCAGGTCAAGAGGGCCGTCGCCGGCACGCGCTTTACCACCGGCTTCGGCAAGACGCTCAGGAGGCTCCTGCTCACGGGCGTGGGCGTGCATCATGCGGGCATGCTGCCGCGATATCGCCTGCTGGTCGAGCGGCTGGCGCAGCAGGGCCTGCTTCCCGTCATCTGCGGCACGGACACCCTGGGCGTGGGCATCAACGTGCCCATTCACACCGTCCTTCTGACCCAGCTCACCAAGTTTGACGGCAGGCGCATGCGCAGGCTCAACGCCCGGGAGTTCCATCAGGTGGCGGGACGGGCAGGCAGGGCGGGCTTTGACAGCGAGGGCGTCGTGATCGCGCAGGCCACCGAGTACGACATCGAGAACGCCCGCGCCCTGGCAAAGGCCGGCGGGGACCCCAGGCGGGCGCGCAAGGTCAGGACGAAGAAGCCCCCCGAGGGCTTCGTGGGCTGGAACGACCAGACCTTCCAGAAGCTCATCCTGGCCGCGCCCGAGACGCTGCGGCCCCGCCTGAGGGTCACCCACGCGATGGTCCTGGCGGAGGTCTCGCAGGGCGGTGACGCCCGCGGGCGCATCCGACGCCTCATCGATGACTCCCTCCAGGACGCCGAGGAGAAGCTCCGCCTCCACGCCCGCGCCGACGAGGTGCTGGCGACGCTGCTTGACGCCGGCGTCATAGAGCCCGATGCGACGGGAGGCGAGGGATACGCCCTCACCGTCGACCTCCCCGACGACTTTGCGCTCGACCAGCCCCTCTCGCCCTTTTTGCTCGCGGCCTTGGAGCTGCTCGACCCCGAGGACGAACGCTATGCGCTCGACCTCATCAGCATGGTCGAGGCCACGCTCGAAGACCCCCCGCAGATCCTGAGGGCGCTGGAGCGCGAGGCGCGCGACCGTGCCATGGCGCAGATGAAGGCCGACGGCGTGGACTATGACGAGCGCGTCGAGCGCATCCAGGAGGTGAGCTACGACAAGCCGCTCGAGGACATGCTCCTTGAGGCCTACGGGCGCTACGTAAAGGAGGTTCCCTGGGCTGCGGACTACGCCCTCTCCTGCAAGTCGGTGCTACGCGACATGGTCGAGACCGCCGCGGACTTCAAGGGCTACGTCCAGCGCCTGGGCATAGCCCGCAGCGAGGGGACGCTGCTGCGCTACCTCTCCGACGCCTACCGGGTGCTCTCCCGCACCGTGCCGACGGACAAGCTCGACGAGCGCCTGCTTGAAGTGGTCTCGTGGCTCGGCATGGTCGTGCGCACGGTGGATTCGAGCCTCGTGGACGCCTGGGCCGGGACCGACGAGGCAACGTCCGACGCCGGCGCGGCGCCCCAGGCGGCCGACGCGGTGGTGCGCGACCGCCGTGGCCTGACCCTGCTCGTGCGCAACGCCCTCTTTGCCCGCGTACTCCTCGTTGCCCGGCGTGACGCCACGGCGCTGGGGGAGCTTGACGCCGACTGGGGCTGGCGACGCGACCGCTGGCGCCAGGCGATCGACAGCCTCTACGAGGAGCACGAGTACATCCTGCTTGACGGCGACGCCCGAAGCCGAGACTTTCTGAGCATCGACGAGGGCGACGAGGCGACGTTACGTGTGTGGCACGTGCGCCAGATGCTCAGCGACAGCGACGGCGATCGCGACTTTGGCATCGCCGCCGACGTGGACCTTGACGCCACCCAGGACGAGGGTGCCGTGGTCTTCTCCTCCTACAGGGTGGGCTTTGCCGAGGACATCCTCGCCGCCCCCTAGGGGCCCTCGCGCGATGAGGGGTCCGCGCCGAACGAGGCGCGCGGCAGCTCGCAGGCGGCCCGCCTGGCCGCGCGGCCTTCCTTGGGCTACGATAGCCACACCCGACGGGCGGCGCCTCGTCGTCTTCTGCGAAAGGACCAAAACGCATGGCACACAAGCTCCGCTACGAGACGGCCCGCTATGCGGCCTCCTACGGGACGCCCGAGCAGCTTCCGGCACCCACGACGCCCGAGGTCGTCTTCGTGGGGCGCTCAAACGTGGGCAAGTCGTCCCTTCTCAACAGGCTCATCGGCCGCGCCTCGCTCGCGCGCGTGTCGTCGCAGCCCGGCAAGACGGCCAACATCAACTTCTACGACGTGGACGGCGTCATGTTCGTGGACCTTCCCGGCTATGGCTTTGCCAAGGTGAGCCAGGCCGAGAAGAGGCGCTGGGCCAACCTCATCGCCGGTTACTTTGACCAGGAGCGCAGCTTCAACCTGGTGGTCGCGCTCGTGGACATCCGCCACGACGCCCAGAGGATCGACCTTGAGACCCTCGGCTTCCTCCGAGAGAGCGCCCTGCCCTTTGTGGTGGCCCTCACCAAGGCGGACAAGCTCAGTCGCACCAGACAGGAGTCCCAGGCCCAGACGCTGGCAAGGCAGTTCGGCATCGAGCGCAGCCAGATGGTGCTCACCTCCTCCCAGGCGGGCACGGGCATTCCCGAGCTCAGGCGCCGCATCGAGGAGGCCTGTCTGTAAGAGCGCGACGATAGCGACAGGACATATATGAGGGAGGGCAGCCCCATTGCTGCCCTCCCCTTGATCCTCTTTGAAACGTAACGCCACTTAGAGCACTGTTTGGCCCTTTGGACTCAACTCCTTACGATCCATCACCTTCTATCGAAGTGCGATGACGTTGATAGGACATGGAGCACGCAACCAGCGCCTTAGCGGGTGGCGCTCTGGCCGTGCGTGCTGGTGTTTCGCCTGCCGTCCATCTCTTGTGAGAATAGTGCGGTGCTCGTACCGCTAGACAAGGCCGTAAAAACTATGGCCTAAGCAAAAGGGACGGGACTGATGACACCAGACACGCAAGCCGATGAATCCGAATCCTCGCTGTACATTGGCATCACCTCCCTGGTAGGCCGCGCTACGTTGCGGCTCCTGCTGGTACTCTCATACTACCCTCCGACGCCGGGCCGTACACCCATCCTCGCACGTCCTCCGCGAACGGTCAGTTTGAGCCGCAGGCGGAGACGATCCGCAGGTGGCGGCCGCGATACGGCACGTACGCCGCGGACGAGGGGACGCGGGTCACGCGACCGACAGGACGTCGCGCGCGACGGGTACACTATCATATCGTCGTTTCATCAGAGACACGCAGCGTGGGAGGCAGCATGCAGGACCTGTCGGCAGCATCGGGCGCGGACCTTGAGCTGGCGCGTGAGCAGGCGCACCTTTCTGACGTCTATGCCCAGCTCGTCGCCATACGAGACCGTCTCAATCGCGAGCTCGAGGTGAGCCATCGGCGCGCCGCGCAGGACCTCAGGGACATGTCCGAGGAGGTCAGGCGCGACTTCAGCGGCGACGACGAGACCATGGAGACCCTCGCCGCCATCGAGACCCTCAACGCCGTCATCGACGCATACAACCAGGCCCATGACTTTGACGTCGAGCGCCTGACCAAGGTTCTGCTGCTGCTGGGCCAGCCCTATTTCGCCAAGGTGTCGCTGCGCTATCCCGACGGCCGCGACAAGGACGTCTACCTGGGCGCGGCGGGCGTGATCAACGACCGCTACGAGTCTTTGGTCGTTGACTGGCGCAGCCCCATCGCCGAGACCTACTACAACCAGAAGATGGGCCCCTGCACCTATGAGGTCAAGGGCCGTGACATAGCCTGCGACGTCAGGCTCAGGCGCCAGTTTGACATCCGCGGCGACAGGCTCAACGCCTACTTCGACACCACCGTCGCCATCCAGGACTCCCTGCTCCTGTCCGCCCTCAAGCATAATCACTCCCCCAAGCTCAAGGCCGTCACGGCGACCATCCAACGCGAGCAGAACGAGGTCGTGCGGCATAAGGACGTGCCGGTGCTGCTCGTGAGCGGCATCGCCGGCTCGGGCAAGACCTCCGTCCTCCTCCAGCGCATCGCCTTCCTCCTGTACCAGCAGAAGGACACCCTGGACGCCAGCCAGGTCTACCTCTTCACCCCCAACGCGGTGTTCGAGAGCTACATCGACACCGTGCTGCCCTCCCTGGGCGAGCGCAATCCCCACATCCTCACCTGGAGGGAGTTCGTGGCGTCCTTGGGCCTTGCGGGCAGGGCCCTGGGCGGGGACGGCGATGCCGATGACTTCGCCCGGCTCGAGGCGGCCCTCCCCTCCCTTGAGCTCGAGCCGCAGAACTTCAAGGACCTGCGCGTCGGCGAGGAGACCCTCCTCAAGGCCGCGCAGTGCAAGGACGCGCTCGAGAAGTTTCCCCGCGTCCCGCTGGGCGCACGTCGCTGCGCCCTGGCGATCGAGGATCTGCACGAGAGGCTCGACCGCAAGCTGGCGGCACTCTCCCGCAAGGAGGAGCTGCGAGACGAGCTCCTCTCGCTTGACCTCGACGAGCAGATGCGCATCTTTGGCACGACGCTCGACCTTGACCCCTCCGACAAGGAGGAGCTTGACGCCTGGGCCCGACGCTACGTCGACGAGCGCTACGGGCAGGTCCACGAGGACATAGAGCGGGCCGCCTGGCTGGACGTTGACCACCTGGGCCGGCGCATCCTTGGCGTCGGCAACCTCAACGCGGCCCAATGGCTGTACACCCAGATGCTCCTGACGGGCGGGCACGCCCGAGACGCCCGCTTCGTGATGGTGGATGAAGTCCAGGACTATACGGCGACGCAGCTCATGCTGCTCGCCCGCTACTTTGGCAACGCGCACTTCCTGCTGCTGGGTGACGAGCACCAGGCCATCAAGGAGAACAGCGCGAGCTTTGATGAGGTCCGCGCCATCTTTGGCGCCGCGCGGGGCCCCGTCGAGGAGTGCCGCCTGCTCACGAGCTATCGTTCGAGCCCCGAGATAACGGAGCTCTTCACGAGCCTGCTGCGCCCCGACGAGCGACAGAACCTGAACTCCGTGCAGAGGGAGGGCGTGCCGCCCGTGATTCGCGCCTGCCCCCAGGACAGGGAGGGATACCTGCGCGAGCTGGGCGCCCAGGTGGAGCTGGCCCACCAGAAGGCCGCCGAGGCACAAGACGCCGGCGAGAACTTCCTCACCGCCGTCGTCGCGGCGGACAAGCCCCGGGCCAACTGGCTGCGCAAGCAGCTTGGGCCTGCGGTGCGCGCCATCAGGCCGGGCGAGGGGCTTCCTGCCACGGGCGTGGTCGTCCTTGACCTCGCGCTGGCCAAGGGTCTTGAGTTTGACCAGGTCATCATCCCTGACGCCCAGGCCGAGACATACCCTGCCACCGAGCTGGCGCGCAGGAGGCTCTATACGGCCATCAGCCGCGCCATGCATCAGGTGGTCATCCTCTCCCAGGGGGCCATGACACCGCTGCTGTCCGGGCGGGAGGCCTAGGGCGCGTCGGAAAGGCACGTCCAGAACCCCGGCGAGGGCGGGGCGCGAAGGGGCGCAGCTGACGCGCCTCTGACGAGGAGGGGCCGGAGGCGTGCGCCTCCGGCCCCTCTCATGCAATCAGTCTCGGGCCGTGTCCGTGAGGGTGGTCCCGACGACGGCGCCTATGCGACGCACGCCGTCGGGACGTCTTGCCTACAGCTCGGCGTACAGGTCCTTGAGCTTGGTGAGGTGCTCGTAGCGGTCCATGGCGGCCTTCTCGTTGGCGGCGAAGAGCTCTTCCGCGCGCTCGGGGAAGGACCGAGTCAGGCTCGCGTAGCGCGCCTCGTTCATCAGGAAGTCACGATAGCCGCCCTTGGGCTCCTTGGAATCCAGGATGAACTTCTTGCCCTTGGGGGCGGAGGGGTTGAAGCGGTAGAGGTTCCAGTAGCCGCACTCGACGGCACGCTTCATCTCCGCCTGCGCGTGCTTCATGCCACCCTTCTTGATGGAGTGCATCTCGCAGGGGCTGTAGCCGATGATCAGGGAAGGTCCGGGGTACGCCTCGGCCTCGGCGATGGCCTTGAGGGTCTGCGTGGGGTTGGCGCCCATGGCGACCTGTGCGACGTAGACGTAGCCGTAGGACATCGCGATCTCGCCCAGGGCCTTCTTCTTGACGGACTTGCCCGCCGCGGCAAACTGGGCGACCTGGCCCAGGTTGGACGACTTGGACGCCTGACCGCCGGTGTTGGAGTAGACCTCGGTGTCAAAGACGAAGACGTTGACGTCGTCGCCGGAGGCAAGGACATGGTCCAGGCCGCCGAAGCCGATGTCGTAGGCCCAGCCGTCGCCGCCGAAGATCCAGAACGACTTCTTGCTCATGTACGACTTGTCGGCGAGGATCTTGTTGGCCTCGGGCGTGCCGAGCTTCTCGAGCTGCTGGACGTACGCCTCGGCCGTGAGCTCGGACTCGCCGGCCTTGGTGCGCGTGTCGATCCATGCCTGGGCCGCGGCCTTGAAGTCCTCGCTGACGCCCTCGGCGGCGATGAGCTTCTCGGTGTCAGAGACGAGCTTGTTCTGGATGGCCTCGTACCCCAGGGCCAGGCCGTAGCCATGCTCGGCGTTGTCCTCGAAGAGCGAGTTGTTCCACGCGGGGCCGTTGCCCTCGGCGTTGCAGGTGAACGGCGAGGTGGCGCCGGGGTTGCCCCAGATGGAGGAGCAGCCGGTTGCGTTGGAGATGAACATGCGGTCGCCAAAGAGCTGGGTGATCAGGCGAGCGTAGCTGGTCTCGGCGCAGCCGGCGCAGGAGCCGGAGAACTCGAGCAGCGGCTTGGAGAACTGGGAGTTCTTGACGGTCTTGCTGTCAAAGAGGTCGCGCTTCTCGGTGACCTTGTTGACCGCGTAGTCCCACACGGGAATCATGTCGGCCTCGTCCGCCTGCGGCACCATGGTGAGGGCGTCAACGGGGCAGATGTAGGCACAGTTGGTGCAGCCCATGCAGTCGAGCGGCGACACGGCGATCGCAAACTGGTAGCCGGTGCCCTTGGGGATCTTGAGGTCGACCATGCGCATGTTCTCCGGCGCGGCGGCGGCCTCCTCGGCGGTCAGCGCAATCGGGCGAATCGTGGCGTGGGGGCACACGTAGCCGCACTGGTTGCACTGGATGCACTTGCTCTCGTCCCAGCGGGGAACGATGACGGCGGTGCCGCGCTTCTCGTAGGCGCTGGCGCCGAGCTCCCACTGGCCGTCCGGGTTGTTCTTGAACGCGGAGACGGGCAGGCTGTCGCCCTCCATGAGGTTGATGGGCCCAAGGAGCTCCCTGACCTGCCTGACCACGGCCTCGCGGCCCTCGAGCACGACGGGCTTGGCGTCGTCGGTGGCGTTGGCCCAGTCGGCGGGAACCTCGAACTTGCGGAACGCGGTGGCGCCGGCGTCGATGGCCTTCCAGTTGGACTCGACGACGCTCTGGCCCTTCTTGGCGTAGGACTTCTCCGCGGCGTCCTTCATGTACTGGAGGGCCTCCTTGGCGGGAAGCACCTTGGCCAGCGCAAAGAACGCGGACTGGAGGACCGTATTGGTGCGCTTGCCCATGCCGACCTTCTCGGCCAGGTCAATGGCGTCGATGAGGTAGACGTTGATGTCGTTCTGCGCGATGTAGCGCTTGCCGACGGCGGGCATCTGGTTGGCAAACTCCTCGTCGCTCCACTGGCAGTTGACGAGGAAGGTGCCGCCCGGCTTGAGGTCGCGGGCCATGCTGAAGCCCTTGACGATGTAGCTGGGGTTGTGGCAGGCCACGAAGTCGGCGGCGGTGACGTAGTAGGGCGAGCGGATGGGCGAGTCGCCAAAGCGTAGGTGGCTGATCGTCACGCCGCCCGTCTTCTTGGAGTCGTACTGGAAGTACGCCTGAACATACTTGTCCGTGTGATCGCCGATGATCTTGATGGAGTTCTTGTTGGCGCCGACGGTGCCGTCGCCGCCCAGGCCCCAGAACTTGCACTCGATGGTGCCGGGGGCGGAGGTGTTGGGCGTGTGCTCCGCGCGCGGGAGCGAGAGGTTCGTGAGGTCGTCCACGATGCCGATGGTGAACTCGCGCTTGGGCTCGTCCTTCTCGAGCTCCGCGTAGACGGCAAAAGCGTCCTCGGGCCTGGTGTCCTTGGAGCCGAGGCCGTAGCGGCCGCCGATCACGGCGAGGTCGGAGCGACCCGCCTCATAGAGGGCGTTCACGACGTCCTGGTACAGGGGCTCACCGATGGAGCCGGGCTCCTTGGTGCGGTCGAGGACGGCGATCTTCTTGACGCTCTTGGGGAGGGCGGCCACGAAGTGCTCGATGGAGAAGGGTCGGTAGAGGCGAACCTTCACCAGGCCGACCTTCTCGCCGTGGGCGTTGAGGTAGTCGATGGTCTCCTCGAGCGTGTCGCAGAAGGAGCCCATGCAGACCACGACGCGGTCCGCGTCCTCGGCGCCGTAGTAGTCGAACAGGTGATAGCTGGTGCCGAGCTTGGCGTTGACCTTCTCCATGTAGGCCTCGACGACGGCGGGAAGCTTGTCGTACGTGGCGTTGCAGGCCTCGCGATGCTGGAAGAAGATGTCGCCGTTCTCGTGGGAGCCGCGGGCGTGCGGATGCTCGGGGTTGAGGGCGTGGTCACGGAAGGCCTGGACGGCATCCATGTCGACCATCTCGCCGAGGTCATCAAAGTCCCAGGCGGCGACCTTCTGGATCTCGTGGGAGGTGCGGAAGCCGTCAAAGAAGTTGATGAAGGGCACGCCGCCGCCGATCGCGGAGAGGTGGGCCACGGGCGAGAGGTCCATGACCTCCTGGACGTTGCCCTCGGCAAGCATGGCGAAGCCGGTCTGGCGACAGGCCATGACGTCAGAGTGGTCACCGAAGATGTTGAGCGCCTGTGTCGCCACGGTACGGGCGGACACGTGGAACACGGTGGGAAGGCCCTCGGCGGCCATCTTGTACATGTTGGGGATCATGAGCAGCAGGCCCTGCGACGCCGTGTAGGTCGTCGTGAGGGCGCCGGCGCCCAGAGAGCCGTGCACCGTGCCGGCGGCGCCGGCCTCGGACTGCATCTCGACGACCTTGACGGGCGTGCCGAAGACGTTCTTCAGGCCGTGCGCGGCCCACTGGTCGACATGGTCGGCCATGGGGCTGGATGGCGTGATCGGGTAGATCCCCGCCACCTCGGTGAAGGCGTACGAGACCCAGGCGGCGGCCTCGTTGCCGTCCATCGACTTGAATTTTCTCGCCATATCCTCTCCTTAGAAAAGCGATACGGTCCACCAGTCTTTCTGGTGGGGTTTCCACTGACGCCCGGCACGTGCCCCTACCCCTAGACGCAGACGCGTCCCAGACATATTTACTATAGCGCAATCTTTTTTGATAATCGGAGCCATCTTGCGACCGACGGGGCGGATATATTCCCACCCAAACACAGGTATTTGTGGAAAACGCCCCGCCTTCGGACAGTGGCCTCCCCTGCCGGCATCCCGCGTCACGGGCGCGGGCAGATCGAACATGACGACGTCGAGGCTGGCGGGCGGCGCGAGGCGGGCGCGGCGGTTTGCGCGGCAGTTACAACTCTGTTAGTAGATGCCTCTCACCCGTGCCGCCGACGGCAGTCAGGGCATAGGATGCAACTCATCAATGAGGCGCGTCCCGCGACGCCCGCAGCCCCGGCCCCATCCGGTCGATCCCGGGCTCGTCTGGCGCGGGCACGCGTCTTGGCGGCACACAGCAAGGAGTGACTCATGGACAACAAGCTCACCCGTCGCGACGCCCTCAGGCTCATGGGAGGCCTCGGCGCCCTCGGCGTCGCCCTCCCCGCCCTCTCCGCCTGCTCGGGAGCGGCCCCCTCGGCCGGCGCGGACGGGTATAAGATCGGCGTGCTGCAGCTGACCGAGCACGCCGCCCTCGACGCGGCGCACAAGGGCTTCTTTAAGGCGCTGGACGCGTCGGGCATCGCGTACCAGGTGGACGACAACAACGCGCAGAACGACCAGTCCGCCTGCCAGACCATCGCCACCAAGCTCGTGAACGCCGGCGAGGACCTCATCCTCGCCATCGCCACCCCTGCGGCGCAGGCGGTCGCGGGCGCCACCACCGACATTCCCATCATCGGCACGGCGATCACCGACTTTGCCGCCTCGGGGCTCGTGGCCTCCAACGAAAAGCCTGGCAACAACGTCACCGGCAGCTCCGACCTCACGCCCGTCGCCGAGCAGTTCGACCTGCTGGCAAAGCTGTTCCCTGCGGCGAGGACCGTGGGCGTCCTCTACTGCACCGCGGAGTCCAACTCAGACGTGCAGGTGAAGCTCGCCGACGAGGCGGCGGCCTCCCACGGCCTGGCCGTCACGCACTTCTCGGTCTCGAGCTCCAACGAGATCCAGCAGGTGGTCGAGTCCATGGTGGGCAAGGTGGACGTGGCGTACGCCCCCACCGACAACACCATCGCCGCAGGCATGACCACCGTCGCCATGGTCGCCAATGACAACGGGCTCCCCGTCATCGTGGGCGACGTGGGCATGGTCGAAAACGGCGGCCTGGCCACCTATGGCATCAATTACGAGGAGCTGGGCAAGCTCGCCGGCCAGATGGCCGTCAAGGTCCTCAAGGGCGAGAGCAAGCCGGCCGACATGCCCATCCAGCACCTTGACGTGAGCAAGTGCGCGCTCGTCTCCAACAAGAAGGTCGCCGAGAAGCTCGACGTGGACCTTTCCGTGCTCGGCGACAGCCAGACACAGGTATAGTGAACACGTAAAGTTGGCCAGGGGGCGCCTGTGGTCCGCACGACCGCCGGCGCCCTCCCTGTGCGAACGGGTCGCGGTAACAAGCCATTGGAGGAACCATATGCAGCTCGCCCTGATGGGGGCCCTCTCCCAAGGAATACTCTGGGGTATCATGGTCCTCGGCGTCTTCATCACCTTCAGGATGCTCGACATCCCTGACCTGACCGTGGACGGCAGCTTCGCGCTCGGCGGCAGCGTCGCGGCCGTCGCGGCCGTCGCCCTGGGGCTCGACCCCGTGGTGGGCGTGCTGCTGGGCGTCGTCGCGGGCCTCATGGCAGGCCTGGTGACGGGCCTTCTGCATGCCCTCTTTGACATCCCCGCCATCCTCGCGGGCATCCTCACCCAGATCGCGCTCTGGTCCGTGAACCTGCACGTCATGGGCAAGTCGAACGTTCCCCTGCTCAACGTGGACACCGTCTTCACGCGGCTGGCCGCCCTCCTGGGCGTGACGCAGGCCGCGGCCACGCTCGTCGTGGGCGTCGTCATCGCCGCGGCCACGATCGTCCTCATGTACTGGTTCTTTGGCACCGAGGTCGGCAGCGCGCTTCGGGCCACGGGCAACAACGAGGACATGTGCCGCGCCCTGGGCATCGACGTGCGCGTGACCAAGGTCATCGCGCTGGCCTTCTCCAACGGGCTCGTGGGCCTCTCCGGCGCGCTCATCTGCCAGAGCCAGAAGTATGCCGACGTCGGCATGGGCACGGGCGCCATCGTCATCGGCCTGGCCGCCATCGTGATCGGCGAGGTGTTGGGCCGCTTCGCGCCCGGCCGGCTCATCTCGTTCGGCAGCAGGCTCACCGCCGTGGTCATGGGCTCCATCGTGTACTTCATCATCCGCGCCGTGGTCCTGCAGATGGGCCTCGACGCCAATGACATGAAGCTGCTGTCCGCCGTCATCGTGGCGCTGGCGCTCGCCGTGCCCGTGGTCCTCGAGAGGCAGCAGCGCAGGCGCGCGTATCGCAGGGGCACGCCCGCCATGGGCGACGCCGGGGCGCGCGGCAGGGACGGTCGCGATGGCGCGCCTGCTCGACAGGAGAAGGGGGGCGAGCGCTGATGCTCAGGCTCACGGATGTCACCAAGACGTTCAACAGGGGCACCGTCAACGAGAAGCCCGCGCTCACCGGCGTGAGCCTCACGCTCGATGACGGGGACTTCGTCACCGTCATCGGTGGCAACGGCGCGGGCAAGTCCACGCTCCTGAACATGATCGCGGGCGTCTACCCGCTGGACGGCGGCACGGTCGAGCTGGACGGCGTGGACGTCAGCCTGCTCTCGGAGCACCGCCGCGCTCGATATTTGGGTCGCGTGTTCCAGGACCCGATGCGCGGCACCGCCGCCGACATGCAGATCGAGGAGAACCTCGCCCTCGCCAAGCGGCGCGGCAGGCCGCGCGGCCTGGCCTGGGGCATCACCCGCGAGGAGCGCGAGGACTACGCCAGGCGCCTTGCATCCCTCGACCTGGGCCTTGAGGACCGTCTGAGCTCCAAGGTGGGGCTGCTCTCCGGCGGGCAGCGACAGGCCGTGACGCTGCTCATGGCGACCATCCAGAAGCCGCGCCTCCTGCTGCTGGACGAGCACACCGCCGCCCTTGACCCCAAGACCGCCGCCAAGGTGCTCAGCCTCACGCGGCGCGTGGTGGACGAGGACCGCCTGACCACCCTGATGGTCACTCACAACATGAACGACGCCATCAGGCTGGGCAACCGTCTGATCATGATGCACGAGGGCAACGTCATCTACGACGTCGCCGGCGCCGAGAAGGCCGCCCTCACGGTGGCCGACCTGCTTCAGAAGTTCGAGGAGGTCTCGGGCGGCGAGCTTGCCAACGACCGCATGCTCCTCTCGTAGGCGTCCCTTCGCCCACGTACGAAGGCCCCCGGCGACGATGCGCCGGGGGCCTTCGTGTCTCGTGCTTCCCTCCGGGCGCGCACGGGCCCAGGCTCGCCGGGCCCGCACGGCGCCGAGAGGCTACGCCGCCTCTCCCGGGTCGGTGAGGCTTGAGAGCACCTTCTCGTCCGGCTTGTCCCAGACGGGCGCGGGACGGAAGATCTGGAAGAGCATCGCGGCAAGCAGGACAAACGCGACGACCGTCCAGAAGCCGAACTGACCGAACGCCACCAGCTCGTAGAACTGGTTGATGAACAGGCCGATGACCCAGCCGAAGATGCACTCATAGGCGATGGCGAACGCCGTCCAGCGCGCCGACTCCATCTGCCTGCGGATGGTGCCCATGGCCGCGAAGCACGGAGCGCAGAGCATGTTGAAGGCGACGAACGCGCACATGGCACCCACGTGGAGCGTCCCTCCAATGGTGAACATGTTCGCAAAGCCCTGCCACATGCCCACGGAGTTCTCGGTGGCGCCGCCAAGGCCGTACAGGACGCCAAAGGTGGACACAAGGTTCTCCTTGGCGATGAGGGCCGAGATCGAGGATGCCGCCGCCTGCCAGTTGCCAAAGCCCAGGGGAACGAAGAGGAAGCTCAGGGCGCCGCCGAAGCCGGCGAGGATGGAGTAGTCCATGAAGCTGTCGGGCACGCCTTCCATGCCGGGCAAAAAGCCAAAGCCGCCGTCGCCGCCCTCCCAGCCCGCGACGCCAAAGTTGGAGAGGAACCAGATGCCCACGGCCGCCGCGAAGATGATCGTGCCCGCCTTCTTGACGTAGGCGCCGACGCGCTCCCAGACGTGCAGGAACCACGAGCGGACGGCTGGGAAGTGGTACGCGGGCAGCTCCATGACAAAGGGCAGGGGCTCGCCCTCAAAAGGTCTGGTCTTCTTGAGCATGACGGCCGAGACCACGATGGCTACGATGCCCATAAGATAGAACAGGGGCGCCACCCACCACATGTTGGAGCCCCCGGCGAGGACGCCCATGACCAGGGCGATGATGGGAAGCTTGGCCGAGCAGGGAATCATGGTGGTGAGCATGGCGGTCATGCGACGGTCACGCTCGTTCTCGATGGTCTTGGTGGCGAGCACGCCGGGGACGCCGCAGCCGGAGGAGACGATCATGGGGATGAACGACTTGCCCGACAGGCCGAAGCGACGGAACACGCGGTCCATGACGAAGGCGACGCGACTCATGTAGCCGCAGTCCTCAAGGAAGCAGAGCGCCACAAAGAGAAAGAAGATCTGGGGAATGAAGCCGAGCACGGAGCCGACGCCGCCGATGATGCCGTCAATGACCAGCGACTTCACGAGGTCGGACGCGCCGGCGCCGTCGAGCAGGCCGCTCGCCGCGTTGGGCAGGGAGTCCACGAACCCCGGGTAGTCATGCTGGTCGGGCTCGGGGGTCTCGACGGCCTCCTTGAACTGGTCGAGGCTCACCGAGGGAATGAGCCCCTGCCTTTGGCCCTCGTCGAGGATGGGGTTGCCGTCGGCGTCCTCCTTGGTGATGGCCTCCCCCTCGTCGTCCACGAAGTTGCCGTCCTCGTCGGTTATGGGCACGTCCTCGGCGGTCACGCCGGCGTCCTTTGCCGCCTTCATGAACGCGGAGATGGTGGCGACGTCCTCGTCGCCTCTCTCCTCCGCGTCGATGGCCTCCTGGACGCCATCGACATCGACGCCCGCCTCCTTGGCGGCGTCAAGATAGCCGCCGATCTGGTCGGCGTAATGATGCTCGTCCCACGCCTCCTTGGCCTGCGTGTAGTCCGCCGACCCCTGCGCGCTTATGAAGAAGCCGTCCGAGAAGAGATTGTCGTTGACCCAGTCCGTGGCGGGAGTTCCCACGGCGACCAGGGCAAACCAGTACACGGCGATCATGACGGCCGCGAAGATGGGCAGGCCCAGGACGCGGTTGGTGACCACGCGGTCAATCTTCTGCGAGGTGGTGAGCTGCTTGGGGGCCTTCTTCACGCAGTCGTCTACGACCGTGGCGATCCACTCATAGCGCTCCGAGGTGACGATGGACTCCGCGTCGTCGTCGCGGTCCTTCTCGACGGCCGCGATGACGGCCTCGGCTCGCGCGCGCCTTGCCTCGTCGAGCCCCAGCTCCTGCAGGACCTCGGCATCGCGCTCGAAGACCTTGATGGCATACCAGCGGGCGAGCTCGGGCGCGCAGGCATCCCCCAGAATGGACTGGATGTCCTCGAGCGCCTTCTCGAGCTCGGGCGTGAAGCACGCGACGCCGCCTGGCGCCCTGCCGGACCTCCCGGCATCCACCGCCGCATTGACGAGGGCGTCAAGGTTGGTGTTGCGCAACGCCGAGACCTCGAGCACGGGAACACCGAGGCGCTCGGACAGAAGCTCGGCGTCAATCTTGTCCTTGCGCCCCTTGAGCAGGTCGCACATGTTGAGTCCCACGACCATGGGACGACCGGCCTCGAGCACCTGTGTGGCAAGATAGAGGCTGCGCTCGAGGTTGGTGACGTCGATGAGGTTGATGACGGCGTCGGGGCGCTCCTTCACGAGATAGTCCCGCGAGACGACCTCCTCCGGGGAGTAGGGCGACAGCGAATAGATGCCGGGAAGGTCTACGAAGATCACGTCGTGGTCGGAGCGCCAAGAGGCCATCTTCTTCTCGACCGTCACCCCCGGCCAGTTGCCCACGTAGCCGTTTGAGCCCGTGAGCTCATTAAATAGAGTCGTCTTGCCGCAGTTGGGATTACCAGCCAGGGCAATGGTCGTTGGTGCGGGCATTGCATCTCCAATCGATTCGTGAGTGGCCCTGCGATGACGGCGCCCGGTCGGCGACCGCATGTCACGGGCCTGCGACGGTCGTCGCAGACGTTCACAACTGCTCCCTGAGGACATGCCCGAGGGCATGCGTCTGTTAGCTCAGGATAACTAGGCGGCGAAAAAAGAGGGGCCGCAGCCCTCGTCACGCGCTGCCCCCTCTACCGGCGGGCGTGCGCCACGTCGCCCTCAGGCTCCCCGCCTGACGTCTGCGACCTCTATGCATCCCGCCTCGTCCTTGCGCAGGCTCAGCTCAAACCCCCTCACGGTGACCTCGATGGGGTCGCCCAGGGGCGCGACCTTGTGCACGAGGATCCGCGTGCCCTTGGTGACGCCCATGTCCATGATGCGTCGCTTGACCGCCCCCGTGCCACCCAGCTTGGTGACCGTGGCGGCCTCCCCCACCCTCACGTCCCGCAGACTCGCCATGTGTGCTCCCTTCGTCATACGCCGCCCGCAGGCGTCGCGTCGATACCGATTCAAGATGAGATTCGCCCGCATGACGCCGCGCGCGACTGGCCGCGGGGGCCGCGCGGAGCACGAGGGCGATGAGGATGACCTATGTCGTGATGATGCGCAGGGCCATGTCGCGCCCGAGGGCGATGCTGGATCCCTTGACGCTCACCAGGACGTCGCGGCCGGCACGTGCCACGACGTCGACGTTGGCTCCCGGGACAAATCCCAGCTCCTGAAGGTGCTGACGCAGCTCCAAGGCGCCCCTGACCTTGAGGACGCGCACCGTCGAACCCTCGCTGACCAGGGCAAGGGGAAGCTGCTCCCCTGCCGAGCACCGCTGCTGGACCGCACTCACACGCGCTCCGCTCCGCACCGCTTCCATGACGCACCCCCAGGTGACCGACGTGAACTCCGACAGGTGTTAGTAAGCCCTATCAAAAAGTATTATACGGTTTACTTCTGCGGACACAAGGGTAGAAAGGAATCTGCGGCAAACTTTTTTCGCGCGCCCCATGCCGAATGCGCCCGCGCCAGCAGCGCGGGCGCACGGGTGACGGCGCAAGATAATGTGGTCCTGCCTGCCTCAGCCGGTGTTCTGCAGGCCGGCGGAGACCCCGCTCACGGTGCAGAGAATGAGGTAGATGAACCGCTCGCGCTCCTCGGGCGTCAGCTTGTCCCCCCGCTCGCGCATGACCTTGAGCGCCAGCACCTGCGTCAGCGACAGCACGTTGACGAACGGCAGCCTCAGGCGAATGACGGGCCCCAGGATGCGGCGGCTCGAGAGCGGCCACTCGTTGCCCGTGATGGACAGCACCCACGAGCGCGTGAGGGCCATCTCGTCAAGCACCTTCCGCGCGAGGTCCTCTCGCTCCCCCAACGCGAGGTACATCTTGGCCAGACGCTCGTCGGTCTTGGCCAGAGACATCTCGATGTTGTCGATGAAGGTCGTGAACAGCGGCCACTCGGCGTAGGCCTCCCTGAGACGGTCGATCCTGCCGTAGCTCTCGCAGGCCGTGCCAAGGCCATACCAGGCGGCCAGGTTCACGCGCGCCTGCGACCAGGAGAAGATCCACGGGATGGTGCGCAGGTCGTCCAGGGACGAGGCGCCCAGGCCGCGCTTGGCGGGACGGCTGCCGATGGGCATGAGTCCGATCTCGGACAGCGGCGTGACGGTGCCAAACCAGCTCACGAAGCCGTCCGTGTTCAGCAGGTCCAGGTAACAGGCGCGTGAGGCCTTGTCCAGAGCGGCCGCGAGGTCGGCGTACTTGGCCGTGGACTCCGTGGTGACGTATTCGATGGACGGGGCGCTCTGCAGCAGCGTGGCGCCGGCGACGGACTCCACGTGGCGCAGGGCCAAGGTGGGATTGCCGTAGCGGGCAAAGATGACCTCACCCTGCTCGGTGAGCTTGAAGTGGCAGTTGACGGAACCCTTGGGCTGCGAGAGGACCGCGCGGTTCGCAGGACCGCCGCCGCGGCCCACCGCGCCGCCGCGGCCGTGCATCAGGACCAGGTCGATGTTGTTCTCCTCGGCCCAGGCGGCGATGTTTGCCTGCGCGGTATGCAGCACGAGCGTGGCCGCCGTGGGGCCCTCGTCCTTGGAGGAGTCCGAGTAGCCCAGCATGACCTCGAGCCGGCGGCCCGTCTGGCGCAGACGTCTCTGGACGGCGTCAAGCCTGATGATGCCGTCCAAGGTTTCCACCGCGTTCTCGAGGTCCTCGATCTGCTCGAAGAGGGGGATGACGTCGAGCGTGGGGACGTCCTCCTCGTGGGCAAACGCCAGGCGCGCAAGCTCGTAGACGTCGGCGACGTTCTGCACGCTCTGCGTGAACGAAATGATGTAGCGGCGCGCCGCCTTGACGCCGTTGCGCTTCTGGATGGAGCCGATGGCGCGGAAGGTGTCGAGGACCTCACGGGTCATGGGGTCGAGCTCGCCCCGCTCGCCCCAGCGCCCGTGCTCGCGAATGTCGTCGAGCGCGCGGGTGTGAACGAGCGAGTGCTGGCGGAACTCCATCTCGACGAGATGAAAGCCGAAGGTCTGGACCTGCCAGATGAGCTTCTGGAGCGGCCCGTAGGCGGAGCGGACGGCGCCGGCCCGCTCAAGGGAGCGCTGCACCACGCGCAAGTCCTCGATGAAGGCGTCGGCGTCCCGGTACATGAGGTCGGCCGTGCGCGTGATGGTGGCACGCAGGCGCTGCGCCATGACGATCATGGTGGCGCGATGCAGCTCCGAGGCGGAGACCTCCTGGGCGCGCGCCGTGATGGCCTCGCTCATCTCGACCTGATGGCTCCAGAGGTTGAGCAGCTCGTCCGACCTCTTCGTGGAGGCGGCGTCCAAGGTCAGGTTGCGACCCACCGCGTGCGTGGCGTCCGCCAGCGTCTCGAGCACGTGCACGCGGTACTTCTCCGCGACCTTGCGCGACACCCTCGCCGTCACGTAGGGGTTGCCGTCGCGATCGGAGCCGATCCAACTACCGGGATGGAAGAAGGCGGGGCAGATGGGGCTGACCGTGCCGGCCTTCTCGCCAAGCTCCCAGTCGTCAAAGCGGCGATACACCTCGGGGATCATGTCAAAGAGCGTGTTGTCGAAGATGTCGATGACGGTGTCGGCCTCCTCGACGGGGGTCGGCTTCTTGATGGCTATGGGCGAGGTGCGCAGCAGCGCGTCGATCTCCTGGAGCATCTTGCGCTCGTTCTCGCGCAGCGCGGCGCCCGCCAGCAGGGTGCGCTCCTCAAGCAGGGCCGAGATGCGACGAATCTTGCCCTCGACGGCCTTGCGACGCGCCTCCGTGGGGTGCGCCGTGAAGACGGGATGAAACTCCAGGCGATTGAGCAGGGCCAGCGCCTTGCCGCGGCCGCACTCGTCGACAAGGCGCCGATAGGCCACCGTGATGTCGTTGATGGGGTCAATGTCGGCCGTGACGGGAACGGCCCCCTCGCGCTTGCGCAGGGTGGAGACGCGGTAGTTTTCCTCGCAGATGTTGGCCAGGTGAAAGAAGGTGGCGAAGGCACGCGTCAGCATGACGGACGACTCGACGTCAAGGGATTCGAGCGCGCTGATGGCGTCCCTGACCGACTCGTCGGACGCAGACGGGCCCGTCTCCTCATCCCTGCGGGCGCTCACGTCGAAGGAGTCTGCCAGAAGGCGGTCGAAGGTCGCGCGAATCGAGGGGTCGTACTCGGTGAGGACCTTGCGCACGAGGCGCAGGAAGAGCGCGAGGTTCTCCTTGAGGTCATCGGGCACGCTCACCACGGAGACGGTCCTGCGGGCCGCGTCCTGCTCGGCGTCGGGTGCGCTCGCCCCCCGCCGCTCAACCGGGACGGACACCTGTTCTGCGTGCTGGCGTATCTGGGTCACTACACCCTCCATCGCTGTCGGACGAGCATGAGAAAAGACCGTACAGTAGCTTAGACCCTCGGTCACGCCCTCGCCGACGATGGCGGCGGGCGAAACCCAATCTTTACGCTTCCATCAACTCCCCGCACCGCGACGGCGCGCTAGAATGACAGTTCAGACCCTCATCCCGACCCGAGCGAGGAGCGCGTATGCCCCACCTTCCCTTTCGGCCGACGTCCGCGCGGCGTCATCTGGACATGGGGCGAGGCGGGCGCGGGGGCGCACGGGACGCGGCGTCGCAACGGGCGTTTCGCTACGGCAGCCTCGTGATGCCGCAGTCCCGCGAGGGGGACCGCGAGCGTTCGGGCCCGCGCCAGCCCTTGCTGGCGCGTCTTGCCAACCAGTGGTGGGACCGCCTGATCGCCGCCGTGTTCTCGGGCTCGCTCGCCGACCAGACGGCTCGCTACGCCAGCCATAGCACGACGCTCGACTATGCGTTCAACAGCGTCGGCCTGGGCGTCTGGGGCGCCCTCTTTCCCCTGCTCACGATGGTCTCCTCGCAGCTCGTGGGTACCGAGCAGGCGGGCATGTTCTCCATGGCCTTCGTGTATGCCAACCTCATCCAGTTCGTGGGCATGTACGGGGTGCGGACATATCAGGTGTCCGACGTCGACGAGACCAACTCCTTTGGCGCCTACCAGCTCCAGAGAGTCCTGACCTGCCTTTTCATGGCGGGGGCGGGATGGCTGCTGTGCGCCCTGCGCGGCTATGGGCAGGGCGAGATGCTCACCATCTGCCTGGGCACCTTCTCCTTCAGGGTCGTCGACTCCATCGCCGACGTGTACGAGGGTCGTCTTCAGCAGCAGGACAAGCTGTGGCTTTCGGGCCTCTCCCAAGTGCTGCGCTGCGCGGGCGGCATCGTGGCGTTCTGCCTTGCCCTCGTGCTGACCCGTGGGGTCGCGACCTCCTCGATGGCCATGGCGGGCGTCGCGGCGGCGTCCCTTCTGCTCGTCACGATACCCCTCACCTACTTCGAGACCGAGCGCTCGCGCGGCTGGGAGCTCGTGGAGGTCAGGCAGATCTTCGTCGACTGCGCCCCCACGTTCCTGGCGACGTTCCTCTTCTCGCTTATCGAGACCGTCCCCAAGTTTGCCATGGAGGGAAGCCTGCCCTACGACAGCCAGCTCTTCTTCAACGCCATCTACTTTCCGGCCCAGGGCATCGCCATGAGCGTGAGCCTCATCTACAGGCCCCAGCTCGTCCGTCTTGCCACCATCTGGTCCAACCCGTCGCACCGCAAGCGCTTTGACCTGATTGTCATCGTGGTCATCGCGCTGGCCGTGGGCATCACCGTGGCCATGGTCGCCTTCAACGCGCTCGTGGGCATACCCCTGCTCAACCTGCTATACGGCACCGACTTTGAGCCTCTGCGCAACCAGCTGTATCTCATGGTCGTGGCGGGGGGCCTCTCCGCCGTCGTCGACTTCCTCTATCAGATCATAACCGTGCAGCGGCGCCAGGAGCTGGCAAGCCGCCTCTATCTCATCGCGTTCGGCGTCTCCGTCCTTCTGAGCATGACGCTGGTGAGAGTCATCGGGTTCGAGGGGGCGGTCTACGCCTATGCGCTCTCGATGGCGGCCCTGTTCCTGCTGCTGGCATCGCAATACGTCGTTGTTCGCGTGCGGTCATAAGACTTCGACGGCACCTGACCATTCGCGGAATGTTCGGCCTATCCGCAGCGCAAAACGGGTATGCCTCCATCAGGGCGTAAATGATTGCGTCTAAGTATCATTTTATTCACACCACTGACTTTGGAGGCTCGCATGGCAGGCATCTATGACTACACCGTCAAGGACCGCGAGGGTAAGGACGTCAACCTGGGCGACTACAAGGGCAAGGTCCTCTTGGTGGTGAACACGGCCACCGAGTGCGGCTTCACCCCCACCTACGCCGACCTTCAGAAGCTCTACGAGCAGGAGCACGAGAAGGGCCTTGAGATCCTGGACTTTCCCTGCAACCAGTTTGGCGAGCAGGCACCCGGCACCGCCGACGAGATTCACACCTTCTGCACCGGTCGCTTTGGCGTGACCTTCCCCCAGTTTGGCAAGATCGAGGTCAACGGCGAGGGCGCCGACCCCCTCTATGTGTGGCTCAAGGGCGAGAAGGGCTATGCCGGCTTTGACCCCAACCACAAGATCACGCCGATTCTGAAAGACATCCTCGGCAAGGCCGACCCCAACTGGGAGCAGAGCGCGGACATCAAGTGGAACTTCACCAAGTTCCTCATCGACCGCGAGGGCAACGTCGTCGAACGCTTTGAGCCCACCGCCGACGTCGAGGGCGTCGTGAAGCCGGCCGTGGAGAAGCTGCTCTAGAAGCCGCACGGCCAGGGCACCGCCGCCTCACGGGGAGGCAAAGGGAGGGTCCGGCCCGGAAGGGTCGGACCCTCCTCATGTCAGACGCGCGACGTCAGGCGTGACGGCGCGCCTAGAAGCTGCAGCCGCTCCCGTCCAGCGAGCATGCCCCGCCCGCGGCGGGCTCGCCGGCGGCGGCGGGACCGGCGGGCTTGACGTCAAACTCCCTGCTCAGGAAGTCGATGATGTCATCGGACTCATAGAGCGCCCGTCCGTCGACGAACAGGCAGGGAACCTGGCGCTTGCCGCCGTGCTCGATGAGGTACGCCCTGTCCTCGTCGCTCTCGTCGATGTCGTGCAGCGGCAGCTCGATGCCCGCCTTGCTCATGAACGACTCGACGCGCCGGCAGTAGGGGCAGGCGTCCTTGACGTATAGCTGGAGGTCCTTCGTGGTCATGGGCTCTCGCCTTCCTCGAGGCGCCGCGCTGACGGACGGCGCGGCGCTAGGTCTGTTGGGTCGAGTGTCGTATACCCCGCCGCCGGGCGCCCTAGCCCTCGCAACGCGCTCACGCCCGAGGCGCCCATGCGCCCCTCGCACGACATCCGTCTCGTCAACGCCTCCCCCGCCGCGAGCACCCTGCCAAGCGCCAGGCCCGCGGCCACGGCCAGCAGGCAGCTCGCGACGTTGGCGATCACGTTTGCCGCCGCGGCGCGCAGATTCCCCGCGCCCGCGAGCGCGAGCGTCTCCGCCGAGAAGGTCGAGAACGTCGATAGGCCCCCGCAGAGCCCCGTTGCCAAAAGCAGCCTCAGACGCGCGTCAAGCGGACTCGCGAGGTCCATGCCCGTGACGACGCCGATGATGAGTCCCGCGAGCGCGTTGGCGGCGAGAGTCCCGGCGGGAAGCCCAGGGGCGAGATCCTCAAGGGCCGCCCCTATCCCCCACCGGCCCACGCTGCCCGCAAAGCCGCCAAACCCCACGGCCAGCGCCTGGACGATCGTCTCGTGCATCATCGCAAACCTCTCTCGGCCATCACGCCCCCTGCCACCTGCCCCTACAGCAGGCGCAGCGAGACCTCCTTGAGCTGCTTGCCCGAGACCTCGCTCGGGGCGGCGCTCATGAGGTCGGAGCCGCTCGAGGTCTTGGGGAAGGCCATGACCTCGCGGATGGAGTCCGCGCCCGCGAGCAGCATGCACACGCGGTCCAGGCCCAGGGCGAAGCCGCCCATCGGAGGAGCGCCGAACTCGAGCGCCTCCATGAGGAAGCCAAACTGCTCCTGCGCCCGCTCCCTGGTGAAGCCGAGCTTCTCGAGGACGCGCATCTGGAGGTCGGCGTCATGGATGCGCATGCCGCCGCCGCCGGCCTCAAAGCCGTCCATCACGAAGTCATAGGTGTGCGAACCCACGGAGAGCGGGTCGGTGTCCAGGCGCTCGACGTCGTCCTCGACCGGCTGGGTGAAGGGCTGGTGCTCGGCGGCGTATGCCTTGCGGTCCTCGTCCCAGTGGAACAGCGGGAAGTCCACGACCCAGAGGAAGTCGTGACCCTCGCGCGGCACGTTCAGCGCCTGCGCCATGTGGGCGCGCATGCCGCCCAGGATCTCGTCGGCGGCAAGACGGCCCTCGACCGCGAACATCACGAGGTCGCCGGGCTCCACGTCCATCTCGGCCCTGAGCGCCGCCATCTCGTCGTCCGAGAAGAACTTGACGATGGGGCTCGTGACCGAGCCATCCTCGCGGAAGGCGATGTAGGCGAGGCCCTTGGCGCCGAAGCCGGAGGCCACGTCGGCAAGCTTGTCAATCTGGGCACGGGGCCAGGCGCCGGCGCCCTTGGCGTTGATGGCCTTGACGAACAGGTCGGGGTTCGCCGCGGCGCTCGCGAACAGCTTGAACCTGGACGAGCCGAAGATGGACGTCACGTCATGAAGACGCATGTCATAGCGGGTGTCGGGCTTGTCGGTGCCGTAGCTGTCCATGGCGTCCCAGTAGCTGATGCGACGCAGGGGCAGCTCCATCCTGACACCCATCGAGGCGAAGGCGGAGGCGAGCACCTCCTCGAGCGCGCCCATGACGTCATCCTGCGACACGAAGCTCATCTCGATGTCCACCTGCGTGAACTCGGGCTGGCGGTCGGCGCGCAGGTCCTCGTCGCGGAAGCACTTGGCCACCTGGTAGTAGCGCTCCACGCCGCCCACCATCAGCAGCTGCTTGAGCAGCTGGGGCGACTGCGGCAGGGCGTAGAAGTGACCCGGCTGCGTGCGGCTCGGCACCAGAAAGTCGCGGGCTCCCTCGGGCGTCGACTTGAAGAGCGCGGGCGTCTCGACCTCCATGAAGGCGCGGTCGTGCAGCGCCTGGCGCATGGCGAAGGTGAAGTCGGAGCGCAGCCTGAGGTTGCCCATCATCTTGGGGCGGCGCAGGTCAAGGTAGCGGTAGCGCAGACGCACGTCCTCGGCGGCGTCGATGCGGTCCTCTATCTGGAAGGCGGGCGTCCTGGCGCCGCCCAGGACCTCGATGTCCGAGATGAGCACCTCGACCCGCCCGGTGGCGAGCTTCTCGTTGTCCTGGCCCTCGGGGCGCTCGCGCACCACGCCCGTGACCTTGACGGGCCATTCGGAGCGAATGGTCTCGGCGACGTGGAAGGCCGTGCCGCCGGAGTGCTCGGGGTCAAAGGAGACCTGCGTCACGCCGTCACGGTCGCGCAGGTCAACAAAGATCAGCCCGCCGTGGTCGCGGCGATGCCACACCCAGCCCGTGAGCGTGACCTCGCGGCCGATGTCCTCCAGGCGCAGCTCTCCGCAGGTGTGGGTGTGCATGCTGTGGACATGCATGGGGTCGGTCGTGGGCATGGCTCTTCCTCTCGTCTCTTGCCGCCCCGTGCCGTACGGGCGGCCCATCAGCAGACCATGCGTCGGCGTAGACTGCGACGACGCACGCGACGAATCATGATAGCAGCCCTCATGGCCCCTGGCGTCGGCGCGCGAACGGTCTTACCCAGGAGAAACACAGCCGTGCCGTCTTTGTCAGGCGAGCCGTCTACCAGGGATGCTTCGGCTGACAAACCCAATGCCGTATGCTAGGGGCAAGCGACGTACACGCAGCTTGCAAGGAGTCCCCATGCCAGAGACCCACGAATCCTCCGCACGGCACGCGGCACCGTCGCCCGTCTTGCCCGAGGCGGGCGAGGACGCCCCGGAATCGTCAGGCATCGTTGGCGCGACCGGCCACGCCGGCGGCGCGCAAGGGGATGCCGCCTTGACCGACGGAACCGCGCCGAGCGAGCCCGCCGACGCGGACGACGCAGTCTCGTCTGAGTCCGCGCAAAACGCCACGGCTGCGGATGCGGGCGTCGGCGACACCGCCGACATCGGGGGCGTCCGCGTTGACAACCGCGCGCCCGCCGAGGTACTCGCCATGGCGCAGACGCGCCGCAGGACGAGGCGCCAGCGGCGCACGCGAGTGCTCGTCGGCGTCGGGGCGGCGCTGTGCGCACTTTTGGCCCTGGTGCTGGCAACGTACGCCAAGAAGCAGCTGGACGCCTTCATGGCGGCCCAACAGGAGGCACGGAGGCCCGCGCCGTCCGTCGTCACGGCCGAGCTCAGGGACTTCACGTCAACGGTCAGCGCGACGGGCACCATCGTCGCGGGGTCGACCGCCGACGTGGCGTCGGAGGTCGACGGCACGGTGGCGGAGATGCGGGTGACGGAGGGCCAAGACGTCACCGAGGGCGACGTCCTCTTCGTGCTCAAGAACGACAACCTCGACGCGGCGGTCGGCAGGGCCGAGGCGCAGCTGGGCGCGGCGAAGTCGGCCCTCGCGGAGGCGCAGGGCAAGTACCAGGCCGCGCAGCAGGCCTGGGATGCCGCCCTGGCGGCCGACAAGGCCAGGGCGGAGGCCCAGGCAAGCGGCGTGGGCGTCGGCGGCGCGGCGAGCATCTCGGCAACTGCCGGGCTCGTCGACCCCAGCTCGCTCGCCAGCGCGGTGGAGGCGGCCGAGACCGCCGTCCAGGGTGCCCAGGGCAGCTATGAGAGCGCGGTCGCGCAGGCCGACGGGCGAACCATCACCGCACCCGCCTCCGGCACAATCACCAGGCTATTCGTCAAGGAGGGGACGGCCGTGGTGGGCACCAGCTCGTCTGACGCGGAGCTGCGCGCGACGGCGGGGGCGGTGAGCCAGCTCGCCCAGATATCGGACCTCTCCACGCTGCGCGCAGAGGTGCGGGTGAGCCAGGACGACATCGGGCAGCTGGGACTCAATCAGACGGCGACGCTGTGCTTTCCCCAGATCGCGGACGTGAGCGCGCAGGCGACCGTCTCGCACGTCGACAGCGCCCCGGTCACGGAAGAAGGCGACGCGCAGGGCGCGAGCTACGCCGTCACGCTGCTGCTGAGCAGCCCGGACCCGACGATCAGGCTGGGGTCGGCCGTGACGGCCACCATCACCACCAAGGTCGTACCCAGCGCCGTCGTCATCCCTCTGGCCGCCATAACGACGGACGCCTCCAAGACGAGCTACGTGGAGGTCGTGACCCTGGCGGGCAACGGAAAGGACCTTGCCAGCAGGGAGCGAAGGCAGGTCACCATCCTCGCCCGCGACGGCGAATCGGCCGCCGTCCAGGGCGTCAACGCGGGAGACGAGCTGCTCGTCGGCACGGGCGAGGGAGGCGACGCCCGCTAGCGCGGCCGGCGGCCTCAGGGGCCGTCGAGCGTGCTAGCCAAGAAGCGCCCTCACCCTCCCGACGAACTCGGCGGCGGGCACCAGCAGCTGCTCGTGCGTCCGCATGTCGCGAACGGTCACGGATGCCGTCGCGACCTCGTCCGCGCCGATGACGACGCAGACGCTTGCTCTCAGCCTGTCCGCCTGCTTGAACTGGGACTTGAGCGAGCGTCCCTGGTAGTCCGCTTCCGTGCGGACGCCCGCCTGACGAAGCGCGAGGGTCGCCGAGAACACGGCCTGACGTTGCTCGGGAGCGGCGCAGGCCACGTAGACGCAGCCGGGCGCAGGGGTCTCGAGCGTGCCTCCCTGGGCCGCCAGGGCGAGAGCGATGCGCTCAAAGCCGACGGCAAAGCCGATGCCCGGGGTGGGCTTGCCGCCCTCCAGCTCCATGAGCCCGTCGTAGCGGCCGCCGCCGCCGATGGCGCCCACGCCCGACGCGAGGGCGTCCACCTCGAAGACGGTGCGCGTGTAGTAGTCCAGGCCGCGCACGAGCGTGGGGTCCTCCACGTACGCGAGGCCCGCCTCGTCAAGATAGGCCTTCACCTGCGCGTAGTGCGCCTCGCAGTCGTCGCAGAGATTGTCCGTGACGAGGGGGGCGTCTCGCATGACCTCGTGGCAGCGCTCGTTCTTGCAGTCAAAGGCGCGCAGCGGGTTGATGTCCGCACGCTCCAGGCAGTCGTCGCACATCTCGTCGCGATGGGCGAGGATGAAGGTGCGCACCCTCTCACGATAGCGGGTGCGACAGCTGGCGTCGCCCATGGAGTTGACGCGCAGCTGCAGCTTGGTGGCGTCAAAGCCCAGACGCCGGTAGAACTCCATGAGCATGATGACGCACTCGGCGTCGACGGCGGCGTCGGGTGCGCCCAGGACCTCGACGCCGATCTGATGGAACTGGCGCAGGCGGCCCCTCTGGGGCCTCTCGCCGCGGAACATGGCCTCCGCGTACCAGAGCTTGGCGGGCGCCGCGCCCTGGGGCACGAAGTTGCCCTCCACGGCCGCGCGGACCACGCCGGCCGTGCCCTCGGGCCTCAGCGCCATGCGCTGCCTTGCCTTGAGGCCGCCTTCGCCGCCGGCGGCCAGGATGCGCTCCATGAGGGCGCCCGAGAACACCCTGAACATCTCCTTGCGCACGACGTCCGTGGAGGCGCCGATGCCGTGGACGAAGGTGTCAACCTGCTCTATGGCCGGGGTCTCGATCTGGTCGAAGCCATAGGCGCCAAAAAGCTCGCGCGCCACGTCCTGCATATGCTGCCAGGCACGCATGTAGCCGCCCACCAGGTCCTCGGTGCCTTGAATCCTCTGTGCCATAGCGACGTGCCCCCTCCTCGCGCCCTCTGCGCGACATCGTGGCCGCGGCCACGAGCGACATGCGAGCGCACGTCGCCTTCCTCGGCCATCAGACATGTCAGTATACGCCAGGAGCGCGAGGCACCGTTCGCCAGCCTGCGGCAGGCCTCCCCGACCGGGGCGATGGGGACCACGCCGACGCAGCCGGCCGAGGCGCGCGAGAAGGCCCCGAGCCCTACGCCGCGTCCCTACGCCACGTCGATCTTGTGAACCCAGCCGAACGTGTCCTCGATCGAGCCGTCCTGGATGCCGGTCAGGGTCTCGCGCAGCGTGCGCATGACGGGGCCCACCTCCTCCATGCCGTAGACGACGGAGCCCCCGTCAAAGTCAACCTGACCCACGGGAGAGATGACCGCGGCGGTGCCGCACATGCCGCACTCCACGAAGTCGCCGATCTCCGCAAAGGTGACGGGACGCTGCTCGACGGTCATGCCCAAGAGCCTCGTTGCGACATCGACGAGCGAGCGACGGGTGATCGAGGGAAGGATGGAGTCGGTCGCGGACTGCGGCACGACCAGCGTCCCGCCCTTGTCGACGAACAGGAAGTTGGCGCCGCCCGACTCCTCCACGAACGTGCGCGTCTGGGGGTCGAGGAACATGTTGTCAGCATAGCCCGCGGCATGGGCCTCGACGGAGGGATACAGGCTCATGGCATAGTTGAGGCCGGCCTTGATGTTGCCCGTCCCGTGCGGAGCCGCCCGGTCAAACTTGGACACCTGCAGCCTGACGGGCTTGACGCCGCCCTTGTAGTAGGCGCCGACCGGCGTCACGAGAATGCGGAACTGATACTCGTCAGCGGGCTTGACACCGATGACGTCGCCGGTGGCGATCATGAAGGGGCGAATGTACAGCGTCGCGCCGGAGCCGAAGGGCGGCACCCAGGCGGCATTGGCGCGCACGACCCGCTCGACGGCCTCCACGAAGCGCTCCTTGGGGAAGGGGGGCATGACCAGGCGCCTGGCCGAGTCGTACATGCGCGCGGCGTTCTGGTCGGGGCGGAAGCAGACGATGTCGCCCCCCTCGGTCGCATAGGCCTTGAGTCCCTCGAAGATCTCCTGGCAGTAGTGGAAGATGCCCGCGCACTCCGAAAGCCGAAGGCTGTGGTCGCTCGTGAGCGTCCCCTCGTCCCATGCCCCGTCCCGGTACTGCGAGACATAGCTGTAGTCCGTGGGCTGGTAGGCAAAGCCGAGACCGCCCCAGTCGAGGTCCTTCTTCTGCATGCGTGGTCCTCCTTGGATCTTGGGTACGCGCCGTGCGCACGGCGGCACGCTTGTCAAAAAGTGTACGCGCCTCGACGGGGACCCTCGGGCGACCACAGGGAGCCGAGACGCACTCGAAACATCATGCGGCACGCCGGCAGCGCCCGCCGGGAGGCCCGCCCCGCGCAGACGCGGGCGCGCTTTTCAGCTAAGCTCCGCGCGCTCCCAGTCGGTGGGCTCGCAGAGGAGGCCTGCCTCATCGAGCGCCCGCTCGATGCGCTCGAGCGTCTCCTGGTCGCGTGCGCTCACATGATGGAAGTGATAGCCCGAGGTGACTTCGGAGAGCAGCGAGGAGCGACTCCCCGCAAGGTCGTCCAAAAAGCGCGCGACGTCGCTGCGGCTGGACACATGGAGAGGGGCGCTCAGCCTACCATAGGTCCGATGGTTCACAAGCGTGTCCTCCACCGTGCCGCCCAAATCAACGATGATCTTGAGCTCCAGCTCCACCCGGTCCAGACCGTGCCGCAGCTTGAGGAGGCGAACCGGGCGGGCGGGCGGCTCCCGTTCGAGGAGGTAGCCTCGGCTGGTGGGGACGACCTTCGCGCCCTGCGCCTTGATGAGGGCGATGTCCTGCACGATCACCTGACGGCTGACGCCCAGCTGGCACGCGAGCTGCGCGCCGGTGAGCGCCGAGCGAGACGCACCCAAAAGCGTGAGGAGACGCTCGCGGCGTCGCTCTCCCGCCGGCTGCCCCCTCATCGTCCTGCGCCCCCCACGCTGCCCGTCGCCGCGCCGTCGAGCCCCGCGCCGGCGGTCCCAAGCACCCGCAGGTGCTTGAGGCTCAAGTCGAGGATGGGCGCCGAGTGCGTGAGCGCTCCGCAGGAGATGACGTCAACGCCCAGGTCGGCAAGGTCGCGCAGGCGCTCGGGCGTCACGTTGCCCGACACCTCCAGCGTCGCCCTGCCGTCTGCGACGGCCACCGCCTCGCGCAGGGTGGGCAGGTCCATGTTGTCGAGCATGATCACGTCAGCGCCGGCGGCGAGCGCCTCTTTCAGCTGGCCGAGCGTCTCCACCTCGACCTCCACCGCGCAGACGAACGGCGCGCGGCGGCGCGCGGCGGCGACGGCCTGGGCTATGCCGCCCGCCGCGTCGATGTGGTTGTCCTTGAGCATGACCGCCGTCGAGAGGTTGTAGCGATGGTTGGCCCCTCCCCCCACCCGCACGGCCTCGCGCTCAAAGATACGTAGGTTAGGCGTGGTCTTGCGCGTGTCCGCCAGACGGGTCCGCGTGCCGTCGAGCATGCGGGCCATCGATCGGGTGAGCGTGGCGATGCCGCTCATGCGCTGCAGGAAGTTGAGGGCCACGCGCTCGCCGGCGAGGAGCGCGACGACGCGGCCGCGCATGACGCCCAGCTCCTGGGAGGCGTGGACCTCGTCGCCCTCCCCCACGACCGCCTCCAGGCGGGCACGCTCGTCCAGGAGCCTAAAGGTGCGCTCAAAGACGTCCAGCCCGCAGATGACGCCGTCCTGCTTGGCGATGAGGCGAACCTCGCCCCGTGCGTCGTCGCCGACGATCGCCGCCGTGGACAGGTCCTCTGAGCTGATGTCCTCCCGAAGCGCAGAGAGGATCAGGGGCTCGGCGTGGAGCCTCAGGGTGACGTCGTTCATGCGTGATGCCTCCTTCGTATGATGTCTCGTGCCGCCAGCCGGGAGAACACCAGGCTCTCGAGGAGCGAGTTGCTGGCAAGACGGTTCTTGCCGTGCACGCCGTTGCAGCTCGTCTCACCCGCGGCATAGAGGTGCGCCATGCCCGTGCGCGAGTGTCGGTTCACGCGGATGCCTCCCATGAGGTAATGCTGGGCGGGAACGACGGGCACGGGCTCGCGCAGCAGGTCGTGCCCCTCCTCGAGGCAGCGCTGGTAGATGTTGGCAAAGTGGCCCCGCACCACCTCGGGCGCCACGCGCTCGAACGAGAGACGGACGTAGGGCAGGCCGTCGGCCTCCATCTGCCGCCTGATCGCCTCGGACACGACGTCGCGCGGAAGCAGCTCCTGCACGAAGCGTTCGCCACGAGCGTCGAGGAGGATGGCGCCCTCCCCGCGACAGGCCTCGCTGATGAGGAAGGCGCGTCCGGGACGACCCGTGTAGAGCGTCGTGGGATGCACCTGCACCCAGCTCATGTGATCGAGCGTAAGGCCGTGCGCGGCGGCGACGCGGCAGCCGTCGCCCGTGAGGCAGGCGAAGTTGGTCGAGCGCTCATAGAGGCCCCCCACGCCGCCCGTGGCGAGCAGCGTGTCATGGGCGCGAATCGTGACCCGCGTCCCGTCAGGGTCCTGGCAGACGACGCCCGCGCAGCTGCCGTCCTCGGCGACGACCAGGTCCTCCATGCGTCGCCACGCCAGGATGCGCACGTTGGGAAGCTCCCTCACGCGCGCCAGCAGCGTGGTGGTGATCTCTTTGCCCGTGACGTCCGCGTGATGGACGATGCGCGGCCGGGAGTGGGCCCCCTCACGCGTGTAGTCAAGGCCGCCGTCGGGCAGCCGGTCAAATGAGACGCCCAGGCGGATGAGGTCGTTGATGATGCCGCGGCTCTCCCAGATCATGGTGTCCACGCTCGCGGTGCGGCAGGCGTTGTGGCCGGCGCGCATGGTGTCGTCAAACCAGGGCCCGTAGTCGTCATGGTCACGCATGACGCAGATGCCCCCCTGCGCCAGCATAGAGTCGCAGCTCGCGAGGTCCTCCTTGGAGAGCATGACGACCCGGAGCGCGCGGGGCAGGTTGAGGGCCGCATAGAGGCCCGCCACCCCGCAGCCCACGATCACGACGTCGCAGGAGGTCTCAGGCCGGCCGGCCGCCTGGCGCCCCCTCATCGGGACGCCAGCTCGAGCATGCGCTCAAGGGGCGCGTTGGCGGCATCGGCCTGGGGTGGGAGCCCCACCTCGCCCGACAGGTCCTCAAGGCATGAGACGAGACGCTCCGCGGTGACGAGGGCCATGTTGGGACAGATGGGCGGCGTCCTGGGAAAGTGGACGCGCTTACCCTGGCCCGCACAGGCGCGCTCGATCGCGTATGCGATGCCCACGACGGTCAGGACGATGAAGTCCCTGCCCTCGCTTGCGGCTATGTGGTCGATGATCTGCTTGGTGGAGCCCACGAAGTCCGCCTCCGCCAGCACCTCCTCGGAGCATTCGGGATGCGCGAGCACCTCGGCCGTGGGATATGCCAGCTCGAGCTCCTCCACCTCGGAGGGGACGATGCGCTGGTGAGTGGGGCAGTAGCCTCGGTTGAGCAGCACGTTCTTCTCGGGAACCTGCCGGGCCACGTAGCGGCCGAGGTTCATGTCGGGGATGAACAGGATGTTGTCCTGAGGCAGCTCACGCACCACCTTGACGGCGTTCGACGAGGTGACGCAGACGTCCGCCCAGCTCTTGATTTCCGCAGTGGTGTTGACGTATGCGACGACGGCGACGTCGCCCAACTCCTGGCGCACGCGGTCCACGTCACGCTTTAGAACCATGTGCGCCATGGGACAGTCGGCCCGGGGCTCGGCGAGCAGCACGCGCAGGTAGGGGTTGAGCAGCTTCACGCTCTGCGCCATGAAGGACACGCCGCACATGACCACGACCTCGGCGTCGAGCGTCTTGGCCAGCTGCGCCAGATGGAAGGAGTCACCCACGTGGTCGGCGAGGGCCTGGACCTCGGCCGGCACGTAGTAGTGCGCGAGCACCACGGCGTTGCGGCGGCGCTTGAGTTCCTCCACCCGCCTGCGCAGCTCCTCAAATTCCGCATCGCCCCGTGTCGCGGGTGAAGCGCCTCGCTCGCGATATCGCCGCAGGGCCGCGTCCAGGCTTTGTCTCTCAAGCTCGGACAATTCATAGCTGTCGGCCAGCCGCTCCATGGGAACTCCTCCCTCGCCGCCTTCCCATGGGACCAGGGTACCCGAAACTGCCTCATGTCGTCCGAACTGACAAGACAGGTGTCATGACAGTTAACACGGCCTTGGCACAGGCCTACGTGAGGGCAGGGCGCGCAAGGGACCGCCGCGCGGGGCGTGGTCGCGTGGGCCGCTGCGCTACGCGCTCTTCATGATGATGGACCTGACCACGCCCGCCGCCGCGTCGCAGGCGTCGAGGGAGGCCTCCATGCGGTCGAAGACCCTCAGCCAGCCCACCACGTGCCCGCGGCGCGCCTCGTCAAGCGAGTCGTCGTGGAAGAGGTGGCGCATGCCCTGCTCATAGACGGCGTCGCCCTGGTCCTCGATCTCGCCGACGGCGATGGCCTTCTCGCGCACGAGTGGGTCGCGCTTGTAGTTGGCCAGGTGGTTGAACATCACGTCGAGCTCCACGATGGCTTGGTGCGTGAGCTCGGCCATCTGGTGCGCCTCGACGCGCGTCGTGCTCATGTTGAACAGGTCGAGCCCCGTGCAGGCGCTCTCCATGTAGTCCACGATGTCGTCCATCTTGAGCGCAAGGTCGCTGATGTCGTCGCGGTCGAAGGGCGTGATGAACGAGGTATACAGCTCCTTCATGATCTTGCGGACGTGCGCGTCGGAGCGCGTCTCATGCAACTTCATCGTAGGAATCATCGAGATGGTCTCGGGATACCCCCCAACCAGCCTCACGTAATCCTCGGACGCGTTCAGGATCTCCTGGGAGAACTCCCTGAAGAGCGCATAGAACGGGTCTTCCTTCTTGATGCGAGCCATGTGTCCCCCTCGTCGAGAGCCTGCGATGCTGATGGCGCGCTCGCCGCCGCGCCGGGCGGATGTCGTCGGCATGGCTCAGAACCACAGCAGGAAGAGCCGCGCCAGAAGATAGCCGATAAGACCGCAGCCCGGGAAGGTGAAGACCCAGGTGAGGACCATGTCCCGAGCGATAGACCAGTTGACGGAGCGAACGTTCTCCGCGGCGCCCGCCCCCATGATGGCCGCCGTCTTCGTGTGGGTGGTGGAGACGGGAAGTCCCGTGAGCGTGGCGATGAGCAGCGAGACGGTGGCGCTGAGCGAGGCGGAGAAGCCCTGGTACTTGTCAAGGCGCACCATGTTCATGCCCACGGTCTTGATGATCTTCTTGCCGCCCACCGCCGTGCCCAGGGCCATGACGCCGGCGCAGAGCACCATGATCCACAGAGGAAACTGGATGCCCTCCATGCTGGTCCTGCCCGTGGAGAGGACGACGGCCATCATGGCGGTGGACATGAACTTCTCGCCGTCCTGGGCGCCGTGCATGAGCGCCACCCCGGCCGCTCCCAGCACCTGCATGCTGCCAAAGAGGTCGTTGGCCCGACGACGGTCGGCGTGACGGCAGGCCAGGGGGATGACCCTGGCGAGCAGCCATCCTGCGGCATACCCGAGCACCGTGGAGAGGACGAGGCCATAGACGACCTTCATCCATTCGGCGACGTTGACGCCGTCCAGACCGCCCGAGACCGCCAGCGCACCGCCGGTCAGGCCCGCTATGAGGGCATGGCTCTCGGAGGTGGGAATGCCAAAGGCCCAGGCCACGAGACCCCAGGCCACGATGCCCACCGTCGCGGCGGCAAGGGCGATGAGCGCGGCGTGCGCGTCTCCCCCGAAGTCCACCATCACGCTCATGGTGTCGGCGACCGCGGTCGTGATGAACGTCATGCCCACGAGGCCCACGAAGTTGCAAATGACGCTCATGGCTATGGCCTCGTTCACGCCGATCGAACGCGTCCCCACCGGCTCGGCGATGGCGTTTGCCGCGTCAGTCGCCCCGTTGACGAAGATCGTCCCCATGATCAGGACCATGACGATGGCAAGGAAGGGGTTCTGGCCAAGGATGTCAAGAAACTGGGAGAAGGAGATGGCGATCTGTGAGGCCTGCATGCGGCGTTCCTCCCCCTGAGAACCCGGTCATTCGGGCGACGGGCACCCTCCAGGCCGCCGCAGCCGCACGGACGGTCGCGACGCGTCGGGCATACGTCCTTGGTAAGTTAATCGTAATCAGATTGTAAGTCAATTGTCAGCCGACATGTCGCACGAGGAGACGGCGCACCGATGCGCCCGTGGCCGCATGACGGGCCCTAGGGCAGCAGGCAGCTGAAGCTCACGACGCCGTCCTGCCAGCCGGCGCAAATCGACCCGCCCGCCTGCTCGCAGATGCGCTGCGCGACGGCGAGCCCTATGCCGTAGCCCGACTGGTTCGAATGGGACGTATCGCCCCGATAGAAGCGCTCGAAGAGGCGATCGAAGTCCACGCCACCGCCATTGGCATAGCTGTTGGACACCACCAGGCGCGCGCCACGGCGCCTGAGCGAGACCTTCGAGCGCCGCGGCACCGACACCCTCACCGCGATGGACCCGCCCTCGTCACAGTACTTGGTGGCGTTGTCCAACAGGAGGCGGACGAGCTGCTCGACCTTGTCCCGACGCGCCGGGGTGACGACGCCGTCCTCTGGGGCGCAGCTGAGTGATATGCCCCGACGCCGGGCCACCGACGCAAAGCCGGCGGCCACGTCGCTCGCCACGGCGGCCACGTCCACATCCTCGAGCGGCGCCGACTCGTCCTCCTCGTCACGCGAGAACTCGACAAGGCGCCTGACCAGGCCGTCCAGATACTCCACCTGCCTCAGCGTGGAGGTCCCCCACTCGCTGGGGCCCTGAAGCGTCTCCTGAAGCTCGGTGTTGGCGCGGATGACGGCGAGCGGGGTCTTAAGCTCGTGGCTCGCGTTCGTGATGAACTCGCCCTGACGCCGCGCCGCCTCGATCTCGGGGCGAATGGCCTGGCGGGACATGAACCAGACGAGCACGAAGGCAAGAAGCAGGCCGCCGCCCAGGAAGATGAGGGTGTAGGAGAGGACCTGCCTCCCCTCCCCCAGCTCGATGGAGCCGTCGACGAAGGCCACCACGGCGTCGCCGTTGGAGGCGTGGACGACCTTGTAGTAGTAGTCGCCGACGGATCCGGACTCAAAGATCGAGGAGACCGCCTGACGCGCCATGTCGGCGCCTAGGGAGGGGTCAAGGTCCTGGTCGTTGCCGCCCTGATACGAGACGAGCGACCCGTCGGGGCCCAAGGTGACCATGAAGTAGCGGGCGGTGCGCTGCGCGATCGAGAGCGAGCTGTCGGCGACGCTCGCGACCAGGACGCCGTCATGCTCGATGATGGACTGCAGCACGTTGTTCATGCGCGCCTGGGCGACGCCCATGTAGGCGCCGTTGACCAGCACGGCTATGAGCAGCATGGTGAGGAAGAACGCCCCGAGCATCGTGGCGATGATCTTGAGGCGCAGCCGTTGGATGGATCGCTCTCCCATGGTCGTCCCTCCCTGAGTCATCAAGCCTTACGAGACAAGACGCACGGTCTGGTCCTCGCCCTCGACGACCCTGAGCGACGAGCCCACTGACGAGAGCTTGGCCCTCAGGTACGAGAGGTACAAGGCGAGCGTCTCGTTCGTCGCGTCGGGGTCGTCCCCCCAGACGGTGGACAGGACGAAGGAGTGCGTCAGGGGCCGGTCCGCGTTCTTGACCAGAAGCTGCATGAGCTCGAACTCCTTCACGGACAGGCGCACCGCGTTCTCGGCGGAGAGCTCCGAGCTTGACGGGCTCAGGGTGACGTCGCCCAGCGTGAGGACGTCATCGCCAAAGGCGTCACGGCGCTTGCACAGCGCCCGGACCCGCGCGAGAAGCTCCCTCATGGCAAAGGGCTTGGGCAGATAGTCGTCGGCGCCGGCGTCCAGGCCGGCCACGCGGTCATCCACCTCCGCCTTGGCGGTGAGGAGCAGGACGGGGGTGGTGACGCCGCGGGAGCGCAGCTCGCCAAGGACCTCGATGCCGTCCTTGCGGGGCATCATGATGTCCAGGATGACGCCGTCGAAGCTCTCGGCCAGAAGCCGCTCGAGCGCCTCCTCGCCGTCAAAGGCGCAGCACACCTCATAGCCGTTGTTCTCGAGGATGGCCTGGAGCGCGCGGTTGAGGTCACGCGTGTCCTCGGCGATCAGCAGTCGCATCGGACGTCACCTCCCGAAAGGTCAGAGGAGCGAATCATGTCTCGGATCGTCTGCATCGAGAGGTCCGTGGAGGCGAGCTCGTCAGCGCAGCGCTTGAGCTCAGCCGTGATGAGCGCGAGATTGCCCGTGAGGTCATGCTTGTACTTCATCTGATGCTCAAGGGCCGCCCAGGTGTCCTGCGAGATGGTGCGCAGCTGAAACTCGGCGCAGAGGTCGCCGTCCACGCGGACCACCATGTGGTAGCTCCGATAGCCGTTGGGCTTGACGTGGCGGATGTAGTCCTTCTCGCAGACGACCTTGACGCCGGGCAGCCGCGCGATGCGGTCGCGCATGAGGTAGACGTCGTTGAGAAAGGTGCACACCACGCGAACCCCCACGATGTCATGGATGCGCCCGAAGGCGGCATCGGCCGTCGCGGGGACCTCCTTGCGGCCGCACTTCTCGCGCAGGCTCGCGGGGCCCTTGACGCGGCCGAGAAGATGGGCGACGGGGTCATCGCCCCGCTCGGCCTTGAGCTCGACGCGCAGGGCGTCCACGTCTGCGAGCAGACGGTCCTTCAGGGCGACCAGGTCCTGGTAGCGCCCGCCGTAGATGGCGTCCTCGGACGGGCCCTCAACCTGCGGGTGGACGCCAGGGTTCAGGCTCGTCCCTCGCTCGTCGGCCCTCTGTGGCTCAATCGTACCTGTCACGCGGCACTCCCGCCTGTTCGTTGCCTGCGGCGCCGCACTGAGCGGCACGGCCCTGGGCCGAGGGGCCTGCCCTCGGACGAGGGGCCTCGCAGGGCCCGCTCGCGTGCGCGCCCGGACGTCCGTACACCCGGGCGCCAAAACGCCTGAACCATTGTATGCCCCCGATGCGCGGACCCTATTCAGGCCGGACGGCGAGAGGGGTGCGGCGGGTCGCGGCGCAGGTCTGCGCGGGCGGCGCCGCAGGCCCGCTCAAGACGCCGCCTACAGCGCGTCAAGGGCCAGCTGCCTGAGGCCCACCGTGCCGTCGGGCTCGTGCGCCAGGATGTTGACGTGCGTGAACCCGCACGCCAGGGCCGTGCGCACCGCGACGTCAAAGCCCCCGTCGAGCTTCTCCGCCTGGTGAGCGTCCGCGTTGATCAGAATCTGCCCGCCCATGTCGTTCAGCGCCCGCAGCAGCTCATGGCGCGGATACAGCTCGCGCTTGCGACCGCGGTTGACCGCGCCGCAGTTGATCTCGAAGGGGACCCCCTCGGACACGAGCCGCTCCATGGCCTCGAGCGCCGGCGCGAGGTAGCGCGGGTCCCCCTCGTCAAATGCGCGCATCTGGTCGTTGAAGCGCGTCACCAGGTCGAAGTGACCCACGAAGGTGCAGTCGGTGCGCTCGTGCACCTGGGCCTCAAACTCATAGTAGGCGCGCGTGAGCCGGTACCAGTCTCCGCCGTAGAACTCGTCGCACAGCCGCCGGAGCGTCTCAGGGCTGCCATCGACGCTCATGGGCGTCTCCGTCGCGACCGGCAGGAAGTGAGTTGACCCGATGACGTACTCGGCGCCCGGACAGCACGACCGGTCAAACGTGTTGTCAAGCTCGACGCCCGTCAGGATGTCGATCCGCTCGCCATAGGCGCGCTTGAGCCGGTCGATCTCGCTCACGTAGGCGGGCCAGTCCATGTGAATGTCCGGGTCCATGTGACCCGAGAACCCCAGGTGCTCAAACCCAAGGTCAAGGGCCCTTCTCACCATCTGTTCGGCGGTGTTCGCGCCGTCGCACAGCACGGTGTGCGTATGATAGTTTGCCCTGAGCATGTGACCTCCCTGAACGCGCTCGCGTGCCCCGCGACCTATCGCCTATCCCTGGCGATACTGCCCGAGGAAGTCCTCGAGGGCGTCCATGGCCTCCTGCAGCGTGTGCATGCGCGGCAGGTAGACGATGCGAAAGTAGCCGGGCTTCGCCCAGTTGAAGCCCTTGCCCCCCACGACGAGGACGCGCTTCTCCCTCAACAGGTCGAGGGCAAACTGATCATCGTCCGTGATGTTGAAGCGTGCGGGATCAAGGTGCGGAAAGATGTAGAAGGCCGCGCTGGGCTTGACCACCGAGACGCCCTCCATCGCGCTCAGGCGCTCATACACGTAATCACGCTGGTCGTGCACGCGGCCGCCCGGCACCAGGTAGTCCTTGACGCGCTGATGTCCGCCCAGGCAGGTCTGGACGATGGACTGGGCCGGGACGTTGGAGCAGAGCCGCATGTTCGAAAGCATGTTGATGCCGTCGATGTAATCTCTGGCCAGCGACTTGTCGCCCGAGAGCGTCATCCAGCCGATGCGGTAGCCGGCGATCATGTGCGATTTGGAGAGCCCGTTGAACGTGACGCAGAACAGGTCGGGCGCGAGGCTCGCGATGGAGACGTGCTCCTGGCCGTTGAGCACGAGGCGGTCATAGATCTCGTCCGAGAAGATCACGAGCTGGTGCTGACGGGCGACCTCGACGATCTCCTGGAGCACCTCGCGCGGGTAGAGGGCGCCCGTGGGGTTGTTGGGGTTGATGATGACGATGCCCTTGGTGCGGTCGGTAACCTTGGCGCGGATGTCGTCCATGTCGGGGTACCAGTCCTGGTCCTCGTCGCAGACGTAGTGGACGACCTTGCCGCCCGCGAGCGTGGCGCTGGCGGTCCACAAGGGGTAGTCGGGACTCGGAATCAGGATCTCGTCGCCGTCGTCCAGAAAGGCCGACATGCACAGGTTTATGAGCTCCGAGGCGCCATTGCCCGTGTAGATGTCGTCCACGTCCACGTTGGCGATGCCCTTGAGCTGGTCATACTGCATGATCGCCTTGCGCGCCGAAAAGAGCCCGCGGCTTGAGGAGTAGCCCTGGCAGTCGACGAGCTGGCGCTGCATGTCGCGAACGACCTCGTCAGGCGTGCGGAAGCCGAAGGGCGCGGGATTGCCGATGTTGAGCTTGAGGATGTGGGCTCCCTCGTCCTCCATGCGGTTGGCCGCGTCGAGGACGGGCCCACGCACGTCATAGAGGACGTTCTCGAGCTTGCTCGACTTCTTGAAGCTGCGACGTGACATGGTCGTGCCTTTCTGCGTGGTCGTTGGCCGTGCGGCGGTGGCGGCGGCCGGCGTGGGGGGCGCTGCCGGGGGGCAGAGGCGATCGACCGGCATCCCCAGCAGCTCCGCCAGGGTCTCGAGCATGTCAGGCCGCGGCTCCGTCTTGCCGCTGAGATACTGCGAGAGCTGGCTCTTTCCCAGCTTGCGGCCCCGGTCTGCCGCCCTCTGCACAAGGTCGACCTGCTTGAGCCCCTGGACGTCCATCGCGGCCCTGAGCTGTTCGGCGAACGTCGTCGATGTCATCGGGTGCCTCCAAAGTTCAATGTACTCGATGTTCAATTTAGTACGTTGTTCAATTTTACGGTTCCTATAGTTCAATTTTGAGGCAAAGCATAGCACGCGACTTGGCGTCATCAGTTGAGAAGTTCAATATTTTTGTTGCGTGGTACATAAAAAATTGAACATCGCGTAGGGCGCAGGGGTACACGTCGACGCGACAGGTCTTCCTGGGCGAGCTGGTGGACGGGAGCCTTGAGGTGATGCCGTTCTCAAGGGTCGCAACAGGGAGGTGAGCGGCGGCGGGAGCGAGACCGCCGCGCGCCTAGTCCTCGGCTGCCTCGGCGGCGTCCGCGGCGTCTCCCTCCAGAAAGCCGCCCGTCTGCCTGCTCCAGAGGCCCGCGTACTCGCCGCCCGCCTCCACGAGCTCGTGATGGGTGCCGTCCTCGACGACCGCGCCCTGCGAGAGCACCACGATCCGGTCCATGGACGCCACGGTCGAGAGGCGATGGGCCACCACCAGCGCGGTGCGGCCGCGCATGAGGTTCTCGAGGGCGTCCTGCACGAGGGCCTCCGACTCGCTGTCCAGAGCGGAGGTCGCCTCGTCGAGCACGAGGATCGGGGCGTCCACCAGGATGGCGCGGGCGATCGCCACGCGCTGGCGCTGGCCGCCCGAGAGCTTGACGCCCCTCTCGCCCACCATGGTGTCAAAGCCCCGGGGCAGCCGCTCTATGAACTCGAGGGCATTCGCCTGACGCGCGGCGGAGCGAATTTCGTCCTCGGTGGCGTCGGGCCTGCCGTAGGCGATGTTCTCGCGAATGGTCCGGTGGAAGAGGAGCGCCTCCTGGGGCACGTAGGCCACCTGCTGGCGCAGGGACTGCTGGGTGCAGTGGCTCACGTCCTGGCCGTCCACGAGGACGCGCCCCTCCTGCACGTCGTCCAGGCGAAGGAGCAGCTTGGTGAGGGTCGTCTTGCCAGAGCCCGAGCGGCCCACCAGGCCAACACGCTGACCCGCCGGTATATGCAGGTTGAGGTCCTCGAAGACCTTGTCGTCCGCCGGGGCGTCGGGATACCTGAAGCCGATGTGCTCAAAGTCGATGTCGCCCGAGGAGACCTTGAGCGCCGGCGCCCCCTCGTCGTCCTCCACGAGCGTGGGCTCGTCGAGGATGCGGGTCATCTCGGCGGCGTCGCCAAGGGCGCGGTTGATGCGGGCCATCATGGAGTTGAAGTAGTTGAAGCGCATCGTGAGATTGTAGGTGTAGGTGAACATCATGACCAGCGTACCCGCGCTGATGCCAAACCAGGCGTTGCCGCCGGACACGAAGATCGAGGCGATGAACATGATCACCGTGATGAGAAACGAGGTCATGAAGCCGCGCTGCACGGAGGCGCGCATGTTGGCGTTCGCGGCGACCATGGCCTCTCGGTTGGCCACGGTGAAGGTCTCGCGCTCAAAGTCCTCACGTCCGTAGGTCTTGACGGCGAGGATGTTGGTTACGGCGTCGGAGAGCACGCCCGAGAGCTTGTTCTGGGCCTTTGACGCGTTGGCGGAGAGCACGAGGATGCGTTGGTACATGCGGTAGGCAAGCACGACGTAGAGGACGAGCATGACCATGAGCACGGCGACGAAGCTCGGTGCCGTGGGGGCCAGCATGCCGACGGTGAGGATGACGGAGGCGACGGTGGGCCACAGGGCATACGTGAGCACGTCCACAAGACCCGCGTATCCGCTCACGAAGCGGGAAGTCTGGCTCACGAGGCTGCCGCCAAAGCGACTGTTGTGGAACGTCATGGACTGATTGGACAAGGTGTCAAAGCACAGGCGCGAGAGCTGGTAGTCGCCGTTGATCTCGAGCTTGTAGACGGAGTAGTCCTGGAGCTTGGAGAGGGTCTGCCCCACGGCGTTGACGACGAGCAGCCCCAGGATGTAGGGGCCAAACACCGAGAAGACCTGGTCAGGCGCGACGGGAGATGCTTGGACGCGGTCCACGATGAGGCCCATGATGTAGGGGTTTGCGAAGGTGAGCAGGGCGATGTAACCCACGCTGCTGATGATGGAGAGCGCAAAGGCACCCGGCTTCTGCCTGGTGACCCGCCAGAAGTAGTGGAGCGTGCGACGTATGGTGGTGCGGTCGCCCTTGTTGCGGCGATCGCCCTTGTTGGGAAGGGCGCTCGTCGCGGACTTGCCTGACGCCATGGGTTGGCCTCTCTCGCGCTGCGCGGACAAAATCTTGCGCTGTCTACAGTTCTTCTTCAGGTGAGAATGGTACCCAAGCTGCCTGCGCAAATGTCACAGAAGACCTTCCTAGGGCCTTGACTGTGACATTTGCCTACCTGGCGCGTCTCATCGCACCCGACACGTTTCTTTGTTGCTTTGCAGCTATAGGTTTGCGAGCCGCGAGCCACACGGCTATAGGTTTGCGAGCGTCGGGGAGACACACCTATAGGCTTGAGGAATCGGCGGCGCGTTTTCCCAGGTAAAAATCTTCTTGAATCCTCAAGTTTATAGCTCTGTCCCAAGGGGGGCTCTCAAACGTATAACTCTGCACCGAGGCGGCTCTCAAACGTATAGTTCTGCGTCAGGCAAGCGCTCAAACCTATAGGAATCCCGGAATGGGCGCCGTCGCCGCTCTCAAACCTATAGGAACATGGCTGCAACGACGATGCCGGGACGTGCGGCTCCAGGGAAAAGGCCGTTTCATGAAAAGCAGGCCGCCGGGACACCCCCGACGGCCTGCACGTTTGCATGGAGCCAGCTATCAGACTTGAACTGATGACCCCCGCTTTACGAGAGCGGTGCTCTACCAACTGAGCTAAGCTGGCGTTCCATATGGCGTCACGTCAACCAGCGGCGCAACAGAAGGATGATACCCGAAACAATCTTCTCTGCGCAAGGGGGAATTCTCCCGCGCCCGGCAGCACGCGCCTTACGCTACAGCAGGCGGAGCACCCCGCGCACCAGGCGCTCAAAGTCAGCGGCATGACGCTCGGCCTCCGCGAGCACGGACTCGTGCGACGTGTCAGGGTCGCCCGACTGGTTGGCCGCCAGCGTGAGGCCCAGCACGTTCATGCCCAGGGCATGCGCCATGATGACCTCGTTGACGGTGGACATCCCCACGTACGACACACCCATGAGGCGCATCGCCGCGACCTCGGCCGGCGTTTCGAAGCAGGGTCCCAGCACGCCGGCGAGCACCCCCTCCTCGACCGTGATGCCCAGGTCATCGGCGACACCGCGCGCCAGGGTGCGCAGGTAGGGGGTGTAGGCGTCCGTCATGCCCACGAAGGGCGTCTGGACGTCGCGCGTGCCGTCCCACTCCGCCAGGGGATTTTTTCCCGTGAGGTTGACCTGGTCGGTGATGATGCCCAGACCCACCTGGGCGTTACCGGGCACGGCGCCCGTCGCGGAGGCAAACACGATGTCCCTGCATCCCAGGCGCTCGGCGTGCCGCACGAGCGACGCCACCTCCGTGGCGCTGTAGCCCTGATACAGGTGGATGCGGCCGGGATAGACCACCACGGGCACCCCGTCCACGGTGCCGATGATGGCCTCGAAGCTGTGCCCCTGCACCGGCACGGCGTCCTCGGGGAAGCCGTCGATGTCATGGTAGTCGATGCGGCGCACGGGTTTGACCAGCTGGGCAAGATGTCCCAGGCCGGTGCCCATGACCAGCGCGACGGGATGCTCGACCGACGGCTTGCAGAGCTCGACGTCCCTCTCGCTGACCACGCAGACCCCCTCCTTCTTGAGGAGGCGCGCGAACACGCCGTCCCCCCTGACGAGCGTACCGGTGTGACTTCCATCGTAGACGAGCCCCGACCCGCAGGAGGGGCTCTTGGCCTTGAGAACGGCGAGAGGCGCCTTCATCCCGCGGCGCAGGTGCCGCTCCAGCGCCACGCGCGCGCCCCGCTCGAACGCCTCCGTGACGTCCGTGCCGTCAGCAAGCAGCACGCGCCCGTCCGCCCGCCGCTCGGCGGGCGGACGCGGGACGGGAAGGCCGGCATCCCTCTCGGGACACACCCCCAGGGCATCGACCTTCCCGCAGAGCTCCCTCACCGCCTCCGAGGGCTTTGCCGAGCCGTCATAGCGACAGGCGACACCTCGCAGGCAGCTGCTCACCAGCACGCGCATGAGCGACGCACCTCACCTTTGCCTCGCGTGACGCTAGGCGACCAGCGTCGAGAGCACCAGGTTCGCCTTGGAGAGCTCGGCGTTGACGTAAGTCGTCCACTCGGAGGTGTACTGGTTCTGGGCCGTCTGATACTGCTGGAAGGCCACGTAATAGGCGGCCTGCGCCGCGGCGTAGGACGCGGAGTCGCTGGTCACCTTATAGTTGGCAAGAGCCGTGGCGTAGGGGCTGCTGCTGTCCTTCCAGGCGCCGGCGTCGGCGTCCCACTCGTCGCCGGCCAGGTTGAGGATGTAGGTGGCGTAGTCGGGCGTCTCGGCGTCCTTGTTGCCGTCAGAGGGTGCGCTGGGCGCCGTGGGCTTTGCGGGGACCGTGGCGCTCACCACGGCGTCACGCAGCTTTGAGATCTTGGTCGCCGCGGTGATCTGGGCCTTGACCGTCGCCTCGTCCAGATGGTACGTGGACGCGAGCTGCGAGAAGTCAGAGGTCCCCGTGAACTGCTGGGCATAGGCGCTGACCTCGTCGTCCGAGACGTTGATGCCCTTGGCGGCGCAGAGGTCCATGAGGATGTTGTTGCGAGCCACGGAGAGGACGCCGTCGGCGGCGGGCACCTTGTAGCTGCCGTCGTCCCCCTTTGCGGCGTCGAGCGTCGAGCTCGCCGTGATGACGTCACGCACCGTCACGGCATGGGTCACGCCGTTGTAGGTGTAGCTTCCCAGCGGCGCGTCAAGCTCGGATTCGCTCACGGTCGTCTTGCCGCTGAGCGCCGAGGCCCCCGACGCCGCGGGAACCAGGCGAAGGGTGGCATAGCAGACGCCGGCGCCCAACAGCAGCGCCGCGACGCAGATGGCGATCCAGGCAGGGGTGGCAAGGCCGCGGCGCGTCCCCTCGGGCGCAGCCGACGTCTCGCGGAGCTCGTCGGGCTCACCGTCCTCGTGCGTCCGGGAGACCATGGCCGACCTCTTGGCCCGCTTGGCCTTGCCCGCCGCGCCAGGCGCCTCGTCCGTGCCGGGAGTCTCGTCCGGATCGGCAACGTCGCCCTTGGAGTCCCTCTCCATCGGCACGTCCTTGGCGTCGAGTTCGACCTTATCCTTCTTGTGTGCCACGATGCAAACCTCCTGTCACGCCCACGGGGCGCGTCGCCTCGCGTCGCGCTGACGTGAGCCAGGGCGCACGAGACCCCACAGATGCAAAATACGCAGACATGGTACGGCAGAGACGCGCCTGTCCTCCATGCCAGGGGCGAACGCGCATGAAAATGCCGCATCGCTGGCGTGGGGCAAAATGGAGCGCCCCAGACGGTCGGCATCGAGCTTCCGGCGCCCGCCCGGCGACGGCGCACCTTCCCTAGCGCCTGCTCAGCACCTCGATGATCTCCTTGGAATACGCGCGGATGTACCCGCGGCCGTTCTGGGCGTCAAAGCTCACGCGCGCCCTCAGCACCTCCGCCGCCTGGTCCGAGATGCTGCCGCCCGCCAGGCTCACCAGGCTGCGGAGCATGTCGCGGTACTCAGGGTCCCCGTGGTAGCACTGGACGGCCTCGTCCAGGATGCGCCACACCTGGTCGGAGCGCTCGGGCGACGTCGAGCCGTAGGTGGCGAGAAAGCGAAACGCCGCAAGGCGCACGATTGAGGAGTCCTCGTCAAACAACGAGGTCTCCGCACCCTCGAAGGCCTCCTCGAGGCAGCCCGGGTCGATGGTCACCATCTCGCTCAGGGCGTCAAGCAGCTCCCAGCGGGTCTGGGCCTCGGGACGGTCAAGCCCGTCAATGATCTCGCCGGCATAGTCAAACAGCCGGTTAGGGTCCTCCTTGGCCAGGAGGGCGATCTGATGCGCCGCCTCCTGCCTCAGGCGGCGGTTGGGGCCGTCAAGCTCAGCGGCAAGGTCGCCGACGGACGTTTCCTGCGTTTCCTCTGACATGCTGTCCCCTATTCGCTAAAACCGTCCACCATGACCGTGCCCGAACGAGGGTCCTGGTGGATCTCGATGAATCCGAGCTTTGACGCCTCACGCAGCAGGTTCGAGAACGACCGATACCCGTAGCTGCGCTCCGAGAACTGCGGGCGCTTGCGCTTCATGGTGTCCTTGAGCCGCGAGGCGAGGATGGCGCTGTCCGTGCTCTCGCCCTGAAGTGCGTCGATGGTCTCAAAGAGCAGCTGGTAGCAGCCGTGCTTCTCCTTGGGGACCTTCTGGGCGTAGTCCGGGATGCCGCTGGTGCTCACGACGTCCTCGTAAAAGAGGAACTCGTCGCAGACCTCGGCCAACAGGGAGCTGGTGGACTCCTTCATGCCGACGCCGATGACGGTCTTTCCGAACTCCTTGAGCTTTGCCACCAGGGGCGAGAAGTCCGAGTCGCCCGAGAGGATCGCAAAGGTGTCGATATGCTCCTTCGTGAGACACATCTCGACGGCGTCCACGGCCAGGCGGATGTCCGCCGAGTTCTTGCCCGTGAACGCGCGGTCGGGAATCTCGATGAGCTCGATGCCCAGCTCGTGGAGGGGGGTGATGGCATCGTCAAAGCGCTGCCAGTCGCAATAGGCGCGCTTTGCCGCGATGCGGCCCTTGTCGACGAGTCGCTCGAGGATGCGCTTGACGTCCGGACGGGGTCCCGGCTCCTGGTGGCCGTTGCGTTTGCGCTTACCCGTCCCAAGCGCAAGGTTCTCGTAGTCTATGAGGACTGCGAGGGAGCTCTGGTTGTTCTCGTTCATGCCTCGTACGGTTCCTTTCGTGCGTGCGGGCGCCAGGACGGCGCCGCGGTCGTTGTCGTCTTACTGATGACGAGGCTCGTGTGGCTCGTGCTCATGGCCGCAGCCGCAGTCGCCGTCGCAGCCGTCGTCGCAGCCGCAGCCGCACGCGTCCTCATGGCCCTGGTGGGGAGCATGTCCGTGACCCGCGTCATCGAGCTCGCCCTCGGCCTCCTCGTCCAGGCCCGACCAGTCAAGCCCGGCGGCGGCAGCCGTGGCGTCATCGGCGTACAGCAGGGTGACGGCCTGCGTCCCCAGCCGCGCGCCTCCGATCTTGCAGAGCAGGTCGTAGAGGCTCTCGGCGGTCTGGACGCTGGGAAACGCGACGTCGAACTCATCGGCCTCGGCCAGGGCGAGGCGCAGGTCCTTGCGCAGGTGCTCGACCATGAAACCGGGGCGGTAGTCGCCCGCGACCGATTTGGGCGCCAGCGCGCGCAGCGCCGTGGATCCTCCCATGCCCTGGGAGACGATGTCAATGATCTGGGACTTGTCGAGACCCTCGCGCTCCGCGAGGGCGAGGGCGTCCGCATAGCCCACCATGGCCGCGCCCAGGGACACCTGGTTGCATAGCTTGGCGGCCTGGCCCCTGCCGGCTCCGCCAAGATAGTGGATGTGCGCCGAGAAGCTCTCGAGCAGCGGGCGCACCGCCGCCGCCTCCTGCTGGGAGACGCCCGCCATGAGGGTCAGGGTCCCGTCAACGGCGCCCTGCTCGCCGCCCGTGACCGGACAGTCGAAGGCATGCCTGCCCGCGACCTCCGCGGCGTCGTGAATGTCACGCGCAAGCTCTGGGGAGCTGGTGGTGAGGTCCACCATCCAGGCCCCGGGCCTGGTGCTGCTGATGAGCCCGTCTCGAGCGAGGTAGACCTCCTCGACCTCCTCGGGATAGCCGAGCATGGTGAAGACGACGTCGGCATCCCGGACGGCCGATGCCACGTCGGCAGCCCAGCGCGCCCCGCGGGCCACGAGGGGGTCGGCCTTTGACTTGGTGCGGCTGTGCACCGTGAGCTCGATGCCGGCGTCCATCAGATGAGCCGCAATCGGGGCGCCCATGATGCCCGTGCCTATGAAGGAGACCGTGCGTATGGTTGTGCCCTGCATGGGAGCCACCTTTCATGTGTGTCGCCGGACGTCGCCGCGCCGGCCTCTGGGACGGGGGGCAGAACCGCCGTCGTCACGCCCCCAGGGATGCCTTGCGCACCTTGCGCGTGATGCGGTCGGTCAGCGAGAGCTTCTCGCGACGGTCGACACCCCAGAACGTGAGGGCCACCATCCCCGGGCCGACGTGGCTGCCCAAGGTGGGCGACACCTGGCTCCTGATGATGGTGACGTCCTCGCAGCCCTTCTCCTTGCGGACCTCGCGCTCGAGCCAGTCGGCGTCCTTCTCGGCGTCGGTGGACACGATGGCAAGGGGCAGCGACGGGTCGTGCGCGTAGTTCTCACGAAAGTCCTGGATGATCGCGCGCAGGGCCTTCTTGCGCCCGCGACACATGCCCCTGAGCGTGAGCGCCCCGTTGAGGTCGAACGAGAGCTCGGGCTTGATGTCGAGCTTTCCGCCGACGTTGGCGGCCGCAGGCGGGATCCTGCCTCCCGCGGCAAGGGTCTCAAAGCCGTCGAGCGTGAAGTAACCGTGCACGAAGTAGCGGGCGTCGGCCGCCCAGGCGTACAGCTCGCGCGCCGTGAGGCCCAGCGACGCCTGACGGCAGACCTCGATGGCAAGAAGCTCCCCGCAGGCGGAGTCAACGGCATTGTCCAGGACGTAGAGCTCAAAGTCGGGAAACTCCTCCCTCACGAGCTCCTGGGCCTGACGGGCGTTCTCGATGGACGACGAGAGCCCGCCCGCGAGCCCCAGATACAGGCTGGGCGTGCCCTCCTGGGCGGCGCGGCGGAAGACCTCGAGATACCGGCCGGGCGTGATGGCGCAGGTGCTGTAGTGCAGGCTGGGATCCTGTCGCATGCGCTCATAGAACTCGTGAGGGTCGCTCGTCGTCCAGAGGTCGTCCACCTTCTCGCCCTCGGGCGTGACGTAGGTAAAGGGGATGACCTCGACGCCAAGACGTCGGGCGACCTCGGGGGCGTAGTCTGCCGAGGAGTCCACGATGATGCGCACCGCGGGAGCGTGACGACGCCGGTGGCCCGCCACGGCAGGCTGGCTGTCGCTGGGGGCCACGCGGCTCTGGTCCGTCTGACTGACGTCCTGGGACATAGGAGACTCTCCTGACTTAGGCCTCGTCGGGAACTTCGACCCGGGGCTTGATGATGCCATATCCGCCGTTCTCGCGATGGTAGATGACGTTGACGAGGCCCGTGGCGGCATTCTCGAAGACGTAGAAGTCATGGCCCAGAAGGTCGGTCTGGACGAGCGCCTCCTCCTCGGTCATGGGACGCAGGTCGACCAGCTTCTCGCGCACGAGCTGGGCGTCCTCCTCCAGCTCGGCCTCGGTGGGCTCGATGAGGCTGCCCAGGTCGGCGGGCGACCCCATGGCGGTGCGAATGGACTCGGCCGCCTTGCGCTGCCTGCGATCGACGACGCGCGTCTTGTACTTGCGCAACTGCCTGGTGACCTTGTCGGCCGCCTCGTCGATGGCGACGTACATGTCGGCGTGGCTCGCCTCCACGCGCACGACCGTGTCGCGCACGAACACCGTGACCTCGCAGGACGCGCGGTCGGGGTTGGAGCGGTTCTTCCCCACGCGCAGAACCACGTCGCAGCTCATGGGGCTGATGTCAAAGACCTTGAGCGCATCTCCGACCTTGGCGTTGACGCGCTCGCGCATGCCGTCAGAGACGGAGACCTTGCGTCCCGAGATCTTGATGTCAACCATCGGTACCTCCTCGTGTGCGTTTGAACTGGCAGGGAGCGCCCGTACCTTCCTCTTACCCAAACCGCGTGAGCTGGTTTCTTGCGCAGGCGCCCGGCGGCGGGGCGGCGCCGGGCCGCCCCCGAGCGAGGGGGGCGAGCTGCGCCTAGATGGGTCGCAACGACTAGTCGGAGAGGGACACGGCGTTTGCTCCCGCCGTGGGGGTGCCCGTCAGGGCGGCCTGCGCCGCCGAGACCGACTCGCTCTCCGTGACGGCGTCCGGCTGCTTGGCGGGAACGTCCTTGACGGCATCGCCGGGCGTCAGCTTCGCAAAGTCGCCCATCCACCGCGTGCGCGTGAGGTCATAGATACCGTTGCCCTGAATGGTGTCGAACGCGGCGCCGAGGGCCGTCTGGAGCTCGGCGTTTGAGCTAGCGCAGGCCATGCCCTCCGCGACGGGCGCGGCGAGCGTCCCGGCAAACGAGACGTCACCGTAGCCGCGCGCGAGATAGGCGCCCGAGTACGCCTCGCAGAGCACGTAATCGACCTCGCCGCGATCCAGCGCCGCGAAGGCGTCGTTGAGGTTGGCGTAGCCGTCCTTGACCGTCACGTTGAGCCCCGTGGCGGCGAGCGCCGACGACGAGACCGACCCCGCCTGCATGCCGATCTTCTTGGACGAGAGGTCCTCGACCCGGGCGACGCCCATGGAGCCCTTGTGGAAGAAGGCGGAGGCGGTCTCGGCATAGGCGCCCACGAGCGTGTAGACGCCCTGGTCGCTTGCCTGCTGTCCCATGACCACGTCGCATACCGTGCCCAGGGAGCTGGCGGGGTCGCTCACGTCGACGAACTTGACCTTGAGGCCCATCTGGTCCGCCAGGGCTGAGGCAAGGTCCACGTCCAGACCGGCCACCGCGCCGTCGGCCTGATAGCACAGCGGCACCATGGTGCCGTGCAGGTTGACACCCACCGTCAGCGTGCCGGGCGTGACCAGCGCGCTATCGGGAACCGTCTGCTCGACCTGCGGCCGAGAGGGCGTGCCCGCGTCGGGCGACGATCCGGGCAGCAGGGACATGACGGCCCCGGGGACCTTGGCGACCTCAGAGAGGACCGAGCCGGCGACGTCCTGAGCCGCGGAAAGGTCGGGAAGGTCGCATCCGGTCAGGCCGAGGCTCATGGCGAGCGCCATCGCCCCTGCGATTGCCGCGGTCCTGCTGCGTGCTGTCATCGTATCCCCCGTGTCAGATGTGCCGTCCCGACGCCTTACTCAGCTGACCTGGTATTTGGCCCCACACTCGCGCACCGGGACTCTGGCTTCGGGGCTGCGGCCCCCCACCGTAGGTCCTCTCGCCCGCGGGGCTCCATGCCCCGAAGGTGTCGGGCGGTGCGGCTTACCCCTAGGACGAGCCATGCTCGCCGGAACGCTCACGCCCGGCTTACGTGGATCCTTTTGGCCTCGTCTGCCATGGACTAGGGAGCGAGGACGCGGCCGTGCGCGCCTCTCTCCCGCAACCACAGACCTGAGTAAGGCCTTGTAATTATACCAGCTTTGCGCGACGCGCACGAACCATGCCGTTTGCAGACGGCAGGTCGGAGGGGGGTGCGTCAAACGCGGGCAAACGCGCAGCAGGTCACCGACGCGGCCCCGCGGGCGAGCAGCGCCCGAGTCGCGGCGCGCATGCTCGCCCCGGTCGTGATCACGTCGTCCACAAGCAGGAGCCTGAGCCCGTCCAGGTCATCCAGGGCGCACACGCTGCCCTCAAGGTTGACGGCGCGCTGCCTGCGGCCGAGCGAGCGCTGGTCGCGGGCGCTGTCGCGCACCAGGACGTCGGCCAGGGGCAGGCCCGTCTGACGGCAGAGCTCACGCGCCACGAGCTCCATGTGGTCAAAGCCGCGTCGCGCAAACGCGACGCCCGTGGCGGGCACGAAGCACACGGCGTCCGTCTCGGCGACGTCAAAGCGGGGCGTCCCCGACCATGAGGGCCACGCGGACGCCTCGTCAAGGGAGACGACCATGGCGGCCGCCAGCACCCGGGCCAGCCTCCGCTCGTGGTGGTCCTTGAAGGTCGTGACGAGGCGGGCGGACAGCCCCCCGAAGCGCACGGCGCAGACGGTGGCGCGACTCGCCCAGTCGTGGTCGCATTCGGTGCAGGTGATATGACCGAAGGGCGCGCCGCAGCCCGGGCAGGCCCATCGCTGGTCGATCCAGGCGAGAGACCGACGGCAACCGGCGCAGAGCAGCTCCCCGGGGCGGTCGCAGCCCACGCAGCGCGTGGGCCACAGCAGCTCGGCGAGCACGGACGCGAGCCGCCCGCCCGGCGTGTCGCCCGAAGGGCCCAGAAGCACGGCGCCACCTCCCCCGGCCACGATGCCGAAGGTCATCCGACGCCCCCGGCATCCCCAGGCTAGGGGGTACGGCTGGCGCCTGACGTGCCGCAGGCTCGCGTCCGGCTGGCGTCACGCGTCAGCGCGCGCCCGTGTCAAGCCCAAAGAGCGCGCAGGCGTTGCGCCAGAGCGCCGCATAGGTCTGCTTTGGCGGGACGCCGCAGCTCTCGGCGCGCACCTGCGCCGCGAGCGCCGCCGTGAACGCAACCATGGCAGGCTCGCACTCCTGGCCGCGCAGGGGCACGGGCGCCATGTAGGGGCAGTCGGTCTCGGTGATGAGAAGCTCCTCGGGACAGGCGGCGAGCGCCGCGCGAACGTCGTCCGAGCGCCTGAACGTTGCCGCGCCGCCAAAGGCCACGTAACAGCCGAGCCGAACGAAGGGCTCCATGACCTCGGGCCCCTGCGTGAAGCAATGCAGGTCGCAGCCGGCGGCGGGGACGCCCTCCTCCATGAGCACCCGCGCCGCCAAATCATGGGCGCGCGTGTCGTCTTGTCCGTCCCTGATGTGGAGCTCCACGGGAAGCCCGCGCTCATGGGCCAGGCGCAGCTGGCGGCGAAAGGCCTCTTCCTGCAGCGCCAGGGGAAGCTCGCCGTAGGGTCCCAAATCAAGGCCGATCTCTCCCACGCCCACGGCGCGGGGGCTCGCCAGCAGCTCGTCCAAGGTCGCAAGCCGCGCGGCGCCGAGCCGGTCCGCCCCATAGGGATGCACGCCCGCGACGATGCGCACGTTGTCCAGAAGATCCGGCGCATCCCAGCCGTCAGGCGTCGGGGGGACGACGCCCTCCCGCGCACGGGCGTCCAGCAGCTCCCGCGCACGCTCGACCTGGTCGTCCAGCCACGTGAGCAGGTCAGAGGCCGTGGGCCAGGGGCCGCCGACGTCCTCCACGGCATCGAGGGGCACCACGAAAAGGCGGACCCCCGCCAGGGCGGCTCTGACCAGGGCCTCCGCGGCGTCATGGTCACGAAGGCAGTTTATGTGGCCGTGAGTGTCGGCGAGGGGGGCCAGGGGACGGGGGGTCTCGACGGACCTTCCCTTGGCATCGGTAAGGGCGAGACGTGACATGGCTCACCAACCCTTCATCGGCGGTCCAATGCGGCAGCGAGACGAACGAAGTCCTCGGGCGCGAGGGTCTCCGCGCGCGCGGAGGGCAGAATGGCCGCGCGCTCAAGGGACTCGCTGACGCGGGCGGGGTCGTAGCCCCCCGCCACCAGGTTGTTCCTGATGGTCTTGCGTCGCTGGGCGAAGGCGGCGTTGATGACGCGCGTCACCGCCACGACCTGCTCGTTCGCAAGGCACGCGCCCGAGGCCGGATCGCGGGCGGGACGTCGGTCTATGCGCAGCACGGCGGAGTCAACGTGCGGAGGCGGCATGAAGTTGCCCGGCCCCACCTCGAAGCGCCCGGTGACCCGCCCAAAGAGCGCGAGCTTCGCCGTGTAGGCGCCGTAGGCCCTGCCGCCGGGACGCGCCGCCATGCGGTCGGCGACCTCGGCCTGCACCATCACCACGAGCCGCCGGACGCTGGGAAGGGTCTGGAGCACCTGGAGCACGAGCGTGGCCGCAACCTGATAGGGCAGGTTGGCCACGAGGGCGTGGGGCGCGTCGTCTTCGCCGAGGCGCGCCAGGACGCCGTCGGGCACCTGGGCCAGGGCGTCTCCCCACACGAGGTTGAGCCGACCCGGCGCCTCGTCGGCAAGCTCGCCGAGCGCCGGCTCGAGCGCGCGGTCCGCCTCGATGGCGATGACCCTCCCCGCCCGGGGCAGCAGTCCCAGCGTGAGCGTGCCGATGCCCGGCCCCACCTCAAGGACGCACTCCTCGCCCCCCAGCTGGGCGAGGTCCAGGATCTTTCCGATGACCTCGTCGTTCACCAGAAAGTTCTGACCCAGCCGATGCTTGGCGTACAGCCCGTGGCGACGAAGCGCCGCGATGGTCTGCTCCCTGCTGGCCAGACGCGAGTACGCCATGCCTAGTCCCTGCCCCCCAGGCGCGGGAAGAGGGCGCTGCCCTTGGTGACGCCCACGCCGCCCTTGATCTGTCCCCACGCGCAGGCGGCGCGAAGGTCCGTGGTGGCGGCCTCGTCGGCAAGCCCCATGCGGCCCAGCACCTCCGCCGAGGTCTGGGGCATGAAGGGCATGAGCAGATGGGAGCAGACGCGGATGGACTCCAGCAGATTGCAGATGATGTCCGCGAGCTCGCGCGCGCGAGCGGGGTCCTTGGCGACGGTCCACGGCGCGGAGTCCTCCACGTAGTGGTTGGCCGCATGGACGAGCTCCATGACGACGTCCCTCGCCGCCACGTACTCGATCTTGTCCATGTGGGCGCAGTAGCGCTCGGCGATGCCCTCGGCCACGGCGCGCAGGGGGCTCTCGCGCGCGGCCCAGCCCTCGTCGAAGGCGGGCGTGGAGCCGTCGAAGTACTTGGCGCTCATGTTGAGGGCGCGGCTCACGAGGTTGCCCCAGCTGTTGGCGAGGTCGGCGTTGTAGACCTGCTCCATGCGCGCGAAGCTGATGGCGCCGTCCTCGCCGGGCACGACGTCGGTCATGAAGTAGTAGCGATAGCCCTCCACGCCCAAAAGGTCGATGACCTCCTGGGGGGCGATGGCGTTGCCGCGCGACTTGCTCATCTTCTCGCCCTGGCCCGTCTCGTCGTTCCTGACCATGAGGAAGCCGTGGGCAAAGACGTGCTCGGGCAGGGCCTCGCCTATGGCCATGAGCATGGCGGGCCAGATGACGCAGTGGAAGCGGATGATGTCCTTGCCCACCACGTGGAACTGCGCCGGCCAGCGGTAGGCGAGCTCGCGGTCCGCCTCCTGGCCCTCCTGCCCGTAGCCGACGGCCGTCAGGTAGTTGAGGAGCGCGTCAAACCACACGTAGGTCACGTGCCTCTCGTCAAAGGGAAGCCTGATGCCCCAGTCAAAGCTCGTGCGGCTCACGGAGAGGTCCTGGAGTCCGCCCTCGACGAAGGTGCGGACCTCCCTCATGCGGAAGGAGGGCATCACGAAGTCGGGCCGCTCGTCATAGAGGGCCAGGAGGCGATCCTGGAAGGCGGAAAGCTTGAAGAACCACGACTCCTCCTGGACGCGCTCCAGGGGCCGCCCGCAGTCGGGGCAGAGGTGCTCCCCCTCGCCGTGGCGCCCCTCGTCGGCCTTGCGCACCTGGTTCTCGGTGAAGTAGGTCTCCTCGGGCACGCAGTACCAGCCGTCGTAGGAGCCCTTGTAGATGTAGCCCGACTCCCTCATGCGCTCCCAGAGGTACTGGACGGCGCGCACCTGGCGCGGCTCGGTGGTGCGGATGAAGTCGTCGTTGGAGATCTCGAGCGTATGCCAGAGCTCCTTGAAGAGGGGGGCCTGGCTGTCGCACCACTCCTGCGGGCTCATGCCGTGCTCGCGGGCCGCCTCCTCGACCTTCTGGCCGTGCTCGTCCATGCCCGTGAGGAACTTGACGTCATAGCCCATGGACATGCGATAGCGAGCCTGGACGTCGGCGAGGATCGTGGAGTACGCCGTGCCAAGGTGGGGCCTGGCGTTGACGTAGTAGATGGGCGTGGTGATGAAGAAGGGCCTCTTGCTGTGGTCGATGGGCTGTGCCATGGTTTTGCGCTCCTGGTGTGAGGAAGGGGGCGGCCGAGTGCCGACGGCATCCCGGCGGCGGGACGTCGCACGGTTGTTCATTCTACCTCACGGCACGCAGGGCGGGCGGGCGTCATGGGACGCGGGCGTCTTTCCCACGACGTCGCCAGGACGCGGCGGCACCAGGACGAGAGGCCCGCGAAGACGACGCGCCCATGGTCATCCGCAGGGGTCGGGGCAAGGCCGTTGTGCGCCCAAGGGGCCTCCCTGGGCTCCTTGGGCGAGACGGGCTATCGCCTGAGGGCCCCAAACAGGCCGCGGGTGAGCTGGCGCGTGGCCTCGCGCCCGAAGGTGCCCAAAAGGGAGCCGACGACGCGCTGCGCCTGCTTGCTTAGCTGCTCGCGGCGGCGCGCCTCCTCGCGGGCGACGCGCTCCGCCTCACGCTGCTGGCGCTTGAGGGCGGCCTGGGCGTCGCGCTCGGCCTGACGCCGTTGACGCTCCAGTTCCCTCTGGGCGGCTGCGGCGGCCTTGGCGTCGTCCTTCTCCTTCTGCTTGGCGGCGGCGTCGGCCTCGGCCTGACGCTTGGCCTCGAACTCGGCCTTCTCCCTCTCGAGAGCCTCGCGCTCGGCCGCAAGCCGGGCGCTCGCCTCGTCGTTGGCCTTCTGGTCCTGAATCTGCTCGAAGGCGCTCTGACGGTCCACGGCGTCGCCGTACTTGCCCATGAGGTCGGCCTGGGCCTCCTGCACCTGCAGCATCGTGGCGTCCGAGGCGGCCGCCATGGAGCACTGGGGAAAGAGGACCTTGGCCCTCTGCACGACGCAGGGAGCGCCCTCCTCGTCCAAGAACGAGACGAGCGCCTCGCCGGTGCCGACCTCCTGAAGCGCCTGCACGCTGTCGAAGGCGGGGTTGGCGCGGAAGCTCTCGGCCGCCGCCCTGACCGCCCGCTGCTCGGCGGGCGTATAGGCGCGCAGGCCGTGCTGCACGCGGTTGGAAAGCTGCGCCAGCACCTCGTCGGGGATGTCCGACGGGCTCTGCGTGATGAAGTACACGCCCACGCCCTTGGAGCGGATGAGCTTGACGACCTGCACGAGCTTGTCCTGGAGCGCCTTGGGCATGCCGTCAAAGAGCAGGTGCGCCTCGTCAAAGAAGAAGACGAACGCGGGCTTGTCGGGGTCACCCACCTCGGGCAGGGCGTCAAAGAGGGACGAGAGCATCCAGAGCAGGAACATGGCATAGATCTGCGGCGTCTGGATGAGCCTGGCGGCGTTGAGGACGTTCACGTAACCGCGCCCGTCGGGAGCGCGACAGAACCAGTCGGCCAGATCCAGGTTGGGCTCGCCAAAGAAGACGTCGCCGCCCTGGTCCTCGACGACCATGAGCGCGCGTTGGATGGCGCCGACGGAGGCGGCGGACACGTTGCCATAGGTGGCCTGGTACTCCTTGGCGTGCTCGCTCACGTACGCGAGCATGGAGCGCAGGTCCTTGAGGTCTATGAGCAGCAGGCCGTTGTCGTCCGCCACCCTAAACACGATGGTGAGGACGCCCTCCTGCACGTCCGTGAGACCCAGCAGGCGACTCAGGAGCACGGGCCCCATGTCGCTGATCGTGATGCGCACGGGCAGGCCCGCGTCGCCCAGCATGTCCCACACGCGCACGGGGCAGCCCACGAAGCTCACCTGGTCGGGCTCGAGCCCGAAGGTGTCCTGGCAGCGCTTCCGGATGAAGTCGGTCATCTGGCCGGCCTCGGCCATGCCGGTGACGTCGCCCTTGACGTCAGCCATGAAGACGGGAACCCCCGCCTGCGAGAAGCCCTCGGCCATGACCTTGAGGGTCACGGTCTTGCCCGTGCCCGAGGCGCCGGCGATGAGGCCGTGTCGGTTTGCCTGGCCAAGCAGAAGGAAGCAGGGGTCCTCGCCCTGGGCCATCCAGATCTTGTCGTTCACGAGCATGACGTCTCCTCGCTATCGGGGGGGATGATGACAAGGGGGGCGAAGGCCGGCGCAACGCGGGCTCAGCGTTTTGACGCGGCGGCGATCACCAGGTCGTAGGCAGCGCCGCGCGACATGCCGTAGGTCTTCGCCAGGCGCCGCGCCAGGGAGCTCTTGGGCTCGCCGGCCGCGACGCCCGCCCGCAGCGCCTCCTCAAGGGGAAGCGCCTCCTGGCGTGCCGCCGCACAACGGGCGGAAAGCTCGTCCGGGCTGGGGCCGGCGATCACGATGACGCACTCCCCGCGCAGCGTCGGGCGCTCGGCGATGCCGGCGGCAAGCTCAGGGGCCAGGCCCCGGGCACACTCCTCGTGGAGCTTGGTGAGCTCGCGGACGAGGGCGACCCTTCGCTGGGGGAGCAGCTGCGCGATGGCACAGAGCGTGGCGCTCACCCGCCGGGGCGACTCGTACACCACGAGGGCGCCGGGAATCGTGGCGAGCTCGGTCAGACGGGCCTTGAGAGCGCCCTGCTTGCGCGGGAGGAACCCCTCGAAGAAGAAGTGGTCCATGGGCAGCCCCGAGGCCACGAGGGCGCAGGTGACGGCCGAGGGCCCGGGGATGACCTCCACGGGAAGGCCGGCGTCGAGGACGGCGTCCACCAGGCGCTGGCCCGGGTCGGAGACGCCCGGCATCCCGGCGTCCGAGACGAACGCCACCCGGCATCCCGCCGCGACGCGCTCGAGCACGAGGCCAACGCGCTCCTCAAGGGTGTTTTCGTCCGCGCGCACGAGCTGCGCCTTGAGGCCCAGGCAGGTGAGCAGCCTGGCCGTGACCCGCGTGTCCTCGCACAGGACGATCTGGGCCTCGCCCAGGGTCCTTCTGACCCGGGGCGAGACGTCCTCCAGGTTGCCGATGGGCGTCCCCACCATCGAGAGCACGCCAAGACGGGCGTCCGGGACGGCGGGGCGTCCCGCGCGAGCGGCGGGGCTCACGAGAGCATCGCCCGCTCAAAGGACGAGAGGGCCGCACGCGCATCCCAGCTCGTCAGACGCCCCTCGGTCTTCCAGGTGTTGAAGAACCACGCGGGGCAGTCCTCGAAGGCGCCGATCTGCTCCGAGACGAAGACGCGCTCGAGGGCGATGCGACCCTCGGGCGTGGTGGAGGAGTCAGAGAACGGCAGGGACGCAGACCACTTGCCCACCATGACGGGAAGGCCGCTCTTCCGTGCGAGCGCGAGCGACCTTCTGGAGGCGTCCGAGAGGCGACGGATGCCCGTGGGGCCCGAGCCGCCGGCCCTGTCCAGGTAGTGATAGAGATGGCAGTCCAGCCAGACGTCGTGGTAGCGCCTCGGCGCCATGAAGTGCCGCCAGGCGCCCGGCTGGCCGGCGTCCGGAAGGATGATGGTGGCGTCGGGGGCGTTGGCCCGGATGGTCTCGTAGGCGTCGCGGTAGTAGTTGCGCATGACGTGCAGCGGCACGCCGTCCGTGAGCGAGAGGCCCCTGCGCACCTGGGCGATGACGTCGTCGGCCGGCTCGATGCCGGCGAAGGCCATGCGATAGGCGTAACGCTTGGCGAGGGCGCCCACGACCACGAGCATGTCGTCGCGATAGTGCTGAAAGTCGTCATGGTTGCGGACGAGAGGCACGTCAGGCGCGGGGGCTCCGGGGGTGATGGCGAGCACGAGCACGATCTTGAGGTCTATCTCCTCGGCCCAGTCAAACGCCTGGTCAACGTAGTCAAGGCAACCCAGATAGGGGCCGGTGTGGGGGCCCACGGCGCCAAAGACGTACCACGGCACGGCAAGGCGCACGGCGTTGAAGCCACGGCCGGCGATGCGCGTGAAGTCATCCTGGCCCAGGAAGCTCGCGCGATGCGCGCGCACCAGCTCATGGTAGCGACGACTGCCGATGGAGGCGATGAGGGCGTCCTCGTCGAGGGCGCCGGAGTCGGCGAAGAGGCTCGGAGTCACCCATGGCTCAAGCGTGAGCCAACCCGTGAGGTTCACGCCATGAAGTGCCCGTGACGGCATCTTGCCCCCTCTCTCGCGGGGCGTCCTTTCACAGGCCGTCCCCTGCCGACTGGGTCAAGTATAGGTGCACGGCCGGGCGCGCACGGCGTCAAAGGGCGCCATGACGGGCACTTTCTCATACTTTTTTCAGGCCGGCGGGCGGGCGTGAGCGGCCCGGGCCCGCACGACGCCTCATGGCGGCCCCTCGACGCCGGACGCGGGAGGCGGGGCGCTTGCGCCTCCTAGCCCACGAGATATGTTGCGCGATTGTTGGGGGTCTCGTTGCAGTCGACGCGGCTCACGGGAAGCCCACGTGCCGCAAGGCGCTCGGCAAGGTGGCGCGCGAGGTTCTCCGCCGTGGTCCTGAAGGGGAGGATCGTGAGCGAGAAGCCCTCCTCGCGCAGGGCGTCGAGGGTGCTGGGCCTCAGGGACCCCTCCTCGACGAGGAAGGTGTGGTCCAGAGCGTCGCATTCCTCGCGCACGACGCGCTTGAGCCGTGCGAAGTCAACGACCATGTCCTTCTCCGTGCCAGAAGACCCCAGCGCGTCGGCGCGCACGTAGGCCGTCACGCGCCACTGATGGCCATGGAGATTCTCGCATGCGCCATGATAGTCGGTCAGAAAGTGGGCGCTGTCAAACCAGTATTCCGTGGAGAGCTCGTACATCATGGCCTCCCTGGGCGCATGGGCGCCTCAAACCGTGCGTGACGGCACGGGCAGAGAGGCGTCACTCGTCGCCCCGCAAGGCCGGGCCGCCGCCCTGCGTCCCCGCGCCGTCGCTTCCTCCCCTGCCGCGGCCCCGGTGACGGCGGCGACGCCTGGGC
>NZ_LN898208.1 GCF_001457795.1 Olsenella massiliensis | reverse complement strand
GTCCGGGTGCGGGCGTCTTCGTCCGGACGCGCGAACCCTCGCCGGCGCGCGCCGTCGTTCTCGTGCGGCCAAGGCCCTCGAGCCGGGCCAGAAGCCAGGCGGCGACTTCCGCGTGGCCCGCCGAGGAGGCAACCTGGACGGCCGACGGGAGGCTGCGAGGCGTGAAGGTGTCCGGCCAGGCGGCGATGGTCGTGAGCTCGTCGATGAGCCCGTGGCGCGCCAGCGCCATGAGCAGCGCCTCGTTGTCCCGGGCGTCTGCGGGCGACAGCCGGGGCACCATGGCGCACAGCAGCTCGACGTCATCCTGAAGCCATGAGAGGGCCCGCAGGCGTCCCAGGAAGACGGAGGGCTCCTCTTGGCACACAAAGGCCACGATGGCGGGGCTCGCCTTGGGAACGATGAGGTTGCCCATGATGAGCTCGACGTTGGCGTCGCCCATGCCGCAGTCCCGGTGCAGCCTGAGAAGCTCGCGCGCGAGCCCAAGGCAGGTTCGCGCCGCCTCGGGCTGGTGACGTCCGGCGTGTCGCAGGGCGTGCCAAGCCTTGACGAGGCAGGCGCGCAGCAGGTCGTCGAAGACGACGGGGTCAAAGAGCCCCTCCCGGGCCAGCTGTAGCACCAGCTCGCAGGTGCGCTCCAGAGAGACCGCGGCGCGCCAGGGCGCCCCCGCGAGCTGCTCGGTGCCCGTGAAGTCCTCGAAGACCTCGGTCGAGACGGTGGGGTCCATGTTGTTGACGAAGAGGGTGGGGCTCTCGCGCGTCAGGTCAAAGCGGGTGAAGGTCGCCTCGTGGGGAAGCAGCCCGCGCGCCGCGCGCGGACGCCGGACGCCGCCCAGCAGGTCCTGGCGCTCATCTTTCAGAAGCCAGCGCGCCACGTCGCCCTGGGCGCAGCGCAGTGCGAGCGCGAGCGCCCAGCCGGTGTAGGCGAAGTCCCCGCGGACGTGCTCCCAGACCAGCTGTGCGGCGGCCCTGGGCCCAAAGGCGCAGGCCCGCTCCAGGAGGTCCACCGCCTCGAGGGCGCTCAGGTCGGCGGGGCCGGGAGCCGCGGCGAGCAGGCCGCGCAGGCGTTCGACGTCATGCGATGCCAGCGCCTGCCTCAGCGCACGAAGGCGCGAGAGATTCTTGTCGGGCTGGTCCATGCGCCCTCCTCTCACTGCGTAACTATGGCATAGTGAGAACTGCTGTGACAAATGGCCGTCGCCGACCGTCGGGAGGCATATCCGTGATACGGCTCGTGCTCTGTGACATGGACGGTACGCTGGTGCCCTTCGGCGCCAGCTCGCCGTCCGACCGAACGCTCCGGGCGCTGCGCTCCCTGGAGAAGACCGGCGTCGCGTTTGGCGTCGCGACGGGACGGGAGCCCGTTGACCTGCTGCGCTTCTTCAGGGGTGACGAGCGGTACCTTGACTCGGGCATCATGTCCAACGGCAAGATCATCCAATGGCGCGGGCGGCGCCTGTCCACGATCTACCTTGACCCTGCGATTCTCGACACGCTCGCCGACATCGCCCGTGAGGAGGAGGGCTGCGCCCTCAACGTCTATGTTCCCCGACAGCCTCGTGAGGGCGAGACGTTCTCCCTCTCGCGTCCCTGCTATCTGGGCCTGACGGACGCCGACATGCGTCGGGCCGTCGCGCTGACGGGCACGCTGCCGCCGGGGGACCTCATCGACGCCGTGCCCGACGTGCCCATCATGTCGGCGGGGTTCCTCTGCCTGGGCAACGGGCGCGAGCCTGCCGAGGAGCAGGCGTTGCGCATGCGACCGCTGCTGATCGAGGCGTGCCCCCAGGCGGACTTCCTGAGGCCGACCTCCCTGTTCTTTGACGTCCTGCCCCGGGGGTGGTCCAAGGCGAACGCCTTCGACCGCCTGTGCGAGGCATGCTCCATCGCCCCGGAGGAGGTCGTCTTCTTTGGGGACGCCGAGAACGACATCGCCATGCTGGGCAGGGTCCCCAACTCCTTCGTCGTGGCAAACGGCACGGACGAGGCGAAGACGGCCGCGCGTCACGTCATCGGCGACGCCGCGGACGACGCCGTCGCCAAGGTCGTCGAGGCCATCGCGCGCGCCGACGGCAGGCTTGACCTCGACGCGCTCGATGACGACGTCCTGGGAAGGACGGCGTAGGCGAGGCGTCCCGAACGTCTTCCCCCATGCCCGTCGCCCGGTCGAGCGGGCATGGGGCATGGGGCCTAGGACGCGGAGGCGTCGCCTGCGGGCACCTTGAGCATCATGACGAAGCCGATGACGAAGAGCACGACGATGGAGAAGACGCCCAGGTTGCTGTTGCCGGTGAGCTGAGTCATGAAGCCCACGATGAACGTCCCCATGATGGCCGCGTACTTGCCGAAGATGTCAAAGAAGCCAAAGTACTCGTTGGCGTGCTCCTTGGGGGCGAGCTTGCCAAACTCCGAGCGGCTGAGCGCCTGGATGCCGCCCTGGAAGAGGCCGACCATGATGGCGAGGAACCAGAACTCCAGGGCGCTCTTGAGAAAGAACGCCGCGAAGCAGGTGATGAAGGTGTAGCCGGCTATGCCCACGAGCAGCATCGTGCGCGTGCCGAGCCTGCCGCCGAGCTTGCCGTAGGCGATGGCGGAGGGAAAGGCCACGAACTGGGTCACGAGCAGGGCGAGGAGCAGCTGGGTCGAGTCAATCCCCAGGTTGGCGCCATAGCTCGTGGCGAGCTTGATGATGGTGTGGACGCCGTCGATGTAGAAGAAGTACGCGATGATATAAAAGCGCAGCTCGCGATTGGCCCAGATGTCCCTCAGCGTGCCCATGACGCCCCTGGCCGCCCTGGCGAGGGAGCCGTCCATGCGCGGCTTGAAGTGCCGCTGCTCCACGTTCTTGAGCAAGGGGATGGTAAAGGCGACCCACCAGGCGGCGGTGATCACGAAGGCGATCTGCATGGCCTGCTGCAGCCCCATGCCAAAGGGCCTCATGAGGACGACGAGCAGGCAGAGTATGAAGGGGATGACCGAGCCGATGTAGCCCCAGGCGTAGCCCTGGCTCGACACGTCGTCCATGCGCTCGTCGGAGGTGGTGTCCACCAGCAGGGCGTCATAGAAGACCATGGACGAGTTGAGCATGACCGACGACAGCACGTAGACCACGAGGAAGGCCATCGGGAGCGTGGGAAAGCCGAGGGCGACGGTGGCGACGACGCCGATTCCCACGGTGCCCACGATGAACCTCTTCTTCATGCCCTGCTGGTCGGCGATCGAGCCTAGGACGGGCATGAGCAGCGCGATCACGAGGGACGCCACCGTCTCGCCGTAGCTCCAGGCCACGAGCGCCGTGCCCTGCGCCGCCGGGTCGGCGGCCTTCACGAGCTGGTTGAAGTAGATGGGGATGAGCGTCGTGGCAAGCAGCACGAGGGCGGAGTTGCCCACGTCATACATGATCCAGCTCTTCTCGGCCCGGGTGAGCTTGGTGGTAGCCATGGGTGCGCCTTTCATGAGGACGACGTCGTCTTCGGTGAGCGTGCAAAGGCTCGTCCGTCGCGCCGTCGTCGGGCGGCGCCTGCGCGCGGCCGGATTTGCCGCTTGCATCACGAGTCCCAAACCAAGAACATGATACTGGTCGCCTACGCGAAGGAGCAAGCATGCCCGCCGTCTTGACGCACGATTTCTTTGGGAGGGACGCCTATCCTCTGGCCGCCGACGCCCTGGGGCTCCTCTCGCTTGCCCAGCACGACGCCTTCATGCTGGGCAGTCAGGGTCCCGACCCGCTCTTTTACCTACGGGTCGTGCCTCGCGTCAAGGCGCGGGACCTTGCGGGGGGCCAGATGCACCACCAGCGACCCGCGCTGCTGCTGGCGTCGCTGCATGACGCGCTGAGCATGCTGTCCCGTCCCGAGCGGGGCGTCGGCGTCGCCTACGCCGCCGGGTTCCTCTGCCACTATCTGCTGGACCGCAGCGTCCACCCCCTGGTGTTCTCGCAGGAGTACGGCATCTGCGACGTGGGCGTCGAGGGGCTTGACCGCTCCTGCGGCACCGTCGTCCACGCCGAGATCGAGCGCGACCTGGACGAGATGGTCCTCTTTGCCAAGACGGGGCAGACGGTCGAGGGCTACCAGCCCCACCGTCACGTCCTCGCCGCCGACGCGGACACGCTGCGCGTGATTGACAAGCTCTTCTTTTACATGAACCTCTGGACCTTCAGCAGGACCCTCTCGCTCGACTGCTACACCCGGGGCGTCAAGGCGTTCAGGCTGGCGCAGCGCGCGCTCTTCGCGTCGCGCGGCGGCAGGGGCCGCGTCCTCTGCGCGCTCGAGCGGCGTCTGGGGCACAGGCGCTACTCGCTCATCGGGGCCATGGCGCATCGGGCGCGCAAGGCCGACGCGTCGGCCTTCGCCAACGCCGGTCACGAGGCATGGATCGACCCCTTTACCGGCGCGCTCAGCAGCGAGGGCTTCTGGGACCGCTACGAGGGCGCCCTCGCCACGCTGCCCGACGCGCTTGACGCCTTCCTCGCCGCGGGATTTGACCTTGCCGCTGCGCGCGAGCTCACGGGAGACCTCAACTTCTCGGGCCAGCCCGTCGATCCCGACGCGCTGGACGACCCCGCCGAGCCTCGGCCGGGCGTCACGCTGGGCGGGCCCGAGGTCCTGCCGGGGTGGGCGTGCGGGCGGTGAGCGAGGTCTCTGAGGCCACGCGTCACGTGATGCAGGCGAACAGGAGCAAGAACACGCGACCCGAGCTGATGGTTCGCGAGGCGCTGCGCGCGGCGGGGCTGGGGGGTTATCGCCTTCATTGGCGCAAGGCCGCCGGCAGCCCCGACATCTGCTACCCGGGCAGGCGCCTGGCCATCTTCGTCAACGGCTGCTTCTGGCACCGCTGTCCCCACTGCGGCCCCTCGCGACCGCGCACCAACGTCGAGTTCTGGGAGGCAAAGTTCGCCCGCAATCGCGCCCGTGACGCATCCAACCAGGGTCGGCTCGTCAGGGAGGGATGGACCGTGGCCGTCGTGTGGGAATGCCGCCTTAGGGAGGAGCTGCGCCCGCGCGCCATGGAGGAGCTCGTCGCGCTGGTGCGCTCCTGCGAGACGGCCCGTCAGTTCGGGCGCTTCGTTGAGATCGGGTCGATGAGGCCCTGGCGGCTGCGCGTGACGCACGAGCGTCTTTCCCGGGCGCGCCGCAGGTAGCCGTTGCCTGGCCGAGGGCCCCTCGGCTGGCCCGCGTCGGCGTGCAGGCCTCGCAAAAGCTTGCTATCCTTACAGGGCCGCGGCGCGAGGAGTCGCGCGACATGACGGGCGCGGCGAGAGGGAGGTCCCATGGCAACGTATGCGTTCTCTGACGTGCACGGTCATCGCGCGCCCCTCGAGCGCCTGCTGGAGCGCGTCGCACCCTCTGACGACGACACCATCTTCATGCTGGGAGACATGGTGGACCGCGGTCCCGACCCGGTGGGCGTCATGCGCCTGTGTCGATCTCTCAAGGGGGCCCAGGTGCTCATGGGCAACCACGAGGACCTCATGATGTCCTACGTCACATCGGGCGGATCGGCGGTCGCCCAGCTCAACTGGGAGATCAACGGCTCCCACACGACGCTCGCGGGTCTGGAGGCGTTGGGCGAGCCCGACCGTCTCGACCTGCTCGACTGGGTCTTCAACCTCCCCCTGTGCGGGGTGTGCGAGCTGGAGGGCCGCCTCTTCGTGCTGGTGCACGCCGGCATCCGCCCCCTCGCCCCCGCCACGGTCGTCCCGGCGTCCCTTACGCCCGAGACGCTGGCGCGCCTCCTTGACGACCAGGACGCCGAGGACCTCATGTGGATACGGGAGGAGTTCTGGTCCCGTCCGACGGGCCTGGTGGACGAGCAGGGCAGGGGCGCCGTCGTCATCGCCGGGCATACGCCCGCCGTCTATCTCACGCGCATGGCCGACCACCTTGAGCGCGAGCCCGTGGACGCCGACGGCCTCTGCCGGCAGGTTCGCGCGGGCGGCCAGCCTCAGACGGGCGGGGTCTGGGACCGCTGGGACATTGACGCGGGCGCCGCCGGCGGCGCGGGCTTTGGCCAGGTGTCCCTGCTGCGCCTTGATGACGGCGCCGAGTTCTACGAGCGTATCGCGGAGGGGGAGTAGCGTGCCTGCGCCCCTTCGCGCGCCCCGGACGGTCGTGCGCTCGCCCTTGCCGGCCGCGTTTGACGCGGAGAGCCGCGTGCTGCTGCTGGGGTCGCTTCCCAGCCCCGCGTCCCGTGAGCTTGGCTACCACTACGCCAACCCCCACAATCGCTTCTGGCGCGTGCTCGCCGCCCTCTGGGACGAGCCGGTCCCCCGGGGCGGTGACGCGTGCCGCCTGTTTCTGACGCGCCATCACCTCGCCCTCCATGACGTGCTGCACAGCGCCCGCATACGGGGCGCGGCGGACGCGAGCATAGAGGACCCGGTTCCCAACGACCTCGCCCCGCTGCTCGCCGCCTCCCAGATCACGCGCGTCTTCTGCACCGGCAGCGTCGCCGCTCGGCTGTACGCGCGCCACATCGAGCCGACGATCGGCATGGCGTGCACCCGCCTGCCCTCGACGAGCCCCGCCAACGCCAGCTGGTCGCTCGAGCGGCTCGTCGCCGCCTACGAGCCCGTGCGCCAAGCCGTCGAGGAAGGGGGGCGGGCCCGTGCGTGAGCGCGCCGCCATCGACGCCGCCGCCCGCAGAGGCCCGGCCGGCATGACCTGCGTCGCCGCGCGCTCGCTCCTTCACGGCTGCGTGAGCGTCGAGGAGGGGACGGACGGCTGGCTTTGGCCCCTGCGCTTTTCCGCGTCGCAGCTCAGGGCCTTGGGAAGCGTCCGTGCCTGGCATCCGGGGCTCTACCGGGCGATGGCGCGCACCACGGCGGGCATCTGCCTGGAGTTCGTGACGGACGCGAGCCAGATGTCCCTCGAGCTTGCGCCGGACGACGAGCCGCCCGCCACGCGCGCCGTCCTTGACTATGTGCCAAAGCGGTCCGGCGAGCCGACGCCCTCGTTCCATGACGGCATCGCCGTCGAGGTTGACGGCGGGCCGGCCGAGCTGCTGCCGCTCACGCGACAACGCTCGACCGTCGACTTCTGGGTCCAGGGACGGCAGGAGTCTGCGGACGGCGCCATCCAGCTGCCCGGCCTCGGCCGGACGCATCAGGTGCGCGTCTGGCTGCCCTGCCTGCGGGGATGTCAGATTCGCGCGCTCAGGGGCAACGGCACCCTCATCGAGCCCGTCGCCGCCCGGCGTCAGCTGCTCGTGCTGGGCGACTCCATCGCGCAGGGCTTCGTCTGCGACGACCCAAGCCGCAGCTGGCCGGCCCTACTCGCGCGAGAGCTAGGTCTCGACGTGGTGAACCAGGGGGTGGGCGGCCAGGTCTTTCAGCCCGGCAGCCTGTTTGGTCTCAAGGCCGGCGTCGACGTGGACTGCATCGTCGTGGCGCTGGGGGCAAACTACCGCTACGAGCCCTGCGACGCGCGCCGTGTCATGCGTGACGTCCAGCTCTACCTTGACGAGCTGTCTCACCTGTGGCCCGACGTCCTCTGCCTCGTTGCCGACCCCCTCTGGCACGACGAGGAACGCTGGCTCTCCCATCCGCGCAGCTGCTGGCGTGAGGTGCCCCGCCTCATTGCCACGCAGGTCGCGCGCCACGGGCAGATGCGTCACGTCGAGGGGAGCCGCCTCATCGACCATCGCAGCTCGCTCATGGCCGACGGCTTCGAGCATCCCAACGCGGAGGGGTCGCGGCAGATCGCACGGAGGCTCTCGCTCGTCTTCGCGACGCAGCGAACGGACGAGCCGTCGCGCCGTCGTCTCGCCGCCACGCTCATGAAGGACGCCCCGCGCCGCTGCCTCCCCTTGGCCCAGATGATCCAGAGGGGCCTCGCGACGATCGAGCTCGCCGAGCGGGGGTGCGTGGTGGCGCGGACGCCTGACGGCATTCAGACCATCTGGGCCGACGACGCGCAGCTGGGGCGAGACGCCCTCGCCATGGTCGTGGACGCCCCGGTCGCCGTGCTCCTCGAGCCCCGCCTCGTCCGCGACGCGGGGCTCGTGGCGGGCCTCACCGACGTCGCGCCCTTCCATCTGTGCAGCTACGAGCGCACCCGAGCGCTGACGCCGCCGCGCGGCCTTGAGGTGCGCCCCCTGGACGAGAGCTATCTGCCAAAGGTGTTGGCCGGCTATGCACACCCCGAATACACGAGCGAGGCCGCGCTGCGCGCGCTGCTGGGCGAGGGGCGCATCCTGGGAGGCTTTGCGGACGGCGCCCTCACGGGCTTCGTCGGGGAGCACCCGTGCGGGTCCATCGGCATGCTCGAGGTGTTCGCCCCGTTCAGGCGTAGGGGCTGGGCGCGCGCCCTGCTCTGCGCAAAGATCAACGAGCAGCTTGCGAGGGGATGGGTCCCCTGGGCGGAGGTCTACCCCGATAACGCCGCTTCGCTCGCGCTCGTGCGCAGCCTGGGCCTGCGCGTGCTGCCCGCCAACGAGACCTGCTACGTGAGCCGCCCGCGCTGACCCGTCATGCCGTTTGTGTCCGGGCCCTTTGCTACCATGTGCCCAGACACAGGGAGGAACCATGACAACGCTTCACAACGTCCTTGCGCCCGAGCTCACGGGCGCGCTCTCCGCCCGCGCCGTCGCAGCCGTGCGTGACCTGCGCTCGCAAGGGGGGCTGTCACCCGCCGCCACGCCGGATGCCGCCTGCCTGCGGCGCGACGACTCGACGGACCGCCCGACGCTGCTGCGCCCCGCCTTCGTGCGCGACTGCGAGAAGATAATGCACACCCCGGCCTACAACCGCCTCAACGGTAAGACCCAGGTGTTCTCGTTTGCCGCAAATGACGACATCACCCGGCGCAACCTTCATGAGCAGCTCGTCTGTCGCGTCGCCCGCGACATCGGGCGTGCGCTCGGGCTCAACCTCGACCTCATCGAGGCCATCTCGCTCGGTCACGACGTGGGCCACACGCCCTTTGGCCACGCGGGCGAGCGCTTCCTCAACGAGGTGTATCACGCGCGCACGGGCCGCTGGTTCTTCCATAACGTGCAGAGCGCGCGCGTTCTCGACGTGCTGTACGGGCGTAACGTCTCGCTGCAGGTCCTTGACGGCGTGATATGCCATAACGGCGAGTTTGAGCAGCAGGTCTTCGAGACGAGCGGCCTCGCGGACTTTGACGCCTTCGACCGCGTGGTGGCCTCCTGCTGGCACGAGGGCGCAAGGGCCATAGGCCACCTGAGGCCCATGACGCTCGAGGGCTGCGTGGTGCGCGTCTCTGACATCATCGCGTACGTCGGCAAGGACCGCCAGGACGCCATCAGGGCGGGGTTGGTGGGGGAGGACGGCTTTGACGACGGCCTGGGCGGCGCCTACAACGCCTGGGCCCTGAGGGCGTTTGTCGCCGACATCGTCGAGAGCAGCGTGGGAACGTCGCGCATCATGATGAGCGAGGCGGGATTTACCGAGCTCAGGAGGGCAAAGCGCGAAAACTACGACAAGATCTACAGCTCGTCGGAGGTCAGCGGCGACGTGCCTCGTGCCGTCGGCGAGCTGTTTTGGCGCCTGTACGAGCACGAGCTTCTGGCCCTCGCGACGCACGATAGAGCGGACCCCATCTTCTCGGACCACATCCTTCCGCTCGAGCGCCATCTCTCGCACTACGGAAGGGTCTATGCGTGGGAGGGTGATCCCGACCAGGTCGTCTGCGACTTCATCAGCTCCATGACGGACGACTACTTCGTCTCGCTCACGACGCGACTCTTCCCTGACGCGAGGGAGCTCTTCCCGCGCCGCGCCCGGGCGCTGCCACATCCCACGCCGAGCGGACATCGCGACGCCCGGTGACCCTCGTTTGGGCCGTCCTGCGCGGCGACGGGTACAATGGCTCCCATGGACACGCTGTTCTCACATGCGGAGCGTAAGGTGCGCGCCGCCAACGCGCCGCTCGCCGTGCGCATGCGTCCCTCGACCCTGGAAGGGTACGTGGGGCAGGACCGGGCGGTGGGGGTGGGATCCTGGCTGCGGCGCGCCATCGAGCATGACACGCTCTCCTCCGTCATCCTCTACGGTCCCGCGGGCACGGGCAAGACCACCCTGGCCCGCATCATAGCCAACTCCACCCATGCCGAGTTCGTCGAGGTGTCGGCCGTCATGGGCACGGTCAAGGACCTGAGGAGGGAGGTTGACGAGGCGAGTCGTCGCCTGCTGCTCCAGGGCCGGCGCACCATCCTCTTCGTCGACGAGATCCATCGCTTCAACCGCTCGCAGCAGGACGCCCTGCTCCATGCCGTCGAGGATCGCACGGTCGTCCTCGTGGGGGCCACAACGGAGAACCCCTACTTTGAGGTCAACGCCGCCCTCCTGAGTCGCTCGCGGGTCGTGGAGCTCGTCGCGCTGGGCGACGAGGCGCTGCGCACGCTCGTGCGCCGCGCGCTGTCTGACCCCGACGGCCTCGCCGGGTCCTTCGCGCTGACGGACGAGGCGCTCGACGAGATCGTCACCCTGGCCGGCGGGGACGCGCGGGCGGCCCTCACCTCGCTCGAGCTTGCGAGCCAGATGGCGACGCCGCCCTCGGCAGGCGAGGTCGCAGGGGCGCGCGACCCCCTGGTCATCGAGGCGCGCCACGTGCTCGAGGCCAACCCCCGCCGCGGCCTGAGCTACGACAAGGCCGGCGACATGCACTACGACGTCATCTCCGCCTTCATCAAGTCCATGCGCGGCAGCGACCCCGACGCCGCCCTGTACTGGCTCGCGCGCATGATCGACGCGGGGGAGGACCCCAAGTTCATCGCCCGCCGCATCTTCATCCTCGCCTCCGAGGACGTCGGCAACGCCGACCCCCAGGCGCTCCTCGTCGCCGACGCCGCATTCAGGGCCGCGGAGGTCATCGGCTACCCGGAGTGTCGAATCAACCTGGCGCAGGCGGCCCTCTACATGGCGCTCGCGCCTAAGTCCAACGCCGCCGAGGCGGGCATCGACGCCGCCCTCAGGGAGGTGCGGGAGGGGCCGCGCCGCGAGGTGCCCAGCCACCTGCGCGACCGGCATCGTCCCGGGTCCGACGAATATGGCAGCTACCGGTATCCGCATGACTTCCCGGGAGGCTGGGTCGACCAGCGCTACCTGCCCGACGGCCTTGAGCGCGGCAGCTTCTTTCATCCCAGCGACCGAGGCTGGGAGGGCTGGCGCCTCGACGCCACGGCACGGGACCGCACGTGTCTCTTATACCCACCCAGATGTGTCTAAGAGACAGGGCCGCTACGCGCGCGCTCGTCCTGACGCCCCTCTGGGCGGCCCCGCCAGGCCCGTGCCGCTCGCGCACGCAGCAGCGGCCGCAGGCGCACGTTTGGGTAGAATGAACCAGACACGTCCGTAGACGCCCCTCGGGGCAAGGGAGAGGTTGAACACCATGGATCTGCTGCAGCTTGGGCTCATCGTGCTGGTCGTGGCAGGCATCTGGGCGCTCGTCGAGCTGGCCCTCACCATCCGCAAGGCGCGCGGGACCGTCGAGGTGCTCGGACGCTCCGCCAACGACACCATCGAGCAGGTCCAACCCGTCATAGCCAAGCTGGACGGCACGATGGACGACCTCCAGCCCGCCATCAAGCAGGTCGACCCCCTGGTGGAGAAGATCGGCGTCGCCGTCGTCGAGGCGACGCAGTCCGTGGGCAAGGTCAACGTCATCCTCGACGACGTCTCGCACGTCTCGGGCACCGCCGCCGACGTGACGGGCGTGGTGAACCAGGTCGCGAACAACGCGGCCTCGAGCGTCAACGGCGTCATCAACCGGATCACGGGGAAGGCCCCCGCCGACGCGGGCCGCATCGCGGGCGGGACCGACGGCGCCGACGCGGCTCCCGCTGCCGATTTTGAGGCGCCCTCGCGGCGACAGGCGGGCTACATCACCTATGACCACGACGCCGGTGCAGATGCCGCCGCGCATGAGGACGCTTCCGCGCAGGGCGACGCAGAGAGCAAGTAAGGAGCACGAATCTATGAGCACGGAGTCACCTACCAATCTGGGCAGCGTCAGTCTGACCGTCCCCGCCGAGCCCGCCTTCGCGCGCTCGGTGCGCATGATGGCGTCAAACCTCGCCGTCGTCTGCGGCATGGGCATCGATGACGTCGAGGACGTCCGCATGGCGGCGGAGGAGGGCTTCGTGTACTGCTGCGCCACGGCGCCGCAGCGTTGCGACGTCTCCTTCGCGCTGGAAGAGGGCGCCATCACCATCGACTTCGCGCTGGGGCAGGCGCGCGACGAGGAGATCGAGGCCTGCGGCGTCGACCTGTCGTTGGCCGAGCTGCTGCTTGCGGCCGTGACCGACGACTTCGCCCTCACGCAGGACAACGTGCTTCACGTCGTCAAGCGGGCGTCGACCGCGGACGGTGCCCATGCCTAGCGCAGACGCCGCGCGCCCCCGCCCCTCCTCCCGCACCGCGACCGCGGCGGACGCCCCCTCCCGCCGGCTCTCGCGCCGTGTCCCCAAGGGCAAGCTCGCCTGGGACAAGGAGCGGACGCGCGAGCTCTTCCGACGCTATAAGGACGAGGGCGACGAGGACGCCCGCCAGCAGCTGGTGGTGAGCCACCTCAACCTGGTGCGCTTCCTCGCCTCCAAGTTCAAGAACCGCGGCGAGCCGCTCGACGACCTCATTCAGGTGGGCACCATCGGTCTCATCAAGGCCGTGGACCGCTTTGACCCTTCGCGCGGCCTGGAGTTCACCACGTTTGCGACGCCCACGATCCTCGGCGAGATCCGTCGTCACTTTCGCGACAAGGGATGGTCGGTCCGCGTGCCCCGTCGCCTGCAGGAGCTCTCCGCCAAGGTCAACCAGACGAAGGAGCTGCTTACGAAGGACCTCCACCGCGAGCCGTCGGTGGAGGAGGTCGCACAGACCCTCGAGGTGTCCGTCGACGAGGTCCTCGAGGCCATGGAGTCGTCGAGCGCCTACAGCACCATCTCTCTTGAGGGGGGCGCCACCACGGACGACGACGAGGAGGCGCCCTCGGTCCTCGACCGGCGCGGCGAGGACGACCAGGGCCTGGCCTCCGCCGACGACCGCCTGTCCATCGAGGAGGCGATACGCGACTTCTCCTCCCGCGAGCAGGACATCATCCGCATGCGCTTTTTGGAGGGGCTCACGCAGGTGGAGATCGCCGGCAAGCTGGGCATATCGCAGGTCCAGGTGTCCAGGCTGCTGCGTCGGACCCTCAAGAAGCTCCAGGACAAGATCGGCCCCAACGACCTGCCCTAGCCCTGACCGCGCCCGTCGCCAGCGCGGCGCCCGCCCGGCAGGCGTGGGAATTCCGCGCAGGTCGTCGCCCGCGGGCAGAAACATCCCCCCGGCACCAGGCTCGGGGGGTATTCTTAATGGCGTTTGAGAATCCATGGCGTCCGAGAGCCCCTGACGTCTGACTGCGAGGAGAAGCATGAGCGGCACCGACTACAAGACCATGACCACGGCGGAGATTCGCAGTGACTTCCTGGCGTTCTTCGAGGGCAAGGGCTGCAGGCTCTACCCCTCGTCCTCCCTCGTCCCCGAGGACCCCTCGCTGCTCCTCGCCAACGCGGGCATGAACCAGTTCAAGGAGTACTATCAGGGCCTCAAGACCATGAGGGAGATAGGGGCCTGCTCCTGCCAGAAGTGCCTGCGCACCAACGACATTGAGAACATCGGCGACTCGCGCCACCTGTCGTTCTTCGAGATGCTGGGCAACTTCTCCTTCGGCGGCTACTCCAAGGCCGACGCCATCGCCTGGGCCTGGGAGTTCATCACCTCCTTGGACCATCTGGGGTTGCCTCAGGATCGTCTGTACATGACGGTCTTCGAGGACGACGAGGAGGCCATCGGCCTCTGGCGGGCCCAGGGCGTCGCCCCCGACCACATCTCGCGCCTGGGCGAGGAGGACAACTTCTGGGCGGCCGGGCCGACGGGACCCTGCGGCCCCTGCTCCGAGATCTACTTTGACCAGGGACCCGAGTTTGAGGGCGAGCGGCCGGGGGATGACGGCGATCGCTTCCTGGAGTTCTGGAACCTCGTCTTCACGCAGTACGACCGTCAGGAGGACGGCTCCATGCCCGAGCTGCCCCATCGCAACATCGACACGGGCATGGGCCTCGAGCGCATCGCCGCCATCATGCAGCACGAGGGCTCCAACTACGAGGGAGACGTGCTGCGCACGCTCATCGGCGTGGGAGAGGGGCTCTCCGGCCTCAGCTACCACCAGAGTCGCTCGATCGACAAGAGCCTGCGCATCCTGGCCGACCACGCCCGCGCCGTCACGTTCATGATCGGCGACGGCATCCTCCCCTCCAACGAGGGGCGTGGTTACGTGCTGCGCCGCCTGCTGCGCCGCGCCGTCTACCACGGCCGCCTGCTGGGCGTCAGGGAGCGCTTCCTCGTCACCTACGCCCATGAGGTCATGCGCCTCATGGCGGACGTCTACCCGCAGCTCGAGGAGAATCGCGCCCTCATCGACGGCATCATCTCCGCCGAGGAGGAGCGCTTTGGCCAGACGCTCGACGCCGGCGAGGCGAGCCTCTCCGCCGAGCTCGCCGGCCTTGCCGAGGGACAGGCCCTTGCGGGCGAGGTCGCCTTCAAGTTGCATGACACCTACGGCTTTCCCATCGACCTCACGCGCGAGATCGCCGAGGCGGCCGGGCACGGGGTGGACATGGCGGCCTTCGACCGCGAGATGTCCGCGCAGAAGGAGCGTGCGCGGCAGAGCGCCAACCGCGACGCCTGGGGCCAGGCCGCGAGCGTGTGGGTGGGCCTCTCGGACCGCCTGCCCCAGACCGTCTTCACGGGGTACGACGACGACGTCTGTCGCGGGGCCAAGGTGCTGGCGCTGGTGTCCGCCGACGGCGACCTTCTGGACGTCGCCCGCGTCGGCGACGCCGTCGAGGTCGTGCTTGACCGCACGAGCTTCTATGGCGAGATGGGCGGCCAGGTGGGCGACACGGGCAGGCTCGAAGGGCAGGGCGTGCGCCTTCTGGTCGGCGACACCCGCCATCACGACGGCGGCCTCGTGGCCCACGTCGCCGACGTCGAGGCCGGCGAGGTCAGGCCCGGCGACGTCGTGGACGCCGTCGTCGACCACGGCAGGCGCGAGCTCATCCGACGCAACCACACCGCGACCCACCTGCTTGACGCCGCGCTCAAGCAGGTGCTGGGCGACCATGTGAGCCAGGCGGGGTCCCTCGTTGCCCCCGACAGGCTCCGCTTTGACTTCACGCACTTCGAGGCCATGACCGCCGAGGAGCTCGCGCGTGTCGAGGGCCTGGTGAACGCGGAGATCTTTGCGGCCGAGCCCATCGTCACCGCGGTCATGGGCATCGAGGACGCCAAGGCGTCCGGCGCCGTCGCGCTGTTTGGCGAGAAGTACGGCGACGTGGTGCGCGTCGTATCCACGGGCGAGGGCGAGCGCGCCTTCTCGCGCGAGCTCTGCGGCGGCACCCATGCGCGCAACACGGCGGAGCTCGGCCTGTTCAAGATCGTCTCCGAGGGGTCGGTGGGCTCCAACGCCCGTCGTCTCGAGGCGGTCACGTCCGCAGGCGCCATCGAGTACGTTGACGAGCGCCTCCGGACGCTCGACGACGCCGCCCGCACGCTCAAGTGCCGTCCCCGGGACCTCACGGCACGGCTGACCTCGCTCGAGGAGGAGCTGCGTGACCTAAGGAGGCAGCTCGACGAGGCGTCGTTCGGCGCATCGTCGAGCGGGCTTTCCGCCGCCATCGACGACGCCGTGAGCCTGGCGGGCTACCGCTGCGTGTTCGCCCGCCTCGAGGGCGCCGACGGCAAGGAGCTGCGTCGCGTGTGGGACAGCGTGCGCGACTCGCTTGGTGCGGGCCCCTCCGCCTGCGTCGTGGCATCGAAGACCTCCGACGGCAAGGTCGCGCTGCTCGCGGCGGGCACCGACGCCGCCGTCAAGGCGGGCTTCGACGCGGGCGGCGTCATCAAGCAGATCGTGGGGCACGTGGGAGGTCGCGGCGGCGGCAGGCCCACCATGGCCCAGGCCGGCGGCTCCGACCCCGCGGGCATCGACGAGGCGCTCGCGGCGGCCAAGACGCTGCTGGGTGCCTAGGTCGTGCCCGGGCGAGGCATGAGGGCCCTCGCGCTCGACATCGGCGAGGTGCGCATCGGCATCGCGGCGACGGACGCCTCGGGTGCCGTTGCCGTTCCCGTGAAGGTGCTGCCGGCCCGCGAGGTCCTCTCGCACGCCGCGAGCTTCAGGCGCGTCCTCGATGACTATGAGCCCGAGGTGCTCGTCTGCGGGCGCCCCCTGACCCTTTCGGGCGAGGAGGGCCCGCAGGCGCTCCGCGTCATGGCGCAGGCCCGCGACATAGCCGCCTCCTGCGCTCTTCCCCTGGAGTTTGAGGACGAGAGGCTGAGCTCCGCCGAGGCCAAGCGTATCCTGAGGCGACAGGGCCTCAGCGAGCGCGCCATGCGTGGTCGCGTCGACATGGTCGCCGCCTCGCTGATACTGCAAACTTGGATTGACGCCAACGGCACGGAGGGTGGACGAGATGGCTGACGCGCAAGGACGACGTCCCGGAAGGCACGCCGCCCGCCCCGGCGGCGCAAGGCGCATCGACGGCGGCGCTCCCGCTGCCGGCACGACGAGGCCTGCGCGCCGCGTCAGGCGGACGCAGGGGCGTCGTCCCCATGACGGCGGCTCCCGCCGGCGCGGCTCCCGGCTGGCGCCCGTGGTGACGCTGCTGCTCCTGCTCGTCGTCGGCGCCGGCGTCCTGATTGGCGTCCGTCACGTCCTGCAAGGCCCCCCGCAGCCCACGGGCCTGCAAAACGCCGGCCAGACGGTCAGCGTGACCATCCCGTCGGGGGCCTCGACCGCCGACATCGCCAGGATCCTTTGCGACGCCGGCGTCATCGCGGACGAGGCCTCGTTCAAGCGGGCCGTGAGCGACCAGAACGCCGGCACCACCATGAAGAGCGGCGACTATGACCTTGTCGCCGGCGCCGACGTCGCCTCCATCGTGGCCCAGCTCGTACAGGGGCCCAACTCGACGGCCAAGCGGCTCGCCATCGCCGAGGGCCTCACGGTGCGCAAGACGGCCGAGGTCGTCCAGGCCTCCCTGGGCATCCCGGCGGATGACTTCCTCGCGCAGGCGAAGGCGTCGCGTTACGCGTCCGACTACCCGTTCCTCTCGTCTGCCCAAGATGACTCGCTCGAAGGCTACCTCTATCCCAAGACCTACGACTTTGGCGGAACGACCCCGACGGCCGACAGCGTGATTCGCGCCATGCTCGACCAGTACGCCAGCGAGGTGGGGTCACTGGACTTCGCCGCGGCCGAGTCACAGCTCGCGGCTCGCTACGGCGTCACGGTGAGCGACTATGACGTGATCAGGCTCGCCTCCATCATCGAGAGGGAGGCGCTCACCGACGATGACCGGACCAAGATCGCCTCGGTCATGTACAACCGGCTCAGGCAGGGCATGTACCTGCAGAGCGACGCCACCATGGGGTACGTGACGGACGGCCCGGTGACGGCGGAGGTGCTCAAGCGCGAGAGCCTCTACAACACCTACCTGCACCCCGGCTTTCCCCCGACCCCCATCTGCGCGCCCAGCCTCGCCTCGATCAAGGCCGCCCTGAGCCCCGATGACACCAACTACCTCTACTTTTGGATCACCGACAGCGAGCACGTCTTCTCAGAGACGTACGAGCAGCACCAAAAGGCCATCGCCGCCGCGACGGGCGGCGAGGGGGCCGACTCGTGACGGGCGCGCTCACGGCCTGGCGCTACGTCTCGTCCATCGACCTCATCGACGTCGATGGGCTCGTGAGGTCGGGCGTCTCGTGCGTCCTCTTCGACCGTGACAACACCTGCGTGCCGCGCGACGCGACCACGGCGCCCCCAAAGGTCGTCGCCTGGTTTGACCGGGTGAGGGCCGCGGGCCTGAGCGCGTGCATGGTGTCGAACAACATTCACTCGGCCGCCGTCGAGCGCAGCGCCCGCGAGCTGGGCACGCAGGTGGTGCACCACGCCATGAAGCCCCTTCCCTTCGCCGTCTGGCGCGCGCTCGCGCTCATGGGCGCCACGCGGGAGCAGGCGGTGCTCGTGGGCGACCAGGTCTACACCGACGTGCTCGCCGGCCACCTCGCCGGCGTCCGCACCATCCTGGTGCGGCCCCAGTCCGCCGAGGACCTCTGGTACACGAAGGTGCTCCGTCGCCTTGAGCGGCACGTCATCGGCGACAGGGACTTTGAGGGGGAGTGAGCTGCGCCGGCGCCGTGTCCCCGTCCATCCCTCGCTGCGCTCGATGCTAGAATCGCTCTCGAACACATGCGAGCATGAGGGAGCACATGCAACGACAGGAACCAGGCTACGTGGTCCATGCGGGCTGCGACCACATCTTCTTCATCGGCTTTCTGGGCGCGGGCAAGTCCACCCTCGCCCGCAACCTCGGGGCCCTCTTCAAGAGGGAGTTCGTCGACACCGACCGTCTCGTGGAGCGGGCCCGGGGCAAGAGCGTCCGCGACATCTTCGCCGAGGACGGCCAGGAGAGCTTTCGCCACGGCGAGGCGGACGCCCTGAGGTCCCTGGCCCGGCGCAAGTCACTGCTGGTGAGCTGCGGCGGAGGCATCGTCGAGGGCGGCGAGGCCTGCGGACTGATGCATCGGATGGGCACCGTCGTCTACCTTGACGGGTCGTTCCAGGACTCGCTGAGGCAGATCCGCCATCCCGAGCTGAGGCCGGATTTCGTGAGCGAGCGCGACGCCGTCAAGCTCTATCGCAAGCGTCGGCCGCTCTACCAGCGAGAGGCCGACCTGGTCCTTGACATCCATGACAAGACGTTCGAGCAGGTCTGCGCAGGCGCCGCCGAGCTGCTCTGGGAGGAGGGTCTGCTATGAGCGACGATGTGAGGCCGAGCGTCATGCGTCAGTGGGTCGCCTCGCCCGGCGGCGCCTGCGACGCGCGCATCGGTCACGGCGCCCTCGGCGAGGGCGCGGCGATCTTCAGGACCGCCGTGGGCAAACCCCGTCGCGCGCTGCTCGTGAGCCGCGAGGGCGACGACGGCGAGCTGGTCGAGCTCACGCGCCGCGAGCTCAGCTCCGCCGGCTTCGACGTGCGGGCCCATGTGCCGGGCGCCGGCCGACGGACGCGCAGCCTGGAGGGATACGAGAGCCTCGCGCGCGCCCTCGCCGCCAACGGCATCACCTCCGACGACCTGGTCGTCGTCGTGGGGGGCACCGACCTCGCCTCGCTCGCCTCCGCCGTGGCGGGCGTCTGGTGCGCGGGGACGCCGCTCGCCGTCGTGGCCGACGACCTCAGCTGCGCCATCGAATGCGCCGTCACGCCGCGCGGCATCGACGTGGGCGAGCGGCGGCAGGCGTTGCGGGGCGCGCCCTGGTGTCGCATCCTCATCGTCGACTTTGACCATCTGGACCATGACCTTGCCGCCGACGCCACGCGCTCGGCCCTTGCGCTCATGGTGGCCTCGGCCGTCGCCGACTCCGAGCAGAGCTTCTCGAGGCTCTGGGACGCCAGCCTCCAGATGACGGGTGAGCAGGGCGCCGCCGTCCTCGAGGAGCAGGTTGCCGACGCCCTCAAGACGAGGGGCAGGCTCATGTCCTCGACGGCCATCGTCACGCGCCAGTCGCTGCGCTACGGCACGGAGCTGGCCGAGGCGCTGCGGGGGATGTGCGACGCCGCCGAGGGGACGCTGCTCGCCGAGGGGATGCGCTTCTCGGCGCGGCTGAGCGCGGCGCAGGGGGAGCTCTCGGTGGACGACGTCCTGGCCCAAGACGAGCTGCTCGAACGCCTGGGGCTGTTGTGCCTCGGACAGTCCCTTGACGCTGCCGCGCTGCTCGAGCGCCTGATAGGGGGGTGCCTCGCAAGGTCCAATCGCATGCAGCTCGCGCTCCCCAGGAGCCTCGGGCGCGTGAGGATGTCAAACGTCACCCGCGAGCTCCTCAGGGAGCACGTCGAGGCGTTCTGCGCCTCTCGCCTCGCCTGAGCGTCGGGCCTGCGGCGCGCTCGCGCACATGTCAACACATGAAGGAAGGATCAGAGACCCATGACCAGTACCATCACGCTCGAACGTCGTCTTGCCAAGCTCCGCGGCCTCATGGGGGAGCGCGGCTATGACGCCGTCGTCCTGCGCAACAACCCCGACCTGCGCTGGCTGACGGGCGCGGAGCGCTGCTTTGACGACGAGGTGGCCCACGTCGCCCTCGTCACGCCCGACGGTCTCTGGCTGCATACCGACTCGCGCTACTTCAACGGCCTCAGGGAGCGGATGGGCGCCGACGGCCCCTGGTCAATCGACATGGACGGCGAGGAGGCTCCCCGGTGGGCCGCCCGACGCATCCTTCAGGCCCGCGCCCGCGTCGTGGCCGTCGAGGACAGCGTGAGCGTGTCGTTCGTGGACGCCCTGCAGGTCTGCTGCGCGGAGCTGGGCGTCGCCTGCCTGCTTCCGCGCCTGCACGAGGACGTCATGGCCCTGCGCATGGTCAAGGACGAGGAGGAGATCGCGCGCATGAGGGAGGCCCAGGCCATCACGGACGCGGCCTTCGAGCACATCTGCGGCTACATTAAGGCCGGCATGACCGAGCTTGCGGTTCGCGCCGAGCTGGAGTCCTTCATGCTCTCCCACGGCGCGGACGCCCTCTCGTTCGAGACGATCGTCGCGGCGGGCGCCAACGGCGCCAACCCCCACGCCCGTCCCAGCGCCTACGTCATCCAGAAGGGCGACATGGTGGTCATGGACTATGGCGCGGGGCTCGGCGACTATCACTCGGACATGACGAGGACGGTCTGCGTGGGCGCGTGCGGGGCCCTGCAGCGCGAGGTCTACGACGCGGTGCGTCGCGCCCACGAGACCTGCGCCCGCGAGGCGCGTCCGGGCTGCCTCGGCAGCGACGTCCATCGGCGCGCCGTGGAGGTCATCAGCGAGGCGGGCTATGGCGACTACTTCAAACACGGCCTGGGACATGGGGTGGGGCTTCAGATTCACGAGCAGCCCAACTTTGGTAGAAGCTGGGACAAGCCGGTGCCCGAGGGGTCGGTGGTGACCATCGAGCCGGGCATCTACCTGCCCGGGCAGTTTGGCGTGCGTCTTGAGGACTTCGGCGTCATGCGTCACGACGGCTACCATGCCTTTACGGCGTCCACGCACGACCTCGTGATCGTGGGCTAGTAAGCTTAAAATTTTCTATCATACGAAGACAAGCTTGCGGGCGCAATCTGCCAGATGGTATATAAACATACGTAAACGGGTGTCTTCCAAAAAAGACCACAGTTCTTACTGATTTACTCTATAATTCCTCCTCGTGAAGCCTCCTGGGGCACGTGCGCCTCGCGCCGCGCCTCGGGCCTCGCATCGTTTCTGTCGGCAGGAGAAGCAAGGAGTAAAGGAGGAAGTTGGATGGTCGGAATTGTCTTAGCTAGCCATGGGTCTCTCTCCGAAGGCATCAAGGAGTCCGGACAGATGATCTTTGGCGCGCAGGACGACGTGTCCGCCGTCGTGCTCACGCCCGACATCGGCCCCGAGGACCTGCACACGAAGCTGCTTGACGCCGCCACGTCGTTCTCCGACCCGGAACACGTGCTGTTCCTGGTTGACCTGTGGGGAGGCACGCCCTTCAACCAGGTGTCGCGCATCCTCGAGGAGGAGGGGCACGACGACTGGGTGGCGCTCACGGGCCTCAACCTTCCCATGCTGGTCGCCGCGTACGGCGCCCGCATGGACAAGCAGACGGCCTCCGAGGTCGCCAGGGAGGTCTACGCCGAGGCCATCGGCGGCATCAAGGCCAAGCCCGAGAGCCTCGTTCCCGCCCCCGCGACGGGTGCCCCCGCGCCCGCAGCCGCCCCCGTCGGTACCATCCCCGAGGGGACGGTCCTGGGAGACGGGCACATCAAGATCGTGCTCTGCCGCATTGACACGCGCCTGCTCCACGGTCAGGTTGCCACCACCTGGACCAAGATGACCGGCCCCGACCGCATCATCGTCTGCTCCGACGCCGTCGCGCGCGACGAGCTGCGCAAGTCCATGATCGAGCAGGCGGCGCCTCCGGGAGTCAAGGCTCACGTCGTGCCCGTCTCCAAGATCATCGAGGTCTCCAAGGACCCGCGCTTTGGCGCCACCAAGGCCATGCTCCTGTTTGAGACGCCTCAGGACCTGCTTCGTGCCATCGAGGGCGGCGTCGACGTCAAGAAGGTCAACCTCGGCTCCATGGCCCACTCCGCCGGCAAGGTCGTCGTGAGCAACGCCGTCGCCATGGGCGAGGACGACGTCAAGACGCTCGAGGCGATCAAGGCCAAGGGCGTCGAGTTCGACGTCCGCAAGGTGCCGGCCGACGCGCCCGAGAACTTCGACGCCATGCTCAAGAAGGCAAAGAACGAGCTGGCTTCCAAGTAACCACAGAAGGAGGTAGCAATGTCGCCAATCTCACTCGTACTTGTCATCATCGTCGCATTCCTTGCGGGCATGGAGGGCGTTCTCGACCAGTGGCAGTTCCATCAGCCCCTCGTCGCCTGTACGCTCATCGGCATCGTCACCGGTCATCCCGCAGAGGGCATCGCCCTGGGAGGCTCGCTTCAGATGATCGCCCTCGGCTGGGCCAACATCGGCGCCGCCGTCGCCCCTGACGCGGCCCTCGCGTCCGTGGCGTCCACGATCATCATGGTCCTGGCCCTCTCCGGCGGCACGGCCGACGCGTCCAACGCCATCACCACGTCCATCGCGCTGGCCATCCCCCTGTCAGTCGCCGGACTCTTCCTCACGATGATCTGCCGCACGCTGGCGACCGGCATGGTTCACGCCATGGACGCCGCCGCCGAGAGCAACGACGCCGCCGCCATCGAGCGGTGGCAGGTGGCCGGCATCGTCATGCAGGGCCTGCGCATCGCCATTCCCGCGGCCGCCCTGTGCTTCATCCCCGCCGAGGCCGTCACGTCCGCGCTCAACGCCATGCCCTCCTGGCTCGCCGGCGGCATGGCCGTGGGCGGCGGCATGGTCGCGGCCGTCGGCTACGCCATGGTCATCAACATGATGGCGTCCAAGGAGGTCTGGCCGTTCTTCGTCCTCGGCTTCGTCCTCGCGGCCATCAATTCGCTCACGCTCATCGCCCTGGGCGCCATCGGCGTCTGCCTCGCCCTCATCTACCTCGCCCTCAAGAACCTCGCCAAGCAGGGCGGCGGCAGCGGCGGGTCCGGCGACCCGCTCGGCGACATCCTCAACAACTACTAGGCCGTAAGGGAGCGTGAATAACATGGCAAACGAAAAGATCGAGCTCTCGAAGAACGACCGACTGAGCGTCTGGTGGCGTCATCAGTTCCTGCAGGGCTCCTGGAACTACGAGCGCATGCAGAACGGCGGCTGGTGCTATTCGATCATCCCCGCGATCAAGAAGCTGTACGCGAGCGAGGAGGACCAGAAGGCCGCCCTGAGGCGTCACCTCGAGTTCTACAACACCCATCCGTACGTCTCGTCCCCGGTCATGGGCGTCACCCTCGCCCTCGAGGAGGGGCGCGCCAACGGCGAGCCCGTCGATGACGTCACGATCCAGGGCGTCAAGATCGGCATGATGGGTCCGCTGGCCGGCGTGGGCGACCCCGTGTTCTGGTTCACCGTGCGCCCCATCCTCGGCGCACTCGGCGCGTCTTTGGCGCTCGGCGGCTCCATTCTCGGCCCCATCCTGTTCTTCGTCGCCTGGAACGTCATCCGCCTCGCCTTCGAGTGGTACACGCAGGAGTTTGGCTACCGCGCCGGCTCGTCCATCTCGCAGGACCTCTCCGGCGGCATGCTGGGCCAGGTCACCGAGGGAGCCTCCATCCTCGGCATGTTCATCATCGGCGCGCTCGTCGAGCGCTGGGTGTCCATCTCGTTCACGCCGGTCGTCGCCACGATCCCGCAGCAGGAGGGCGCCTACATCGACTGGTCGAGCCTGCCTGCGGGGGCCGAGGGCATCAAGGCCGCGCTCACGCAGTATGCCGCCCTGGGCGCCAACGGCCTTGACGCCAACAAGGTGACCACGCTCCAGCAGAACCTCGACCAGCTCATTCCCGGCCTCGCGGCCGTCGGCCTGACGCTGCTCTGCTGCTGGCTGCTCAAGAAGAACGTCTCGCCCATCACGATCATCCTGGCGCTCTTCGCGTTTGGCGTCGTCGGGCGTCTCCTCGGGTTCATGTAGGCCGCGTCGCAGCCAACCTGTCCTGAGAGAAACGTAAAACGGCTACGGGGGCACCCCGCGTCTCGTCACACGGTGACGTGCGGGGTGCCCCGCCTTGCGAGAGGCGCCGCCGCGCCTCTCGTGGAGCATCGAGGGGAGTCTTAGCGCATGACATCATGGTCGAGAGGCGCGCGCCCCGCACGCCCGCGCCCGCTAGACGAGAACGTCGACCTCACCATCAAGGCGCAGTCCTATCTTGGGCTGGGGTCGTATGGCACGATCAGCCTGGGGTCGCACGGCATCGAGTATCAGTCCGACGCGAACGAGCAGGACTACGTCCAGATTCCCTGGGGGGAGGTCACGCGCGTCTCGGCGCCCGTCATGCTCAAGGGCAGGTATCTTCCGCGCTTCACCGTGCACACGAGGCGCGACGGCGCCCTCGCCTTCTCCACGCGCGACAACAAGCGGGTGCTCAGGGCCATGCGTCCCTACGTGGGGGCCGACGCGCTCGTGCGCGAGACGAGCCTGCGAAGCTCCGTGGGGGCCCTTCTGAGGGGCCTGCTGAGGAACCTGCCCCGTTCGGTCAGGTGACGGCCGCCGCTCACTCGGCGCGGGGCGCCTTCTGGGAACGCGACGCGAACGCATCGTCCGGTAAATGATATAAGTTAAGTTGCAATTATGGCATAAATTTTTTGCTTTAATTGTTGTTTTGACAATTGTCAAGGTAATACCGGTATTGGTATCATGAGTTCGGGGAGCGTGATCATCGTGGACTTTTCAGACATGTACAACTCCAAGCTCGTTTCGGCCGCAGACGCGGCAGCCGTCGTCAAGAGCGGCGACTGGGTTGACTATGGGTGGAGCTCCATCACGCCCGTCGCGTTCGACGAGGCCCTCGCCGCGCGCATGGGCGAGCTCACGGACGTCAACGTGCGCGGCGGCGTGCTGGCCCACGAGCCCGCCATCTTCAAGATCGACGCCCCCGAGGAGCACTTCACCTGGAACAGCTGGCACATGGGCGGGTTCGAGCGCCGCGCCTGCACCAAGGGCTTCGGCTTCTACGCGCCCATCCGCTACTCCGAGCTCCCGCGCTACTATCGCGACATGACCGAGCGCGTCAACGTGGCCTGCGTCCAGGTCTCGCCGATGGACGCCTACGGCAACTTTGGCTACGGGCTCTGCGCCAGCCACATCAACGCCGTGTTCGACAAGGCGGACGTCATCATCGTGGAGGTCAACAAGAACATGCCCCGCGCCTTCGGGGGGCCCGAGACCTTCATCAACGTCACGCGCGTGGACATGATCATCGAGGGCGACAACCCCGGCATCGATCTTCTGGGCGCCGGCGGCGCGTCCACGGACGTTGACCGCGCCGTGACGGACATCGTCGTTCCCATGATTCCCGACGGTGCCTGCCTGCAGCTGGGCATCGGCACCATGCCCACCACCATCGGCGCGGGCATCGCCCAGAGCGACCTCACCAACCTGGGCGTTCACACCGAGATGTACGTGGACGCCTTCGTGGACCTCTCGCTCGCCGGCAAGATCACGGGCAACCGCAAGGCAATCGACCGTGGCAGGCAGGTCTACTCCTTCGCGGCGGGCACGCAGAAGCTCTATGACTTCATCGACGACAATCCCGAGTGCGTGGCGGCGCCGGTCGACTACGTCAACGACATCCGCACCGTGGCGCAGCTCGACAACTTCGTCTCCATCAACAACGCGGTTGACATCGACCTCTTTGGCCAGATCAACGCCGAGAGCGCGGGCACCAAGGCCATCTCGGGCGCCGGCGGCCAGCTCGACTTCGTCATGGGCGCCTATCACGCCAAGGGCGGCAAGAGCTTCATCTGCCTCAGCTCGACCTTCGTGAACAAGAAGACCGGCGAGGTGGCGAGCCGCATCCGTCCGACGCTCGCAGCCGGCTCGATCGTCACCGACACGCGCGCCAACGCCATGTACATCGTGACGGAGTTCGGCTGTGTCAACCTCAAGGGGCTCTCCGGCTGGCAGCGTGCCGAGGCGCTCATCTCCATCGCCCATCCCGACTTCCGCGACGGCCTCATCGCCGAGGCCCAGAAGATGAATATCTGGCGCAGGTCCAACCGGGTCTAAGACCAGTGTTCTAGGCAGGTGCACCACCGCTTTGCAGCATAGGCAGGTATACGTCAGGGAGGTCAGTCACATGAGCAAGAAGGTCGTAATCGCAAGTGCATGCCGCACCGCCGTGGGCAAGTTCGGCGGCACGCTCTCGTCCGTGCCCCCGCGCACGCTCGGTGCCACGGTCATCAAGGAGGCCATCAGCCGCGCGGGCATCAAGCCGACGGACGTCGAGCATGTGTACCTCGGTTGCGTCATCCAGGCCGGCCAGGGCCAGAACGTCGCCCGCCAGGCCTCCCTTGACGCCGGCCTGCCCATCGAGACCCCTGCCGTGACCCTCAACGTCGTCTGCGGCTCCGGTCTCTACGCCGTCAACGCCGCCGCCGAGAAGATCATGGCCGGCGAGGCCGACGTCGTCATCGCGGGCGGCACAGAGAACATGGACATGGCCCCCTTCGCGATGATGAAGGGGCGCTACGGCTACCGCATGGGCTACCCCATGGGCAAGTCCGAGCTCGTGGACACCATGGTCAATGACGCCCTGTGGGACGCGTTCAACGACTACCACATGGGCATCACGGCCGAGAACGTGGCCGAGCAGTGGGGCATCACCCGCGAGCAGCTCGACGAGTTTGCCCTCAGGAGCCAGCAGCGCGCCCTCGCCGCCGTCGCCGACGGCGCCTTCAAGGACGAGATCGTCCCCGTCACCGTCAAGATGCGCAAGAAGGAGGTCGTCTTTGACACGGACGAGGGTCCGCGCGAGACCTCCATGGAGCTTCTGGGCAAGCTGCGTCCCGCCTTCAAGCCCGACGGCATCGTGACGGCCGGCAACTCCTCCGCCATCAACGACGGCGCCGCCGCGCTCGTCATCATGAGCGAGGACAAGGCCAAGGAGCTGGGCGTCACCCCGCTCGCGACCTTCGTCTCCGGCGCGCTCGCCGGCGTTGACCCCAAGATCATGGGCACGGGCCCCATCCCCGCGAGCCGCAAGGCCCTCGCCAAGGCCGGCCTGGAGGTCAAGGACATCGACCTCGTCGAGGCCAACGAGGCGTTCGCCGCCCAGTCGCTCGCCGTCGTCCATGACCTCGGCCTCGACATCGAGAAGACCAACGTCAACGGCGGCGCCATCGCCATCGGCCACCCCGTGGGGGCCTCCGGCGCGCGCATCCTCGTCACGCTGCTCTATGCCATGAAGCATCGCGGCGCCCACAAGGGTCTGGCAACGCTGTGCATCGGCGGCGGCATGGGCTGCGCCACCGTCGTCGAGATGTAGGTGATCGCGTGAGCTTCGTCACCTGCGAGCTGCAAGATGCCGTGGCGGTCCTCACGATCGACCGCCCCAAGGCCCTCAACGCCCTCAACCCCGACGTCCTCGCCGACCTCAAGGCCGCCTTCGACGCCATCGATCAGGACGTCGTGCGCTGCGTCGTCCTGACGGGCGCGGGCGAGAGGAGCTTCGTCGCCGGCGCCGACATCGCCGCCATGTCGACGATGACCAAGGCCGAGGGCGAGGCCTTCGGCAAGCTGGGCAACGACGTCTTCCTCATGATCGAGGACTTCCCGGTGCCCACCATCGCGGCCGTCAACGGATTCGCGTTGGGCGGCGGCAACGAGCTGGCCATGAGCTGCGACATCCGCCTGGCCTCCGAGAACGCCCTCTTCGGACAGCCCGAGGTGGGGCTGGGCATCACGCCCGGCTTCGGCGGCACGCAGCGCCTCGCGCGCCTCGTGGGCATGGGCATGGCCAAGCAGCTCGTCTACTCCGCCCTCAACATACCGGCGGACGAGGCGCTGCGCATCGGGCTCGTGAACGCGGTCTATCCGCAGGAGGAGCTCATGGGCGCCGCCCTCAAGCTGGCGGGCAAGATCGCCCGCAACGCCCCCATCGCGGTGCGCCACTGCAAGGAGGCCATGAACCGCGGCATCAGCCTTCCCATCGCGGAGGCGGTCGCGGTCGAGGAGCGCCTCTTTGGCGACTGCTTCGAGACGCACGACCAGAGGGAGGGCATGGCGTGCTTTTTGAGCCGCGACAAGCCCAAGCCAAAGGCCGTCTTCACCAACAGCTAGCGACAGCCATTCGTGTGGCCCGGTCGGCACCGATGCCGACCGGGCACCTTAGGAAAGGGGAACGTATGAAGGTTGGCATCATCGGCGCCGGCACCATGGGTCAGGGCATAGCGAAGGCATTCGCGCAGTCCGGGTGGGAGGTCGCGCTCTGCGACATCAAGCAGGAGTGGGCCGACGGGGGCAAGGACAAGATCGCCAAGGGCTATGACCGTCTCGTCCAGAAGGGCAAGCTTGACCAGGCCGAGGTCGACAAGCGCCTGGCGTCCATCACGGCCGGCCTCAAGGAGGACCTCTGCGCCGACTGCGACCTCATCGTCGAGGCCGCCTTCGAGGACATGAAGGTTAAGAAGGACACCTTCGCCCAGCTGGACGACATCTGCAAGCCCGAGGCCGTCTTCGCCTCCAACACCTCCAGCCTCTCCATCACCGAGATCGGCAACGGCCTCAGCCGCCCCCTCATCGGCATGCACTTCTTCAACCCCGCCGACCGCATGAAGCTCATCGAGGTCATCGCCGGCGTCAACACCCCGCAGAAGACCGTCGACAGGATCGTCGAGTTCTCCAAGGCCATCGGCAAGACGCCGGTGCAGGTCAACGAGGCCGCCGGCTTCGTCGTCAACCGCATCCTCATCCCGCTGATCAACGAGGCCGCCTTCATCAAGATGGAGGGCGTCTCGGACATCGAGGGCATCGACACCGCCATGAAGCTCGGCGCCAACCATCCCATGGGCCCGCTCGAGCTGGGCGACTTCATCGGCCTGGACATCTGCCTCGCCATCATGGACGTGCTGTACGACGAGACCGGTGACTCCAAGTACCGCGCCTGCCCCCTGCTGCGCAAGATGGTCCGCGGCGGCAACCTGGGCGTCAAGAGCGGCCATGGCTTCTACGCCTACAACGCCGACCGCACCAAGACCCCCATCGACCAGCTCTAAGTACAAGGGGAGGAACATTCCATGGACTTCACTCTGAGCAAAGAGCAGGCGATGGCTCGAAGCATGTTCGAGCAGCTTGCTGAGGAGAAGGTCAAGCCCCTCGCCAAGGACGTCGACGCCGAGGAGATCTTCCCGCAGGACAACGTCAGGCTCATGGCCAAGCTCGGCATGATGGGCATCTACTTTCCCAAGGAGTACGGCGGCGCGGGCGCTGACGTCCTCACCTACGTCATGGCCATCGAGGAGCTCTCCAAGAAGTGCGCCACCACGGGCGTCATCCTGTCCGCGCACACGAGCCTGTGCGCCGCGCCGATCTTTGAGAGCGGTACCGAGGAGCAGAAGCGGAAGTACCTGCCCAAGCTCTGCAGCGGCGAGTGGCTCGGCGCCTTCGGCCTAACCGAGCCCGGCGCCGGCACCGACGCGCAGGGCCAGCAGACCCATGCCGTCCTCGACGGCGACCACTGGGTCCTCAACGGCACCAAGATCTTCATCACCAACGCGGGCTACGCTGACCTGTTCATCATCATCGCCGTGACGGGCGAGTACACCAACAAGCGGGGTCGCAAGCAGAAGGAGATCTCCGCCTTCATCGTGGAGCGCGACTTCCCGGGATTCTCCGTCGGCAAGCCCGAGGAGAAGATGGGCATTCGCGGCTCCTCCACCTGCGAGCTCATCATGCAGGACTGCATCGTCCCCAAGGAGAACCTCCTGGGCGCCAAGGGCCGCGGCTTCCAGCTGGCCATGGCTACCCTGGACGGTGGCCGCATCGGCATCGCCGCCCAGGCCCTGGGCATCGCCGAGGGCGCCATCGACGAGACCGTCGCCTACGTCAAGGAGCGCAAGCAGTTCGGTCGCTCCATCGCCGCCTTCCAGAACACCCAGTTTGAGCTCGCCGAGATGAAGGCGCGCACGGACGCCGCCAAGCTCCTGGTGTACAACGCCGCCCTCAAGAAGCAGGAGGTCCTCGACGGCGGCAAGGGCCGCTACAGCGTCGAGGCGGCGGAGGCAAAGCTCATCGCCGCCCGAACGGCCTCCGACGTCACCCGTCGCTGCCTGCAGCTCTACGGCGGCTATGGCTACACCCGCGACTACCCGATCGAGCGCATGATGCGCGACGCCAAGATCACCGAGATCTACGAGGGCACCAGTGAGGTCCAGATGATGGTCATCGCCGGCGCGCTGCTTCGATAGGAGGGCACACACACGATGAAAGCGATTGTTTGCGTCAAGCAGGTGCCGGACACCTCCGGCAACGTCGCCGTCAAGGAGAACGGTCAGCTCGACCGCGCCTCCATGGCGGCCATCACCAACCCCGACGACCTCAACGCCCTCGAGGCGGCCCTCAAGCTTAAGGACGAGACCGGCTGCGAGGTCGTCGTCGTCTCCATGGGGCCCCCACCGGCCGAGGGCATGCTGCGCGAGCTTCTGGCCCGCGGCGCCGACCGTGCCGTGCTGATCTCTGCCCGCGAGTTCGGCGGCTCGGACACCTTTGCGACGAGCCAGATCATCGCCGCCGGCGTCAACAAGATCGGCGTCGAGAAGGGTGACGTGGTCTTCTGCGGTCGCCAGGCCATCGACGGCGACACGGCCCAGGTTGGGCCCCAGATCGCCGAGAAGCTGGGCATCCCGCAGGTCTCCTATGTCACCGACATCCAGAAGGACGGCGACAAGCTCACGCTCAAGCGCCAGCTCGAGGACGGCTTCATGGTCATCGAGGTTGAGACCCCCTGCCTGCTGACCTGCATCAAGGAGCTCAACGAGCCTCGTTACATGAACATTCCCGACATCTGGTGCGCCTACGACAAGCCGCTCGAGGTCTTCAACTTCGAGACCCTCAAGGACGACCCGCTCATCGAGCTGGACACCATCGGCCTCAAGGGCAGCCCGACCAACGTCTGGAAGAGCTTCACGCCTCCCCAGAAGGGCGCAGGCACGATGCTCGAGGGCGTGGACGTCGCCGAACAGCTTGCGGCTCGCCTTGCCGCCAAGCACCTCATCTAAGGGAGGAGGGGTACATGACTGACTATGCTGAGTACAAGGGCGTCTGGGTGTTCTGCGAGCAGCGCGGGGGCAAGCTCATGCCCACCAACTTCGAGCTCGTGAGCGAGGCCCGCAAGCTCGCCGATGATCTCGGGCAGGACGTGGTCGCCCTGCTCCTGGGCGGCACGGGCGTCAGCAAGGTCGCCAAGGAGCTTGGCGGCTACGGCGCCGACGTCGTGAAGGTCTGCGAGGGGCCGCTGCTCGCCACCTACACGACGGACGCCTACACGAAGGTCCTGTGTGACAAGGTCAATGAGCACAAGCCCAGCGTGGTGCTCATCGGGGCCACGACCATCGGTCGCGACCTCGCGCCGCGCTGCGCGGCTCGCCTGCACACCGGCCTCACCGCAGACACGACCCACCTGGACATCGACACCGAGAAGTACGTCGAGTTCCTGCGCACGTCGTCCACGATCGACCTCTCGAGGCAGAAGTTCGACTACGAGGACAAGAACCTCAAGATGACGCGCCCCGCCTTTGGCGGACACCTCATGGCGACCATCGTCTGCCCGCGCTTCCGCCCCCAGATGGCGACGGTCCGCCCGGGCGTCATGAAGAAGGCGGCCTTTGACCAGTCCAAGGCAGACGACGTCAAGGTGGAGCTCGAGGACTTCGAGCTCTCCGAGGCCGACCTGCACACGAAGGTCGTCAGCGTGGAGAAGGCGGCCAAGGAGCTCGTCGACCTCACGGGCGCCGACGTGGTCGTCTCGGTGGGCCGCGGCATCTCCAGGGACGTCGAGGGCGGCCTCAAGCTCGCCAAGGAACTCGCCGACACGCTCGGCGGCGTCGTGGGCGCCTCGCGCGCCGTCGTTGACGCGGGCTGGATCGACGCGGCGCATCAGGTGGGGCAGACGGGTCGCACCGTCCGCCCGCAGCTGTACGTGACGCTCGGCATCTCCGGCGCCATCCAGCACGTCGCCGGCATGCAGGACTCCGGCTACATCGTGTCGATCAACTCGAACCCCGACGCCCCCATCTTCGAGATCGCCGACCTGGGCATCGCGGGCGACCTGTTCAAGATCGTTCCCGAGCTCATCAAGCAGATCGGCGTCATGCGGGCCCAGGGCCTGTAGGCGTCATTCGTCCCGAGGCGTCGGGCAGGGCCCGACGCCGGTAGTGCGGCACCCGTCAGACATGGCGTCTGGCGGGTGCCGCTCACGTCTCAATAGCCCTCACTTACCGCAAGCTTGAATCTTTTAAATGCGATATGAAATATAACATATGTGTGTGGAGAGCGGGGGAGCCCCGTTGCCAGCAGCCAGGAGAGAGAGTGATGGTGAGGCCTATGACCGGGTTTTGGTCCAGCAAGAAGCAGAAGAAGAGCGCACCTCCCTCAGACAAGGGCGCAGCGCGTCCCGTGAAGCCCGTCGAGCCCGACCGTGAGCCCGCGCCTGCGGCCGACGAGGGTGAGGACGTCGCAAAGGAGCCCGCGCACCTCAAGGCAGAGGCGGCCGCGCCCGCCGCTGAGGACGCACCTCAGCGCGTCGAGGAGCCTGCCGCGCCCGCGCCGACGCCCGTGCAGAACGCAAGTCAGAAAGAGACGAAGGAGGAGTTTGGCATGTTGTATCAGACCACGGAGGCCCACGAGAAGCTTCGTGCAGAGGTCAGGGCATTTGCCGAGAGCGAGATTGCGCCCATCGCGTTCCAGCTCGACCAGCAGAACGAGTTCCCGACCGAGGCGGTCAAGGGCTATGGGACCCATGGCTGGATGGGCATCCCGTATCCCAAGGAGTACAGCGGCGCCGGCCTTGACGTGCTGAGCTATGCCATCGCCGTCGAGGAGCTCTCCCGCGTCGACGGCGGCGCCGGCGTCATCCTCTCCGCCCACACGTCGCTGGGCACCTTCCCGATCGCCGAGTTCGGCAACGAGGAGCAGAAGAGGAAGTATCTCGTGCCCCTCTGCACCGGCGAGCACATCGGCGCCTTCGGCCTCACCGAGGAGAACGCCGGCTCCGACGCCTCGGGCACCCAGACGACCGCCGTTGACAAGGGTGACCACTGGCTGCTGAACGGATCCAAGATCTTCATCACCAACGCCCCCAAGGCCGACACCTACGTCGTCTTCGCCTCCACGGCGCCCGAGCTGGGCAACCATGGCATCTCCGCGTTCATCGTCGAGAAGGGCTGGGACGGCTTCACCTTCGGCGAGCACTATGACAAGATGGGCATTCGCTCCTCCTCGACCGCCGAGCTCATCTTCAACAACGTGAAGGTCCCCAAGGAGAACCTCCTGGGCGAGGAGGGCAAGGGCTTCAAGATCGCCATGGCGACCCTCGACGGCGGCCGCATCGGCATCGCCGCGCAGGCGCTCGGCATCGCCCAGGGCGCCTATGAGAAGGCTCTCGCCTACGCCCGCGAGCGCATCCAGTTCAACAGCCCCATCGGCACGAACCAGGGCATCTCGTTCAAGCTCGCCGACATGGCCACCAAGATTCGCGCCGCGCGCTTCCTCGTCTATTCCGCGGCCGAGTGCAAGCAGAACCACGTGCCCCGCTACGGGCGCGAGGCCGCCATGGCCAAGCTCTACGCCTCTGACATCGCCCTCGAGGTCGTCAACGACGCCCTCCAGATTCATGGCGGCAGCGGCTTCATCAAGGGCATGGAGGTCGAGCGCGCCTACCGTGACGCCAAGATCACGACGATCTACGAGGGCACCAACGAGGTCCAGCGCATCGTCATCGCCTCCTACGAGCTGGGCCGTCTCGGCAAGAAGAAGGAGACCGGCAAGAAGGCCGCCAAGGCGCTCTTCGGCCCTGTCATGCCCGCCACCGGCCCGCGCAAGCTCAAGATCTTCAACGACGCCGACCAGCAGGCCAACGTCGACGCCGTTGTCGCGGCGCTGAAGGCCGACGGCTATGACTTCAGCGTCGGCATCCCCGCCGACACCCCGATCGTCGACGCCGAGCGCGTCGTCTCGGCCGGCAAGGGCATCGGCGACAAAGAGAACATGAAGCTCATCGAGGACCTCGCCCAGGCCGCCGGCGCCGCCATCGGCTCCTCCCGTCCCGTGGCCGAGACCCTCAAGTACGTCCCCCTCAACCGCTATGTGGGCATGTCGGGCCAGAAGTTCAAGGGCAACCTCTACGTGGCCTGCGGCATCTCCGGCGCAAAGCAGCACCTCAAGGGCATCAAGGACGCCTCCACGATCGTCGCCATCAACACCAACGCCGGCGCGCCCATCTTCAAGAACTGCGACTACGGCATCGTGGGCGACGTGAACGAGGTCCTGCCGCTGCTCACCAAGGCGTTCGGCACCGAGGAGAAGCAGCCGGCCGGCGAGATGGTCAAGATCAAGCGGCCGCACATGCCCAAGCCCGATCCCATTGGACCCACCATGGTCTGCTCCGGCTGCGGCTACGAGTACGTGCCCGAGCTTGGCGACGCCGAGGCCGAGATCGTCCCGGGCACGCTGTTCAGCGAGCTGCCCTCCGACTGGGTCTGCCCCGAGTGCGCGGAGCCCAAGGACAACTTCGTCGATAGGACGCATCTCGGACTGTAGCGCTCGTATCCGACAATGCCTGGCGGGCCCGGGCGACCGGCTTGGGCCCGCGACGAAAGGAGAGACATGTACTGCGTACGCAACGTCACCGATGACATTTATTGGATCGGCGCAAATGACCACAGGACGCACCTGTTCGAGAACATCCATCCCATCCCGCAGGGCGTCTCCTACAACTGCTACGTCCTTCTCGACGAGAAGACGGCCATGTTCGACACCATCGAGTGGGGCCAGGGCCGTCAGATGATGTCCAACCTCGAGCACGTGCTCGACGGCAGGGACCTTGACTACCTGGTCGTCAACCACCTCGAGCCCGACCACGCCGCCTCGACCGGCCTCATCCTCAGCCGGTATCCCAACGTCAAGGTCATCTCCTCCGAGAAGTGCTTCATGCTCATGCACCAGTTTGGCTTTGACGTCGATGCGCACGAGCAGATCCAGGTCAAGGAGGGTGACACCTTCTCCTTCGGCAAGCACACGGTCACCTTCGTCGAGGCTCCCATGGTCCACTGGCCCGAGGTCATGGTCACCTTCGACCTCACCGAGGGCGTGCTGTTCTCGGCGGACGCCTTTGGCGGCTTCATCGCCAACGACGGCAAGCTCTGGAGCACGGACGTGGACTGGAAGGCCAACAACCTCGACGAGATTCGTCGCTACCACTGCAACATCGTCGGCAAGTACGGCCCTCACGTGCAGCTCCTTCTGGGCAAGGCCGCCACGATCCTCGACAAGATCAAGATCGTCTGCCCGCTTCACGGCCTCATCTACCATGCCGACGACGACCTCATGACCTACATCGACAAGCTTAACCACTGGTCGAGCTACACCCCGGAGGAGAAGGGCGTCCTCATCGCCTACGCCTCCATGTACGGCAACACCGAGTCCGCCGCCCAGGCGCTCGCGAGCGCGATCTGCGAGAAGGGCTTCACGAACGTCAAGGTCTGCGACATCTCCGAGACGCACGTGTCCTACCTCATCGCCGACGTCTTCAAGTACTCGCACCTGGTGCTCGCCTCGCCGACCTACAACCTCAACATCTATCCCGTCATGGAGAACTTCCTCAACGAGATGCGCATGCTCAACATGCAGAACCGTCACGTCGCCATCATCGAGAACGGCTCGTGGGCGATCACCTCGGGCGACCTCATGCAGGAGTTCCTCGAGGACGAGATGAAGGACATGACCGTCATGAACGAGCGCATCTCCATCGCCTCCTCGCTCTCCGGCGACAAGAAGCGCGACGTCGATGACATGGCGCAGGCCATCATCGACTCCATGGAGGAGGTCACCTGCGACCCCGCCAAGCGTTTCGAGAAGAAGCAGCACTAGACGACCGGCGTCGCCCCGCGTCCGGGGCGGCGGGCCTGGCATGAGTGCGGCGCGGGCGTCCCTCGGGGCGCCCGCGCCTGTCGTCTGCGGTGCTGGCCCGGTGGGTCAGAACGGTGCGATTCGCGCGACGAGAGGGCTTGAAACGTTCAGGCAAAGGGATTAGAATCGCCTAAAAGTTAAATAAGGCTAACTTTAGTCAAGCAAGATTGGAGCGGTCATGCGACTGCCAGTCACCCAAGCCCTCCCTTCCTACGAACGCCTGAAAAGACGTTGCGCGGGCGCGCTTCTCGCGCTTCTGGGGGTCGTCCTTTCCCTCAGCCTCCTGAGCGCCTGCCCCTCGGGGCCCACGGCGGGCGCCGGCCGCAAGCCCAAGGTCCTGACCACGTTCACCGTCATCCAGGACATGGCGCAGACCATAGCCGGCGACCACCTGAACGTCCAGTCCATCACCAGGCCGGGGGCCGAGATCCACGACTACGAACCCACTCCCGAGGACATCGCCCGCGCCGCGGACGCCGACCTCGTGCTTGACAACGGCCTGGGTCTCGAGCGGTGGTTCGAGCGGTTCATGACCGACTCGCACGCGCGGCGCGTCACGCTCTCTGACGGAGTCGAGCCGATGAGGATCGCGGAGGGGGAGTACGCCGGCAACGCCAACCCCCACGCGTGGATGTCTCCCGCCAACGGGAAGACATACGTCGACAACATCGTCACGGCCTTCTGCGAGCTCGATCGTGCCCATGCCGACGAGTACCGAAGGAACGGCGAGGCGTACAAGCGCGAGCTGGATGGCGTGTCGGACGAGCTCAGGGAGGGCCTCTCCCAGCTTCCCGAGGGCCAGCGCACCCTTGTGACCTGCGAGGGGGCGTTCTCGTATCTCTGCCGCGACACGGGCCTGAGGGAGCTGTACCTCTGGCCGGTCAACGCCGAGAACGAGGGCACGCCGCAGCAGGTGGCGGCCGTCGTCGCCGGCGTGCGAGCCGCCGGCGTGCCAGCGGTCTTCTGCGAGTCAACGGTGAGCCCCAAGCCCATGCGACAGGTTGCGGACGAGACGGGCGCCACGCTCTGGACCGATGCCGACCACATGCTCTACGTGGACTCACTTTCCGACGCGGACGGCCCCGTACCCACGTATCTCGAGCTCTTGAGACACGATGCCCACGTCATCGTCGAGGGGCTCGCGAAAGGGGGCGCGAGATGAGCGACGTCCTGAGTGGCACCCCTGCCATAGGGGTGGACGATGTCAGCTACCGCTATGCGGGATCGAGTGAGTGGGCGCTCAGGGGCGTGAGCCTCCAGCTTGCCCCGGGGAGCCTCTGCGCCCTCGTCGGGGCAAACGGAGCCGGGAAGTCAACCCTCTTCAAGCTGCTCGTCGGCCAGCTGACGCCCCAGAGGGGCCGCGTCAGCTACGACGGGCGAGACGTGGACGCCGTCCTGGGGAGGGGGCTCGTGGGGTACGTCCCCCAGAGGGACGCCACGAGCGCGAGCTTTCCCCTCTGCGTCGAGGACGTGGCCATGATGGGTCGCTACGCCCTCATGGGCCTCACGAGGACCCCCCGAGACGCCGATCGTCGTGCCGTGGAGGAGGCCCTGAGGCGGTGCGACCTCTGGGAGCTGCGGCGGCGTCAGGTGGGCGAGCTCTCGGGAGGACAGGCGAAGCGCATGTTCGTCGCGCGCGGCATCGCCCAGGGCGCGCACCACCTCCTTCTTGACGAGCCCTTTGCCGGCGTTGACAAGCGCTCGGAGGCGACGATCGCCGGGCTCCTGCGCGAGCTCGCGCAGGATGGCGTGTGCGTGCTTGCCGCCGTGCATGACCTACGGATGGCGGCAACGTCCTTCGACGAGGCGGCGCTCCTGGACAGGACGGTCATCTGCCAGGGGCCCGCGCGCCAGGCGCTCAGCCCCGCCGCCATCGAGCGCGCCTTCGGCGTGGACGCTCGCTTTGCCACGGGGATGGTGGCCTAAGATGGGGGCCCTGGGAATCGCGGAGCTCCTCAGCCTCGGCTTCATCCAGCGCGCCCTCGTCGCGGGCATCGCCATCGCGCTCGTCTGTGGCACCATCAGCTGCTTCGTGATACATCTGGGCTGGTCGCTCATGGGTGACGCCGTCTCGCACGCCGTTCTCCCCGGCGTGGTCCTCTCCTATGTGCTGGGGGTGCCGTACCTTTTTGGCGCCCTGGCGGCTGCCCTGGTGGCCGTGGCCCTCATGGAGCGCGTGGGGGAGGGGGGCGCCCTTTCCTCGGACACCTCCATGGGCATCGTCTTCACGACGCTCTTCTCCCTGGGGACCGTGCTCGTGTCCAAGGTGCCCAGCCAGGTGAACCTCACCCACATCCTCTTTGGGAACCTTTTGGGCGTCACGCCCCAGGACCAGACGCAGCTGCTCGTCCTGGGAGCGATCGTCCTGCTCTGGGTGGCGGTCCGCAGGAGGGACCTGGCGCTCCTCGCATTTGACCCTGACCACGCCCAGGCCCTGGGTCTGCGGCCCCGCCGGCTCGGCAGGTTGCTGCTCGTCGCCCTCGCCGTGACCGTGGTCATCTCGCTCCAGGCCGTGGGCATCATCCTGTCTGTCGCCCTGCTCGTGACCCCGGGTGCCACGGCGCGTCTCATCACGGACAGCCTGTGGCGCATGATGGTGATCGCGCCCCTGGTGGCCGTGCTGGCCGTTCTGGTGGGCATCGGGGCGAGCGTCGCCTTCAACGCCTCCACGGGAGGTATGATCGGCGTCGCCCTGGGGGCGCAGTTCGCCCTGGCCGAGCTCCACTCCTTCCGTCGCCAGGCCCGCGCTCAGGCCGCATGACGGGCAGGCCTCTCTGGGGGGCCTGCGTTGTCTGTGGAGCCGCCCGCCCGTTTGCGCGAGCGGCGGGGCGGGGCGGTATACTTGCGACGAACGTTGAGTGATGTCTGGACCTTCGCGGGGCTGGACGCATCGAGAAAGCGAGCTTTTTGTGGCAACTCTCAGCATCAATGACCTCAAGGTGGGCCTCGGCGTCAACATCAAGGGCAAGGACTGCGTCATCCTCGAGGCCCAGCACGTCAAGCCGGGCAAGGGCAACACCTACGTGCGCACCAAGTATCGTGACATCCGCACGGGCCGCGTGAACGAGGAGAACTTCCAGCAGTCCGCCAAGTTTGACAGCGTCAACATGCAGACGCGCGAGATGCAGTACCTCTACAGCGACGGCGACACCTTCTGGTTCATGGACATGGAGTCCTTTGAGCAGATTCCCGTCGAGAGGGACCTGGTGGGCGACAACGTGAAGTTCCTCAAGGAGAACGACGTCTGCCTGCTGCAATACGCCAACGACGTGCTCTACGCCGTCCAGCCCCCCACCTTCGTGGAGGTGGAGATCACGCAGACCGACCCGGGCTTCAAGGGCGACACCGTCCAGGGCGGCACCAAGCCCGCCGTCATCGAGACCGGCGCCACCATCCAGGTTCCCATGTACCTCAACCAGGGCGAGCGCATCAAGGTGGACACCCGAGACGGCAAGTTCGTCTCGCGTGTCTAGCGTCCTGCGCCCATGACTCACGACGGGACCTGCGTGCCGCGGCGGCATGCGGGTCCCCTGCCCTAGGGGCCCTATCGACCCGTGTGCGGGTATACTACAAGGTCGAGACGGCGCCCGCGTGCGCCCCACGTCGAAAGGAACAAGATGAGCGAATCCGAACTCCTCGTTGCCGGCATAGGCGTGTCGAGGGACGTCCTCACCACCATCGTGACCCTCGCCGCCGAGAGGGTCGAGGGAGTGGTGCGCGTGGGGGGAAACGACATCGCCTCCAGCCTCATCTCGGTGTTCACCAGCAAGAGCACCTCTCCCGAGGCGGCCGTGGAATCCGTCGTCGAGGGCGGTGATTTGCGCGTGACCGTGCATCTGGCGGTCTTCTACGGCTACCCGTTCGTCGCGCTCGCCTCAAACGTGCGCCAGGCCGTCGCCGCGGCCATCCGCGAGCAGGTGGGCGTCGAGCCCAAGGCCGTTGACGTCTGCATCGACAGCCTTGTCTTTCCCAAGGAGTAGGGACGTGTCAGAGACTTGCTTCCGCGGGCGCACCCTCGCCCGCAGCCAGGCCGTCCAGCTGCTGTACCAGGCCGAGTTCTCACGCAGGAGCGTCAGGGACGTCCTGTCGTGCTCGTACGTGGTCTCGGGCGCCGTGCCCGGCGACTACGTCATCGCCCGTGTCCGCCCCGGCAGGCCCAACGCGCTCGAGGACCCCGACGACGGCAAGGTCTGGGTGTGGAGCGAGTTCGCGGGAAGCCGGACCGACGGCGAGGCCGCCGGCGACTTCGTCCGCGTGCGCCTGCGCGCCGTGGGCGACCAGGGTCTGCTCGCCGTGCGCGCACACGGCTTCAAGCTGCTGGTCTGGGATGACGCCCGCGAGGGCTACGTGTGCGCCCTCTCCCGCAGGGAGGAGCCTCTCGCCTTTGACATGGGCCCGGCCGGCTGCTTCGTCGCGGACGGGCACGGCGGTTCCTATGAGGTCGTCGAGGCGTCGGGCATCGTCGATGACTATGCCCGGGAGCTCGCCTGCGGCTGCGACGCGCTCAGGGTCCCGCTCGACCACATCCTGGACGAGACCTCTCCCAACTGGGGCGTCTCGCGCATGCCCTCGCTTGACCGCAACCTGCTCAGGCTCGCCCTCTTCGAGATGCTCGCCGTCGACGCGGTTGACGTCTCCGTGGCCATCGACGAGGGGGTCGAGCTGGCAAAGGCATACGGCACCGATGACTCCTCGCGCTTCGTGAACGGGGTCCTCGGCAGGGTCGCCGACCGCATCGAGCAGGGTGACGACGTCATCGGCCAGGCCCGCCTCGCCGTGGAGCGCGCCATGACCGAGCAGGCGACGTGCGAGGGGGGCACGTCTGACGGCGACGGCGCCGCGGGGCCGGCGGCGCCTCGCTCGGGGGGCGGCGCGACGTGCGCGAGTACGACCTGCACCCCCGGCGGGGCCTGCCTCTTATCCACATCTAGATGTGTATAAGAGACAGGCGGAGGGCGACGGGGCGGGCGAGGGGTCGGGAGCAGCCACGCCGGCCGAGGGCGCCCGGACGGCCGTTGCGGCCCCGCACGACGGGGAGGCCCTGGCATGACGCGCCCGGATGCCGCCGGCTATCATGACATCGAGACGATTCAGGGCCGCCTTGACGAGATCATCGCCGCCGTGCGGGACAAGGACGCCTCGCTCGAGCGCTCCCTCGACCTGTTCGAGGAGGCGGTCGCCCTGGGATCCAAGGCCGTCGACCTGGTTGACATGACCGAGCTCTCGTCCCGCGAGGCCGCGCAGCTCGCGGCGGGCGAGGCCGCTCGTCCCGCCGAGGGACGCCCCGGCCACGTCACGGACGTCGCCGAGGGGTGAGGCGCCCGTGGCCGCCGGACGGGACAAGGTTTCCAAGCTGCGCCTGGACGAGCTGCTCGTCAGGCGCTCGTTGTTTTCCACGACGGACGAGGCGCTGCGGGCCATCATGGCCGGCGACGTCTCGGCCGCGGGCAGGCGCCTGAGCTTTGCGGGGGAGCGCGTCCGCGAGGACCTCGACGTCCACGTGCGCGGCGGCAGCGCCTACGTGGGACGCGGCGGCCTCAAGCTCGAGCGGGGCCTCGAGGCGTTCGGGGTGGACCCCACGGGGCTCGCCTGCCTTGACGTGGGCTGCTCGACGGGCGGCTTCACCGACTGCCTGCTCAGGCATGGGGCGCGCAGCGTCCTTGCCGTCGACGTCGGCTACGCACAGTTTGCCTGGTCGCTTCGATGCGACGCGCGGGTGGAGCTGCTCGAGCGCACCAACGTGGTTGACCTGCCCACGCCCGAGCGGGCGGGGAGCATCGACCTGGCGGTCTGCGACGTCTCCTTCACCTCGGTCAGGACGGTGCTGCCTGCCGTGGCGCATCTTTTGGCTTCGGACGGGTCGTTCCTGACGCTGGTGAAGCCCCAGTTCGAGGCAGCTCGCGCCGACGTGGGCGAGGGCGGGGTCGTGCGTGACGCGGACGTGCAGGTCGGGGCCCTCAGGAGCGTGGCGGCCGCCTGCGTCGAGCGGGGGCTCTCGCCCCGCGCGGCCTGTCCGAGCCCCCTGCGCGGGCACAAGGGAAACCGGGAGTTCCTGCTGCTGGCCCGGGCGGCGGGGCGGGGCGCCGAGGGCGACCTTGACCTCGAGGCGGTCGTGCTGCGGGGCGCCTGCGTCGTCGCCTAGCGCGCACGGACGGGACGCATGCGTCGCAGCCATGCCATGGGGATGCTACACTGCAGGTGGCCCATGGCCAGGTCCATCAGTTTGGGGAAAGGCGGCGACATGAGGGTTCTTCTCGTTCCCAACTACTCGCGCCCCGAGGCCGTCGGGGGCGCCAGCCGCCTCGCCGCCTGGCTCGAGGGCGAGGGCGTCGAGGTGCGCTGGGCCCATGACAAGAAGCTGTTTCCCGATCGCGTCGTCGACCTAGAGGGCGTCGGCCTCGTGGTGTCCTTGGGCGGGGACGGCACCCTGCTGCGCGCGGCGCGCATCGTGGAGTACGCCGAGATTCCCATCGTGGGGCTCTCGTACGGTCATCTGGGCTTCTTGACCTGCGGCGGGCCGGACGAGCTCGTCGAGGTCGTGCAGTCGGCGCTCGACGGCACGATGCACGCGTCGCATCGCGCCACGCTCGACATACGGGCGACCTTCACCAAGCCTGACGGCTCCGAGTTCGTGGAACGGCGCTTCGCCCTCAACGACCTGGCGCTCACCCACGGCGTCAAGGGCGACATGATCGCGTTTGACGTGTCCGTCTCGGGCCACCACATCGACCGCCTTCGCGGCGACGGCTTCGTGGTGTCCACCGCCACCGGATCGACGGGCTATGCCCTCGCCGCGGGCGGCCCCATCGTGACGCCGGAATGCACGGGGATGATCTGCGTGCCGGTGGCCCCGCACTCCATCAGGGCGCGCGCGTTCATCACCGCGCCCGACGACGTCGTCGAGATTCAGATCACGCGAGAGCGCGCGTCGGAGCGCCTCTTCTTTGCGGACGGCCAGCCCATCGGCGAGGGGCTTTGGGGCGAGCGCGTCTCCGTCAGGCGCGGTCCCGGTGACGTCATCCTGCTCGACCGCAGCGTCCAGAGCTTCTATCGGAGCGTCTCGCGCGTGTTCTATGGGGACAGCCGGTCATGATTGACGAGCTTGCCGTACGAGACGTCGCCCTCATCCGCGAGGCGACGATCGAGCCCGCAGCCGGCCTCACGGTTCTGACCGGCGAGACCGGCACGGGCAAGACCGCGCTGCTCACGGCCGTCAAGCTGATCATGGGCGAGCGCGCCGACGTCGGCTCGGTGCGCGAGGGCGCGCAGGGGCTGCTGGTCGAGGGCCGCCTCTTCTTGCGCGACGGGGACCCTGACGGCGTGGTGGTGAGCAGGGGCGTGGGGGCGGACGGCCGCGGGCGCGTGCGGATCGACGGGCGCGTGGCCTCGGTGCGCGAGCTCGCCGAGGGCGTCGGGGCCTCCATCGACCTCTGCGGCCAGCACGAGCATCAGCGGCTCATGCGGCGCGAGACGCACGTCGGGCTTCTCGACGCCTGGGCCGCAGACGAGGTCGGCCCCGCTCGCGTCGCCTACGGCCAGGCCCTTGAGGACGCCCGTGCCGCCCGCGCCGAGCTGAGGCGCCTCGTCGAGCTGACTCAGGCTGCCGACGCCCGCCTCGAGGACGCCAGCTTCACGCTCGAGCGCATCGACGAGGTCGCCCCGCTTGAGGGGGAGCTCGAGCGAATCGAGGAGGGGCTGCCGCGCTTTGAGCATGCCGACGCGCTGTTGCGGGCCGCGACGGGGGCCCACGACGCGATCGTGGGCGACGGCGGCATGGAGGACGCCCTCTCGGACGTCATTCAGGGCCTGCGCGACGCGGCCGGCTTCGACGCGCGCCTCGAGGGGTTCGCCTCCTCCCTTGAGAGCGCCCTCATCGACATGGGGGACGTCGCGAGCGAGCTCAGGCGCTACGGCGACGGGGTGGACGTGGACGAGGAGGCCCTGGCGCGCATGCAGGAGCGCATGGCCCAGCTCCAGGGCCTCATGCGTCGCTTTGGTCCCGGCATGGACGACGTCCTTGCGCGTCGGCGCGCCGCCCTTGAGATCGTGGAGTCGGCCCGCGACGGAGGCCGTCGCCTGAAGAGGGCGCGCTCGGCGCTCGACGCGGCGGAGGCGCGGCTTGACGCGGCGGCCGACGAGCTCGACCGCGTGCGGGGCCTCGCCGCGCCCCGACTGATGGCGGCCATCAACGAGCAGCTGCGCTTCCTCGAGATGGGCACGGCGCAGGTCGAGATGGACATGAGCCGCCGGCCCCGCCGCCTCTGGGCCGAGGACGGTCCCAGCGAGGTCGAGCTGCTCTATCGCCCCGCAGCCGGACTCTTGGCCAGGCCGCTGCGCAAGATCGCCTCGGGAGGCGAGGTCAGCCGTGTGATGCTGGCCTGCAAGGCGGTCCTCGGCGACGCCGACGGCGTCGAGACGCTCGTCTTCGACGAGATCGACGCCGGCGTCGGCGGCTCCGCGGCCGTCGCCCTGGCACAGGTCCTCGCCCGTCTCGCCCGGACCCACCAGGTCATCGTCGTCACGCACCTGCCGCAGGTCGCCGTCGTGGGGATGCGTCACTACGTGGTCGAGAAGAGCGCGGGGGCGCACCCTCAGACCACGCTGCGCCTCGTCGAGGGCGAGCAGCGCGTCCGCGAGGTCGCCCGCATGCTCGCCGGAGATGAGAGCGATGTGTCGATTGCCCATGCCCGGCAGCTGCTCGGGCTGACGTAGGGTTATCATTGTCTCCCGTAAAAGCGTCAGGACATCTCTTACGGGAGGCTTCGGCTATGACCAAGCACATCTTCGTCACGGGCGGCGTGGTCTCGTCCCTGGGCAAGGGCATCACGGCGGCCTCGCTGGGCCGCCTTCTCAAGGCGCGGGGCTACAAGGTCATGATGCAGAAGGCGGACCCCTACCTCAACGTCGATCCGGGCACCATGAGCCCGTTCCAGCACGGCGAGGTCTTCGTCACCGAGGACGGCAAGGAGACCGACCTCGACCTGGGCCACTACGAGCGCTTCATCGACGAGAACCTCACGCGCGAGTCCAACTTCACCACGGGCCTCATCTACCAGTCGCTCATCAGTCGCGAGCGCGCCGGCGACTTCCTGGGCGGCACGGTGCAGGTCATCCCTCACGTCACCGACGAGATTAAGCACCGCTTCCTGCGCATCGAGGAGCAGACCCAGGCCGACGTCGTGATCACCGAGCTGGGCGGCACGATCGGCGACATAGAGGGGCAGTCCTTCGTGGAGGCCATCAGGCAGTTTCGCAAGGAGAAGGGCTCGCGCAACACGCTCGTGATCCACGTGAGCCTCGTCCCCTACATCGCCGCCGCCCACGAGGTCAAGACCAAGCCCACGCAGCACTCCGTCAAGGAGCTGCGCTCCATGGGCATCCAGCCCGACCTCATCGTCTGTCGCTCGGACCACGAGGTGGACGCCGCCATCCGCGCCAAGATCGCCCACTTCTGCGACGTCGACGAGGACTGCGTCTTTGAGAACTCCGACTGCCCGTCCATCTACGACGTGCCCGCCCACCTCGCCTGCCAGGGCTTTGACGCGAAGGTGCTCGAGAAGCTCGGCCTTGAGGCGCGCCCCGGCGACCTCGCGGACTGGACGAGCTTCACGGACCGCATGCACGGCGCCAGCGCCGTCGTGGACCGGGTGAGCATCAAGGTCGTGGGCAAGTACGTCCAGCTCCCCGACGCCTACCTCTCCGTCATCGAGGCGCTGCATCACTCGGGCGTGTATTACGGGCGCAACGTTGACATCGAGCTCGTCGACGGCGAGGAGTTCGACGCGACCAACGTCGCCGAGGTCCTGGCGGACGCCGACGGCATCCTGGTGCCGGGCGGCTTTGGCAAACGCGGCGTCGAGGGCAAGATCCTCTCGGCCGGCCTCGCCCGCACGCGGGGCATCCCGTACCTGGGCGTGTGCCTGGGGCTGCAGGTCGCCGTGTCCGAGTTTGCCCGCAACGTCTGCGGCCTTGCGCATGCCAACTCCGCCGAGTTCGAGCCCGCGTGCCCCCATCCGGTCATCGGGCTCATGCCCGACCAGCAGGACGTCACCGACAAGGGCGGCACCATGCGCCTGGGCGCCTATCCCTGCAAGGTCCTGGGGCCCCTGGCGCTGGAGGCCTACGGCAAGGAGCTCGTCTACGAGCGCCATCGGCATCGCTTTGAGGTCAACAACGCCTACCGCAAGCAGCTCGTCGAGGCGGGTCTCGTCATTGGCGGCCTGTCACCCGACGACCGGCTCGTCGAGATGGTCGAGCTTCCCGAGGACGTCCACCCCTGGTTCGTCGCCAGCCAGGCCCATCCCGAGTTCAAGAGCCGTCCGACGAAGCCGGCGCCCCTGTTCAGGGAGTTCGTGCGTGCCGCCATCGCCCGCCACGAGGGCGTCGCTCGCCGCGAGGTCGTGCCTGCGACCTTGGCCGGGTGAGGGCTTGGACCTGGCTGCCGCGCGTCTGGAGTATCTTGACTACCTGAGCGTCGAGCGGGGGAGCTCGCCGCGCACGGTGGAGGCCTACGCGCGCGACCTCGACCGATACCTGGCGTTTTTGGGCGAGAGGGGCGTCAGCCTGCCCGACGACGTCACGAGGGGGCTGATCGAGGCGTACGTCGCCCGACTGGGCGAGCGCGGGCTCGCCGCCTCGTCGGTGCAGCGGGCGATCTCGGCCATCAAGGGCTTCCATCGCTTCATGGTGAGCGAGCAGGTCTCCGACGCCCAGCCCGCAGCTGACGTCCCGCTGCCCAAGAAGCCCGAGCGCCTGCCCGAGACCCTCTCGCGCGAGCGCGTCTTTGCCCTGCTTGACCAGCCATTCTCTCAGGAGCCTGCGCCCACGCCGCGCGCGGGGGGCACGCTCGGCTATGACAACGTGGCCCGCTTCCATCGGGACAAGGCCATGCTCGAGGTGCTGTACGGCTGCGGCCTGCGGGTGTCCGAGCTGTGCGGGCTCGACCTGAGGGACCTGTCGCTGGACGACGAGCTCGTCCGCGTGCTGGGCAAGGGATCCAAGGAGCGCCTGGTTCCCCTGCTGGGCACGGCACAGGCGGCCCTCGCCCGCTATCTGGGGGATTGGCGCGACGTGCTCCAGGCGCACGGCAGGACGACCCAGGCGGTGTTCCTGAGCCAGAGGGGCACTCGCATCACGCGTCAGGCGACCCATCGCATCGTCGAGCGCTACGGCCGCATGGTGGGCGTGGAGGGCCTGCATCCCCACGCCTTGAGGCACAGCTTCGCGACGCACCTCCTTGAGGGAGGGGCCGACCTGCGCGTGGTGCAGGAGCTGCTGGGCCATGCCAGCGTCGCGACCACGCAGCTGTACACGCATGTGGACCGAACGCACGTGAGGATGGTGTACCTGGAGGCGCATCCCCGGGCGCGGAGCTGACCGTCTGAGGCCCGCCGTGCCGGGCGCGTCCGCGCCCTGGCGGGGCGTGTGGGTCGATGGGACGGCCTCCCACCATCCAGATGACGAGCCGCTGACGCCTGGCGGCATTTTTTTATGACGCCTACCTGCTAAAACATATATTCTTCACATATGAGGTGCCTTGTCCGTTCCGAGGCTTCCTGGCGTTTGTGCCAACAAACACCTGTTCTCGCTAGATATGGTAGGAAGATTCGTCATCATCGCCCGTCGTCTGCAAAATATAGACCGTCTGAGGGGTAAAGTGTCGGAAAGTGTTGCAAGGTGTTTCTCTTGACCGTATAGTTGAGTCACGCCTTCAAACGGGAGTCCCCGACAGGAGCGAAGGGGGAGAGGGATGTACCTGACCGGCACCTACAAGCACAACCTGGATGCCAAGTCTCGGGTCACCCTTCCCGCAAGCTTTCGCAAGCAGGTCGGCGACCAGGTCTGCCTGGTCCCCGTGGGAGGCGCGCTCTTTGGCTTTACCCCCGAGAGCCATCAGGCGTGGATTGACAGCTTCTTTCCCGGCGGGTTCAACCCGCGCAACCGGAAGGACGACAAGCTGCGCCGTGCGCTCGCCTCGAAGACCGTCACGGTCGACGTCGACTCGGCCGGCAGGCTTGCCCTGGGCAAGGTGGACGCCGCCGCGATCGAGAAGTGCGGCATCGAGCGCGAGGTGGCCATCGTCGGCAACATCGACCACTTCGAGATCTGGGACGCGCCGAGCTTGGACGCGCAGCTTGACGAGCTGGACGAGGATCTTGAAGACCTGATGTTCACCGACTAGGGGGGAGTGCCTTGACAAGGGAATATCGGCACGAACCGGTGATGATCGACGAGGTCGTGCGCGAGCTGGGACCCCGACCGGGAGAGGTCGTCTGTGACTGCACCCTGGGCGGGGCGGGACATTCCATCGAGCTCGCGCGGCGCGTGCAGCCGGATGGCCTGTCCATTGGCATCGACCAGGATGACATGGCCCTCACAGCGGCGTCGGCACGCTTTGAGACGGAGCTTCCCCAGGCGCGCACGCGCCTCCTCAAGGGAAACTTCGCCTCGCTTGACCAGCTCCTCGTCGGAGCTGAGGTCATAGGGGTTGATTGCTTCCTGTTTGACCTCGGCGTCTCGTCCCCGCAACTCGACATCCCGGAGAGGGGCTTCTCATATAACGAGGACGCCCCGTTGGACATGCGCATGGATCCGGACAATGGAACCCTTACCGCAGCAGAGGTCACGAACACCTACAACGAAGCAGACCTCGTCCGGATTCTGCGCATGTACGGCGACGAGAGGTTCGCCCCCCGCATCGCCCGCCTCATCGTGCGGGAGCGAGAGAGGCAGCCCATCGAGACGACGCTACGCTTGGCCCAGATCGTGAAGTCCGCGATCCCCGCGGCCGGGCGGCGCCATGGCGGGCACCCGGCGCGCAAGACCTTCCAGGCCCTGCGCATCGAGGTCAACCATGAGCTCGACGCGCTGGACCAGGGCCTCAGGGCCGCCGTCAGGTGGGCGAACGCGGGCGGCAGGATCGCCGTCATCTCGTATCACTCGCTGGAGGACCGCATCGTCAAGCACGTGTTCCATGAGCTGTCGCAGGGCTGCGTCTGCCCTCCCGACCTGCCCGTGTGCGCCTGCGGTCACGTGCCGATAGTCAAGGTGAGGACGAAGAGGCCTCTCGTCGCGAGCGACGAAGAGGTCGCGGCCAACCCACGGTCGCGCAGCGCCCTGCTGCGCGTGGCGGTCAAGTTGGACGTCACGAGCACGTAGGGCATCGGACGACCTCGGGTTTTGGCCCGACGCAAGGCACCACCGCAGCACCACCGCATCACACCGCAGCTCAGACGAACTACCCACACACCACCACGCGCCCCTCAAGGACGCGACGCAAGGAGAGCTTACGATGGCCTACCTCGGATCGGCCGCATATCGCCTCGACGTCCTGGAGGCGCAGCCACGACATGACGAGCGCGCCACGTTCGAGGTGCTTCGCGGCGGCGGCCTGGACGCCGAGGCGCGACGCGGCGTGTCGCGGGCGTTCCTCGCGCGCATCAAGGTCTTTCTCGCCTGCATGGCCTTCGTGGTCGTCGTGGGCAGCGGGCGCGTGGCCGTCTCGATCATGACGGTTTCGAGCATGCAGGCAAACGCTCAGACGCAGAGCTCCATCGCCGACGCGCAGGCGCTCAACACGGGTCTTCTCATGGCCCAGTCCCAGCTGCGCGCCTCCTCGCGGATCGAGAGCATCGCCACGGAGAACTACGGGATGGTGGCCTCGACGAGCGCGGCGCAGGTCCGGGGCTCTGCAGGAAATGCGCAGACCCCTTCCCAGGGCTAGTTTTCACGGTCGTTGTCGTACACTCTCAACACGTGAGACGCAGACGCACATATTCCGGTCCCTCGGGGACGCGTGGAGGGGGGGCTTCCTTTGACGAGGCCCCTCTTCGGCTCCATGGTGACGATGAGGCCCCCCGCATCGATGACGCCCGCTTCGAGGCAGGTCGCACCGTGCTCGCCTTCGCCCTCGCCGCCGTGGTCGGGATCGTCTGTGCCAAGCTGATCTGGCTCCAGGTCGTTGACGCCCCCGCGCTGAAGGCCGCCGCCGCGAGCCTCAGCTCCAACGAGGTGGCCATCGAGGCCAGGCGCGGCACCATCTATGATCGCAACGGCAACGTCCTCGCCATCAGCGTGGACTGCACCACCGTCTACTGCAACCCCCGCGAGATCGAGGACGTCACCGCCGCCGCCGTCGCCGCCTGCGAGGGGGCCTCCGCCACGGCCTGGCCGCAGATTCTCAGGGCTCCCGGCGTCCCGCGGCTCTTAGGCAGCGAGGGGCGGGCGTAGCGATGGCCCTGACGATTCCTTCTGACATGCGCCCTCTCCTGCGTCCCTCCGCGGCGGCGCTCGAGCCGTATGACCCCGCCTTCTCAGAGGTGCGCATCAACCTCTCGGCCAACGAGAACACCCACGAGCTGCCTCGGGCGGTGCGCGAGTCCCTGGACGGGGCCCTGCGCCAGCTGCCCACCAACCGCTATCCCTCGGCGCTTGCGGACGACCTGCGCGCCCTCGTCGCCGACTGGCACGGCGTCGGGCCCGATCAGGTCGTCGTCGGCAACGGGGGAGACGAGCTCCTCTTTAACCTGCTGCTCGCCTTTGGGGGCGCCGGCCGGCCCCTCCTCACCTTTCCTCCCGACTTCAGCGTCTACGGGCTCTATGCGGGTCTGGTCGAGACGCCCGTCCTCAGGGTGGGCCGCGACCCGGAGACGTTGCGCGTCAACGAGGCGGCCGCGCTTGAGGCTGCGCCATCCGCCAACCTGGTCATCGTCACGACTCCCAACAATCCCACGGGGGACGTCGTGTCGCCCGACTTCGTCGCCGCCCTCTGCGACGCCTGTCCCGGCGTCGTCCTCGCCGACGAGGCGTACGTCGAATTCGCAGGCGACGGCGCGGACTGCGCGGCGCTTCTCGAGGAGCATGCGAACCTCGCAGTGCTGCGCACGCTCTCCAAGGCCTACCAGCTCGCCGGCGTGCGCCTGGGGTACGTGCTCGCCAACCCGGCCGTCGTCGCCGCCCTGGCCGCGGTGCGCCAACCCTATTCGGTGAACGTGCTGTCGCAGGCGGCCGCCTCCGTCGCCGTCCGCCTGCGTGAGGAGTTCGAGCCCAGCATCCGGGAGATTCGCGAGCAACGCGAGCATATGCGCACGCGACTGGAGGGCCTTGCGTCCAAAGGCGTGAGGACCTGGCCCAGCTCGGCCAACTTCCTGCTCGTGCGGCTGCCCCGGGCGCACGAGGTCTGGGGTCGCCTGCGCGACGAGCACTCGATCCTCGTGCGCGACTTCTCCGCCGCGCCGGCCCTCGCCGACTGCCTGCGCATCACCGTCGGCACGCCCGCCGAGAATGACGCCGTCATCACGGCCCTCGGCACCCTATTGGACGAGCGACCCTGAACGGGAGGCACTTATGAGCACCAGACAGTCATCGCGCAAGGTCACGCTCACCCGCACGACGGGCGAGACGGACGTGACGGTCAGCCTCGACCTCGACGGGACGGGGCGCTGCGACGTCGGCACGGGCGTGGGATTCTTTGACCACATGCTCGACGCGCTCGGCCGTCATGCCCTGATCGACCTTGAGGTCAAGGCCACGGGCGACAGCTGGGTGGACGACCATCACACGGTCGAGGACGTGGGCATCGTGATGGGTCGCGCGCTGCGCCAGGCGCTGGGTGACAAGGCCGGCATCCGGCGCTTCTCGGACGTCTGCGTCGCCATGGACGAGACGCTCGTGCTCGCCGCCATCGACGTCTCGGGGCGCGGCGAGCTGTATTGGGAGCTTCCCATCCCCGCCCAGAAGGTGGGCGGCTTTGACACGGAGCTCGCCCGCGAGTTCTTTAGCGGCCTCGCCCGGGACGGGGGCATCACCCTGCATGTGCGCCGCCTCGCGGGCGAGAACTCCCACCATCTCATCGAGTGCGCCTTCAAGGCCGTGGCGCGCGCGCTGCGCGCGGCGGTCGAGGGTGACCCGCGCGTGAGCGACGTGCCCTCGACCAAGGGGAGCCTCTGATGGCGGCGGGGCGGATCGTCGTCGTCGACTATCATCGCGGCAACCTGCAGAGCGTCGTCAGGGGCCTGGAGGCCGCAGGCGGCCTCGTCACCGTCACGGACGACCCCACGCTCATCGCCGGGGCCGCAGGCGTCGTGCTTCCGGGGGTGGGCGCGTTCGAGGACGCCATGGGCTTCATCCGTCAGGGCGGCCAGGCCGACGCCATCATGGCGGCCCTGGGGGAAGGGACGCCCTTCCTGGGCATCTGCCTGGGGCTTCACCTGCTCTTTGACCGTGGTTCCGAGCGCTCGTCAGAGGGCGGCCCCAGTCCGTGGGGCGGGACCTGGGTGCCGGGGCTCGGGGTGCTCTCGGGCTCGGTCACGCGCCTGCCCTCGGGACGTCTCAAGGTGCCCCACGTGGGATGGGACCAGATTCACCTGACCGACGTGGGCCAGCGCTGCCCCCTGCTCGTGGACGTTCCCGAGGGCGGCAACGTCTACTTCACGCACTCCTTCGCCGTGGACGAGGGAGTCGACGGCACCCTCGTCGCCGCCAGGACGCACTACGCGCGCAGCTTCGCCTCCTGCGTCTGGCGCGACAACGTCTTTGGGGTCCAGTTCCATCCCGAGAAGTCCTCCGCTGCGGGGCTTCGCATCCTCTCCAACTTCGTGCGCATCGTGCGCGGCTAGGGGGACGCATGCTTCTCTTTCCTGCGATCGACCTCGTTGCGGGCAAGGTCGTGCGCCTCAGGCGGGGCGACCGGGCGCACATGGACGTCTATGCGGACGACCCCGTGGCGGTCGCGCGAGACTTTGCCGCCCGCGGCGCCACCTGGGTGCACGTGGTGGACCTCTCCGCCACCTTCGGCGAGGACGACGAGGCCCTGCGCGCCAATCGCAGGGCCATCGAGGGCATCTGCGGCGTGGAGGGCATCTCGGTGGACGTGGGCGGCGGCGTGCGGAGCCTTGGGGCGATCGACCGCCTCGCGGGTTGCGGCGCCCGCCGCATCGCGCTGGGGACCGTGCTCGTGCGTGACCCTGACCTCGCGCGCAGGGCCGTCGAGCGCTACGGCGACCTTCTCGTGGCCGACGTCGCCGCGACAGACGGCGCGGTTCGGGTCAACGGCTGGCGCGACGGCGCGGGGCTGGGCGTCGACGAGCTCGTGGGCCGCCTTGCCGAACTCGGCTTTGGCCACCTGGTCTTTACGGACGTCTCGCGTGACGGCATGCGCACGGGCGTTGACGTCGCGACCTACGAGCGGATCGCGCGGGTGGCGGGCTTTCCGGTCGTGGCATCGGGAGGCATCGCGACTTTGGACGACATCCGGGCGCTTGCGGGTCTCGGCGACGCGGTCGTGGAGGGGGCCATCTGCGGGCGCGCGCTGTACGAGGGGGCCTTCTCGCTCGAGGACGCCCTCAGGGCCGCCCGCCGCTAAGGAGGACATATGCTGGCGAAGAGAGTCATACCCTGCCTGGACGTGCGCGACGGTCGCGTGGTGAAGGGCGTCAACTTCGTGGGCCTGCGTGACGCGGGCGACCCCGTCGAGCTCGCGAGCGCCTACGACCGGGCCGGCGCGGACGAGGTCGTCTTCCTCGACATCACGGCGACGTCGGACGACCGCACGACGACGGTGGACCTTGCGAGCCGGGCCAGTCGCGAGCTGCACGTGCCCTATGCCGTCGGGGGAGGCTTCAGGGACGTCGCCGGCATGGCGCGCATGATCTGCGCCGGCGCCGACAAGGTCTCCGTCAACTCCGCCGCCGTCCGGGACCCCTCCATCATCACCTCGGCCGCCGCCGCGTTCGGCAGCCAGGCGGTCATCTGCGCCATCGACGCGCGGCGGACGGTCCGCGACCGGGACCGCTGGGAGGTGTACGTCGCGGGCGGTCGGACGGCGACGGGCGTCGACGCCGTCACGTGGGCCGAGGAGGCCTGCCGGCGGGGTGCGGGCGAGATTCTCCTCACGAGCATGGACAAGGACGGCACGAAGGACGGCTTCGACCTTGCCCTCACGCGCGCGGTGTCTAGGGCGGTGCCCATCCCGGTCATCGCCTCCGGCGGCGTGGGGACGCTCGAGCACTTTGCCGAGGGCATCCTCGAGGGCGAGGCGGACGCCGTGCTCGCCGCGAGCGTCTTCCACTTTGGGACGTTCACGGTCCGCCAGGTGAAGGAGTACCTTGCGAGCCAGGGCATCCCCGTGCGCCTTGACTTCTGAGCGGAAAGACGGATGCGGGCGCCGTCGACGCGACGCCCGGGAAGGAGCGAGCATGAGCGAGGTCGCGCCCGCGGGCCCGCAGGTCGCCTTCGACGGGCGGGGCCTGGTCCCCGTCGTCGTCCAGCAGGAGGGCTCGGGCGAGGTGCTCATGGTCGCCTGGGCCAACCAGGAGGCGTTGGACCTCACGCTCGAGACTAAAACGAGCTGGTTCTGGAGCAGGTCGCGCCAGGAGCTCTGGAACAAGGGCGCCACGAGCGGCAACGTGCAGACGGTGAGGCGCGTGCTCGTCGACTGCGACGGCGACACGCTCCTGTACGTGGTGGACGCCGCCGGCCCCGCCTGTCACACCGGTCACCGAACGTGCTTCTATCGAGAGCTTCTTTTTCCGGCCAAGACGGCCGGAGACCACGAGTGAGGGGGATGGTCATGGGCGTTCGCACGGAAGGCGTCGTCGAGGGCGACCTGGGCAGGACGCTCTCGTCGCTTGCGGGAACGATTCACGGTCGCTGGGGTCATGACCCCCAGGGCTCCTACACGGCGAGGCTCCTCACGGGCGAGGCGGACGCGCTGCTCAAGAAGCTCGCGGAGGAGGCGAGCGAGGTCATCATGGCCTGCAAGGACGACGACCACGACCACATCCGCTACGAGATGGGCGACCTTCTCTACCACCTGATGGTGACGGCGGAGCGCTATGGCGTGACGCCCGAGGAGCTTGCGGGGGAGCTTGACGCGCGCATGCGCTAGGATGCGCGTCCGCGAGGCACGCACGTGTCGGTCGGGCGGCGCGAAGGGCTCGCGCGGCAACGCCCGGCTGCCTTGGCGGCGCCCTTTGTGGCCCGCAAAAACGCGTATGAAGTTCCGCTTGAGGGTTGGCCTGCTCAAATCACACAAACGGCGCAATATTTCAAAGACTGCCCACATTGCCGCAAATCACCAGATGCAGGGCCGTATGCGCTTTGTCGCTCCCGTGCGTCGCCCGTTCGTTGGCAGAGCGTATCAGCCCGTCTTCAGCGTAAGGTGGTAGCATCTGTGCCTGATACGGCCCGAATATGCACATGGATGCGAGAGGATGGAAGCGAGGTCACATGAAGAGGCACTGGTACGCACCACTTGCAGTGATCGTCTCGGCAGGCATAATCATCTCTGCGACCCCCACTCCCTCGTTGGCGGACACGCCCCAGCACCTGCAATCGCAGCTGAACGACGCCCGATCCCAGCTCGACAGCCTCTACGGGCAGGCCGAGCGGGCGTCCGAGGCGCTCAACGAGACCAAGGTCCAGCTGGACGACACCAACAGCAAGATCAGCGAGACGCAGGAGCAGATCGAGCAGAAGCGCCAGCAGCTCGCCGACGCGCAGGCGGACCTCAAGAGCCGCGTCTCGGACGACTACACGGCAGGCAGCAAGTCCATCCTTGACATACTCTTCAGCTCGTCCAGCATCGAGGACCTCACGAGCAGCATCTACTATGCCAACAAGATGAACGACGCGGAGACGAGGTCCATTCAGACGGTCCGCGACCTGCAGCAGCAGCTCGCCGACGAGAAGAGCCAGCTCGAGCAGCAGAAGAGCGAGCAGGAGCAGCTGCTGCGGAGCCAGGAGGCCCAGCAGGCGGAGCTCGCGAGCAAGGCGGCGAGCGCCCAGTCCTACGTGAACTCCCTGAGCGGCGAGCTCCAGCAGGCCCTCGCCGAGCAGGAGGCCGCCCGCAAGGCCGAGGCTGAGAAGGCGGCCCAGGAGGCCGCGGCCGCGGCGGCGAGCAATGAGGGCAGCTACGTGAGCGCCGAGGAGACGCAGCGGCCCACGACGGGCAACGGCTCCAACAACCAGCCCAACAACGGCTCCGACAGCCACTCCGGCAGCACCGGGGGAACCTCCCCGAACTCGGGAACGACCACTCCCGGCGGCTCCAACGGCGGCGGAAACTCCTCGCCCTCCAACGCCGCCTGGCGCAACACCGTCGTCTCGGCCGCCTACTCCATGGTCGGCGGACACTATGACTACGGCTCCTACGACCCCGGGTCGAGGACCTTCGACTGCTCCGGTCTGGTCAGCTACTGCTATGCGGTGGCCGGCTACAGCGTGCCGCACTCCTCCGCCTACCTGCGCGCCTTCTGCGGCAAGCCTGCCTCCCAGGCCGTCGCGGGCGACATCGTGTGGCGCGCCGGGCACGTCGGCATCTGCATCGGCGGCGGCAGGACCATCGAGGCCATGTCGCCCAGCCAGGGCATCACCTTTGGTTCGACGGGCGACTTCGTGCTGGCCGGCTCCCCGGCCTAGCGCTCATGGGGCTCTGCCGCGCACGCGCGGTCGCGCCTTGAGGCGATGCGACGAGGGAAGCCGCCCTTCGGGGCGGCTTCCCTCGCGTTTGCCCAGCCTGCGATTGGCGCCCGCGCCCCTCTAGATTGGATTGCCATGCCCAAACATCTCAGAAGGACGGGAGAGCCCGTCGAGCAGCCCGTCGTCAGCCGGCGCCCCGTCAGGGCGCAGCAGGAGACCGAGGCGCAGGTGGGCAGGTCGGCGGCCCTGATGGGCGTTCTCGTCGTCATCAGTCGCGTCACGGGCTTTCTGCGCACCTGGGGCCAGGCCTACGCCCTGGGCGTCACGGCGCTCGCCAGCGCCTACACCGTGGCCAACAACATGCCCAACCAGCTCTACGAGCTCGTGGCCGGCGGCATGATCATGACGGCCTTCCTGCCGGTCTACCTCTCGACCAAGCGGCGGCTCGGGGCGGGGGCCTCCACGCGCTACGCCTCCAACCTGCTCTCCATAACGACCCTGCTCATGGCGCTCGTCACCGTCGTCTCGTTCGTGCTGGCCGCGCCCATCATCTGGACGCAGTCGTTCTCGGCGCGCGCCGACTTTGACGCGGGCCTGTCCGTCTACCTGTTCAGGTTCTTCGTCATCGAGGTCGTGCTCTATGCGCTCTCGTCCATAATCTCGGGCATACTCAACGCCGAGCGGGACTATCTGTGGAGCAACGCCGCCCCCATCTTCAACAACGTCGTCTGCACGGCGTCGTTCTTCGTCTACGCGGCCCTCGCGCACAGCAATCCCTCCCTCGCCCTTCTGTCGCTCGCCGTGGGAAACCCGCTCGGCGTGCTCGTCCAGGTGGTGGTGCAGCTCCCAAGCCTCAGGCGCCACGGGATAGCCATCACGCCGTTCATTGACTGGCATGACCCCGCCCTCAGGGAGACGCTTTCCATCGGCATCCCGACGCTCGTGGTGACCGTGGCGTCATTTCCCACCGTGGCGGTCCAGACCTCCTCGGCCCTCCAGGTCACGGCGGCGGGCGCCTCGGTGGCGTACTATGCCCGGCTATGGTACATGCTGCCGTACTCGGTCTTTGCCATCCCCACGACGGTCGCCATGTTCACCGAGCTCTCGGACTGCGTGGCTTCGGATGACATGGCCTCCTTTACGAGGGGGGTGCGCTTTGGCAGCGAGCGCATCATCTTCATGCTCGTCCCCTTCGCCCTGTACCTCGCCTTCTTCGCGCCCTGCCTCGTCACGATCCTCGCTGCGGGCAAGTTTGACGCTCAGGGGCTTGCCGACACGACGCTCTACCTGCGCTGGCTTGCCGTCGCCCTGCCGTTCTACGGCATGAGCACCTATCTTCAGAAGATATGCTCCTCGCTCAGGCACATGGGCTTCTTTGCCGTCGCCACGGTCGTCGCCGCCGCCGTGCAGGTTGGGTTCTGCCTGCTTTTCACGGACGCCCTGGGGCTGGCGGGAGTCGCGTTCTCGTCCACGCTGTTCTTCGGCGCGGTTGACGTCGTCACGCTCCTGCACGTGCGCCGTCAGGTCGGGCCGCTCGGCATCAGGTCCCTCGTCCTGTCGTTCGCCCGCTCGCTGCTCTTGGGAGCTCTGGGACTCGCCGCCGCCGCAGGCATCTTTGCCCTGCTCGGTCGCCTCATGGGGCCCTGGGGCGCCTCCATCGTCAGAAGCGTGCTCTACTGCGTGCTCGCCGGCCTCCCCGCCGTGCTCGTGACGTATGGTCTCGCGCTGTCGCTGAACGTCCCGGAGGGCAGGGCCGTGCGCATGATGCTGAGCCGCCTTCGTCGCTAGGGAGCCCCGTCCCTGTCAAATGCGTGGCGGTTCGCCCCGGCGACGCGGACGGTCGGGCCGTGCGCTAAGGTAGGGAAGACGTACGGGGCGTCCGCCCCCCAACGCGCAAAGGAAGCAGACTTGGACACTATGACCACGAGCTACGCAGAGATCGTTCCCGTCGTCATCGGCGGGGACATCGGCGCCTACGCCCTCGGCCGCGAGATGCACGAGGCGTTTGGCGTCACGAGCGTCTGCGTGGCGCCCGAGCCGATTGGCGCCATCGCGCACTCTGCCATCTTCGACTGTCATCAGGTGAGCCGGCTGGGACGCGACGAGGTCGCCCGTGCCCTCACTACCCTCGCCCGCGACCATGCCCCCCGCACGGTGGTGGTCGTGTCCAACGTCGACCACCTCATCGCCACCCTGGGCCGCATGGCCTCGTCGCTTCCCGCGAACGTCGTCATGGCGATGCCGCCCGCCGACGTGGTTGACCTCGTGTCCGACAAGGTGGAGTTCGCGCGGCTCTGCGCCGACCATGGACTTGAGACCCCGCGCTCCATGACGGCCCCCTGCGCCGCCGGACATGCCGCGCCTGAGTGGGACGGCGACTTTCCCCTGGTGCTCAAGCCGGCGCGCTCGCCCGAGTACGCGCCCTTCCTCGCTCGCGGCTTCAAGAAGGTCTACTTCGTCGAGAGCCAGGAGCGGCTCGAGTCGATCCTCTCCTCTCTCACGGAGGCGGGCTTTGCGGGCGACATGCTCGTCCAGGAGCTCATCGGCGGGGACGACACGTACATGGACTCGATCACGCTCTACATCGACCAGGGCGGAAGATGCACGCACTTTGGGGCCGCCGGCGTCCTTCTGGAGGACCATGCCCCCTCCATGCTGGGCAACCCCGTCGCCATGATCACGCGGCAGATGCCGGGGCTGTGGGAGCGCTGCGTGCGCATGCTCACCTCGGTGGGATACCGAGGCTTTGCGAACTTTGACGTGAAGCGCGACCCCAAGCGCCCGGGCAGGGCGGTCTTCCTTGAGGTGAACCCGCGCATAGGGCGCAACTCGTACTACAACCTCGCGGCGGGGGCAAACCCCATGGAGGCGCTCGTCCGCGACCTCGTGGGCCACGAGGCGCCCGAGCCCCAGGTGGCCGGCCGGAGGATCCTCTACACCCTCGTCCCCGTGCCCCTGCTTCGCCGTTACGTGCGCGACCCGGCGCTCAAGGCGGAGATGGAGGAGCTCGTGGGGGCCGGCAAGGTCTTTGACCCCCAGCGCTACGCCGCCGACCGCGGCGTGCGTCGCATGCTCGACGTCGAGCTCACCGAGCTCAACCAGTGGCGCAAGTTCGCCCGTCACTATCCCGAGCCAACCGACACCTCGTTCTAGGAGGCGGCCCGTTCGCCCTGGCCGCGCCGGCGAACGACAGAGGGAGGATTCCCATGGACATTCGTCAGATCGACTTCGCCAGGATGGAGGAGCTCTCCCGGGAGTGGGAGGTGGACCTTCCCATCGAGCAGACCCAGGCCTGGGCGCGCTATCAGACGACCATCGAGGACAGGACGCCCTGGCGCTGCCTCGAGCTCGTCCGGGACGGGCGCGCCGTCGCCGTCCTGTCCCTTACCGACTTCGAGACTCATGGGTATCATTATCTGCGCTCTTGGCATGGCCCCGTCTGGGGGTCGGAGCCGGGCGAGGAGCTCGAGCGCACGGCGCTCGAGGCGCTGCGCGACTACGTCCGCGGGGAGGACGGCCGCGTGGCCTTCGTGCGCCTGGCGGTTGCCCATGAGCTTGACGTCACGAGGCCGGTCCTCTCGACGCGCCCGTACAACCAGACCGTCGTCATCGACACGACGGGCACGCCTGAGGAGATCCTCCAGCGCTTTAAGAAGCGGGGCCGCCGTGACGTCCGTAAGTCCCTCCGCGAGTGCAAGGTGGCCTTCGCCGACGAGACGGCGCTCGCCCGCTCGTCGTTCGCCGAGCACTACGACGTCATGGTCGAGACCGGGGCGCGCGACGGCTTCACGCCCGCGCCGCTCGAGGACTACGAGAACTTCATCCGCATCCTGGGCGAGGACCACTGCCGCGTCTTTGCCGGGAGGCTTGACGGTCAGGTGGTCACCTGGACCATAGCCACCATCCAGGGCACTCATGCCGTGCGCTACTACGGCGCCTCGCGCACGGGCCTGGCGCGCACGCTCGCGACGGACGGGCTCATCTACTTCGAATGCTGCGAGCTGGCGAGAAGGGGCTGCACGAGGTACGACCAGATGGGCATCGGCAACGACTTCTCGCCGACGCTGAAGGGACTCAACACGTTCAAGACGAAGTTCGCCGAGGGCGTCACCGACGTGGCCCCCGCCCGCGACCTTCCGGTGCGCCCGGTTCTGTACGGCTCGCTCGTCGCGGCGAAGAAGCTCCTGAGGCGCGGCTAGCCCGCGTTGCCGCAGTCACGTCCATGAGCGTCAAGAATCCCGCAACCCACGTGCCCAACTTTGACCTCTCGGCCCCTCGGCCCGAGGCCGCGGGCCTGCCGTCCATCGCCGATCAGGTGGCGCTCGTGCCCACCGACCCCGGCTGCTACCTGTGGAAGGACGCCTGCGACCAGGTCATCTACGTGGGGAAGGCCAAGAACCTCAGGGCGCGCATGCTCCAGTACGTGAACCTCACGGACGATCGCGCCAAGATTCCCCTCATGATGCAGGTCGTTCGCAGCTTCGACTACATCGTGGTGGGCTCCGAGCACGAGGCGCTCGTCCTGGAGCGCAACCTCATCGCCCAGTTTCACCCGTACTTCAACGTGGACTTCAAGGACGACAAGAGCTATCCGTACATCGCCCTCACCATGGACGACGTGTTTCCCGCCATCAAGTACACGCGCGAGCGTCATCGAAAGGGGACGCGCTACTTTGGGCCCTATACCGACGCCCAGGCGGCCCGCGAGACCATAGACACCCTGCGCAAGGTGGTGCCGGTCTGCATATTCACCTGCGCGGAGTGGAAGCGCTGCCGCCGCTACCTCAAGTCGCATCCCGATGACGCCGCCGTGGCCGGCCTTGCCCTCGCAAGGCGGGGGAGACCCTGCTTTGACTACCACGTGGGGCGCGGCCCCGGCGCCTGCGTGGGAGCCATCACGCCCGCCGACTACGCCGAGAACGTCCGGCAGGTGGGGGAGTTCCTCGCCGGGAGGCGCTCGAAGATCATGGACGAGCTGCGCCTCCAGATGGACGAGGCGGCCCGCGCCCTCGAGTTCGAGAGGGCGGGGCGCATCAAGCGGCGCCTCGAGGTCATCGAGGGGCTCGACGACCGGCAGGAGGTGACCTTCTCCGCCGAGGTCAACCTTGACCTCATTGGCATCTTCCGCGAGGAGACCATCAGCTGCGCCTGCGTCTTCGTGGTGAGGGAGGGGCGCACGGTCCGATCGAGCGAGTTCATCCTCAACAAGGGCGCCGACGTGGACGAGGTGGAGCTCACGGAGGGCTTCATCAAGCGCTACTACGACGAGACGTCCGACATCCCCGCCGAGGTGGACGTCGCCATCGAGCTGCCTGACGCCCAGCTTCTGGGCCAGTGGCTCACGAGAAGGCGGGGTCGCGCCTGTCACGTCCGCAGGCCCCGGCGCGGCGAGAAGGCCCACCTCCTTGACATGGCCTCCCGCAACGCCCACCATGCCCTCAACCGCTACCTGGTGCGGACGGGCTACGCGGACAAGCGCACGAACGAGGCCCTGCTGCAGCTTGAGAGCGCGCTGGCGCTTGACCGCCCGCCCCTGCGCATAGAGTGCTTTGACATCTCCACGCTGCACGGCACGTTCACGGTGGCGTCCATGGTGGTCTTCTCCAACGGCCGCCCCGACAAGGGGCAGTACCGACGCTTCAGAATCAAGGCCGCGCTCGACGAGGCAAACGACTTCGTGTCGATGGGCGAGGTGCTGGGACGGCGCTACGCCCCCCGGAACATGGCCGACGGGCGCTTCGCCGCCGCGCCGCCGGACCTTTTGGTGGTCGACGGCGGCAAGCCACAGCTCACGGCCGCCATCAGGCAGCTCGAGGCGCTGGGCCTTGACATACCGGTGTGCGGCCTGGCCAAGTCCGACGAGGAGGTCTTCGTGCCCTGGGACGAGACGCCGGTCGTCCTTCCCTCGGGCTCGGCCTCCCTCTATCTGATCAAGCAGGTGCGTGACGAGTCGCATCGCTTTGCGATCAGCTTTCATCGCGAGCTTCGGACCAAGGCTCAGGGCGTCTCGATCCTGGACGAGGTCCCCGGCGTGGGCGCGCGGCGCAAGCGCGCCCTCCTGAGCCACTTTGGGTCGATGCGACGCCTGCGCGCGGCAAGCGAGGAGGACATCGCCTCCGTGAGGGGCGTGCCCGCCACGGTGGCCCGAGCGGTCTATGAGACGCTGCGCGCCTGGGAGCGCGAGAGGGAGCCCCTCTCCGCTGCGGTCGCGACGTCGGCGGAAGCGCCGGACGCCGACGACTAGGGCCGCGGCCCTGCCGCCATGGATCGCCCGCGACCGCCCGCCGTCGTGTCATGCCATGGCACGATAATGCTCCCACATGGATAAAAGAGCCCGCCCAATAAGGAATTTCTGACGCTCAGGCCAGAAAAAGACCAGTTCAAAGGCAGCTTCCGCTTGTCTCGCCGGACAGGCCGTTCGCCTGCGATCGCCGGCCTTTTGTCAGGTGCGCGCAGGCCGCCCCTCGGCCGATGACATAGCCTATAGGCGAGATGGTGCGCCGCGGCGCACGCCCTATCAACGTTTCCCACCACTAGGGAGGAACCATGAGGCAGAACTTCACTCGTCGTTCGTTCGTCGGCCTGACGGGAGGCGCGGCGGCGCTCGCTGGGCTCGGGCTTGCCGGCTGCGGGGGCAGCGGGAGCGGCTCCTCCAGCGCGAGCTCTGACGCCGGAGCCGCCGGCGGCGGCGAGATCAGCGTCGGCACCGCATACTCCACGCAGAACTATCACCCCTCCACCACCTCCTCGGCGCTCGCCCTCGGGTGCAACCTCAACGTGGTCGAGGGCCTGTACGAGATCGACTTCCGCGACTACAGCACCCGTCCCGCCCTGGCCGCCGGCGACCCCACGATGGTCGACGACACCACCTACGAGGTCAAGCTGCGCGACGGCGCAAAGTTCTCCGACGGCACCGACGTCAAGGCCTCCGACGTCGCCAGCTCGTTTGCCCGCTCCTCCAAGGAGGGCAACATCTACGTCCCCATGCTGACGCCCATCGCCTCCATCGAGGCCAAGGATGACAAGACCGTCACCATCAAGACGTCCATCCCCAAGTTCTCCCTGCTCAAGGAGCGCCTCGCCATCGTCAAGGTCGTGCCCGAGTCGGCCTCTGACGACGACCTCACCAAGATGCCCGTGGGCACCGGCCCCTGGATGTACGACGAGATCACCGACGCCTCCGTCACGCTCGTCCCCAACGAGAGCTACAACGGCGACAAGCCTGCCAAGGACAAGAAGATTCGCTATGACGTCCTCAAGGACGCCACCGCCCGCGTGACCGCCGCCCAGCAGGGGACCACGCTCATCTCCGAGTCCACGCCCGCCGACTCCATCGAGCAGCTCAAGGGTGCCGGCCTGAGCGTTGACACCGTCCAGGGCTTTGGCACTCGCTTCATGATGTTCAACGTCACCAAGGCCCCCTGGGACAACGTCAAGGTCCGGCAGGCCGTCATGTACGCCCTCGACTACGAGAAGATGATTCAGAACGCCCTGTCCGGCCAGGCCACCGCACCCACCTGCTACCTGCCCGACGATCCGGCGTTCCCCAACTACCACAAGGCCTCCATGGTCTACACCTATGACTTCGAGAAGGCCACGGCCCTCATCGACGAGGCGGGCATCACCCCGGGCGCCATCACGCTGCGCACCACGGACAACGACCAGGTGATCGCGATGTCCACCGAGGTGAAGAACAACCTCGACGCCCTCGGCTTCAAGGTCACCATCCAGACCGACACCTCCGCGGCGACCTACGCGGCCATCGACGGCGGCGAGGCCTATGACCTGCTGCTGGCCCCCGGCGACCCCTCCTGCTTCGGCGCTGACCCCGACCTGCTCCTCAACTGGTGGTATGGCAACAACACCTGGATGCAGAAGCGCTGCCAGTGGGTCGGCTCCGAGGAGTGGAAGACGCTCAGCTCCGAGATGACCGAGGCGCTCAAGGCCAGCGGCGACGAGCAGCAGCAGCACTGGAACAAGTGCTTCGACCTCCTCTCCGAGAACGTGCCCCTGTACCCGGTCCTGCAGGTGAAGACCTCCACCTCCTCCTGGCGCGAGAACGCCAACGGCGACGGTGTCAAGATCTCCTCGGACTTCAAGGGCATCGGCACCACGGGCATCGAGCTGATCGGCGTCACCACGATCAAGTAGCGTCCCCACGCCGGCGCCGCCCGCAACCGTACGCAAGGAGGTCCGAGTACTCGTCCCAGGCGCTCGGGCCTCCTTCCTTGTCGCCGAGCACGAGGCGGGCTCTGCTGCGCGTCCGCAGCCCGCAGGCGGCATCGGTCCGCCCCGTCAAAAGGAGGGGAGAGTTCGTGAACAACTTGCTGAGGCTCATCGGCCGTCGCCTGATCGCCCTGCCCGTCATGGCGCTCGGCGTCACGGTCCTCGTGTTCTTCCTCATGTCGTTCTCAAAGGTCGATCCCGCGTACAACGCCCTGGGGGAGTCTGCCACGCCCGAGGCCGTCGCCCAGTACCATCAGGACCACGGCCTGGACGACCCGCTGCCGGTTCGCTACGTCCGCTACATGGGAGGTCTGCTCCGGGGCGACCTCGGCTCCTACGGCGCCGCGAACTATTCCGTGGGCGAGCGCATCGCCAAGGCCCTGCCCGTGACCATGCAGCTCACCTTCATCGGGCTGGCCATCGCCGCCGTCGTCTCGTTCTTGCTGGGCGTCCTGGCGGCGCTCTATCGTGACGGCTGGCCCGACCAGCTCATACGCGTCCTCTCCATCGCCAGCCTCGCCACGCCCTCCTTCTGGATCGCGGTCCTGATGATTCTCGTCTTCTCGTTCTACCTGAAGGCGCTGCCGTCCTCGGGCGCGCTCCCCGACATCGCCCAAAATCCCGGCGGCTACATGGCCCGCATGCTCATGCCCTCCATTGCCCTGGCGCTGCCCCTCACGGGGCAGATGACGCGCATCGTCCGCACCGCCATGGTGGAGGAGCTCGACAAGGACTACGTCAAGACCGCCAAGGGCGCCGGCCTCCCCAAGGCCGTGGTGGTGGGTCGCAACGTCCTGCGCAACGCCCTCATCACCCCGGTCACCACGCTCGGGCTCAAGATCGGCTACCTCATGGGCGGCGCCGTCGTCATCGAGACGATCTTCAACCTCCCCGGCATGGGCATGGCCATCCTCGAGGGCATCCAGGGCAACGAGACCAACCTGGTGCAGGGCGTCGTCATCGTCGTCGCCCTCGCGTTCATCGTGATCAACATCATCGTTGACATGCTCTATCTCCTCATCAACCCCAGGATAAGGACGGTGTAGCATGCTGAGCAGACGCACTGAGCAGTCGCGGGACCTCGAGCGGGCCGCCGCGGCGCCCTCTCGGCTGGGAGGCTGGAAGAAGATGCCCCGGGGCTCCAAGGTCGCCCTGGTCATCCTGGTGCTCGTGGCGATTTCGGCCATCCTCGCGTCCGTGGTCGCGCCCTACAACCCCATCGATACCTACCTGGCCCGCCAGGCGCCGGGAGGCGGCTTCTTCTTCGGCACGGACGACAAGGGCCGCGACATCCTCTCGCGCATGCTCTACGGCGGTCGCTACTCGCTGATCATCGGCTTCGGGGCCACGCTCATGGCCCTGGTGTGCGGGTCCGTCATCGGCGCCGTCGCCGCCGTCGCGCGCAAGTCCGTCTCAGAGGTCATCATGCGCATCCTGGACATCATCATGTCCTTCCCCGGCATCGCGCTCGCCGCCGTGTTCGTCTCCATCCTGGGCAACTCCATCCCCGCCATCATCTTCTCCATCGGCTTCATGTACACGCCGCAGATCGCGCGCATCGTGAGGGCCAACGTCGTGAGCGAGTACGGCGAGGACTACGTCCGCGCCGTCATGGTCTCCGGCGCCCGCGCCCCCTGGATCCTCTGGCGGCACGTCCTGCGCAACTGCATCGCGCCCATCATGGTCTTCACCGTGACGCTCGTGGCGGACGCCATCATCTTCGAGGCGTCGCTCACCTTCATTGGGGCGGGCATCACCGAGCCCACTCCCACCTGGGGCAACATCCTCGCCGACGCGCGCGCCGGCGTTCTGGCGGGCCGCTGGTGGCAGGCGCTCTTCCCGGGCATCGCCATCATGGTCACCTGTCTCGCCCTCAACATCCTCTCCGAGGGGCTCACCGACACCATGGCCGCCGCCCCCGCGGCCCCGGTCGACGCCGACGCCTCCGAGAGCCGCCGCGCCGACGACATCCTCGCCGCCGACCCGGTCCGCGCCTACGCGGAGCAGGCCGCGTCCCTGGACCGCAGGCTCGCCGCCCTGCGCAAGGTGGAGCTCGCCCGCACCGACCGCCACGCGCCCGACCTCTCGGTCCCGCCCCTCTTGCAGGTGAGGGACCTGACCATCAGCTTCGAGAGCCACGGTGACGTCAAGGTCGTCGACGGCGTCTCGTTTGACGTGCGGCCCGGTCAGTGCATGGCGCTGGTGGGCGAGTCCGGCTGCGGCAAGTCCGTCACCACCAAGACGATCATGAACCTGATCGACCCCAAGCAGACCGTCGGCGGGCAGCTGATCTTTAAGGGGCAGGACCTGCTCAAGCTGACGCCCGAGGAGCATCGCAGGCTCCTGGGTCGCGAGCTGGCGATGGTGTATCAGGACGCTCTCTCGTCCCTGAACCCCTCCATGCTCATAGCGGCACAGATGAAGCAGCTCACGGACCGCGGGGGAACGCGCTGCGCGCAGGAGCTGCTGGAGCTCGTCGGCCTCGACCCAAGGCGCACGCTCGAGTCCTATCCGCACGAGCTCTCGGGCGGTCAGCGCCAGCGCGTGCTCATAGCCATGGCCCTGACGCGCGACCCCTCCCTGGTCATCTGCGACGAGCCCACCACGGCCCTTGACGTGACCGTCCAGAAGCAGGTCATCAGGCTCCTCAACGACCTGCAGGCAAAGCTGGGCTTCGCCATGATCTTCGTGAGCCACGACCTGGCGCTCGTCGCCGAGGTCGCCAGCGAGATCACGGTCATGTACGCCGGTCAGGTCATCGAGCAGGCCCCCACCACGGAGCTGCTCACCAACCCCATCCACGAGTACACCCGCGGCCTCTTGGGTTCGGTGCTCTCCATCGAGGAGGGCGCCAAGGACGGCACGAGGCTCCATCAGGTGCCTGGCTCGGTGCCCTCGCCCGAGGACTTTCCCGCAGGCGATCGCTTCGCCCCGCGCTCGAGCCATCCCACCATCGGCCTGGACGTCCATCCCGTGCTCAAGCGGCTGCCCGGTGACGCCCATCACAGCTTCGCGGAGCTTCCCGACGACTATCTCAGGGCGCATGGCCTCACGCCGCACCTTGAAACCCTCAAGGAGGTGAGGTAGATGGCGGCGCCGGCACGCAACGTCAACCCCGACATGCCCATCATCCTCCTCGATGACATCTCCGTCACCTTCAGGACCCGCACGGGGTCGCTCTTCCACCCCAATCTGGTCCATGCGGTCCGGGGGGTGACCATCAAGCTGATGCCTGGAGAGACGATCGGCATCGTGGGGGAGTCGGGCTGCGGCAAGTCCACGACGGCCAACGTCATGTGCGGCCTGCAGGCGCCCACGTCGGGCAGGGTCTACTTCGAGGGCACCGACGTCACCAGGCGCACGGCGGACCTGCGCAGGAAGATGGGGCGCGTGGTCTCGGTCGTGTTCCAGGACCCCGCAACCGCGCTCAACCCGCGCATGGTCGTGCACGACCAGCTGCTCGACCCCATGCTCGTCCACCAGATCGGCACCTCGCAGGAGCAGGAGATGCGCATCGCGCAGCTCGTCGACCTCGTGGGACTTCCCAAGAGCGCCCTGCGCGCCCTGCCGGGACAGCTCTCGGGCGGCCAGCGCCAGCGCGTGGCCATCGCGCGGGCGATGGCGCTTGAGCCGGCGGCCATCATCGCCGACGAGCCCACCTCCGCCCTGGACGTCTCGGTGCGCGCCCAGATTCTCAACCTGCTCACCGACCTCAAGCGCGACCTCGGCCTGTCCATGATCTTCATCAGCCACGACATTCAGACGGTGCGCTACATCTCGGACCGCATCATCGTCATGAACCACGGCCAGGTCGTTGAGGAGGGCAGTGCGAAGGACGTCTTTGAGCGCCCGACGGACGCCTACACCAAGAGCCTGCTGGGCGCCGCCCCCTCGCTGCTCCATCCCACGTTGGGAGGCTAGGCGCGGCGCGTCACGACGCGCCCGTCAGGCAGGGCGCGTCCGTTTTGAGCTACGATAGTGCGCCGCCGGCCCGCCGCCGGCCGCACGGGACGTCGAGCCCCCGTCACAAAGGAGAAGACGCATGGCAGACTTCAAGATCGGCGGCGTCGTGCCGCCCGTGGTCGTTCCCGACACCGACGACCACCGGTTGGACGTCCCTTCGTTCGAGCGGCTCATCGAGCGCATGCTGGCCGCGGGCGTGAACGGCCTGTTCTTCCTCGGCTCGTCCGGGGAGGTCGTCTTCTCGACCGACGAGCGGCGTCGCGAGATCGTCCGCGAGGCGGTGCGCATCGTGGACCATCGCGTGCCCGTCCTCGTGGGCATCATCGAGACCGAGACCGACCGCGTCATCGAGCACGGCCGCAGCGCCCTGGCGCTGGGCGCCGACGCGCTCGTCGCGACGGCCCCCTTCTACGCCCTCGGCGGCATGGCCGAGGTCGAGGAGCACTTTCGGATCTTGCACCGCGAGCTCGCCGCGCCCCTCTTCGCCTATGACATCCCCGTCTGCGTCCACACCAAGCTGCCCTGGAAGCTCCTTGCGAGGCTGGGCGCCGAGGGCGTGCTCGCCGGCGTCAAGGACTCCTCCGGCGACGACGTGTCGTTTCGCTACCTCATCCAGGAGAACGATGCGCTCGCTCATCCCCTGTCCATCCTCACCGGCCACGAGATCGTCGTGGACGGCGCCTACCTCGCCGGCGCCGACGGTGCCGTCCCCGGGCTCGCCAACGTCATTCCCGGGCTCTACGTGGAGCAGTGGAGGGCGGCCCAGGCCGGCGCATGGCAGCGGGTCAAGGAGCTTCAGGACCGCATCAACGAGGTCAGTCACATCTTTGACGTCACGTCGGGCGTCCAGGGCTACGCCGGCGGCGTGGGCGCCTTCAAGTGCGCCCTCCACCTTATGGGCGTGTTCTCCTCGAGTCAGATGCCCCGACCGGTCAAGCCCCTCTCGGGGTACAACGTCGAGGCCATCCGCAAGGTCCTGCTTGACACGGGCGTCCTGACGGCATAGCCGTCACGCGCGGGAAGGAGTGAGCCATGTCTGACACGACGCGGCAGGTGGTCGCCGTTGACGTCGGCGGCACCAAGATCGCCTCCGCCCTGGTGAGCCTCGGCGACGGTCGACGCCCTCGCATCTCTCATGCGGGCAAGGTGCCCACCGAGGCCGCCCTGGGCGGGTCTCGCGTCCTCGAGAACGTCATCGCGTCTGTGAGGAGGGTCATCGACGAGTCGGGCGCGACCGCGCTCGCTGGCATCGGCGTGTCGAGCGCCGGCGTCATCGACCCCGCGACGGGCGAGGTGACCTATGCCAACGAGCTTATGCCCGGGTGGGGGGGCACCCCCCTGGGCGCGCGCCTCGCTGACGCCTTTGGGCTGCCCACGCGCGTCCTCAACGACGTCCATGCCCACGCCCTGGGCGAGGCCCGGTGGGGCGGGGGCCTGGGCAAGGGCAGCTGTCTGGTCGTGGCCGTGGGGACGGGCATCGGCGGAGCCTTCGTGAACCAGGGCTCCATCCTGCTCGGGGCCCATAACGAGGCTGGTCACATAGGCCATGTGAGCTGCACCGACGCGGCGGGGATCGCCTGTCCCTGCGGGGCGGTGGGACATCTCGAGCCCATCGGCGCCGGTCCGGGCATCCTTTCGCGCTACCTCGAGCTGGGCGGCAAGCCCTCCTGCGAGGACGGCTCCGCGCTCGACGGGGCCGTCATCGACCGGCGCGCCGCCGCCGGCGACGAGGCCGCGATCAAGGCCGAGGCGCGTGCCGGTCACGCCCTGGGCGAGGTCCTGGGCAGCATGGTCAACATGTTCGACCCGGATTGCGTGATCCTCTCGGGCTCCGTCGCCAAGTGCGGCCCCGCCTGGCGGGACGCGCTTGACGCCGGCTGGGCCGAGGCGGTCATGCCCCCGGTCGCGGGCACGCCGGTGGTCTCGGGGCAGCTGGGCGATGACGCGCCCCTCATCGGCGCCGCAGAGAACGTCATCACGTCAGGCTACGCGCAGCTCGCATGACAGAGAGCGGAAAGGAATGAGCATGTCCGAGCTTTCACCGCTGGTGCGGTCGATCAAGGGGGGCCTCATCGTCTCGGTGCAGGCCTATCCCGGGGAGCCTCTGCGCCACCCCGAGACCATGGCGCTCATGGCCGAGGCGTGCGAGCAGGGAGGCGCCGTCGCCATCCGCTGCCAGGGCCTCGCCGACATCGCCGCCATCAAGGGACGCGTGGAGGTGCCGGTCATAGGCCTGTGGAAGGAGGGGCACGAGGGCGTCTACATAACGCCCACGCTCCGTCATGCCATAGCCTGCGTCAACGCCGGGTCCGACGTGGTCGCCCTTGACGCCACGAGCCGCCCGCGCCCGGACGGGCGCACCTTCGAGCAGACGGTCCGGGAGCTGCGTGCCCGGTGCGACACGCTGGTCATGGCGGACTGCATGACCATCGAGGACATCCGAGGCGCCGTCCGCGCGGGCGTCGACCTCGTCTCGACCACCCTGAGCCACAACAAGGCCGCCATCGACACCACCATGGGCGACGGTCCCGACCTCGCCCTGCTCCGCCAGGCCACCGCCGAGTTTCCCGACGTGCCCGTCATCTGCGAGGGACACGTCCACACCCCGGCCGACGCCGCCGCGGCCCTAACGGCGGGCGCCTGGGCGGTCGTCGCCGGCACGGGCATCACGCACCCGACGAGCATCACCAGGTGGTTCTGCGCCGCCCTGGGCGCCTAGCGCCCGTCGCCCCTCGCCGCCCGGCGCGGGCCTGGCGGGTGACGCTCATCTGGAGACCTGCGCTCTGCCTTGTGCTGCCGGCATGCAGTTGTGTATCATCCAAGTGTTTTGTCATTGTCAGAAGGAGACGTGCATGTCCGGACACTCTAAGTGGGCCACCACCAAGCATAAGAAGGCCGCGATCGACGCCAAGCGCTCCGCGCTCTTCTCGAAGCACTCGCGCAACATCACCGTTGCCGCCCGCAACGGCGGTGATCCCAACCCCGAGAACAACGCCTCCCTCGCCGCGGCCGTCGCCCGCGCCCGCATGGTCTCCATGCCCAACGCCAAGATCCAGGCGGCCATCGACAAGGCCTTCGGCACTGGCGCCGAGGCCGTCGTGTACAAGGAGGTCACCTACGAGGGCTATGGTCCCGCGGGTGCGGCCCTGTACGTGGAGTGCCTGACCGACAACATCAACCGCACGGCCGCTGACGTGCGCTCCGCCTTCAGTCATGCCGGCGGCAACCTGGGCACCACGGGATCCGTGGCCTTCCAGTTCGAACGCAAGGGCTCCATCGCCGTCGAGAAGGTCATCCACAGCGACGACAAGAAGGTCGCCGACCGTGACAACGCCGTGGACGAGGACGAGTTCATGATGGCCGTTGCCGAGGCCGAGGGCGACGACTACGAGGACGCGGGCGAGGAGTGGATCGTCTACACCGCCTACGACCGGATGCAGGACGTCCAGAAGTCCCTTGAGGACCAGGGCATCGAGGTCAAGGGATCCGAGCTCACGATGGTGCCCACGACCCCGACCGAGCTCGACCTCGCGGACGCCAGGAAGGTCCAGCGCCTCGTCGACCGTCTTGAGGAGCTCGACGACGTCCAGAGCGTCTATAGCACCATGAGCGTCTCCGACGAGGTCGCCGAGGCGCTCGCCAACGAGGACTAGGCCCACGGGCCGGTCCATACATGACCTGCACGTGCGGCGGCCCTCGTGGTCGCCGCAGCCATGAGGGGACGTCGCCGATGAGACAGGACATGACCCGCTCCAGGGCCGAGGAGGTCCTCGACCTTCCCGAGCGCTACGGCATGGCCGACGTTCGCGCCGCCTTCAAGCGCCTTGCCCTTGAGTACCATCCCGACAACGCCGAGAGAAACGGCATCTCCAAGAAGTTCGCCCAGCGGCGGATGACGGAGGTCAACAAGGCCTACGCCCACTTGAGGTCCCTGTTTGCCGAGACGGACGTCACGCTGCTCCATCGCTACCTTGTGGGCGCCGCGTCGGGGCGACGAGGCGTGGGCGTCCATTATGCGCCCACGGGCACGACGCGCGTGACGACCCAGGTGGACGACGCGCTCTTCTGGGACGAGCAGGGCAACCCTCGCAGCGCCCAGGCAACCAACGCCGCCAACGCCGCCGCCGACGCCCCGGGCCATGCCCTGCGTCGCCTGCTGCTGGGTCCCGTCCTGCTCCGTGCGCTGGTCGTGCTCGCCCTCGCCGTCGTCTGGTGGCGCCTCTTTCCCTTCGTCGGCTCCAACGCCGCCCGCTATGACCTGAGCGCCCAGGCGCCCCTGACCGAGCTGGCCGACGCCCTGGCGGCCGTGGTGTATCCCAGCTACTTCGTCCTGTACGAGCTCGTGACGGGACACGTCTCCGGGACCCTGCGCGAAGCCGCCAACGGGCTCGTCTCGCTGGTGACGCGCGAGCACGTGGAGGTGCACGGCGGGGGCGCCTATCGCTCCGACGCCTCGAGCCTGGTGGAAGGCCAGGTCTACCCTCTGCTCGAGCTACCGCTCGCCGTCTGGCTGCTCGTGCGGGGCATGCCGACGATCGAGGGCCAGGCGCAGCTCGCCTATCTCGTCCCGGGCGCGCTCGTGACGGTCGACCTGCTCATCGGCTTCTTTGGGTCGGGCGTCGTCATGGGGCTCTCGCGCTGGCTCGCCGCGCTCATCGAGCGTCGCTACGTGACGCTTCGGATGGCCCTGCTCAAGCGCTGCGGCCAGTGGGGGAGCGCGGTCTCGGGGCGTCCCGAGACTCGCTAGGCGGCGCGTCCGAGGGGTTGGGCGCACGCCGCCTCCGAAGGCCTTTTGCGTGCCTCGTGGCAGTTGTCTGCCGACTGCGCTATCCTTGACTGGACCGTGAGCCACCGTGGATAGCCATGCGAAGGGGCGTGTGTCATGGGTGCATTCAAGCGCGTTTGCCTGCTGCTGTTTGGTCTGTCCGGCCTTCTGTCCCTTGCCGCCCTCGCGCTGCCGTGGTGGGGGTCGTGGACCAGGGCCGCCACGGACCTTCTGGGCAACGTCTGGTACTGCCTGGCCCTTGAGGTCCTCATGGGCATCACCGCGCTGGGGCTGCTCGTGTGCCTCGCCCGCGCGCTTCTGACGCGCAACCGCAAGGTCGTGATTGTGTCCAAGGTGGGCGACGACGCCATCACCATCACGCGTGACGCCATAGCCAGCCAGGCCGTCAACGTCATCGAGGCCGGGGGCGGCTTTCGCGCGCATCGGGTGCGCGTACGGGCCAGAAAGCACGGGCACGTGCGCGTGAGCTGCCGGGTGCAGCCCTACCGGGCGGTCGACGTGGTGTCCGAGGGCGAGGCCCTGCATGACCGCATCGTCAGCGGCCTCAGGAGCGTGTGCGGCGACAACGTGGACAAGGTCACGGTCGAGTTCATCGACGCGGGGGAGTTTGACCCCGTCGCGGCGGCGCGTTCGGACGGGCGCCCGCTGGACGCCGCGACGGACGCGACGCCAGGGGAGGCCCCGTCTCGCAGCGCCGACGCCCGGAAGGTCGTCATGGTGGGCGCCGCCGACGCCGCGGGGCCTGACGCGACGGAGGCCGCGCCGCAGCTGCCCGAGGAGCCCGTCGAGATAACCGTTCCCATGAGCAGGTCCGCCCGTGCCGACCTGCCCTATGCCGGAGAGGAGTGACGATGACGGACCAGAAGCCCCGTCTGACCGTGGAGAAGGCTCCTGACGTCAGCGAGCCTCCCCAGGACGCCCCGAGCGGACGGAAAGAGCCGAGCCCCGTCACCAAGGCGCCCGAGGTCGAGGAGCAGGAGCCGCCCGCCCGCCTGTGCAGACGGGTCGCCGCCTGGACGCACGACGTCGTCGTCGGCCACGAGAACGCTGCCCTGGGCGGCGCCGTCGGCCTCGCCGTCGCCCTTCTGATCTTTGCCATCGGGTTCTGGCGCGCGCTCTTCGTGGCGCTCTGCGTCGGCGTCGGCGTCGTCGTGGGGCAGTTCCTTGACGGCGACGCGCGTGTGGTCAGGGCCATTCGCAAGCTCTTCTCGGACAACCGCTGAGGCGGCGCCCCTGCCTAACCCATCCACTCCCGAAAGGAGCGCACCGTGTCTCTGAGCAGCTCAACCTCGCGCCTTGCGACGAACGACCCCCAAAGGGACGAGACCATCCCCGCAGAGGGGCACACGAGGGAGCCTTCGGCGGATTCTGCCGAGCTTGCCGAGCAGGCCGAGCCCGCCGACGTCCCGTCAGGCGTCGCGGAGCCCGCCTCGTCGGACGAGGTGTCCGTCGATGACGAGGACCTCGATTCGGAGGACTCCCTGACCTTCTCCAACGGCGTCATCGAGAAGATCGTCGCCATCGCCATGCATGACGTGCCGGGCGTCATCGGCATGAAGGGCAGCTGGCTCAACCGCGTCCAGGACGTCCTGGGCGCCTCGGACGCGCGCAAGGGCGTGTCGGTGGAGGTCACCCCCGACGCCTCGGTCCGCGTCAACATCAGCGTCCTCATCAAGTACGGCGCCTACGCCCCCCAGGTCTTCGAGGACGTCAAGAAGGCCGTCGTGCGCGAGGTCTCCGGCATGACCGGCCTGTCCGTGGCGGGCGTCAACCTGCGCATCGAGGACGTGCTCACGCCGGAGGAGTACGAGCATGGCACGAGCGAGCAGGCGGCGCTCGAGCCCGCCGAGCCCGAGGCGATCGGCGGCGCGACGGCGCCCCGGCTGACGGGCAAGACGGAGGCATAGCCTATGGGCCTGAGGTCCAGCCTCGCGATAACGGCAGGGCGCCTCACGCGCTGGGGGCTCTCAAAGGTCCTGCGCCGCAACGCCTCGCAGCTTCCCGGCCGCGTCGCGCTCGCCCTCGACCCCACGCTCATGGGCCGTCTCGCCGAGCGGGCAACCTGGGGCTCCGTGGTCGTCTGCGGCACAAACGGCAAGACCACCACGAACAACCTCATCGCCGACGCCCTCGAGGCGGGCGGCAGGTCGGTGCTGTGCAACCGCGTCGGGGCCAACATGGCACCGGGCGTCGTGTCGGCGCTGCTCACCGCGCGCTCGGCCGACGTGGCCGTCATCGAGGCGGACGAGCTGTCAACCGTGCGGATCCTTCCCAGCCTGAGGCCGCGCTATCTCGTGCTGCTCAACCTCTTCCGCGACCAGCTCGACCGCGCCGGCGAGATTGACCACGTCCAGGACGTGATCGTGCGGGCCCTGTCCCTCTCGCCCCAGACAGCGCTCGTCATCAACGGCGACGACCCCCTCTGCGCGGCCGTGGCCCGTCGCGCCGCCGAGGCCGGCACCCGCGTCCTGGCCTTTGGCATCGACGAGGACCTCCACCTGAGCGCCGACCGCGTTCCCGAAGCGCGCTTCTGCCCCGCGTGCGGCGCCGAGCTGGAGTATGCCTTCAGGAGCTACGCCCAGCTGGGGAGCTATCGTTGCCCTCGCTGCGACTTTCGTCGCCCCGCGCTTGACGTCGCCGCCCGGGCGGTGACGGTGGGTCGGGAGGGCGTCGCGTTTGACCTCGTCATGCCCTCGCGACCGACCCGGCGCCTTCACGCCGGCTTTGGCGGGACCTACATGGTCTACAACCTGCTGGCCGTCTGCGCGGCGGTGACGCTCGTCGGAGGAGGCGTGGACGACGTGCAGCGGGCCCTGGAGCGCTACCGCCCGCAGAACGGCCGCCTTCAGCACTTTGACGTGGGGGGTCGCGAGGTCATCCTCAACCTGGCCAAGAATCCCACCGGCCTCAACCAGAACCTGAGCCTGCTTGCCGCCGACGACCGCGAGAAGGCGGTCTTCGTGGTCGTCAACGACAACCCCAACGACGGGACGGACGTCTCGTGGGTCTGGGACGTGGACTTTGAGCGCCTGCTCGACCAGCGGGTTTCTCGCGTCCACGTTGGCGGGACACGAGCCAACGACGTGCAGGTGCGCCTCAAGTACGCTGGCATCAAGGCCGAGGTCGCGCGCGGCGTCACCGAGGTGGTGGGGCGCCTGGGAGACCTTCCCGTCTCGGTGCCCCTCTACGTCCTCACCAACTATTCGGCGCTCGCCGGCGCGAAGGCGGAGCTGACCAGGCTGGGAGGCGATCGATGAGCGCGGGCATCACGGCGGGAGCCCGTCGCGGGCTCAGGATAGCGCATCTCTTTCCCGAGCTGCTCAACCTCTACGGCGACTCGGGCAACATGCTCGTGCTCAAGAGGCGCCTCGCCTGGCGCGGGCTCGGCTGCGAGGTCGTCGAGGTGTCCCTGGGGGAGTCCCTGGGCTTTTCCGACGTGGACATCGTGTTCATGGGGGGAGGGACCGACCGCGAGCAGCGAATCGTCTGCGAGAGGCTCCTGAGCTGGCGCGACGAGATCGCCTCGTACGTGGCCGACGGCGGCGTGCTTGTCGCCGTCTGCGGAGGCTATCAGCTGCTGGGCCATTACTACCAGCTCGGCGGCGAGAAGGTCCGGGGCCTGGGCCTGGTGGACTTGTACACCGACCGCGCCGAGCCGCGCCTCATCGGCAACGTCGCCGTGCGCAGCCGCGTCAGTCCCCAGCCCATCGTGGGCTACGAGAACCATGGGGGCCGCACGCACCTGGGGCCCGGCGTGGAGCCCCTCGGCACGGTGGCCTACGGCTTTGGCAACGACGGCAGCTCGGGCCAGGAGGGCTGCCTGTCCAACAACGTGCTGGGCACCTATGTTCACGGCCCGCTCCTGCCTAAGAACCCGGGCGTCGCCGATTATCTGCTGTCGCGCGCGCTCGAGCGCAAGTATGGTCAGGGGAGTCTCGAGCCCCTCGACGATGGCGAGGAGCTTGCCGCGAACAAGGTCATGTATGACAGAATGATGGCGGGCGCCGTCCCCGTGCGGTAGGGCGGTCGGCACGAATCGAAGGGAGAGATCGTCTCATGCTGAAGGTCATCGTATTCGGTAGTCTGAACATGGACCTGTCCATGGAGTGCGAGGGCATCCCCACGCTGGGAGACTCGCTGCGCGGGACGGGGTTCCTCTCGACCTCGGGAGGCAAGGGCGGCAACGAGGCCGTCGCCGCGGCGCGCATGGGTGCCGAGACCTACATGGTGGGCAAGGTGGGCAACGACCATAACGGCCGCAAGCTCACGAGCGACCTCACCATCCATGGCGTGTCCGTGAGCAACGTGAGCGTGACGGCGCGTGCCGCCACGGGCGTCTCGCTCGTGCTGCGCAGCGGCAAGGACCGCGCGGTGGTCACCGACCCCGGCGCCAACGAGAAGATCTCCTACAGCGAGGTGCGTGCCGCCATCCACGGCCTGGGCCAGCATCGCAACGTCTTTCTCATGTCGCTGGGACCCGGCCTGCCCGTGGCGCTCGAGTCGCTCGCCTGCGCCAAGCGCAACGGTCTCTACACCATTCTGCGCGCCTCGGTGAGCGCCGGCGAGACGCTGCCTGACGAGGCCTACAAGGACCTTGACCTGCTGGTGGTCAACCGCACGGACTGCCGCGCCCTGTCAGGGATCTGGCCCGTGGACGATGAGGCCGCCGAGAAGGCCTTGCAGTTCTTCTACGGCAAGGGCGTGCGCAACTGCATCATCACGCTCAAGGACCGCGGCTCCGTGACCCTTGCCGACGGCAAGTTCTTCAAGGTCGAGGGGTATGACGTCCAGATCGTGGACGCGTCGTGCGCAGGTGACAGCTACGTGGGCGAGATCGCCGCCCACATCGCGGACGGCGGGACGATCGTCTCGAGCATGAAGCTGGCGAGCGCGGCGGCGGCCATCGCCATCACGCGCCTGGGGGCGCAGTCCTCCATCCCCAGCTGGTATGAGGTGCAGGACTTCGTCAAGGCGCACGAGGCGAAGGCGTAGCCGCTCTGGTGCTCGCGACACAAAGAACAGGCGACCCGCCTTTCGGCGGACGGCGGGAGCGGGCCGCGCGCGCGTCGGGGACCATCTGGTACCTCCAGTGGCTGCGCGCCTTGGGCGCGCTCGCCATCGTGCTGCTCCATGCCTACGTCGCGCTGAGCCTCGAGCCGACGCTGTCGGGACTGGCCCCCTCGCTGCTGCGCTGCGAGGAGCTGGCGAGCATACCCCTGACGCGCTGGGCCGTCCCCTGCTTCCTCATGATGAGCGGGGCGCTCATGCTCGACGCGGACCGGCCCATGCCACCTGGCAAGCTTTTGTCGCACGTCTGGCGCGTCGTCTTCGTGCTCATGACGTTTGGCCTGCTCTTCTGCCTGATGGAGGCAACGTGGGAGGCGGGCGGCCTTGACGCGGACGTCGTTCGCGCGGCCCTCGTCAACCTGCTGAGCGGCCGTTCCTGGGACCACCTGTGGTACCTGTACGCGACGCTGGGGCTCTACCTCGTCACGCCGGCCCTGCGCGCAATCGCTCGTCACCAGACGACCGTGGGGCTGTCCCTGCTGACGGGCGTGCTGTGGCTTGCGTGCTGCGGGCCCGCGACCCTGGGGCTCATGGGCGTCGACGTCCCCGTGGCAGCCTCGCTCGCACGGCTCGTGGGCTGGGCGTTTCCGCTTCCGTACTACCTGGCGGGACACGTCCTCCATCGTCTGGGCGACGAGGGCGCCTTCGGGGACGAGGCGCGCGGCGCCCCTGCGGGCGGGGCGTGGGCGGCCCTGCTCTGCCTGGGCCTGGGCGCCCTCGTCCTCGTCGAGTGGCTCGCTGCCACGCTCGGGCTGGGAGCGCTCTGCCTTCCCGAGCATCTTGCCATCCTGCCCTTCGGCGCGCTCGTCTTCGTCGGCGCGCGTCGCGTCGTGGGAGCGCCGACGAGCGTCCCATCCTGGGTGCGCATCGTCGCGGATCACAGCTTTGGCATCTATGTGATCCATCCGCTCTTCTCGCATCTCCTGCTGCTCTCGCGCGCCGTCGTGGAACTTGTGGCCACGGCGGGCGTCGGGGGCGTCATCCTGCTTCAGCTGGTCATCGTCGCCGCGGGCGTCGGCGGATCGATCGCCGTCACGCGCCTCTGTCGCAGGCTGCCCGGCTTTGCCGGCACGCTTTGACAGGTCTCGTCCAGTCCTGACGGGCCGTCCACCCGCGGTGCTAGCTGGCCTCGGAGCGTGCGTGGGCGTCGGGCGGCAGGCGGCGGCCGGACGGGGTCGTCGTCACGGCGTCCCGGGGCGTCTTGCGCGCGTCCGGCTTGATGGTCGCCTCCGGCTCGCGCACGTAGATGAAGAGGTAGAACCAGCTGATGACCCAGATGAGAGAGGTCACCACGCTCACGACGGCGGCGACGACGCCAGGATAGCGCACGACCCTCCAGGTGAGGACCACGAAGGCGACGAGGGCGAGCACCCCCAGACTCACGCGCCACATGATCCTGTTCTTGTCCTGGCGGCGCATGATGGGGCGGCGGGTCTTCTTCTCGGGCTCGTTGAGCTTGGCGATGAGCCATCGGTACAGCCTCGATTCGCGCACGAGCCGCCCAAAGCCGGGAAAGGCGTGGGAGAGGCAGATGACGGCGAGGACCCAGAAGGGAATGGCGGGAAGGACGGGGAAGATCGCCCCGATGACGGCGAGGATGACGCAGCCGACGGCCCCGACGCCATAGAGGACGCGAGTCTTTACGTCGAGCGGCTCCTCGTCCACGAAGTCAAGGTCGAGGAAGGGATACCTGTTGTTGGTCTTCCTGTGGGCGCGGCGCCCCTCGACGTGCAGGTTGAGCCTGCCGTGCTTACGCTTGCGAGTGACCTTCACGCATCTCTCCTTCGTATGGCGGCGTCTGCCTGCGGGCGCCCTGGGCCAGCGGCGCCAAGGGCCCCATAAGGCTTGTGCCCCACGCGCGACGTTTTCGGACAGATGTTCCGCCCGCTTTTCGGACGCATGCCCCGCCCGCCGCCGACGACCTCGAAAACGGCACGACTATGCTCCATAGACGTTGGAGTAGGCGGTCTTGGCGCTGACGCCGTCGAGGGCGCCGATGGCGCCTGCGAGCCCCGCGATAACGTCCTGGGGCGCGTCCACGGCGACGCTGATGACATTGACGCCGCGCGCGTGGTAGGGAAGTCCCATGCGTCCGATGACGTAGTCGGCATGCTCGTGCAGAAGCTCGTTGAGCGTCGGGACGGACGCGGGGTTCTCGACGATGATGGCGATGAGTGCGACCCTGGAGGGCATGGCGTGTTCCTTCGCGTGCTGTCTTCGTGCTCGGTCGTCACGTGCTGTCGTTGGGACGTCCCTAGCCTAGCGCGTCGCGGGGGTGACGGACAATCCCCTTCGGGCGATTGACGTAGAATCTCTAGCCACGAGCGTGGACGCGGCCTCGGGCGGCCGCCTTCCAAGGGGGCGATGCATGGACGACGAGATGAGCGAGCGCGAGGTGACACAGGCGGGCGACCCGTCCCGACCGACGGGGACCTGTGGGTCGCGGATGCTGCGGCGCATGAACAGGAGCCACGCCGCCGTGACCAACTGGGCCCTTGACCTCTTACCCTGGCGTCCGGGCCTGCGAGCCCTTGACGTCGGGTGCGGCGGGGGCGCCACGATGCGACGGATTCTCGACCGCATCGCACGGGCGGGCGCAGGCGCGGGGGAGGGGCAGGGTCACGTGAGCGGGGTGGACTATTCGAGCGTGTCCTGCGCCGAGTCGCGTGCGTTCAACGAGGCCGCCCTCCGTGCGGGGCTCATGGACGTGACGGAGGCCTCCGTTGACCGGCTGCCCTTTCCCGATGCCAGCTTTGACGTGGTGACCACGGTGGAGAGCTTCTACTTCTGGCCCGACCCCGCACGGGGCCTGCGCGAGGTGCGCCGGGTCCTCAGGCCGCGCGGCCGGTTCCTGTTGGTCTGCGACGTCTACCGCCGGGACGACCTTCCTGACGAGACCCTCGCCAACATCAGGGAGCACGACCTTACGGTCCTGGAACCCTGGGAGTACCGCGACCTGCTTCTGGCGGCGGGCTTCTCCTCGGCCGTCGCGCACCTGAAGGAGGAAACCAGCTGGATTGCCGTCGAGGGGGTTTGCTAGGCGGGTCCGCTGGCTCGACCGCCCATGATTCCAGCGCGCGCGGCGCCGGCACGGTGACATCTAAGTGCGTTTGTATAAGATTTTATGCCTGCGACGTTTTGTCGGCAGGCGCTTGGGGTATCAGAATGGGCGGACCATGAACGTTGGCGAAAGGGGACACGCGTCACATGAAGCAGTTCAAGACCGAGAGCAAGAAGTTGCTCGACCTAATGATCAACTCCATCTACACCAATCGCGAGATCTTCCTGCGCGAGCTCATCTCCAACGCCTCGGATGCCCTGGACAAGCTGAGCTTCGAGGCCATCAAGGACCCCGCCCTGGGCATCGACCAGTCGAGCCTGGCCATTAGCGTCTCGTTTGACAAGGACGCCCGCACCGTCACGGTCAGCGACAACGGCATCGGCATGACGGCCGAGGAGCTGGAGAAGAACCTCGGCACCATCGCACACTCGGGGTCCGAGGCGTTCAAGGAGGCCAACGCCGAGCACCAGGGCGACGCCATCGACATCATCGGCCAATTTGGCGTGGGCTTCTACTCCAGCTTCATGGTAGCCGAGAGAGTCCGCGTGGTGAGTCGCGCCCTGGGGGCGTCGTCTGCCAGCGCCTGGGAGTCTGACGGCGTCAAGGGCTACACCGTCGCCGCCGCGCGGGACGACGAGCGTCCCGGCGCCGACGACCATGGCACCGACGTGACGCTCGTCCTGCGCCCGTCTACCGAGGGCGACGACACCGACCGCTTCCTCTCGGAGTGGGGCCTGCGCGACCTGGTGCGCCGCTACTCCAACTATGTGCGCCACCCCATCCGGATGATGGTCACCAAGAGTCGGCAGAAGCCCAAGCCCGAGGACGCGGGCGACGACTGGAAGCCCGAGTACGAGCAGTACGAGGAGCTCGAAACGCTCAACTCCATGACGCCCATCTGGAAGAGGCGCCAGAGCGAGGTCAAGCAGGAGGACTACGACGAGTTCTACCAGACGAGCTTCCATGACTGGGCCGACCCCGCGCGCACCATCAGCTTTCACGCCGAGGGCGCCCTGTCGTACGACGCGCTGCTCTTCATTCCCAGCCAGCGCCCCTTTGACCTCTACAGCAAGGATTTCGAGAAGGGGTTGGCGCTCTACAGCTCCAACGTCCTCATCCAGGAGAAGTGCGCCGACCTCGTGCCGGACCACTACAACTTCGTGCGCGGCGTCGTGGACAGCCCTGACGTGACGCTCAACATCTCGCGTGAGACCCTCCAGCAGAACTCGCAGCTCAGAGCCATCGCCCGGCGCATCGAGAAGAAGATCGGCTCGGAGCTTGCCGCCCTGCGCGACGACGACCGCGAGGCCTATGAGAAGTTCTTCGACAACTTTGGGCGCAGCCTCAAGTTTGGCATTTACAGCTCCTATGGCTCCAAGGCGTCCGACCTCGCCGACCTTTTGCTCTTCTGGTCGGCCAAGGAGGGCAGGCTCGTGACCCTCAAGGAGTACGCCGCCGCCATGCCCGAGGGTCAGGACAAGATCTACTTCGCCGCCGGTGACTCACGCGAGCGCCTCGAGAAGGTGCCGGCCGTCACCTCGGCGCTCGCCCATGGGCATGACGTGCTCCTCTGCACGCAGGACGTGGACGAGTTCATGTTCCAGGCCATGCGCAGCTACCATCAGGACGCCGTCGCCGGCGACTCCGAGCACGCGGGCACGGACGAGCGCGACCTTGAGCTGGCCAACGTCGCCAACGCCGACCTGGACTTTGCCACCGAGGACGAGAAGGCCGAGGCCAAGAAGGCCACAAGCGAGCATCAGGAGCTGTTCGACGAGCTCAAGGAGGACCTGGGCGAGCGCGTGAGCTCGGTGCGCATCGCCGCGGGTCTGGGGGACGCCCCCGCCACCATCGCCGCCGAGGGGCCCGTGTCGCTCGAGATGGAGCGCGTCATCAGCCAGGGGCCCGACGCCGACCAGGCTCCCAAGGCCAAGCGCGTCCTGCAGCTCAATGCCGCGCACCCGGTGTTCGGCAAGCTCGTCGCCGCCAAGGACGCGGGCGACGCCGACCGTCTCAAGCTGTTGGGGTCCATCCTGTACGATCAGGCGCTGCTGGTGGAGGGCCTGCCGATCGAGGACCCCATCGAGTTCGCCAAGAACGTCACCAAGCTGATGTAGCGCGTGTCATGTCTTGGCAAGCTGCGTGTGAAAACTTGGTTTCGTGCCATCAGCGCACAGGGCTTTCAGCTACATTTTTCATAAGGTCACACCATTTTCGCACGAGCTTGGACGTGACAGACCGAGTGATTGGATGGGAACATGCGTAAGGTCAAGACTTTTGAGGGCAAGCGTCGCACCTTCGACACGGACAAGTCCACTGAGCTTGCCAGGCGCAGCTTTGGCCAGTTTGGCGATCCTGCGGGCTACGAGGAGACGCTGTATCAGACCAAGCAGGGCCTGTACTTCGTCGTGGGCGTCGGCGGGCCTGACTCGCCCTATCCCGCCCAGGACCTCAAGCCCGTCACCAAGGACGAGGCGGCCGCCTTCGAGGCGTAGCAGCCGACACGCCCTAATCGACGCACGACGCTTGGACCGCCAGCCGTAGCTGGCGGTCCTGCGTTTGCGGACATGGACCAGAGCATGCGCGGGCCAGGCCAGGGCTCGCGAAACGCGCGGGCAGGGCGCGCAGGCTAGGCCGTGAACATGTTTCTCTCGGAAAACTCGGCCTGGACCGTCCGGAACATGAGGTCCACGTCCTCAAGGCCAAGGTGGGTCTCCTTCTGGTGCCTCTTGAGGGTTCCGCGCCTGAGCGCCCAGCTTTCCAGGGCCGCAGGACGCGAGTCGTGGGGGAGGGTCTTGTACTCGGGGTCAATGCGCCGGCAGATGTCGCGGGTGTCAATGGGCACGATGCGCCCCGCCTTGCGCGCCTCGGCGTAGCCGTCTATCTGCAGCATGAACCACGAGTCCTCGAAGCTTGCGTTGTGGGCCATGTAGGGGTACATCTCCAAGGCCGCGAGGATGGCCCGCTGCATCTTCTTGTTCTGGCGCAGGGGCCTCTTGCCCTCAAGGTCCTCCCAGCTGATGTGATGCACGAAGGCCAGGGGCACGCCCTTGTCGGCATAGATGTCGGGGATGCCGCAGTAGCCGCTGAAGGGGTGCTCGGGCTTGGCCTTGGGCGAGAGGTCCATGAACTCCAGGCCCACGTTGATGATGTAGCCGCGCGCGGGGTCGCGGTCGGTGGTCTCGATGTCGATGCCGCAGACCGTACCCGAGACGGGCCGCTCGGTGTAGGCGATGCCCAGGTCGGCGCAGGCCACCCCGGCGGAGCGACGCACCTCGTCCGCGCTGCGGTGCTGCAGGGCCGCCACGCCGCGCACGAGGTCGTCGTCGGAGAGCTTGCGCGCAAGCGTCGCGGGCGCCACGTCGCGCAGCCGCTCGATGCCAAAGCTGTCGCAACTCGCACGATTGCGGTCCGCGAGGTTACGGACGAGGTCAAACGAGAAGGTCTCCTGTCCGGAGGGGGCCGCCATCCAGGCGGACATAAGAAGACCGATGGCCTCCTCATTGCGCTCGCGCTCGGCGATGAGGGTCTCGTCGTCGGTGAGGAAGCCGGGAAAGACGAAAGCGCTCGCGTGCTCGATTGCCTGGGAAAGGTTCATGTTCCTGCCTTTGCTTGCGCGTCGGTGGGCAAGAGGGGTCTTGGCCCTTACGCCCGTCTGCTGGGTACCAGATACTTCAGTGTAGGGCGTTTGGGGCGGCACGACTGGCGGAAATCGTCCATGGTGGGTCAGCGACGATCTTGGCGCCGGCCCGAGGAGCATCTTGAAGTTCAGCCCGGCGAGCATCAGCCCGGCGAGCATCAGCCCGGAGGTTATCAATGACCGGCAAGTGGGTTTCTCGTCATTATTTTTACGTTTCCGCAGGATGCAAAAAAATAATGCCCACATCGAGCACTGTCGGTCAGTAACGTGCGACGCGTCGGGACGGCCTAAACGAGAGATTCGAGGCGCACGACAGAACGTTGCGTGAATTGAGCGCGTGTATTCATCCGTTGCGTCTTGGATACGCATCCAGTCAGCATTACCCTGCCTTTTGAGCCACTTTTGGCCAAAAAAGGTCGAGTTGTGCTGACTTTTTCTGAGGCCGTCACATAGCGAAGGAATAAACTCCCCAAAAATATGCAACGAAGCCCCGTCAGCTCGGAACACCGCGCCCGGCGTGCGCCGATTGGGCTGGATGGCAAGGAGCGGTGCGACTGGCCAGGGGCGCGCCTACGTCCGCGCTAGCCTGAACGGCTCGTCAGCGGCCCTGACTGCGGTTCCCAGATGCCGCCGAGCGCGCGCTGTGCCGCCAGGATGGCGTCGCAGAACACGTTGCCATGGGGGACCGAGGCCCGCACGAGCCGGCCATCCCGGTAGGCAAGAAGCCGGTTGCGGGGAACGGGTCTCCAGGCGTCGCGCTCGCCCTCGCCGCCAAGTGGCGTCGTGGCGAACATCGTTGCGAATGTCCTGCCGTCAGCGCCTGCGACCTCGCGATAGTGCAGGGTGGGCTCGTCGGTGTTGGTGTGGACGAAGGTGAACTGTCCGTCATCCAGGATGAGGTTGAGCTTGTTGAGGTTGCCCAGCTGGCCTATGGCCTCGCTCAGGGCGTCAAAGGTCTTCTCAAAGCCCAGGGACCCCTCGTTGCGCAGCGACGCCTCGTCAAGCACGTCCAAAAGAAACAGCAGCGTCCGCTCCGAGTCCGTCTGGCCTGTGGTACGACGCTCATAACCCCAGAGCATGCCCTCGTTGAGCAGGACCCCGTTGTGAACCATGGCCCAGGTGCGCCCCGTGACGTCCATGCCGACAAAGGGATGGCAGTTCTCTCTCGAGAGGGTCGCGCAGGTTGCCTTGCGGATGTGGGCCAGGAGGTGCCGCGCCGTCAGGGGGCTCGAGACAAGCTCGCGAGCGAGGGCGGACGACGACGCCTCCACGGGCTCGCGCCAGCGCAGAAGCAGGCCGTGCTCGTCGTTGGTGATGGTCTCGCGACCGCGGACGTCAGGCGCGTCCGCAAGACAATCCGCGCGCAGCGCGACGCCCCAGCCGTGAGGATTTTGGACGCCATGGCCAAAGAACTCCGTCAGATATCCGTTGGCGCGAACATCCCTGCGTCCGTTGATGGCAAATAGCTCGCACATGCGCTTCCTCCCTTCCGGCCATTGTACGGCGGTGAGCGCGCCCATGCGTAAAAATTAACCATCTCCCGACCTACCGCATGGCACGGGGCCAGGCGGTCAAGGGTTCGAACCGGCGCCAGGGGGCGCAGGCCGAAAGGCCTGTTCGGGAAACCTATTCAGTTGGCCTGCCCGGCCTATTCGTCGCCAAAGCTGATGCCCATGAGCTTTGCCTCGCGCACCAGGTCGCTTTGGGGATCGACGTACTTGAGCTTGCCGGCCACGTCCTTGAGGGGCACGCGACACATCCGGTTGCGCACCTTGGCGACCATGAAGCCGTACTGGCCCTCCAGGCATCCCCGCGCCGCCTCGACGCCGCACTGCGTGGCCAGGATGCGGTCCTGCGCGTCGGGAGCGCCGCCGCGCTGCGTGTGGCCCGGGATGCCCACGCGCACCTCGCGACCGGTCAGGGAGGCCACCTGCTCGGCGATCTCGTAGGCTACGGAATACTTGCGTGCGGCGACCTTGCGCTTGTACTCCTTCTTGGATAGCGCCGCCTCCTTTTTGGAGATGGCCCCCTCGGCCACGGCCACTATGGCAAATCTGCCGCCGTCGGCATCGCGCTTCTCGATGGCCTTCACCACGTTGCGCATGTCGTAGGGGATCTCGGGGAGAAGGATCACGTCGGCGCCGCCCGCCACGCCGGCATACAGGGGAATCCACCCCACCTTGTGCCCCATGATCTCGATGACGAAGACGCGACCGTGCGAGCTGGCCGTGGTCTTGATCTCGTCGATGAAGGTGGTGGCCACGTCGATGGCGCTCGTGAAGCCAAAGGTGATGTCCGTACCCCAGGTGTCGTTGTCGATGGTCTTGGGCAGGGCGATGACGTTGAGGCCCTCGCTGGACAGGCGGTTGGCCGTCTTGGTGGACCCGTTGCCGCCCAGCATGAACAGGCAGTCGAGCTTGAGTTCGCGGTAGGTCTTGATCATGGAGGGAACCTTCTCGACGCCGTCCTCCTCGGGCGTGTCAAGAAGCTTGAAGGGCGTGCGGCTCGTGCCGAGGATGGTGCCGCCCTGCGTGAGGACGCCCGAGAAGTCGTCCCAGGCCATGGTTCGGTAGCGCCCGTAGATGAGGCCCTGGTAGCCGTCCTCGAAGCCGTAGATCTTCACGGATTCCTGCGCGTTGTTGAGGACGGTCTTCACGATGCCGCGCATGGTGGCATTGAGCGCCTGGCAGTCTCCGCCGCTGGTGAGCAATCCAATCCTGAGCATGGTGCGTCCTCTCGTGCGCCGGCGCCGCGGCGCTAGGGTGGGGTATGGGTGCCGTCCTTGATTCTTGCATATTTGAAGGAAGATGGAGACCAGCTTAGGGACGTGAGTCGTCAGCGGTCCTGCTCGACCGTGCGTGGTCCCGCCGCCGTCGTCCTGCGGTGGTCACGGGGCGCCCGTAGCGAGCGAGACTAATTCCTAGTATTTTACTTGACATTATCCGTCGCCCTGCGTACGCTTCTCTTGTCACGTCAGACAGTCTGACGTTCGTCATGAGAGGGGAGGGGCCGTGAGCGTCCTGTCATCGTCGTGGGGCCGCGCCTGTTGTCGCGCTTGTCCTCTGCCTCCCTCGACCTGTGGCGAGGGTGCCCGACCCGTGGCCTGAGCGCCATGCCGTTTGGCACCCACCAGACGCAGAGGCAGGGCAGGAGGCGCCGCGGCGCCCTTTTTTCTGGATTTTCGCAGTGTGGGAGGCCGTCTTGAGCCGCCATCTTGAGAGGCCATTCCCGGAAGGTCGCCCACGCCGTCCGCAGACGTCACGAACATCATGCCCACACGGGCGTGCACACAAGGGAGAGGCACATGAAGTACGCAGACAAGATTGAGTCCGTCATTGGATCGACCCCCCTCATCGACCTCTCGTCCCTCGCGGACGGCAGGGCCACGATCCTGGGCAAGTACGAGGCGACAAACCCCGGCGGCTCCATCAAGGACCGAATCGCCCGGGCCATGATAGACGCGGCGGAGAGGGACGGGTCCCTGAGGCCGGGTGGCACCATCATCGAGCCCACCAGCGGCAACACGGGCGTGGGCCTGGCCATGCTCGCCGCGGCCCGGGGCTACAAGATGATACTGGTCATGCCCGAGACCATGTCCGTCGAGCGTCGCAAGCTTGCCGCCAGCTATGGCGCGCGGATCGAGCTCACGCCCGGCAAGGACGGCATGAAGGGGGCCGTAGAGCGTGCCGACCAGATCAAGGCCCAGACGCCCGGTGCCATCGTGGCGGGGCAGTTCGTGAACCCGGCCAACCCCCGCGCGCACTACGAGACCACGGGCCCGGAGGTCTGGGCCGACACGGACGGCACGGTCGGGGCCTTCGTGGCGGGCGTGGGCACGGGCGGCACCGTGAGCGGGGCCGGCGCGTACCTCAAGGAGAGAAACCCCGAGGTCAAGGTCATCGCGGTTGAGCCGAGCGAGAGTCCCGTCCTTACGGGCGGCCAGCCCGGCAGCCACCGCATCCAGGGCATCGGCGCCGGCTTCGTGCCCAAGACCTACGACGCCGACGTCGTGGACGAGGTCGTGCACGTTGACTCCGAGCTCGCCATCGCGACCAAGAGGCGCCTCTCAAGCGAGCTGGGCCTGCTCGTGGGCATCAGCTCCGGCGCCGCCGTGGCGGCGGCCGTCGAGCTGGCGGGCCGAGTCGCGCTTGCCGGCAAGGTCATCGTGGCGGTCCTTCCCGACACGGGCGAGCGCTACCTGTCGATGGACCTGTAGGCATCGTGGGCGCGGCCGCGCCGCTCGGTTGTGACCCCTGGCGCCCGGCGCCCGACCGTGACCCCTGATACCTCTACGACGGGCGAAGACGCCGCCCTGCCGCCGTCGGCGTTTTTGGTAGGCGAGGGCGGGGCGTGCCAAGCGCCGGAGCAACGGGTATCCTCTTGGGTGGCATCGTCGCGCCCCAGGGTTCCTGGGGGCGAACCTCGTACGGCCTGGCAGAGAGGACTCATCATGCCCCTTCAGCAGAGCGACCGCACCGACGGGGAGGGCCTGCTGCCGCCCGGGGGGCAGGCCGGGGGTCCGCCCGCGCCCTCGGGACTGGTCGCCGCGCCCGTCCCCGCACGCGGCCCTGTCCCGTCGCCCGCCACCGTCGTGCCGCCCGTCGCCTTGCCCGTCCCCGCCCGGGGAGAATCGTTTGGCGACGGCACGTCCACCTCGTCCTCACGAGGACGCTCGGGGGGCGGCGTGCTCGCGCTGTCGGTTCTCGTCGGCCTCGCCATCTACTTTCTCATGTATCCGCTGGGCGCCCTCTTCTATATCGTCGGCTTGGAGGAGAACCTCGCCTTTGAGCTGTCGGGCGCCGCGCTGGCGCTTGCCGGCTGCGCCGCCTTGGGGGGATGGCGGCAGTGGGTCTTTCGTCCTGCCGCCATTCGCGCGGTGTTTCGCCGTCTCGCCTGGCTTCTCGTCGTGACCTTTGCTCTCTTTGCGATCGAGCTTGCAGGCGATCTGTTCGACGGGACGCCCCTTGACCCCAACTGGGCCCTCAACCTGCTGTATCTCGTTGGCCTGATGGCGCTCGTGGGCCTCTTCGAGGAGGGGATCTTCAGAGGCGTGCTGCTCCAGGGGCTCCTGGCTCGCTTTGGCGGGACCACGCGGGGCGTCCTCGTCTGCGTCACGATCGCGTCCCTCCTGTTTGGCGCCGCCCACATCGAGTGGGGAAGCCTCGATCTTCGGGACGCGACCCAGGTCGCGCAGGCCTGCCTCAAGATCGCACAGACGGGGGTCTATGGGTTTGCGCTGTCAGGCTGCGTCATCGAGTGCGAGGAGGGCGGTCTGTTGGGACTTGCGCTCTTTCATGGGCTTGACGACTTCGTCACCCTGCTTTTGTCCGACGCGCTGCTGAGCCCCATGACCGAGACGAGCTACGTGAGCACGGACGGGTCGGCGACCATGACCATCATCCTCTACGCCGTGCTCATCGCCCTGTATCTGCCCGTCGCCGTCAAGGCGGCCCGCCGCCTGGGCAGGCTAAAGACCTATCGCGGGGCCTTCCTCCCGTCGACCTGACGGTTGGCGAGAGGGCCGGCGGCCTCTCTGCCGGCGCCGGTCGGCGCCATCACGGCGCACGTCTCGCCAGCCTACCAATGGACATAGACCGCGTCGCCGACGTTGACGAGCGCATAGAGCTCCTGCGCGGCGTCGCTCGGGAGGTTCACGCAGCCATGGCTGCCGTTGTACTGATAGATGCTCCCTCCGAACTTCCGACGCCAGCCGGCGTCGTGCATGCCGACCGTGTTCCCGATGAAGGGCATCCAGTAGTTGACGTGGCTCTTATAGTCGGGCTTGCCGTCCTTGTCCTCGTCGGCCCCGATGAGCGTCTCGTTCGTGCGCTTGGCGAGGATCGCATAGCGACCGGTGGGCGTGGAGCGACGCTCGCTCGTGTTGCCGGACACGAAGTAGCTGCGCCACAGGACGCCGCCGTCGCTGTCGTAGAGACGCGCGTACTGCGTGGAGAGGTTGAGGTCAACGTGTCGCCCGCGCTCGCGGGCCCCCTGCGACTCCTCCGGCCGCGTCGCCGTGACGACGAGGGGAAGCTCGACGGCGGTGCCGTCACCGCGATCGAGCTGGGAGGCGAGGGTCTCGGCGAGGGTGTCGGCGTCAAGGCCGTAGTCATGCACCTCGTCGGACGTGGCGGCGCGCGCGCCGAGCTCCCCGGCGGCCCAGTCCCTGACGGCGTCCTGGCTGACGCTCACGGCGTAGTCGTCATCGATGGCGACCCAGGCGGCCGAGAGGTCCCTCGTGACGCGTGCGAGCTCCTCGGAGCCCCTCGTGAGCGGCAGCTCGACGCCAATGATGCGATTGGCCTCGTCACGGGCGGCCGCCAGGCGGGCGTCGTCCGCCCTCACCGCCGCCTGTACGAGCTCCCCGTCGCCGAGCGTGACGCTCGGGGAGAGGGCGAGGCTCGCCTTTGTGATGGCCCTGGCGGCAGCAGCCGCGTCCACCTGCGTCCCGGCGACCTCGCTGGTGATGGTAAAGGCATGCTGGCCCTCGTCATAGCTCACGAACGCGTTGACGGGCGCCGTGGCCGTGGCGTTGACCTGGTCGGCCGCCGCCTGCGCCGCCGCCAGCACCGCCTCCTGGCTCACGCTCGCGTCGACGCCGGTGTCAATGTGGTTGGGACTGACGAGGTCCAACACCCAGCGCGCCGGATCCGCCTGCTGGCGGGCGCGGCGCGCCCTGAGGGGGCCGTCAATGCTCAGGCCTATGTCGTCGGCGCTTAGGGTGAGGTCGATGCCGTCCCCGCTGACCGTCGTCGTCCAGTGCTCCGCATGGCTGGTGACGGCCTGCGCGAGCTCCGCCTGCGTGAGCCCGGACGCGTCCATGCCGTCAACGGTCGTTCCCGGCACGAAGTGGGTCGAAAAGTGATGGCACCCGACGCCGTAGGCGCCGCAGAGAAGCACCACGGAGATGCCCAACGGCAGCAGGAGCCGCCTCAGGCCGCCTGCGGGCTCGGGTGGGCGGGACGGATGCTCCCCCTGCGTCGGTCGTGCGGGCGCGGCGGGCACGGTGGGTACGGCCGTGGTTGCTTCGGGGCGGTCGCTCATGCCTGATATGCCAATCTATCGGGTGCGGCGCCCGGACGGCAGGGACTCGCCGGCCGGGCGTCAGGTCTATGCTACTGTTTGATTGTAATGGTGCCACGGGTCCCGCATGTGGGGAAGTCGCGTCTCGTGACGGGTGCCATGCAGGTCATGTCCGCACGAACGGCAAAGGGGAACCACCATGGCACTGAGAATCATCTGCGACTCGGCGTCCGACATCAAGCAGGGGGAGTTCGCTGACGTGCTCGTGGCACCCCTGACCATCTGCTTTGGATCAACCTCGTACGAGGACGGCGTGGACCTCTCCCACCAGCGCTTCTATGAGCTGCTCATTGAGTCGGACGAGCTGCCCTCCACGAGCCAGGTGACGCCCTTCGGCTTCTCGGAGGTGCTCGCCCGGGCCCTCGAGAACGACGAGGACGAGGCGCTCATCCTGACCATCTCGTCAAAGCTCTCGGGCACCTACCAGTCGGCCTGCCTCGCCGCGCAGGAGTACGGCGAGCGCGTTCGCGTCGTCGACACCCTCAACGCCAGCGTGGGCGAGCGCATCATGGTGGAGCGCGCCCGCAGGCTCGTGGCAGAGGGGCTCGGCAAGGAGGAGGTGGCTCGCGACCTCGAGGACCGCCGCGGCAACGTCAAGCTCGTGGCGCTGCTGGACACCCTCGAGTACCTGCGTCGGGGCGGGCGCATATCCAACGTCGCCGGCGCGCTGGGCACCATGCTCGCCATCAAGCCCGTCATCTCCATCGTGGACGGCACGGTGCAGGTGCTGGGCAAGGCGCGCGGCTCCAAGAACGGGCGCAACCTTCTGAGCCAGCTCGTCACCTCCGCGGGCGGCATCGACTTCTCGCTGCCCGTGTGCATGGGATACGCAGGCCTGGGAAGCGAGCTGCTCGACAAGTACGTGCGCGACGGCGCCGAGACCCTCCAGGGACATGAGGACCAGATTCCTCGCGTGTCCTGCGGTGCGACCATCGGCACGCACACCGGCCCCGGGACCATCATCATCGCGTTTTTCGGCAACCGGTAGGCCGACGACCGGCTGATCGGCAGGCCGTCGTCCGGCTGGCTGGCGCGAGCCTCCTCAGGGCACTCGCCGGGGGCGCCTCCGGCCGCTCGGGCGGGGCGCGCCCCGGCGGCCGGAGGCGCCCCGCGTGGCTAGGCGTGATAGAAGGTGTGCCGCTCGAACTTGGGCTCGCAGCAGACGTTGATGCCCAGCCGGCGGTACACCAGCTCGTCCGTGCTCGAGATGATGACCGAGAAGTACGCCGTGCAGCCCTTGAGCTGCCTGGTGGCGTCGATGACGCGCTGGGCCTCGGGGTTGGTGACGCTTGAGATGGAGAGCGCGATGAGCGTCTCGTCGCTGTGCAGGCGCGGGTTGACGCTCCTGAGGTGCTCCGTCTTGAGGCGCGAGATGGGCGCGAGCGCCGTGTCGGACACCACCCAGTGGTCCTTGTCCACACCCGCCGTCCGCTTGAGGGCGTTGAGCAGAAGCGACGAGGCGGCCCCCAACAGCTTGCTCGTGCGTCCCGTGACCACCGAGCCGTCGGGCAGGACGAGGGCGCCCGCAGGCCCTCCCGTGACCTCCTCCTTGAGCAGCGCCGCGGCGCGAGCGGGGGAGAGGCCCTCGTCAACGCCCACCTCCTTCATGAGGAGGCCGATCTTGGCGAGCTCCTCCCGGCCCTCGCCCGTGCGCGCGATCTTCTCGGCGCACCAGAACCATCTGCGCACGATCTCCTCGCGGGCCGCCCTCTGGCAGAGCTCGTCGTCGCTGATGCACAGCCCCACCATGTTGACGCCCATGTCGGTGGGCGAGAGATAGGGGCTCACGCCGCCGATGCGCTCCATCGTCGCCTTGAGCACGGGGAAGGTCTCGACGTCGCGGTTGTAGTTGACGACGATCTCGCCATGGGCCTCAAGGTGATAGGGGTCGATGATGTTGTTGTCGTCGAGGTCGGCGGTGGCGGCCTCGTAGGCGACGTTGACGGGGTGCTTGAGGGGGAGGTTCCATACGGGGAAGGTCTCGAACTTGGCGTAGCCCGCCTCCACCCCGCGCCGATGCTCGCCCCACAGCTGCGACAGGCACACCGCCAGCTTGCCCGAGCCGGGCCCTGGCCCCGTCACCACCACGAGGGGGCGCTCCGTCGGCACGAAGTCGTTGCGGCCGAAGCCGTCGTCCGAGACGATCAAGTTGATGTTGGAGGGGTAGCCCTCGATGGGATAGTGGCGATAGACCCGGATGCCCAGCTGCTCCAGGTGGCGCTGGTAGGCCTCGGCCTTGGGCTGGCCCGAGAAGCGCGTGATAACCACGCCGCCCACCGCCATCCCCATGCCGCGAAAGACGTCCATCAGTCGCAGCACGTCCTCGTCGTAGGTCACGCCGACGTCGCTGCGGCGCTTGCCCGACTCGATGTCCGAGGCGCAGATGGCAAAGACCACCTCGGCGTCGGGCGCGAGCTCGGAGAGCATGCGCGCCTTGGAGTCGGGCTGGAAGCCCGGCAGCACGCGGCTGGCGTGGTAGTCGTCAAAGAGCTTGCCCCCAAACTCAAGGTAGAGCTTGCCCCCAAACTGCCCTATGCGCTCGCGGATGCGCGAGGCCTGGGTGCGAATGTAGAGGTCGTTGTCAAAACCGGTGTCCATGGGCCCTCCGAGGCTGGTGATAGGGGGTCCTCGCCGCAGGCGGACGTGCCGTCGCGGCGGGGTCGCATCGGCACCTATGGTAAACTGAATCGGCCTGACGGGGAGAGGTGACTCGGCCCGGAAGGTCAAATGACATGTTCTGGCAAGGGGTATCTGACGAAGAGAGCCAGCTCGATTCGAAAGACGGCCATGTCGCACCAGCAGACGGCGCCACTCGTGGCGCGGGCCTCTTCGTCGGCGTGCCCCTACGGGCGAGGGGTGCGCATGCTCAGAATCGCGGTCTATGGCAAGGGCGGCATCGGCAAGTCCACCGTCACCAGCAACCTGGCGGCGGCGTTCGCGACGCTGGGCCGGCGCACCATCCAGATCGGCTGTGACCCCAAGGCGGACTCCACGATCAACCTCCTCGGGGGCAAGGCCCTGCGTCCCGTGATGGACTATCTGCGTGGCGAGGACGAGGAGCCCCCGTCCCTCGCGGACATATCGCGCGTGGGCTTCGGCGGGGTGCTCTGCATCGAGACGGGCGGGCCCACGCCGGGCCTGGGCTGCGCCGGCCGCGGCATCATCGCCACGTTCAACCTCCTCGAGGAGCTGCGGCTCTTTGAGACCTACGAGCCCGACGTGGTCCTCTTTGACGTTCTGGGCGACGTCGTCTGCGGCGGGTTTGCGGCCCCCATCCGCGAGGGCTACGCCCAGAAGGTCCTCATCGTGACCAGCGGCGAGAAGATGGCCCTCTACGCTGCCGGCAACATCAGCACCGCCGTGCGCAACTTCGAGGAGCGCGGCTACGCCCAGCTGGGCGGCATCATCCTCAACCGGCGCAACGTCCCGGACGAGGAGCGGAAGGTGAGGGACTTCGCCGTCTTGGCCGGCCTGGAGGTGGTAGGCGACATTCCCCGCTCCGACGACGTCAACCGCTTCGAGGACGAGGGCAAGACCGTCATCGAGGGCGACGCGAGCCTGCCCGTCTCCCGGGTCTTCATCGACCTGGCCCAAAGGCTCCTCGCCGACGACGCCCCGGCGCGTTCTCGCGAGGCGCTCCTATGAGCCTGCGACCGCGCGCCCGTGTCGCCTCGTACACGGCCGCGGAGCTCTGGCGGCGCGGCCCCGACGACATCCCCGCCGAGCTCGTCTCGTCCACGCATCTCATCTACAGCTCCCCGGCGGCCCTCGCCTTCAACTCGCCGGGCGCCGAGGGCTTTGGCGTCAAACGGGCCGGCCTCTCCGTTCCCGGCTCGGTTATGCTCGTCGTGGCGCCCGGCTGCTGCGGCCGCAACACCAGCTCCGTGTCGGAGCTGCCGGGCTATGAGCATCGCTTCTTCTACCTGCTCATGAGCGAGACGGACCTCATCACCGCCCGCCATCTGGCGCGCATACCCCGGGCGGTCAAGGCCGTCTGCGAAAGCCTGCCCGACCCGCCGTCCGTGGTCATGGTGTGCATCACCTGCGTGGACGCCCTTCTGGGCACGGACATGGAGCGCGTCTGCCGCGCGGCGGAGGACCTCGCCGGCGTTCGCGTGCGTCCCTGCTACATGTACGCGCTCACCCGCGAGGGCCGCCGGCCGCCCATGGTCAACGTGCGTCAGTCCATCTACTCGCTGCTGGAGCCCGCCCGCAGGGACCCGCGCTCCTGCAACCTCCTGGGTCACTTTGCGCCGGTGGAGCAGGACTCCGACCTCAAGGGACTCCTCGAGCGCGCCGGGGTGCGCCACGTGCGCGAGGTGGGCTCCTGCGCGACGTTCGAGGACTTTCGGGACATGGCCCGCGCCAACTTCAACCTGGTGCTCAACCCCGAGGCCGCGCCCGCGGCCCAGGACCTGAGCGAGCGGCTGGGCATCCCCTGGATCGAGCTCTCGCGCCTCTATCAGGTTGACCGCATCCACAGCCAGTACGAGGCGCTCGGGAGCGCCCTGGGCGTGCGCCTCGATCAGGCGCCCTGGCGCGAGAGGGCCCAAGACGCCGTGCGCGCGTTTGGGGCCCGCCACGCGCGCGAGGTCTTCGCGGTGGGCGAGTGCTGCAACGCCGACCCCTTCGAGCTGGCGCTCGCCCTCGTGCGCTACGGGTTTGGGGTGGCGGAGGTCTTTGGGACCCTCGCGCCCGAGCGCTTCAGCCATCTTGCCCGCCTGGCCGAGCTCTCCCCCCAGACGCGCGTCTACTCCAACCTCGAGCCCACGATGATCGGCTACGAGCCCGACGCCGCAGTCACGCTGACCGTCGGCCGCGACGCCGGTCACTATCATCCCGACCGCCCCAACCTGGCCTGGAACGACGACGTCCAGCCCTTTGGCTACACGGCGGTCATGGGCCTCTTTGCGTCCCTCGAGCGCGTGCTGTCGGGAAAGGCCGAGCGCCCCGGCGCCATCTCGCTGAGAGACGAGCGCGCGCAGGACCTTGCGGCCGGTCGGTCGTCCCGCCCGGGCCCGCGTCCGGTCAGGGCCGCGGGGCGGACTGTCCTGCGACAGCCCTCTCTTGAGGTCAAGGGGCTGCGCCGGGTGCTCACCCCCTTCGCGCCGGACCAGTCCGGCGCCGTCTCGGTGCTCTTCGGCCTGGGGGGCCTCTCGGTCATCGTCGACGCGGGCGGCTGCACCGGCAACGTCTGCGGCTTTGACGAGCCGCGCTGGTTTGCGGGCGCGGATGCCGTCTTCAGTGCCGGACTGCGCGACATGGACGCCATCATGGGCAGGGACGACCTGCTCGTGAAGAAGCTCGCCGCCGCCGCGGGCAAGATCGACGCTCGCTTTGTCGCCCTCGTGGGCACGCCCGTCCCGGCGGTCATAGGCACGGACCTCACCGCCCTGCGCCGCATGAGCGAGCGAGCCACGGGCCTGCCCGCCGTGGCCGTCGACGCCAACGGCATGCGCCTCTACGACGTGGGGGCCGAGCGCGCCTATTGCGAGCTCTTCCTGACCTTTGCCGACGGCATCCGCGCGGATCGCGGGGAGCGTCCCGCCAGGGAGCCCGGACGGCTGGGCGTCCTGGGCGCCACGCCCATGGACCTCTCGGACCCCGGCGCGGCACAGGCGCTCGCGGGGGCGCTCTGCGCGGCGGGCTGGCGGCGCGTGACCTGCTTTGGTATGGGCGCCTCGCTTGACGACGTCATGAGCGCGGGTGCCGCCGAGCGCAACCTGGTGGTGGCACCCTCGGGCCTCGCGGCGGCAAAGCTCCTCAAGGAGCGCTTCGGCACGCCCTATGACATTGGCTTTCCCCTGGTGAGCGCCCTCATTCCCCCCATCGGCTGGGAGGGGAGGCGCGTTCTGGTGGTGCATCAGCAGGTGGCCGCCGACGCCCTGCGCCGCGAGCTCTTGTCTCGCGGCTGCGCCGACGTGCGCTGCGCGAGCTTCTTCATGCGACCCGACGAGGTCACGCGACCTGGCGACGTCGCGCTGCGCGAGGAGGCGGACCTTCGCCGCGCGGTCGATGACATGGGCGCCGACGTGGTGCTCGCCGACGCCGTGCTCAGGCCCCTGCTCGACGGCTACGACGGCGACTTCTTCGACGAGACCCACTTTGCCCTGTCAGGGCACCTGACGCGGCTCGCGGCGGTGTCGGGGACATGAGCGAGAGGATGCTCACAGGCGCCGCGACGGAGGCGGGGCATGACGGCGCGCGGCCGGTGACCCACCGCCTGCGCGTCCACGGCATCGTCCAGGGCGTGGGCTTCAGGCCCACGGTGGACCGTCACGCCGCGACTGCGGGCGTCTGCGGCAGCGTCTGCAACAAGGGCCCCTACGTCGAGATCTACGCTCAGGGGACGGCCGACCAGGTGCGGGAGTTCGAGCGTCTCGTGCGCACGGAGCCGCCGCGACGCGCCGACATCGTCCGCCTGGAGTCCCAGGAGGTGCCCACCGCACAGGTCGGGCGCCTCGAGGGCTTCAGGATCGTCGTGAGCGAGAAGACCGCGGGCGAGGTCTTCGTCTCGCCCGACATCGCCATTTGCGACGACTGCAGGCGCGAGCTCTTTGACCCCACGAACCGTCGCTACCTGCACCCCTTCATCAACTGCACCTGCTGCGGACCGCGCCTGACCATCCTGGACGCGCTCCCGTACGACCGCGAGCGCACGAGCATGCGGGCGTTTTCCCTCTGTCCCGACTGCGCGCGCGAATACCATGACCCCGCCTCCCGCCGCTATGACGCCCAGCCGGTCTGCTGCAACGACTGCGGTCCTGCGGTCTACCTTCTGGACCGCGACGAGCGGGGCGCCGAGGCCATCACGGCCACGCGCCGCTGCCTGGCTGCGGGCGGCATCGTGGCCGTCAAGGGCATCGGGGGCTTCCATCTGTGCTGCGACGCCACGAACGAGGACGCGGTGAGCCGGCTGCGCCGGCGCAAGCGCCGGCCGAGCAAGCCCCTTGCCGTGATGATGGCCGACGAGGGGGTCGTGCGTCGCGAGTGCGAGCTCTCGGACGCCCAGCGCGAGGTCCTCGCGGGCCACCAGAGGCCCATCCTGCTGCTGCGGCGCCGCGCGGGCGGGCGGGTGGCGCCCTGCGTGGCGCCCCAGGCCCCCAGCCTGGGCGTCATGCTCCCGTACGCGCCCGTGCAGCTGCTGCTCTTTGCCTATGACGATGACGTCATGACGCCCGACGTCCTGGTCATGACCAGCGCGAACGTGTCGGGCGCCCCCATCTGCAAGGATGATGACGACGTCCGCGAGCAGCTGGGGGGCATCGCGGACCTCGTGCTCTCGCATGACCGGACGATACGCACGCGCGCCGACGACTCCGTCATGGACTGGTTTGAGGGGCGCCCCTACATGGTGCGGCGCTCGCGCGGCTACGCGCCGCTGCCCGTGGTGCTCTCGACGCCGTTTCGGCACGACGGGCGAACAGGGACGGACGAGGACACCTCCAACGTGCGCGTCCTCGCCGTGGGCGGCGAGCTCAAGAACACGTTCTGCGTCGGCACGGGCGGCCTCTTCTATCCCTCGTCCTATGTGGGCGACCTTGCCGACCTGCGCGCCGTGCACGCGCTCGAGGCGTCCGTGGGGCGGATGGAGGCGCTGCTTGAGGTGGCCCCCGAGGTCGTCGCCTGCGACCTGCATCCTCGCTACCACGCGACGAGCGTCGCACAGAGGATGGCCCGGGACGCGGGCGTCCCCCTCGTGCGGGTGCAGCATCACTTTGCGCACGTCGTCTCGTGCATGGCCGAGAACGACGTCACCGAGCCCGTCGTGGGCGTCTCGTTTGACGGCACGGGCTACGGCGAGGACGGCAGCGTCTGGGGCGGGGAGCTCATGGTCTGCGACTTCCATGGCTTTGAGCGCGTGGGGCGCATCGCGCCCTTCTGTCAGGCGGGGGGAGACGCCGCCGCGCTGGAGGGCTGGCGCGTCGCCGTGTCGCTGCTGGGGGGGCTTGCGGGCCTGGCGGACGATACGTCGGACGAGACGCTCTCGCTCGTCCGACGCCTGAGGCTCTGCTCGCCCCAGGAGGCGCGCGCGCAGCTGGCCATGACGCGCCGGCGCGTCAATGCCGTGACCTCGACCTCCGCGGGCAGGCTCTTTGACGCCGTGAGCGCCCTTCTGGGCGTCAGCCGCACGTCGAGCTTCGAGGGGGAGTCCGCCGTGCTGCTCCAGCACCGCGCCGAGCGCTGGGCAGCCGACCAAGGCTCGCCCGTCTCTGCCGTCGGACTGCCGATGCCGGGCGCGCCCGCCGCCTGGGCGCTCGGCGACGAGGGGCTCATGACGCTTCCCACCGACCGCCTCGTGGGCTGGCTCGTCGCACGCCGACTGGCGGGAGACGACGCGGGGCGCCTGGCCTACGCCTTCCACGTGGGCCTCGCGCGGCAGGTGGCTGGGGCGGCGCGGTGGGTCGCCCGACGGCGCAAGCTCACCACCGTGGCCCTGAGCGGGGGGTGCTTTCAAAACACGCTCCTGCTGGCCCTGGTAAAGGACGACCTTGAGGCGGCGGGCCTGCGAGTGCTCACCCATCGCCTCATACCGCCCAACGACGGCGGCATCTGCCTGGGGCAGGCGGTGGTCGCGGCCCAGGCGCTGCAGGACGGGCGGTCGTTTTTTGACACGTCCTTCTAGGCGGGAAACGGCAAACGCAGGTAGCGCCGACGTGCGTGCGCGGCGCCGGATGAGAAGGGACCAAGACATGTGCGTAGGACTGCCCGCACGGGTGATCAGGGTTTCTGCGGCAGGCACCGCCCTCGTCGAGGCGACGGGCGCCCGCCGCGAGGTGTCCGCCCAGCTTCTTGAGGGGCTCGAGCCGGGTGAGTACGTGATGGTGCACGCCGGCTCCGCCATCGCCCGCATCACGGACGATGACGACGCGGAGACCGGCGACCTCGAGAGGGAGCTGTTGTGAGCGGCACGTCGGCGGCCGGATCTGTCGCTCGCGCGGCTTTGGAGGGCTATGACGGGCCACGCGTGCGCATCATGGAGGTCTGCGGAACGCACACCCACGAGATCTTTCGGCAGGGCATCCGCCGCCTGCTTCCCGCCCAGGTGGAGCTCATCTCGGGTCCGGGATGCCCCGTCTGCGTGACGCCGGTCGGCTTCATAGACGAGGCGCTCTTCCTGGCCCTTGAGCGCGGCTGCACGATCGCCACCTTCGGGGACCTCGTGCGCGTGCCCGGCAGCAGGCTGTCTCTGGCGGACGCCCGGGCGAGAGGCGCGCGCGTGCGGGTGGTCTGGTCGCCCCAGGACGCGCAGGCCTACGCCGCCGCGCACCCCAAGGAGGAGGTCGTCTTCCTCTCCGTGGGCTTCGAGACCACCACGCCCTCGTGCTGCCTCGCCGTTCGTCAGGCCAAGGAGCAGGACGTCTGCAACTTCTCGCTGCTCACGGCCAACAAGACCATGCCTGGGGCCTATGAGGCCATGCGGGGGTCCACGGACCTCTTCTTGTATCCCGGCCACGTCCACGCCGTCACGGGCACCGCGGTCTGCGAGGATTTGGCCCGCGCGGGCGTGAGCGGCGTGGTCGCCGGCTTCACGGCGCGCGAGCTCGTCACGGCGCTCGCCGTGGGCGTCACCAGGTTCGCCGAGGGGGAGCCGTTCTTCGTCAACTGCTACCCGCGCGTGGTGCGGCCCGAGGGGTCGCCCGCGGCCCGTCGCATCGTGGACGAGATGATGGAGCCCTGCGACGCCCGCTGGCGGGGCATCGGCACCATCGAGGGGTCGGGCCTGCGCCTGCGCGAGCGCCATGCGGCCTGGGACGCCCGCGTCAAGTTTGACGTCGCCCCCTCGGAGGGCCGCGAGAACCCGGCCTGCCGCTGCGGCGAGGTACTGCAGGGACGCTGCGCCCCCGGCGCGTGCCCCGTCTTTGGCCGCGCCTGCACGCCGGAGCACCCCGTGGGCGCCTGCATGGTCTCAAGCGAGGGCGCCTGCTCGGCCTATTACCTCTACGGCGCCGACGTTCCCAGGGCAGCTCGCGACCTGCCCGCGCATGCTCACGCCCCCGAGGGCGACGAGGAAGGATAGCTCATGAATGACGTTGTGACCTTGGCCCAGGGCGCGGGCGGCAAGCAGACCTCCGAGCTCATCGAGCGCGTCTTCAAGGCGCACCTGGCCAACCCGCTTCTCACGGAGGACGACGCCGCCGTCGTGGACGTGCCGGCCGGCCGCCTGGCGCTCTCCACCGACGGCTTCATCGTGTCGCCGGCGTTCTTCCCGGGCGGCGACGTGGGCAAGCTCGCCGTCTGCGGCACCGTCAACGACGTGGCCTGCATGGGCGCCACGCCGCTGTATCTGACCTGCGCCTTCCAGATCGAGGAGGGCTATCCGCTGGCCCAACTCGAGACGATCGTGGCCTCCATGGCCGCCGCCGCGCGGGAGGCGGGCGTGAGCGTGGTCGCCGGCGACACCAAGGTGGCGGGCCGGGGCCAGGTCGACGGCGTGTTCATCACCACGACGGGCGTGGGCGTCCTGGGAAGGGGCGCGCGTCCCCGCGGCGGGGCGGCGAGGCCGGGCGACGCCGTCATCGTGACGGGCGACGTGGGGCGCCATGGCTGTGCCATCCTGCTCTCGCGCGACGACTTTGGCATCGAGGCGGACGTGACGAGCGACTGCGCCCCGCTTGCCGCCGCCATCCGCTCGGCCCTTGACGCCTGCGACGACATCCACACCATCCGCGACGCCACGCGCGGCGGCGTGGGGACGGTGCTCTACGAGATCGCGCACCAGAGCGGCGTGGGCGTGCGCCTGGACGCCACCAAGGTCCCGGTGGCGCCCGAGGTGGCCGGCGTGTGCGGCATGCTGGGCCTCGAGCCGCTCTACCTTGCCTGCGAGGGACGCCTGGTGGTGGTGTGCCCGCCGGACGCCGTGGACGCGGTCCTTGCCGCCCTGCGCGCGAGCACGCACGCCGAGGGGTCCTGCGTCATCGGCAGCGTCACGCGAGAGGACCCCGGCCTCGTGGTCATGCAGACCGAGATAGGCACGCAGACCATCCTGCCGGAGCCCGGCAACGAGCTGCTGCCCCGCATCTGCTAGGGAGGTGCGCCATGCTCAGACGGCTGCGTCCCTCCTTGGCCCCTGAGGCGGGCGACCAAAGGACGCCCGCGTGGGTGCGGGCGGCCGACGCGTCCTTTCCCCGTCCCGTTCCCAACGTGCTGGAGTTCAACGCGCCCGTGCACGAGAACTGGAACATCGTCCACACGGGCATGCTCATGCCCGAGTGTCATCAGATCTACGTGTGCGCGGACAACTGCCTCAGGGGCGTCGTGCTCACGGCGGCCGAGATGGGGGCGTCAGAGCGCCTCTCGTCCGTCGTCATCGAGGAGGCGGACCTGCTGCGGGACAACCTCGAGTCCGTCACGATCGAGGGCGTGAGCGACGTGCTGCGTAAGCTCACCTACCACCCTCGTGCCGTGATGGTGTTTCTGGTGTGTCTGCACCACTTTGTGGGGACCGACGTGCGCTACGTGTACGCGGAGCTAGAGCGGCGCTTTCCGCGCGTGCGCTTCCTGCGCTGCTGGATGGACCCCATCATGCAGAAGACGGGCATCACGCCCGAGCAGCGGCAGCGCCGTGCCATGGCCGAGCTCCTTGACCCTGTGCCTCAAGACGAGAACCTGGTGGGGGTGCTCTCTGACGACCTGCGCCTGCCCGATGACTCCGACCTGGCCCGCCTCGTGCGCTCCTCGGGCCGCAGGCTCATGCAGCTCCATGACTGCGCGCGCCTTGACGACTATCTGTCGCTGGGGGCCAGCTCGCTTCTGGTGACGAGGACGGCCGTGGCCGCGTGGGGCCTTGCCAAGGTGGCGCGCCGGCTGGAAAGGCCGTACCTGTACCTGCCCCCCGCGCTGGACTACGAGGCCATCGACGCCTCCCTGGGGCGTCTGGCCCAGGCGCTGGGCGTCCCGACGCCGAATACGCGCGAGCAGCGCCGCGCCTGCGACGCCGCCCTGGACGCTCTCGCACGCCGGCTTGCGGGCGTGCCCGTGGCGATCGACGCCCTGGCGGTCAACCACCCGCTCGAGCTCGCGCGCCTGCTGCTGGAGCATGGGTTGGACGTGCGTCGCGTGTATCTGGACGTTGTGAGCGACGAGGAGCGCGGCGCCCTGGCGTGGCTTCGCTCCCAGGCCCCTGACCTTGAGCTTTGGAGCACCGTTCACCCCACGCTGCGCCAGCGGCCCCGCACCGACGGGGATGGCTGGCTTGCCGTCGGCCCCAAGGCGGCCTGGTTCGTGGGGACCTCGCACGTGGTCAACGTCATCGAGACGGACGGCCACTGGGGCTATGAGGCCATCCTGCACCTTGTCGGGCTCATGGAGAGGGCCTGGGCAGCCAGCGTCGACGTTCGCTCGCTCGTGCCGCGCAAGGGGCTGGGACTGCCGTGCGCCTGTCAGATGCCGTGGTAGGGAGGGAGACATGAGACAGTCACAGCGCATCCTGCCCGTCTACGCAGGCGACGTCTCGGGCGCCTGCTCGGCCCTCTTCGAGCTGGGCGGCATGGTGGTCATCCACGACCCCTCGGGCTGTAACTCCACGTACAACACCCATGACGAGCTGCGCTGGTATGACCAGGACAGCCTCGTCTTCGTCTCGGGCCTGCGCCACGCGGACGCCCTCATGGGCAACGACGAGCGGCTCGTCGCCGACGTGGTCGAGGCCGTGGGACAGACGCGACCGCGCTTCGTGGTCCTGGCGGGCTCGCCCGTGCCCTTCCAGGTGGGGACGGACTTTGCGGCGCTGGCGCGGCTGGTGGAGGCCCGCACGGGCGTCGTCTGCCGTCACGTGCCCACGAACGGCATGCATGACTACGTGCGCGGGGCGGGCCTGGCCTTTGCGCTTCTCGCGCGCGCGTTCGTGACCGCCGCGCGCGAGGGAACCCGTGCCGCGCGCCCGCCGCGCGCCCGCGTCAACGTGCTGGGGATGACGCCCCTCGACTTCGCGGCTCCCACGTCGAGGGAGAGCCTCGTGGGCTGGCTGGAGGGCGAGGGCTTTGCGCTCACGTCACTCTGGTCGCTTGGCTGCACGCTGGATGACGTCATGCGCGCCTCCCAGGCGGACGTGAACCTGGTGGTGTCGGCCTGCGGCCTTGACGCCGCCCGCGAGCTTGAGCGCAGGCTGGGGCAGCCCTATGTGGTGGGGCTGCCCGTGAGGGGCTTTGGGCCCGCGCTCGCCCGGGCGCTCGATCGCGCCCGTGACGAGCGCAGGAGCCGTAATGCCTATCTTGAGCTGCGTCTTGTGCAGAGCCGTGACAAAGACCTGCTCAAGGGGGGCATCGAGGCACCTCGCACTCCGGCTTCCGCCGCGCTCGCCCTGGTGGGCGAGCCCGTCGCGATGGGATCCATGGCGGCGGCGCTGGGGGGCAGGGACGTGACGGCGCGTCTCGTGAGCCCCGTCGAGGACGCGCGCCGCCTTGTGGACCCGCGGCTGGGCGACGTCTGCGTCAGGGGCGAGGAGGGCGTCGCACGCGCCCTTCGGGAGGCGGCAATCGTCGTGGGCGACCCGTTTTTCTCCCACGTCTGCGCGCGCGACCAGCGCCTCTGCCGCCTGCCGCACCTGGCGCTCTCGGGCCGACAGTGGCTGCGCGAGATACCCGACCTCATGAGCGTCGACCCCATGGCGCTCGTCGGCGACGCCATGCGAAAGGGGGCGTGACGACATGGGACTCAATGACGCCCCATCTGCCGAGCGGGTTCACATCGGCTTCTTCGGGCGCAGGAACGCCGGCAAGTCGAGTCTGGTCAACGCCGTGACGGGCCAGGATTTGTCCGTGGTCTCCCCAAAGCTTGGCACCACCACCGACCCCGTGCGCAAGTCCATGGAGATCCTGCCGCTGGGACCGGTCGTCATCATCGACACGCCGGGCTTTGACGACGAGGGTCCCTTGGGCGAGAGGCGCGTGCGCGCGGCCCGTCGTATCCTGGACCAGACGGACGTGGCGGTGCTCGTGGTGGACGCCACCGCGGGCATGGGCGCCTGCGAGCGCCAGCTTCAGGAGCTCTTCCGCTCGCATGACGTGCCCTACCTCGTCGCGCTCACCAAGCGAGACCTCCTGCCACGCGTGCCCGCCGATGACGACGCGAGGGTGTACGTGAGCGGCCTCACGGGGGAGGGCGTGGGCGCGCTGAGGGAGCGCATCGCACGTCTCGGCTCCACCGGCGCCCGGGAGCGGCCCCTCGTGCGCGACCTCATAGCCCCGGGCGACCTCGTGGTGCTCGTGATCCCCCTTGACAAGGCCGCGCCCAAGGGTCGCCTCATCCTGCCCGAGCAGATGACGATACGGGACGTGCTCGAAGCCGGCGCCGTGTCGATGGTGGTGCGTGACAGCGAGCTGGCCGTGGTGCTGGGGCGCATGCCGCCCCACGCGCGCCCTGCCCTGGTCATCACCGACAGTCAGGCGTTTTCTCAGGTGGCGGCCATCGTCCCCGCGGACGTGCCCCTCACGTCCTTCTCCATCCTCATGGCCCGTCGCAAGGGGCTGCTGGCCGGTGCCGTCCGGGGCGTCGCCGCCATCGACCGACTGCGCGACGGCGATCGCGTGCTCGTCGCCGAGGGATGCACGCACCATCGGCAGTGCGGCGACATAGGCACGGTGAAGATTCCCGCCTGGCTCCGGGAGCGCACGGGCAAGAGGCTCATGGTGGACGCCACGGCCGGCCACGGCTTTCCTGACGACCTCACGCCCTACCGCCTCGTCCTGCACTGCGGTGGCTGCATGCTCAACGGGCGCGAGCTGGCGCGGCGCGCGGCCGCCTGTGCCGCGCAGGGGGTGCCCCTGACCAACTACGGCACGGCCATCGCGCACATGAAGGGCATCCTCGCCAGGAGCCTCTCGCTCTTTCCCGACCTCGTGCGCCTGCTGGAGGCGGACGGTCGAGAGCCTGACGGTCCGAAGCCTGGCGGGCGAGGGGATGGCACCATCGTGAGGGGACGCCCATGACCGCGAACGAGCGACGCATAGCCCAGCTGCGGGAACGGGGGACCCTGGACGCCGCCGCGCTGGCGGAGCTTCTCGCCTCTCTCACGTCCTCAGAGGAGGAGCTCCTCTATGCCCAGGCGCGCGCCGTGCGCGAGGCGGTCTACGGCAAGGACGTGTATCTGCGCGGTCTGGTGGAGTTCACCAGCTACTGCCGCAACGACTGCCTCTACTGCGGCCTCAGGCGCAGCAACGGCCGCGCCCAGCGCTATCGTCTGAGCAGCGAGCGTATCCTCGCCTGCTGCGACACGGGATATGACCTTGGATTCAGGACCTTCGTGCTCCAGGGTGGGGAGGACGCGGCCTTTGGGGACGAGCTCGTGTGCGACCTCGTCCGCTCCATACGCGCCGCGCACCCCGACTGCGCCGTGACCCTGTCCATAGGCGAGCGCCCGCGCTCGAGCTACGAGGCCTTCTTTGACGCCGGCGCCGACCGCTACCTGCTGCGGCAGGAGACGTCCAACCCCGCCCACTACGCCCTGCTGCATCCGAGCGAGCTGTCTGTCGAGGGGCGCAAGCGCTGCCTGAGGGACCTCAAGGACATAGGATATCAGGTGGGGTGCGGCATCATGGTGGGGTCGCCGTGGCAGACCTGGGACCATGTGGTGGAGGACCTGCTGTGGATGCGGGACTTCCAGCCGCACATGGTGGGGATAGGCCCCTTCATCCCGCACGCCGACACGCCCTTCGCGCACAAGAGGGCCGGGACCCTCGCCGACACGCTCCATCTTCTGGCCGTGATTCGGCTCATGCTGCCCGAGGTGCTCCTGCCCGCCACGACGGCGCTGGGCACCATCGATCCCCGTGGACGCGAGCTGGGCATGCTCGCCGGCGCCAACGTGGTCATGCCCAACCTCTCGCCCCGGGACGTCCGCGGCAAGTACCTGCTCTACGACGGCAAGATCTGCACGGGCGACGAGGCGGCGGAGTGCTGTCGCTGCATGGCGCGACGCATGGAGAGCGTGGGCTATCAGGTGGTGGTGAGCCGCGGCGACCATGCCCGGTGGGCGTCGGGCGAACGAGGCGCGGCGCAGCGTCAGGGCGAGTCGCCACGCCGCGTGCCCATGACGCCTGCGGGCTCCGACAAAAGCCGCTGTCCCAGGCTGGAAGGCCTACACTTAAACGACTAGGCTGAGTCTGCGAAGGGGGTCATGCATGTCTGCGGGCGAGCTTCCCTACGATGACGCGGACGCCGCGTCCATCCTGAGATATGCCCAGCGTCTTCCGGGCACGACCTTGAGGATGCACGTCGATGCGGAGACCATCGTGCCACCTGTGTCACGTCGCGGCTCGCTGGGCAACTTCGTAGAGGAGAAGTACTTCCTCTATGCGCCCAACAGCGACCCTCGTCCCGACTTTCCGAAGGTGGGAATCGAGCTAAAAACGACCCCCATGAAGCGCTTGAAGGACCAGTCCCTATCCGCCAAGGAACGGCTCGTCATCTCGATGATTGATTACCACTCGGTCGTCAACGAGGACTTTGAGCATAGCCACTTTCTTGACAAGGCCCGCAACATACTTCTCCTTGCCTATCTCTACGAGAAGGAGAAGGACCCACTTGACTTTGAGTTCGTACTTGCTGACCTATGGGGCATCCCGGAAGATGACCTACCTCAGATCAAGCGTGATTGGGAGACAGTGGTCGGCAAGGTGAGGGAAGGACGAGCCGAGGACATCTCTGGCTCCGACACGTTGTACCTTGAGGCCTGTACTAAGGCGACGAACTCAAGGAAGAGGACGACCCAGCCCTTCTCGGCGATTCCCGCCAAGCCCCGTGCGTGGGCTCTCAAGGCCTCGTACATGACAGCTGTGGAAAATGCTCTGCTTAGCCGCAGACAGCGGATTAAGCGCGTTGCGGGCGAGGCTCAGATTGATTTGCTTCAGGTGGTTCGTGCGCGATTCCAGCCGTACTTCGGCATGACGGAGGACGCCCTTTTCAGACATTTTGGCCTGTGCGAGAAACGCGGCCACAAGGCAAAGAACGCCTGCGCGCTTGTTACTAAGAGAATCCTGGGCATTGACGATGACGCAAAGATCGAGGAGTTTGAGAAGGCAGGCATCAAGCCCAAGACGATGCGCGTCAAGACGACTGGCGTTCCCAAGGAGGACGTCTCGTTTCCGGCATTTGACTATGGCGAGCTCGAGGCGACCAATTTTGAGAGCTCGGAGTTCTACCAGCAGCTTCAGCAGCGATACTTGTTTGTGATGTACCGGCAGACCAGTCGGGCGAGCGAGACGTACGTCTTGTCCGACGTCGCCTTCTGGCAGATGCCCGACGATGATCTTGATGAGGCGCGACGTTGCTACGAGCACATGAGGGACAACGTCAGGAGGGGAAGGGCGGAGGATTCGGTGCACTCCAGCGAGAATCGTTGCTGCCATGTACGTCCGCATGGGCGTAGGGCCTCTGATGTGGTGCCACAGCCGCACGGAAGGCCCGTGACAAAGAAAAGCTTCTGGCTCAACAAGAAGTACCTTGCGGAAGAGCTGAAAAAACTCTAGGCGGTTGTGCCAAGGTGAGCAAATGCCATTCTTGTCGACGTGATTGGCTAAGATGAAGGAACGTAGGCGTCCACAGCAGCGAATGGAGAAACGTGGACAAACGGATTACCGTCGCCGAGCTCTTTGCGGGAGTCGGCGGCTTTCGACTTGGTCTTGAAGGCCTTCGGGCGGAGGGTCATCCCTCGTGGAACCTTCCATCCGCAGGGCCCTTCGAGACGATTTGGGCAAATCAATGGGAGCCTGGAAGCGACGCCCGCCAGTTTGCGGCGCGCTGCTATGCTCGACGCTTTGGGACGGGGGAGCTTGTCAACAGAGACATCCATCTTGTCATGAACGAGGCGGAGGCGGGAGCGCTGGACATTCCGGCCGTTGACATGGTGGTTGGCGGCTTTCCGTGCCAAGATTATTCGGTGGCTCGCTCGCTGTCTCAGGCAGGCGGTATCGAAGGCAAGAAGGGCGTACTTTGGTGGGATATTTTTAGGTTCCTCAAATACCAGATTGCGCTCGATACGGCAAACGCGCGATGGTGCCTTTTTGAGAACGTCGATCGATTGCTTAAGAGCCCCGCCTCTCGACGGGGGAGAGATTTCGCCATCATTCTCAGCTGTCTGGCATCGCTGGGATATGCCGTGGAATGGCGCGTAGTCAACAGTGCCGCCTATGGGTTCTCTCAGCGCAGGAAACGCGTCTATATCTTTGCGGAACGTGCCGCACCCAGTTGGGACATTGACGCCCGCCTGCGAGACGGAGTCATGCAGGGGGCGTTTCCCATGTCCATCGACGGCGGGCCTCGGCCTGTGACGATACCACCCGACCCCTTTGAGGCGACGAGACACTTCAATGAGGCGAGGACTCCCTCCAGCCCATTTCTTGAAGCAGGGGTCATGGTTGGAGACACGGCCCTTACCTGCCATGCCCGCGAGAGCTATGACGGAGTCAGGGGAAGCTTGGGGGACGTCCTTGTCCCGGAGACTGAGGTCCCCGCATCGTACGTCATCCCTTCTGAGCAGCTTCCGCGCTGGGAATACCTCAAAGGCGCAAAACGAGTTCCGCGCAAGAACAAGCTGACGGGCCATGAGTATGTGTACTCGGAGGGTGCTATGGCGTTTCCCGACTTGCTGGAAAATCCCAGCAGGACGATTCTGACGGGAGAGGGGGGTACGAGTCCCTCTCGCTTCAAGCATGTGGTAAAGGTCAACGGGCGGTACCGGCGTCTTGTGCCTGACGAACTTGACCGGCTTCAGGGCTTTCCAAAGGGTTGGACTGCGACGGGCATGACGGACGGACAGAGGGCCTTCTGCATGGGAAATGCCCTGGTGGTTGGCATTCCCAATCGTATAGGGAAAGCCATCGTGGACGTGGCCGACGAGGGGCGACGTGCGCATGAAGCTGGCCGAGAGGATGCATGATGGCGTGTGAGGAAGCAGGATATCCTGTGCCGCACATCGACCTTACCACCGCTCGCGGCCTCGCGGACGCCGTCTGGGGCGAGGCGGTGGGAGACGCGCTCGGCGTTCCCTTTGAGGGGCTTGCGCGTGACAGCTTTACCTGCACGGACATGGTGGGCAAAGGCAGGCATCAACGGCCGGCGGGCACCTGGTCCGACGACACCGCCATGACGATCGCCACCTGCGACTCCATCAAGACCTGCGGAAGGGTCGATACCTATGACCTGCGCCTGCGCTTTGAGTCGTGGATGCTCACGGGCGCCTACACCGTGGACGGCTGCTTCTCGGTAGGCAGGACCACCCGCGCGGCGCTGACGTCCGGCCACGGGCTTAGGGGCGAATGGGACAACGGCAACGGGTCCCTCATGCGCATCTGCCCTCTCGCCTTCTGCGACGCCAGCGACGACGACGTGCGCGACGTGAGCGGCATCACGCACGCGCATCACGTGAGCTACGAGACCTGCGTCGACTTTGTCCACCTGCTGCGCGAGGCGGCCAGGGATTCGGTGGCGCTCTGGGAGCGCCTGGCGCTTGAGCAGGGCGGGCGTCCGCGCCGCCGCGTGCGCTCCACGGGCTTTGTGCGCGACACCTTTGACGCGGCGCTCTGGAGCGTCGGCACCACGAGAAGCTACCGGGAGTGCGTTCTTGCCGCCGTGAACCTGGGCGGCGACAGCGACAGCACCGCCGCCGTCGCCGGCGCGCTCGCGGGCGTGATCTATGGCGCCGCCACGATTCCCGCCGCTTGGATGGATCGCCTGAGGGGCAAGGGGACCATCGAGGAATGCCTGTTCTGACGCGCCCGGGGTGGCCGTCGCGGCCTTGTCGCGCACCCGGCCGCCCTCGTCGTCACTCGTCGCGAGCACGCCACGAACCCGCCGCGCGTGAGCACGCGCGCGGCTATGCGTTGGCGGGCGTCTTTTGACGGTCGGCTCACCGGCGGGTCGCCGCTGGTGACGGCCGTGCTGCCACCTGCAATCAATAACGCATTTTTTACTAAAAAAATTGATTCTTTTGTGAGCAAGATACCATCCACCGTTTAAAATAATCCATCTGTTATTGGATAAATAGACGAGCATCTCCGGGTGCGATAGACTATACGAAACGTTTCGGAAGGAAATCCATGCCCGCTCTCGCAGACAGCTCGCAACCGTTTGGGTACCGCCCCTTTGAGGGCGGGGACTTTGACGCCGTGACGGACATGTGCGCGCGCGCCTGGTACAAGAGCGTCGAGGGCGTGTATGACCGCATCATCTTTGGTCGCGTGCTGACGGCGGGCGCGTTGCGCCGTTCGAGCATCACGCAGGTCGCCACCAAGGGCGACCGCGTCGTGGGTGCCTGCTTTGGCGGCGTCTGCCTGGACGGCGTCCTCGAGAAGAACGACAAGTGGAAGAGGAGCTTCGAGGACACGATGGCCATCGCCCGCAAGCGCGCCAAGCTGGGCGGCATTGCCGTGGAGGAGCGCCTGTTCAGCAAGCTGCGCATGTTCACGGTGGCTGACGTGTTCATCTCGCGCGGGTTCACCAACTCGCAGGCGGAGTTCAACCTGCTGGTGGTGCACCCCCTCTTTCAGCGTCAGGGCATCGGCCAGACGCTCTTTGACGCGATGCTCGCCGCCTTCGCGGAGGCCGGCGCACAGGGCTGCTTTGGCGTGGTGGACGATGACTTTGACAGCGAGTTCATGCGCAAGCACGGCTTGAGCGTCGTGGAGAGCCGGCGCGGCGCTGCGGGGGATTCCGGCAGGCGAACGGTGTCGCTGCTGGCGCGCAGGCTCTAGCCATACCGTCCCGTCACAGGTGGGAGCGGGCCGGTCGGGTGGCTGGCTCCGTCTGGTTGGCCCCTGGCCGCGCCCGGCTGGGTTTTTCGCCCCGCGTGTCCCGGCCTCGCTTCCGTATTGGATATCCAGTCTGAGCTATGCTGTATGTCCCATTGATCCAGAGAAACGCGGTGACCGTCATGATGCGCATCACGCATGCCATACTTCACGCCTTTGACTTTGAGGGGGGCGCCTCGTACCCCAGCGAGCGCGAGCTCGACCTGGGAAGTCGTCCAGTCAAGTCGTATGTGCAGCGTTGCATGCGCAAGCTGGCCTCGTCGGTCGAGAGCCGGCACGGCACCTTCTCGCGGGAGAGCTCGTTTGGCGACGCGCTCGAGCAGTATGCGCGCGGCGGCTCGTTGGGCTTCGTGGAGCTGTCGCAGCAGCTGGCCGCGTTCCTGTGGGAGGAGCTGCGGCGCTGCGATGACCTGGAGCAGTGCGACCTTTTGGTCGTCGACTTCACGGACACGTGCGACCTGGGCTCAGGACCTGCGGCGACGTCTCAGGCGACCGTCGCGCCCACGACGGCTGCGGCAGCTGTCAAGGTTGCAAGGGTCCCCGCGCCCTCCTTGGGCGGCGAAGACCTCTCCGAGCGCTTCTTTGGCGCGGCGCTGCTGCCGCGCAGGCGGTCGTTCGTCCATGACCTGAGGTCCGATGGCTCGGGCGCTCCCTCCAACGAGATCTTGCGGCAGGACTGCACGCTTCCCAATCCCACGCAGAAACTTGACAGCTATCTGCTGGTGAACCTGGCGACCGGTGCGATTGACTTCCATGACAAGCCGCGAAGCCAGGCCGGCAGCGAGGTGGACCTCATCGCCGACCATCTGCTCGCGTGCAGTGCGCAGGCCTCGGCCAGGCAGGCGATGCAGACGGTCGAGCGCATCGTCGAGGAGGTGGCCCAGCAGTACGGCGAACATGCGTCGCGCGCGGTCGCCCAGGCCAAGCATGCCGTGGCGGCCAGCGCCGAGCGGGAGGAGGCGTTCTCGCCGGCAGAGGTGGGAAGGCAGGTCTTTGAGCGCCGTCCCGAGCTGCAGGAGCGCTATGAGAGCGCCTTGGGCGAGGCGAGCCTGCCCGACGAGGTGCCCATGCGGCGTACGGCGGCCAACAGGATCGCCAAGAACCACCGCATCAAGACCGACACCGGCATCGAGATCAGCTTCCCCAGCGAGTATGCGGCGGACGCCAACTTCATCGAGTTCACGGCAGATGACGAGGGGCGAGTGTCCATCCTCATCAAGAACGTGGGACGAATCGAAAACAAGTAGGTGCGGGCCGGAACCCTGCGGCGCGGTGACGTGACGACGTCATCGTCTGCCAGGCGTCTTCACGCCATCACAACCCCGCGCGACGAGTCGGCCGACTGGGCTCATGAGCGAGCGGTTGCGTATGTGTGGCACCCCTATGCATCGCTTGTGGCGTGACATGTCCCAGAGTCGGCATTACTCGCTATTTTTTACCTAAATCGGTCGTTTTTCATCGAGTAATGCCGACTTTTTGACAACCCTCAAAGTAGGACACGAATATGAATGACTTACTTATGCATATTAGGTGGTACTGCGAGCGGATGTGCGCCAGGTTTGCCCCCATGCCCTTCCGCTCGCCGCGCTAGCGCCGTATGAAGACCCAGTCATCCTTGGAGGAGCGTCCCTGGTCAAGGACGTACCCTCGGTCGTCAAAGCGTCGCAGGTCCTCCACGTTGCCTATCCGGCGTTCCGCCGCCCAGCGCACGAAGCCGCCCCGCGTTGCCTTGGCCTCCGTGGCGGCCTGCACGAGCTTGCCGTCCCGCGGGCGCGGCGCGAAGAACCCGCAGGTGATCACCCTGACTCCCGCCGCGCGGGCTGCGGGGAGGACGGCGCGGGCGTACTCTGCCGACGCGACGTTCACGATGGCGGTCGCGCCGTCGCCCGTGCCGTCCGCGCCGCCACCGGCATCGTCTGCACCACGGATGACCTCCTTACAGATGCGATCGCCCCAGAACTCGTAGAGGTTGCGCGCGCCTTTCGGCGCCAGGCGCGCCTGCATCTCAAGTCGGTAGGGAGCCACGCCGTCCAGGGGGCGGAGCGCCCCATACATGCCGGACACGATGCGCAGATGCCCCTCGAGCCAGGCGAGCTCCTCCGTGCTCATGACGGCGGCGGCCAAATGGGTGTACTGGATGCCGTTATAGCAGGTCACGGCTGCGGTCAGGGACGCGGGACCCTGACGTAGCGCCTCGCCGAGCGCGAGGGTCTGAGCCCAGGCAGCGCCCGCCAGGGCGTCCGAGCAGCGCCATAGCCTCTGGGCGTCCTCGCGGCCCAGGGCAAGGAGGGCGGCGGCCAGGGTCCGAGCGTCCTCGAGAAGCCGAGGCGCCTGTGCGGGCCTCGGCTCATCGTCGCTTGCTACCATGCGCTTGGCGGGGGATATGATGATGCGAAAGCCCATGATCTGGCGGCGTCGTCAGACGGTCTGCCTAGGCGGCGGGGGAGGGGTCGGTCCCCTTGGCCTCGGCGCGCCTCAGACGACGACGGTCGCTCCGCAGCGTGGGGATGGCCGTATCGGACAGGTAGACCGACAGCCGCCCGCCCCCGACGCTGAACGTGGCCGAGCCGTCGTCGCCTATGGTCACCGACGCCTCGTCGCCGATGACGCAGCGCCAGGTCTCGCCCGCATGGGAGGCGCCCACGTTCATCTGGGCCTGCGACTGCTCCCCGTCGGTCAGGAGCACGGCGACGCCGGAGGCCTCATGCTCGTCGTCACCCTCGCGTGTCCAGCCGATGAGGTCGGGGCTGTCAAGGAAGTCGTGCTGCGGGCCATAGGCGAAGCGGCGCCTGATCTCCATGAGCAGGGGAAGCTCCTCCACGGCGGGGATGTCGCCGCCGTTGGGCATGCCAAAGAGGTCGCCATAGAAGACGCAGGGGTAGCCTGCCTCGCGCAGCAGGATGCAAGCGTAGGCGCTTGGCTTGAACCATGGCTCGATGAACGACTGGAGCGCCTGCCCGGGCTGGGTGTCGTGATTTTCCACGAAGGTGACCGCATGGGTGGGGTCGCTTGCGACGAGCGTCCCCTCGAAGAGCCTTGAGAGGTCCATCTGGCCGTCCGAGGTGGACGCCTGGAAGAGCTTGAAGTGCAGCGGCACGTCAAAGAGGCTCATGGGAGCATCATCGCCAAGGTAGCCCCTGAGCTCGTCGAGGTCGCTTGACCAGTACTCGCCCACGGTAAAGAGCTCCTTGCCCGTGCGCTCGCGCAGCTCGTCGAGCCAGCGGCGGTAGAAGTCACGCTCAATGTGCTTGACGGCGTCAAGGCGAAAGCCGTCCAGGTCGCAGGCGTCAACATACCACGCGCCCCAGGACACGAGTTCGTCGTAGACGGGTGGGTGCGTGACGTCCACGTCGTCTCCCATGAGATAGTCGTAGTTGCCGTTCTCGTGCGTGACGTCAGGGTCCCACTGCTTGTCGGCAAAGCGGAAGATGGCCTTGCGCTGGGTGGCCTCGTCGTAGTCGCAGCCATGAAAGCAGCTGTGATCCCAAACGAAGTCAGAGTAGGCGCCCTTGCGCCCGGGGAAGGTGTAGCGGCTCCAGGCCGTGATGACCTGCGTGCCCGAGGAGTCCTGGGTGCGGTCGTCGGCATTGACCTCCACGGCCTCCACCTGCTCGCACTCGTCGGCGCCCATGCGGTGGTTGAGCACGACGTCGGCCAGCACCTGAATGCCCTGGGCCTTGAGCTCCCTGATGGCGGCGAGATACTCGTCCTTGGTGCCGTACTTGGTGGCCACGCTGCCCTTCTGGTCAAACTCGCCCAGGTCGTACAGGTCGTACACGCCATAGCCCACGTCCTCGGCGCCGGCCTGCCCCTTGTAGGCCGGAGGCAGCCACACGCTCGTGATGCCGACCTCCGCAAAGGCCTTGGCGTTGGTGCGCAGGCGCTCCCAGTGCTTGCCGTCGGCGGGCAGATACCAGGAGAAGCCCTGAAGCATGGTTCCGTTCATGAACATCCCTTCCCAAGCCGTTTGGCCCCGCGGGTCCCGCGGACGCCGCACTGCCGTCCGAATGCCGCCCTGCCGCTAGTCCTCGTCGTCCTGCGTCTGCTCACGTCTGATGATGTCCGCGAGCGTGCGCCCGTCAAGGAACTCCGCCGTCATGGCGCCCAGGTCGCGCCACATGCCCACCGTGGGACACCTGCTCACCTGGGGGCAGATCTCGTCGTTGGTGCAGTCCAGGCAGGCCACCGGCGCGAGCGACCCCTCGGCCGCGCGCAGGATCTGCCCCAGGGTGATCTGGTCGGGCCGGCGCGTCAGGCGGTAGCCGCCTCCCTTGCCGCGCATGCTCTCGACGTAGCCCGCCTTGTGCATGAGAGAGACCACCTGGTCAAGATACTTGCGCGAGATGCCCTGGCGCTTGGCGACGTCACCCAGGGACACCCATCCCTCATGCGTCGCCAGATCTCCCATGACGCGCAGGGCGTAGCGGCCCTTCGTGGAGAACATCCCAGCCATGGCGCCTACGCCCCCTCCGTGGCAGACGGTCCCTCGCCCGCGTCCGCCCTCCCGCCGCCGTCCAGCATCTCCTCGAGCGTGCGCCAGGCGAGCTCGGCGCACTTGACGCGCGCGGGCATGTGCGAGATGTCCTTGAGCATGAAGGCGTCCTCGAGCTTCTCGTCGAGAAGGGCCTCGTCGGTCTGCTCGCCGCGCAGCATCTGCCCAAACAGGCGGCAGCGCTCGATGGCCTCCTGGGGGGTCTTGCCCACCATGAGGTCGCTCATCATGTCGGCGGAGGCCTGGCTGATGGCGCAGCCGTGCCCCTGGTACGAGGCCTCCTCGATCGTGCCGTCGGCTGCCATGCGCACGAAGAACGTGAGCTCGTCGCCGCAGGAGGGGTTCACGCCCTCAAGGACGTGGGTGGCGTCCTTCATGGGGTACTTGTAGTCCGGGTGCTGGACGTGGTCCATGAACTCGGGATTGTAGAGGCCGGTCACGCCGGCGGCAGGGCTATCCATTGAAGATGCTCCAAACGTTGGTGAGGCCGCTCACGAGGCGGTCAATGTCCGTCTTGTCGTTGTAGAGGGCGACGCTCGCGCGGCAGGTGCTGCCCATCTGGACGCCCAGGTAGGAGAGGAGCGGCTGGGCGCAGTGGTGGCCGGCGCGGATGCAGACGTCTGACCCGTCCAGGATGGAGGCCACGTCGTGAGGATGGACGCCGCGGACGTTGAAGGAGACGGCGCCCACGTGACGGCTGCCCTCGGCGGGCCCGACGACGTCCACGAAGTCGAGGGCGGCCAGCTGGTCGGTGAGGTAGGTGGCGAGCGCTCGCTCGCGCGCCTCCACCAGGTCCATCCCAAGCCCCTCGAGGTAGGAGAGGGCCGCGTCAAAGGCGTAGATGCCGGCAGCGTCCTGGGTTCCCGCCTCGAACTTCTGGGGGACGGGCGCCCACACGGCGCCCTGCTCCGTGACGGAGTCGATCATCTCGCCGCCGGTGAGGAAGGGGGGCATGAGGTCAAGAGCCTCGCGCGTGCCCCACAGCACGCCGACGCCCATGGGCCCCATCATCTTGTGGGCGCTGAGCGCGTAGAGGTCGCAACCGAGCTCGCGCACGTCGGTGGCCACGTGAGGGGCTCCCTGCGCGCCGTCCACCACCAGATAGGCCCCCGTCTCGTGGGCGCGCCGCGCGATGGCGCTCACGTCGTTCTGCACGCCGAGGACGTTGGACACCTGCGTCACCGAGACGATCTTGGCCCTGGGGCCGATCTTGGCCTCGATCTCCTCGGGCGTGATGCGGTAGTCGTCCGAGAGGCGCAGGTACACGAGCCTGGCCCCCGTTGCGGCGCAGACCTGCTGCCAGGGGATGAGGTTGGAATGGTGCTCCATGATGGAGACGACCACCTCGTCGCCAGGCCCGAGCACGCCGCGCCCCAGCGAGCTGGCCACGAGGTTGAGCGACTCGCTCGTGTTGCGGGTGAAGACGATCTGGTCTGCCTGGGGCGTCCCCTGCGCGTCCACGGCGCCGATGAAGCGGGCAACGTGGGCGCGGGCTTCGTCGATGGCGGCGGTGGCCGCCACGGACAGACGGTAGAGGCCGCGCAGGGGGTTGGCGTTCATGGTCTCGTAGAAGGCGCGCTGGGCGTCGAGCACGCAGGCGGGGCGCTGCGAGGTGGCCGCGCTGTCAAGGAAGGCCATGTTCTCGTCGGCCGCGAGGAGGGGGAAGTCCCCCTTGTGGGGATTGCGCTCAATGTCTGCGAGCTGATGTGGCGTTAGCACGTGGCATCATCCCTTTCGGCAGGGCTGTCCTGCCCAAGCTCGAGCGCCTCGGAGAGGTCCCGGGCGACATCTGCGCCGAGAACCTCCGTGGCACGTGCGAGCGCGGCCGCGCGCGCCTCGCTCACCGCGGCATGGATCATCGCGTCGTCAAAGACGGCGCGGGCAAAGAGGGCGAAGGCGGCCTCCTCTGAGAGCCCGCGGGCCGCCAGGTACGCCAGCTGGTCGGCGCCCACCGAGCCGATGGACGCGCCGTGGTTGCCCTGGACGTCGTCCTCGTCGCAGAGGATGACGGGGAGGGTCTTGTTGGTGACGCCCTCGCCCACCACGAGGACCGTCTCGGACTCGTTGCCCTTGGATCTACTGGCGCCGTGGACGAGGTCGATGGTCTCGCGCAGGGTCTTCTGGGCGGCGTCGTCCAAAAGGCCATGGGCATGGAGGTCGGCGCGGGTGTCGCGTCCGCGCTGGCGAACGACGTGGTTGACGTCGAGCAGCTCCTCGCCGTTGGCGAAGTAGCGCGTCTCCAGCTCGAGGCGGGAGCGGTCGCCCACCAGGTCGACGGCCATGCCCAGGGCGACCTGGTGGCCCCCGAGGGCGTACTGGCGCAGCGTGACCGTGGCGTCCTCGCCCACCTGTATGCCCAGGCCCTCGAGGTGCGTGTGGGTGTTGCCCAGGGCCACGACCTCGTTCACCGTGAGCCTCGCCCCCCGCTCGCAGATGATGCGGACGAGGTTGGCGGAGTGGGTCCGCCCGTCGCCGGTCGCGTGGCTCACGAGCGCGACGGTGGCCTCAGCCCCCTCGCGCACGAGGACGCCCGTGTCTGCGACCTGGCCCTCGTCGGCGTCGACCTCGACGAGGATGGGCTCCTCGCGCCGTGTGTGGCGAGGGACCTCGATGTAGCGGGCGTCGCCGGCGGAGTCCTCCACCCAGCGGGTGGCTGCCTCGCCGATGCCGTCCTCGACGGCACAAAAGAGGCGCGGCAGGCGGGAGGTCACCTCGCCCTTCGCCGGGGGGGTGGGCATCCTGAGCGTGGCCTCGTTGATCTTGAGGTAGTTCCAGGTTTGGGCGGGTGGCACGTTGACGTGCTCGAGCGTGGTGCAGGAGCCTGCGTCCATCATCCGATCGCCCCTTCCATCTCGAGTTTGATTAGGTTGTTCATCTCGACGGCATACTCGAGCGGCAGCTCCTTGGAGACCGGGTTGGCAAAGCCGTTCACGACCATCGAGCGCGCCTCCTGCTCGGAGCAGCCGCGGCTCATGAGGTAGAGGATCGTGTCGTTGGAGATGCGGCCGATGGAGGCCTCGTGACCCACGGCGGCCGTGTTGTTACGCACGTCCATGGCGGGGATGGTGTCGGAGCGGCTGATGTCGTCGAGCATGAGCGACTGGCAGCTCACGCTCGCCCGCGCGTGGTCGGCCCTTCTGCCCACCACGACGGCACTGCGGAAGGTGTTGACGCCGCCGTCCTTGGAGATGGACTTGGTGTCCACCGAGGCGGCCGTGTTCGCGCCGCCCAGGACGACCTTGCAGCCCGTGTCGAGGTCCTGGCCCGCGCCCGCGAAGGTGATGCCCGTGAACTCGCAGGTGGAGTTGGCGCCGGCCAGGATGGTGGTGGGATAGAGGTAGCTCACATGGCTGCCGAAGGAGCCCGAGACCCACTCCATCTTTGCGTCCGCGCCCACCGTGGCGCGCTTGGTGTTGAGGTTGTACATGTTCTTGGACCAGTTCTCGATCGTGGAGTAGCGCAGGCGCGCGCCGTCCTTCACGTAGAGCTCCACGGCGCCGGCGTGGAGGTTGGCCTCGTAGTACTTGGGCGCCGAGCAGCCTTCGATGAAGTGGAGGTCGGCGCCCTCCTCGACGATGATGAGCGTGTGCTCGAACTGCCCGGCCCCCGACGCGTTGAGGCGGAAGTAGCTCTGCAGGGGGTAGTCCACGCGGACGCCTGCGGGCACGAAGACGAAGGAGCCGCCCGACCACACGGCATAGTGCAGGGCCGCGAACTTGTGGTCGTCCATGGGGATGAGCTTGCCAAAGTACGCGCGGACGACCCCCTCCCACTGGGGGTCGCGCAGGGCGTCCTCGATGGTCGTGTAGACGACGCCGCTCTTGGCGACCTCCTCGCGCATGTTGTGGTACACGATCTCGGAGTCGTACTGGGCCCCCACGCCCGCAAGGCTCTTGCGCTCCGCCTCGGGGATGCCCAGGCGCTCGAAGGTGTCCTTGATGTCCGTGGGAACGTCGTCCCAGTCGCGCGCCTGAGCGGCGCCGGCGCTCACGTACGTGGAGATGTGGTCAAGGTCCAGCCCCGAGATGTCAGGACCCCAGTTGGGGGCCATGTCACGCCGATGGTAGACGTCAAGGGCCTTCAGGCGCAGCTCGAGCATCCAGGCGGGCTCGCCCTTCTTCCCGCTGATGGCTCGGACGATGTCGGGGGTCAGGCCGTCGGCGTAGCGCTCGTAGCCCTCCTCGCTCATCTTGAAGTCGTAGAGGGAGCGGTCGACGTCGGCCACCTTGGAGCGGCCCCTCTCGTCGAGCGTGGGTGGGATGACGTCGCTCATCGCAGGGCCTCGCTATCCTGCGCCTCTTGCTGGTCCTCAAAGCGCGCGAAGCCGTTGGCGTCGATGTCGTCGATGAGGGAGGCGGGCCCTTCGGCCACAAGGCGGCCCCTGACCATGACGTGCGTGCGATCGACGGAGAGCCTCTCGAGGATGCGCGTGTTGTGGGTGATCATGAACAGGGCGCCCTGGACGTCCTGACGGTAGGCCTCGATGGCGCGCGAGACCACGGTGAGCGCGTCTACGTCCAGTCCGGAGTCGGTCTCGTCGAGGATGGCCAGCTTGGGGCGAAGCAGCAGCAGCTGCAGCATCTCGATCTTCTTCTTCTCGCCGCCCGAGAAGCCCACGTTGAGCTCGCGCGTGAGGAAGCCGTCGGGGATGTCGAGCTGCTCGGAGATCTGGGCGACGCGCGCGCGGAAGCCGCGGGCGTTCATCTTGAGCTCGGGACGCATCTGGCAGATGGTGCGCAGAAAGCTGTAGAGGGGCACGCCCGGCACCTCGACGGGGGCCTGATAGGAGAGAAAGACGCCCGCGAGCGAGCGCTTGTCGGCCCCCAGGCCGGTGATGTCGACGCCGTCGAAGGTGATGGAGCCGGCGCTCACGCGATAGGCGGGATCACCCATGATGACGTGGCCCAAGGTGGACTTGCCGGCGCCGTTGGGGCCCATGAGGACGTGACACTCGCCGGCCCCGACGCTCAGGTTGACGTCGGAAAGGATGGGCTTGTCCTCGGTGCCGGCCGAGAGTCCCGAGATGTCTAGCAACGTGTTGGGCATGGTGTCTCTCCTCGCAAGGGGCGCCCGCGGCAGATGCGGGCGCCGATTAAATCCTACTCACGTGGAGGGATTTTACCCCCAAGAGGGCGATTCATTCAACGTCCATGTTCATGGGGGCGACATGCGCTCGTCGCGCCCGGGCTGGTGCCGTGGCCTGAGAGCCGCGGACCTGCGCGCTGCCTCGCCGGCTCAGGCCTCAAAGAGGCGATGCCACACCTCGGCGAGGACGCCGTCATCGCAGCTGGTGGTCGTGACCAGGTTGGCCCTGCGCCTGACGTCCGCGCTGGCGTTGGAGACGGCCACGCCCACGCCGGCGACCTCGATCATGTCGAGGTCGTTCTCGGCGTCGCCGCAGGCGATCGTGCGCCCTAGGTCAACGCCCTCAAGCTGGGCCACGGCGGCAAGCCCCCGCCCCTTGTTGACCCCCTTGGGGATGAGCTCCAGGTACCTGCCGCTCGAGAAGGTCGTGTCAACGCCCTCGAGGAGCTCGGGGTCCATGTCGTCGCGCAGGCGATGCAGCTCGTCGAGGGCGCCGGGCAGCACCATCAGCAGCTTGGCCAAAGGCGCGTCCCCCACGAGGTCAAGGTCGCCGTGGCCGCAGTCCACGTAGTCCATGTGGCCCTTGAGGTAGTCGATCTCGGCTGGCACCATGTCAAAGCCCCAGACGGTGCCGTCCAGGCCGTACACGTGCATGCAGATGCCCAGGGACTTTCCATGGTCAAAGAGGGCGCGGATCCTGTCGCGGCCCATCGTGTGGGAGACGAGCGGGGCGTCCTCGCCAAAGCGCGTGATGCAGCCGCCGTTGTAGGAGATGACGTAGGACCCCTCCATGAGCTCGGCGGGCAGCTCGGCCAAGGACGCCATGACCGATCCGTAGGCCCTTCCCGAGGCGGGGACAAAGAGGCAGCCGACCGCGCGCAGCTTGCGGATGGCCTCGACGTTGGCGGCAGGCAGGTGATGGTCGTGGGCAAGGAACGTCTCGTCCATGTCGCTGGCGACGATGCGATAGCCCGTGTCGTTCATGGTTGCCTCCTTAAGGCGGCGTGGTCGTGTCATGCAGGATGCGCTGCGGGGGATCTGCCGCGCGGGATGTTTCGTTCGTAATTCCTCGTCGTCAAGAATACCCCCCGACGGTCGCGCGCAGGGCGCCGGTGTGCAAAAATGCGGTCGTTTGCCATGATCGCGCCCTGGGTCGCCGCGGATGCGCCCTGGGGTGCCATGAGACGTCCGGCGCGCGCCGGGGAGGGGCAGGACGATGGAGGCTTGGGAGCGCCTGGGCGGTTTTCTCTCGGAACACATGGTCGCGGTGATTCCGGTCTGCCTGGCCTTGGGCATCTTCCTTCCCCAGGTCTTCTCGGCGCTCAACGCCGTGGTGGTCCCCCTGTTCATGGTGATGGCGTTTCAGGGGGCGCTCTGCATCAGGCTCTCCGACGTCAGGGACACCTTCGCGCATCCGCTGCCCCTTCTGGGCATCCTCGCCTTCTCGCACCTGCTCATGCCCCTGGCGGCGTTCGCGTTCGCACGCCCCCTGTTTGGGGAAAGCCCCGTCATCGTCGCGGGGTTCGTGCTGGAATACTCGGTGCCGGTGGCCACGTCGAGCCTCCTGTGGGTGAGCATGTGCGCGGGAGACGTCTCGCTCTGCCTCTCGGCGGTGCTGATCTCCGCCGTCATCTGCCCCTTCACGCTGCCCGCCGCCATGGGGCTGCTCGTGGGGGAGGCGGTGTCAATCGACGTGCCCGCCATGATGGGCGAGCTTCTTCTCATGGTGGCGCTGCCGGCCGTGGCGGCGACCGCGCTCAATGAGAAAAGCCAGGGGTGGGGCTCGAGGGTCCTCTCGCCCGCGCTCGCGCCGCTTGCCCGCATCATGCTCGTCCTTCTGGTGATCGCCAACTCCACGGGCATCAGCGAGCCCATGCTGCACCTGACGGCCGAGCTCGTGGGCGTGCTCGCGTTCACGGGCGTCTTCTGCGCGGGCGCCTTTGGGGCGGCCCTGCTCGCGGGGCGGCTGTGCCGTCTGAGGCGACCCCAGGCGGCGGCGCTCGCGTTTGCGGGCGCCATGAAGAACATCTCGGCGGGTGCGGTCGTGGCGATGACGGCCATGCCTGCCGGAGCCTTGTTCCCGGTCATGGCGGGCACGCTCTTCCAACAGTTTCTGGCGGCCGCCTGTGGCAGGGGGCTTCGCCCGCGCGGGTGAGCGCCGACCTGTCGCAGAGGTGCGTCTTCGTGGGCTGCTTGTCAGCCATCGCGAGCGCCGCGCAAGGCGCGCGACCGTTCGAGTGGGGGCTCAAGTCCGTGGAGGCCACGCCCGGCACGGACCGGGACGCGCCCTAGGGCTTCGGGTGGCACAACGCGGACGAACGGCGAGCGACCGGCATCCGCCTCAACAGGGGTCGGGACGGATGACATCCCTACGTCACCCGCACGTTCCCAGCTGGCAGGCGCAGAATGGGTGTGGGGGCCGGCGTGAGCGGCCGTCGTCAGTCCAGCGAGTTGGCGAGAAACGCCCGCGTGCGCTCGTCCTTGGGATTGCCGATGACCTCCTCGGGGGCGCCCTCCTCGACGATCGCTCCCTCAAAGAGAAAGGCGACGCGGTCGGAGACCTCGCGGGCAAAGCCCATCTCGTGCGTCACGATGCCCACGGCCATGCCGTCTTGGGCGAGCTCGCGGATGAGCGTGTGCATGTCTGCCGTGAGCTTGGGGTCCAGGGCCGAGGTCGCCTCGTCAAAGTAGATGATCTGGGGCCTCATGCACAGGGCGCGTGCGATGGCGGCACGCTGCTGCTGGCCGCCCGAGAGCTCACAGGGCACCTTGTCGGCATGCTCCGTCAGATCGAGCCTGCGCAAAAGCTCGCGGGCCTCCTGCGACACCTCCTCGCGGTCGCGCCCCTGCACGACGATGGGGGCGTCGGTGACGTTCTGCATGACCGTGAGGTGGGGAAAGAGGTTAAAGCTCTGAAAGACGATGCCAAAGCGCATGCGCGCCTGCTGCATGGCCTCCTCATGGTAGATGGCGCTGCCGTCGTCGCCCGCCTTGGCGACCATCACGCTCCCATAGGCGAGGCTCCCCTCGTCAAAGCGGTCGAGCAGGGTGAGGCAGCGCAGGAGCGTGGACTTGCCTGCGCCCGAGGGCCCGATGATGGAGACGACCTCACCCTTGTTGATGAGGAGGTCAACGCCGCCGAGCACCTCCCTCTCGCCAAACGACTTGCGCGCCCCCTTCACGTAGACGGCCGGAAGTCCCAGGTAGCTGGCGTAACTTTGGTCGGGGCGCGGGAGCTTGAGCGCGGACGCCGCATGCTTAGTCATGGTAGTAGCCCAGCTTCCTCTCGACGCGACGCAGGACGAACTCAATGACGAGGCAGGTCACCCAGTAGATGAGCGCCGCGATGATGAAGGGGGTCATGCTGCGCTGGGACGAGACGAGCGCGCGTCCCTCGGTGAACATCTCGGCGATGCCGATGGAGAAGGCGAGCGAGGTGTCCTTGACCAGCGTGACGACCTCGTTTCCCATGGCGGGCAGCACCCTTTTCACCACCTGGGGCAGGATGATGCGAAAGAAGGTCTGACGCTTGCCGTAGCCGAGCACCTCCGCCGCCTCGTACTGCCCCCGGGGGATTGACTGGATGCCCGAGCGGTAGATCTCGGCAAAGTAGGCCGCGTAGTTGATGACGAAGGCGATGAGCACCGCCGCGAGCATGAAGCTCGGGCCCGTCTTGATGCCAAACACGAAGTACGGCGTGAAGAACACCGCGAACATCTGGAGCATGAGGGGCGTGCCCCGCATGACGGAGATGAAGAGCTGGCAGACGAGGCGCAGGGGCCTGAGGCGAGACAGACGTCCCACGGCGACGAGCACGCCCAGGGGGAGCGACCCCACGAGCGTGACGGCGAAGATCTGGAGAGAGGTGGCGTATCCCCCAAGGAGCACGCCGACCATGGTGGAGAGTTCCACGAGCTGCTACCGCCTAACTTGGGACGACAGATTGGACCTACGCATGTTGCGGACCTGCAGATTGGACCTGGTTCCGGCCAGGGAAAGGCCGCCTGGAGGGCGGCCTGGGACACCTGCCTGTTTCCCGGGGGCTAGTTTGCCTTGGGGAGACACCACAAATCATACGACACTCCCTGCGACGCGTACTTTGCGCACAGCTCCTTGACCGTGCCGTCCGCGTCCAGGGCCTGGAGGTCCTTCTCGACCTGGGCGGCGAGCGCCTTGCCCGTGTCGGTCTTGTCAAAGCCCACGCCAAAGTGCTCCGTGTTGAGCGCCTCCGAAAGGACGGAGAACGTGCCCTCCTTGCCCGTGCCGTTGAACGCCGCCACGGGGTAGTCGCAGGCGATGGCGTCCACGGACCCGCTCTCGAGCATCATGAAGGCGGTGTTGTAGTCGCCGATGGTCTTAAGCTGGGCAAACGACGCACCGAGCTCCGCCTGGGCGCCGTCGGTCTTGAGCAGGTCATAGGCGGCGGAGTCGGTCTGGGTGATGACGTTCTTGCCGGCAAGGTCCGAGAGCGCCGTGATGCCCGAGCCGGCGAGCACGACGACGACCTGCTTGTTTTCCATGTAGGGGTCCACGAAGTAGTACTTGTCCTCGCGACCCTCGATGGTGAAGCCGTTCCAGATGCAGGTGATCTGCCCCGAGCCGAGCAGCGCGTCCTTGGCGTCCCAGGAGATGGGCATGGGGGTGTAGATCCAGTGCTCCCTCTCGCAGACCTTCTGGGCAAGGTCAAGGTCAAAGCCCGTGTACTCGCCGTCGTCCCCCTTGTAGCCGTAGGGTGGAAAGTCCTCGTCAAAGCCCACGATGAACGTGCCGTCAAAGCCGGGTATCGAGCTGGCGGAGCCCGCCGCGCCCGTGGAGCCGGACGACGAGGCACCGCCGTTTGCGCAGGCGCTGAGGGCGCCCGTCGCGGTGGTCAGAAGCAGGGCGTTCAGGAACTGGCGGCGCGAGAGCGCGGGGCGGATGCTGGGCATGGCGGTCTCCTTGGCGTGTGACGATTGCTCGTGCGTGGTCGAGGCGTACAGGCTCGTTCGACGGGAGCACTTTATCTGAGTAAAGCATACGGGCGACGCGCCCTCTTCGCAAGGGGCCTTTATCAACCTGACACAATCTGCCTGACGACGGGCCGCAGGCGAGGGGCCACGACCGCCCTTCGCCGGGCTCATCGAGGGGGCAGCCTGGCCTTGCCCGCCTGCGTGCGCACGAACACGACGACGGTGCGCCCCCTGCGGCCCGACCATATCGAGCTGCAGGTCACAAGCGAGACGGCGCCGGTCGCCCGAGTGACGAGCGCCTCCGCGTCGGGGGCGCGGGCCGTGGCGTTGTGGCAGAGCCCCTCGAGCCATGTCCTGAACGAGGCGGCGTCCCTCCACGCAAACTGTTGGACGTCCTGGTTTGACTTGTCAACGGAAAGGGCGCAGAGCGCCGACAGCCTCACGCGTCCCTGGGCGGGCGTGGTGAGGATGGCTCCCGGGCGGCAGCGCTCGTCAAACTCGCGCTGCTGATGGCAGCAAAACAGGGCCGAGAACATCCCCCCGACGCTCGTCAGGTGGTGGCCGTAGACGACGACGTGGCGCGAACCCAGAGGGCTGCGGGCGTCCACATAGGGCGTGCCTGCCGAGGAGGGGCTCCCGTCCAGGGCGTGCCCGAGGAAGAAGTCCGGGTCCGACGCGTCTGCCTGCGCCAGGGGCAGGTCAATCTGGGCGCCGGGCACCTCGATCCAGGCCTGGCAGCAGGGGGCCTCCTGCCGCGCCCGCGCGAGGGAGGGCGGGCCCGCCTCCTGGCGGGCCGCCCCGGCCACGGCCTCTACCTGCCGTATGGAGGAAAGCTCTCCCAGAAGCAGGCGGCACCCTCCTGCGATGCCGCCCGCCCCCAGGGCCGCGACCAGCGTCAGCGCGGCGCGCAGGCCCCAGCGCGGCGCTGGTCTCCTTCTCATGGGAGCGTATGGGCGCGCCGACGGCCCCTGAGCGCGCGTCGGGCCGTGCGTCCCAGCCGTGGGCCCCTGAGGCCGCGCGCCCGCCAGAGGGCAGACCCAAGGAGGGCGGACCCTGCCGCGCCGAGCACCCAGGCGAGGGGCCCCGAGCCCGTCTGGGCCAGGCTGCGCAGGGCCTTGCCCACGCCGGTGCCCCCACGCGGGGAGCCTCCGTTGGGACCGCCACCATTCGGGGGCGCTTCCACCGTGACGGTCTGTGCCTCGTCGGTGAGGTCCTCGTGACGGGCGACGACCGTATCGGCGTCCTCGTCACCGACGCGCTCCAGACGCTCGAAGGCGACGACCTTCCTGCCGGCCTGCCGGGAGAGGTCAACCTGCAGGGGAACGTCCACGGACCCCGCGCTCGCCTCGGCCTTGAACTCGACGCTCCTCTCGTCCGAGAGCGCCTCGCCCGTCTGGTCCACCATGCGTCCCACGACGCGGTAGGTCTGGCCGGGGGTCACGTTTTCGTAGCTGACGCGGTCGGTGACGCTCACCTCGGCCGCGGGGGCCGTCTTCCTGCCCTCCGTCTCTGCGCTCGTCAGGATCTTGGGTATGCTCACCGCCTGCTCGTCGTCGCTGACGTCCGCGTGAGCGGCGACGGTCCTCCCCTCGTGGGAGAGCCTCTCGAACGCGACGACGGTCTTGCCCAGCAAAAGCGTCCCGTCAAAGGTGAACTCGAGGTCCACCGACCCCTGCGACGCCTCTGGCGTCAGGTCCAACGAGGCGCTCACCGCCTGGGAGAGGTCTGCCCGCGCGGGGTCCATGACGCTGCCGTCCTGCATGAGGACGCCCGCGTCGGAGCCGTCGTCGGCCCGCACGTGCAGCGTCCCCGTCAGGATATAGCCCTTTTTGGGCGTGAGCCCCGCGTACGAGACGGTGTCGACGATCTTGGTGGTGCCGCGTCCCTCCTCCTCGTGCGTCCCGCTCGCCGCCCCCCTCGCGCTCGTCGAGAGGGCCGCGACGCTCACGGTCTGCCCCTCGTCGTCGATGTCGGCATGGGAGGCGACGGTGGCGCCGTCCACGCTCAGCTCCTCGAAGGCGACGAGACGCGCGCCCCTGAGGTTTGAGCCGTCCACCTGGAAGACGACGTCGACGTAGCCCGAGGGCTCCGTGGGCGTGAAGTCCACCGACGAGGAGAGGTCCGCGCCCGAGGCGTCCTTGACGGGCCCTTGGTCGGACCCGTCATCCCCGCGTCGGTGGAGGGTCCCCGTCATGCGGCACGGCTGTCCGGGAACGAGATTCTCGTAGCGCACCGTGTCAACGACGCGCTGCGCGCTGGCGGCCTCGATGCCGCCGTCCTCGGTCGTCTCGCCGTGCGCCGTGGTGTGGATGGCGGGGATGTGGATAGACTGCCCCTCGTCGGCGATGTCGGCATGGACGAACACCTCGGCGCCGTCCGCGCTCACCGTCTCGAAGGCGACGAGGGTGCTCCCCTCGAGCGAGGAGGCGTCCACCGAGAAGCTCAGCTCCACCGAACCGGTCGGCGCGCTTGGGGTGAAGGACGTGCGCGCCTCGACGGGCGTCCCGTCGGGCGTCGTGAGCTGGCCGCCGTCGCCGCCGTCCGATCCGCGCAGATGCAGGGTGCCCAGCACGTCATAGGTCTTGCCGGGCGTGAGCCCCCGGTAGGTCACCGTGTCCTTGATGGTTTGGTTGGCGGAGGCGCCCATGAGGCCCTTGCCCGTCCCTGCGGCCGTCGCCCTCGTCCGCCCGCTCGCCCTCACCACAACCGTCTGCGCCGCGTCCGCTATGTCCTCGTGCCGCGTCACGACGGACCCGTCCTTGCTCAGCGTCTCAAAGGCCACGAGCTGGGCGCCCTCCTGCAGTGACGCCCCGCCAAACGTGAACGTGAGCTCCTCGGTGCCCGAGCTGCCCTGGGGCGTAAAGGTGCGCGAGGCGCGCACCGTCCCGCCTGCGTCCGAGAGGGGGCCACGGTCCGTCCCTGCAACGTCGCGCAGGTGCAGGCTGCCCTCCAGCTCGTAGGTCACCCCGGGCTCGAGGCCGGTGTAGTGAACCGCGTCCTTGAGGCTCAGCTCATCCTGCGCCTCCAGCACCTTTGAGCCGTCCGGGCCCTGGGCGCTCGTCCTCAGCTGAGGGCCGGGGTGGTCGTCGATGGTGCCGAGGTCCACGGTGGCGCCGTCGTTCCTGTCCGCCGGCTTGAGCTCGACCTCAAACGTGACGAGCTGACGTCCCTCGTTGGCCTTGCAGGGGAGCTCCTGCACGGTGTAGCGGTCAAAGGGAAAGGCCTTCCTGCCCGGCTTGGGCCGCGTTGTCAGGTCGGTGCGGCCCGTGAACCAGACGCCTCTCTCGGGGTCGAGCGCATCGTCTGACAGCTTGAGCGCATCGAGGTCGGCAATGACCCTGCCAGAGTCGTCATGCGTAAAAGCGAGGTCGCTCACGGCCGCGTCGTTCGCGTTGTCAAGGCGGCCCTCGTCAAAGTTGTCGCTGTCGAACGCGCCGTTCTCGTCCGTCACGATCACGTGTGCCTCGTTGCGCCCGTCGCCGTCCTGGTCGGACTGGGCGATGACGAGGAAGGCGGTGCGGGGCAGCGCGCCCATGGAGGGCGCGTCCTTCTTCGAGAAGTGGAAGCCCTCGCGCTTGACCTGGTCTGCCACGGTCGCGTCGGGGCCTTCGAGCTCGACTTTCTGGCCGTCCTCCCTGACGCAGAACTGCTTCTTCCACCCCTTGTTGACGAGGTAGCCCTCGGGGGCCGTCTTCTCCATGACCTCGTAGCTGCCAAAGGGCAGCGCCTTGCCCTCGGTCTGCGCCACGCCGCCCTCGTTGGTCGTGACGGTGAGGACGAAGGCGCCCGGCTGGCACTCCCTCAGCTCGCCCGAGTCGGCCAGCACCGAGACGGTCGAGCGGTTGGTTATGACGAGCTGTGCGCCCTCGAGGGTCGCCGCCCCCTCCGCCTTGCCCTCGCCGTTCTCGCAGGAGACCTTGGCGACGCGGACGTCACCGCGCACCACCTGCTCGGGGAGGGCCTGTAGGCGGTAGCTTCGACCGTCGCCCTCGTGCGCCCTCAGCGTGAGCCTCCACGTCGAGTTGGGCAGGTAGCCCGGCGAGGGGCACTTCTCCACCACGGCGTAGGTGCCGTAGGGAAGGCCTTCCACGCGCCAGGCCCCGGCGTCGTTGGTGACGGCGGTGGTGACCTCAGCCCCGACGTCGATCGCCCTGCCGCCGAACGACACGGGGTGGTCTGACGCGTTGAGGATGGAGAGCACGGCGCCGGCGAGAGAGGCGTCCCCCTGGGGAACGCCGGCGTCGCGCTCGGCGTCGACCTTCGTGCCCGAGACCTCTCCCGTTCTCTGGGGCCGCTCCGCTGCCACGCTGACGACGTCAGGCTCGTCGGGAACCGTCGTCGTGGGCCCTGTCTGGGCGTGCCATACGGCGCGCCTCGTCGAGCCGTCCTGGCTCACGACGGCCGTGAAGGCGGGAGGAGGGGAGGGGAGGGCGTAGCCCGCAGGGGCGCAGACCTCCTGTATGAGGTAGCTGCCAAGCGGCATCACGATCCTGCCCTCGGCGGTGGTGAAGGGCGCGTCTCCGCCCACGAGGTTCGAGGCGTTGCCAAAGTCCACCCATCCGTCCTCGTTGGTCGCAAAGATCCAGCTGCGCCTTGGGGCGCCCGTGGTGGTTCCGTCCACGTTGTCGTAGAAGCTCACGCGAAAGCGCGCCCCTCCCAGGCCGGCGTCGCCCTGCGGCACGCCCTTGGTGTCCTCGTCCTCCTTCTTGAGGAGGGCCCAGCCGTCGTCCACCGCCGGCTCGTCGACAAAGCTCACGACGGCCTCCCGGCCCGCGGCGACGTCTACCTCCCTCGTCTTTTGGGAGAGCGCGTAGCCTCTCGGCGCCTCCACCTCCCTCACCCAGTATCTGCCTGGCTGGAGCGAGAGGACGTTCGCCGTGCCGTCCGCCTTGGTCGTGAGGGTCCCGACCTCGTGCGTGCATGCGCTGTCGGCGTAGGCGACGAAGCGCGCCCCCTCGAGGGAGTAGCAGCCGTTGTCCTGGGTGATGGACGACGCCGCGCTCGCCTTTGTGAGCCTGAGCCATCCCTCATGCTCGAGGTTGGTGACGACCAGGGCCTGCGACGTGGGGTTGCGCGCGTTCTCGTAGCGCCACGAGCAGTTATTCTCGGCGGCGGCGTCAACGTTTGCCGTTGAGGCCGCCCAGGCCTTGGCCTCCTGGTACAGGGCGTCGCCCGCGTCGCGCACGGTCTTGGTCATGCCGCGCGCGACGTCATCGGTCAGCACGACGTAGCCCTCCATGCCCATGTCGCCGGGAAAGCGGTTCCAGCCCAGGTCGTCGGTGCAGCGCCAGACGGCCCACTGGGTGGCGAGGCGGGCGTCTTTGCCCGAGAGCCCCTTGACGTGCTGAGATGCCGGATGACCGTGATAGAGCACGTAGCCCAGCGCCCCCGTGACGCGCTCGCGCCGCTCGAAGCTCGTCGTCGTGCCGAGGGACACCCCATATTCGCAGCAGAAGGCCGTGGTATGTGGCTGGCTCGTGGAAAAGGTCGCAAAGGAGGTCTTGACCACGTCGATCGTCTGATGCGGCTCGGCTCCCCTCGCCGCTCGGGGCGCGACGCACAGGATCGCCACAAGAGCGCAGGCGAGGCAGGCGCTGGCCATGAGCGCCCGGCGCAGGAGGGGCCTCATAGCGCATCGCCTCCCCGGGCGCACCTGCCGCCGGAGCCGACGAGCGTCATGGCCTCCCGCACGACCCGTGCAGGCAGCGGGCGCACGTCGCAGACGTCACCGGTCGCCGCCCCGCGCGCGGCACGGGTCACGGGCAGGCTCTGGAGCCCCTCGGGCACGCTCAGGGCCGTTAGGAGCGCGAGGGCGGCGACGAGCACGGCGATGAGCGCCTGCCAGGTGCGCGGGCTTTGCGCCAGACGCGCGCGGGCGTGGGCCCGCGGGCCCTGACGGGGCCCCTCGCGCACGGAAAGGCCACCTCCAAGGCCTCCCATCGTCAGGTTGGCAGAACGCTGTGGACAGCTGCTCATGATCGCTCCCTTCGCACGTGACGCGTCATCCGATGTCGGCACTCTCAAGTTTTGGGTCGCCGCACGGGCCACGAAAGGGAATCACGGAGCTTATCAAGGGAAAGAGGGGCCCTCTGCCTGCCGCCGCAAGCTACTTGCCGCAGGCTTGCGGCTTTGTTGCCGGCGTCTTGTCGGCTGCTGGCGCGCCCGTCACCTCGCGCCCGCCCTGGCATGTCCGCCGCGCGGAACATGCCGTACCGCCCGCGCCTCGCCGTGCCAGGCACACCCGCTGAGATTTTTTGGAAAAGACCCTTGCAAAGGGAACTGACTTTGGGCATGATAGTCAAGCGCGATACGAGGTGGGGCATGGTGGGTGTAGCTCAGTTGGCAGAGCGACGGACCGTGGCTCCGTAGGTCGAGGGTTCGAGCCCCTCTACCCACCCCATTTCACGTCGATGGGTCGTTAGCTCAGATGGTAGAGCAGGGGACTCTTAATCCCAAGGTCGAGGGTTCGACCCCCTCACGACCCACCATTGAAACGGTAGGCCAGGCACCTCGTCGTGTCTGGCCGTTTTTGTAGTTCGATAACGTGAGGAGTGGCTCATGCATAACGTTCGCCAGATTTGCGAGGACACGTGGTGGGTGGGCGCCTCTGACCGCCGCCTTGAGCTCTTTGAGAACAACTATCCCACGCCCGAGGGCATGGCCTACAACAACTTCGTGATCATGGACGAGAAGACCTGCCTCCTCGACGGCATCGACAACGCCGTGCGCGACCAGCTCTTTGAGAACCTCGCGCACGTCCTGGGGGGCCGTCCCCTTGACTACCTGGTCGTTGACCACATGGAGCCCGACCACTGCGCCGCCATTCCCGACCTGGTGCGACGCTATCCCGAGCTCAAGCTCGTCGCGAGCATGCAGGGCTTCAGGATCATGGGGCAGTTCTATCCCGACCTTGACATCGAGTCGCGCAAGATCGTCGTCAAGGAGGGCGACACGCTCGAGCTGGGGCGTCACACGCTCCGCTTCATCACGGCGCCCATGGTCCACTGGCCCGAGGTCATCATGAGCTTTGACGTGCACACCGGCGCGCTCTTCTCGGCCGACGCCTTCGGCGAGTTTGGCGCCCTGGGCGGCAACCTCTTTGCCGACGAGGTCAAGTGGACGCGCACCTACGCCCGCGAGGCGCGGCGCTACTACGCCAACATCGTGGGCAAGTACGGTCCGCAGACCCTGGCGGTCCTGGCCAAGGCGGCCAAGCTCGACCTCAAGTACATCTTCCCCCTGCACGGTCACCTCTGGCGCCAGGACTTTGACCGCATCCTTTTGCGCTATCAGAAGTGGGCGAGCTACACCCCGGAGTACGACAGCGTCTGCATCTTCTACGGGTCGGTCTACGGTCATACGGCCAACGCCGCCGACATCCTCGCCGGCAAGCTCGCCGAGCGCGGCCTCAAGAACGTCCGCGTCTACGACTCGTCCAAGACCGACGTCTCGGAGCTCGTGTCCAGGGCCTTTCAGTATTCCACGCTCGTGTTTGCCTCCTCCACCTACAACCTGGACATCTTTGACGGCATGGACCACTTCGTGCAGGACCTCGTGAAGCACAACATGCGCAACCGCACGGTCGCCATCATCGAGAACGGCAGCTGGTCGCCCCAGGCCGGCGCGCTCCTCAAGCAGCGCCTGGGACGCATGTCCAACGTCCAGATCCTTGACCCCATGGTCAAGATCAAGTCGAGCGTGACCGAGGAGGACGTCGAGCAGCTCGACGCCCTCGCGGACGCCATCGTCGAGGACCTCGCGCGCTAGCCTTCGTCCTGCCGTCCGTGGTCTCGTCCCGCGCCGCCGTCTCCCAACCAGCGTACGGGGGCGGCGGCGCGTCTATGGGTCGGCCCTAGCTGCCGTTCGTGCCGGCCGCGCGTGCCGCGACGCGCTCCGCCTGGCTCAAGAGGTCGATGCCCCGCTCATGGAGCATGAGGGCCTGGCTGTGCCTGACGAAGGCCTCTGCGCCGCCTTCGCTCGCCAGCCGCATGAAGGGCTCGTCCACCGCAAGATGCGTCACGAACACGAGCATCTCCTGCCCGTCGCCGCAGCAGGCGTCCAGAAAGTCAAGGGCGTTGTCCACCCGCCCCATGACCGACCCCGCGCGCTCGTCAAGCTCGCTCGCGCACCTTGCCAGGGCCTGCGCGCAGACGACGCCCTCGTCGCCGTCGCCCAGCGTCCGGGCCCTGAGCAGCTCCCTGCGCAGTCGCGCGAGAAGCGACGCCTGGGCCAGGAGGGTCTTGAGGCGCCCCTCGCTGGTCGTGCCCTTGGCGCGCGCCTGGGCCACCGTCGTTCGGCACGACCGCTCCTGCGCCTTAAGCCATGACGGCAGGGCGTCGCCCGCGTGGGCGTCGCGACCGTCAAGGGCGCGCCGCGTCAGCTCGAGGGCGCCGCGTGCCTGGTCGAGCGCATGGACGTCAGCCAGGACGGCGCCCAGCAGCAGGTTGATGAGGGCGATGCGCTCGTCCAGGGCGGCGTCCCGGGCGCGATCGGCGATGCCGGGCGCGGCGGTGCCGCCCAGGATGTCCTGGACCTTGTAGTCGTCCTCATATTTCGAGAAGAGCTCGAGGTACAGCGAGAAGTCCTCCGCGACCTCACGGTCCTGCAGGTACTGCGAGACGAGCGCGAGCGAGACGCCCATGCCCTCGCGGCGGTACGCGCCTATCATGCGGGAGAGGTCCTCCCATCCGCGTGCCGTCACGATGCGCGCCCCCCTGACGCCCGCCCGCAGGCGATAGAAGTACGCGGGCTTGCTTGCCAGGTAGCTCGTGACGGCGGGATGGACGCCATGCGTCGTGGCGTAGTCCATCCACACGTCGAGGTCGGGCTCGATGTCAATGCGCTTGAGACGGTCCATCATGGCGGGGTCAAACTCGCGCGCCGCCCGGTTGTACTCGGGGGGGTTGCCGGCGCAGACGATGACCCAGTCGGCAGGCAGGCGGTGCTGCCCGAAGGTCTTGTACTGCAGAAACTGCAGCATGGAAGGCATGAGCGTCTCTGAGGCGCAGTTGACCTCGTCCAAGAAGAGGATGCCCTCCCTCGTGCCGGACCGCTCGACGGCGTCGTAGGCGGCGGCGATGATCTCGCTCATGGTGTAGCGGCTGACGCGATAGTCACGCTCGCCAAAGCGCGCCCCGCCGATGTAGGGGAGGCCCAGGGCGCTCTGCCGGGTGTGATGGGTGATCGAGTAGGACACGAAGTTGATGCCCAGACGCTCGGCCACCTGGCTCACGACGGCCGTCTTGCCGATGCCCGGGGGGCCCATCAGGATGATGGGGCGCTGCATCGGGGGCGGTACCATGTCCAGTCCGTCGTCGTCCTTGGCGAGGTAGGCCCTCACGGCACCCTCGATCTGCTCGGTTGCCTCGGCTATGTTCATGTGACGCTCCTCTCCGCCCGGGTCGCCTGGAGCGGCTCAGTAGACGGACATGCTCTCGAACTCGCCGGGATGCAGCGTGATCTGCAACGCCCAGGCGGGCACGAGCTCGGGTCGGTGGTCCTCGTCGTAGAAGACGAAGGTGGTCTTATAGGGGGGCATCTGCTCGGGATAGATGCCCCAGCCGTCGGTGAAGTAGATGAGCCCCTGAAAGTCATCGAACTCCCCTCGCTCCCTGAGCTCGCGCACGTAGCGGAAGGCCGGTCGAAAGTCCGTGCCCCCGAACCCCTTGAGACGAATGGACCGGCGCCAGCGGTCGAGGTCGGCGAGCGAGCTGATCTTGGTGTCGCCCTGCACGCGGGCGTCGGCCTGGATGATGTGGATGTTCGTGCGCTCGAAGAAGCTTGACGCGCTCGTGAGCACGTCAAAGGTGGCGTCCACGAACTGCTGGACCACCGTCGCCGTCACCGAGCTCGACGTGTCGATGACGATGGCAAAGTCCCTGATGCGCTTCTCGTCCCTAAATTCCAGGGGCTCTATGAGGGGTGTGTCGCCGTACAGCTGGAGTCCGTAGGTGTAGAAGACGTAGTCGAACTCGGAGTCAGAGAGGTGCATCTCCTCGCTGGACACGGCAAACTGGCGGAGAAACTCGCGATAGTCCACCTGCTCGTGCGTGCTGACGGCAAGCTCGCGCACGAGCCCCTGCGCCTGGGAGCCGTAGGACCGCGAGAGCGTCTCGAGGTCAACGCGCAGAGACTTTGCGGCCTTGGCCCAGCGCTCCTGCGCGCACGCGTCCTCGCAGGCGGCCCTTGCGTCCCCGCTCGCGGGTGGCGGGCCGTCGTGGGGCGCGCCATCGTAAGCTTCTGGCAGGTCGCGTGCCTGATCGTCGTCACGGGCGGCGCCGGGACCCTCGGAGGGACCCTCTCCCTCGTCGGGGTTTGAGGTCCGGCCAGACCGCTCGCCCTGCCGGGGGGCGCCCTCGTCGCCCTTCCCGTCGTCCGCGGGTGCGTCCTGCGGCTCGGGATACCAGCTGCCGTGATCGTCGGAGACGAAGAGTCGCTCCCACTGCTCGACGTCGTTCTCAAAGCGTCCCTCTCCCAGCGCGCGATAGATGCGCTCGGCACCGAGGCGCCCCGCGAGGACGGCGCCCAGCTGGTCGAACGCCGCCTGCTCCCGACTGCCTCGCAGGCCGTCTCGCGGTCCCATGAGCTCGGCGACCACCGCCTCTGCGGCGATGTCGGCGGCGAGGTCCCAGTGCCGTCTGCGCAGGCTTCCCCCCACGAAGGGGTGGAGCAGCAGGCAGTGGGCGAGCGCGTGGACGAGGTCATGGGTCGGCGCGCGGCGATGCTCCACAAAGTCGCCCATCACACGCTCAACGTCATAGCTAAGGCTGCGCCCGTCCACGCGAAACAGGCTGGATGACCCGTGGCCGGCGACGGGCGTCAGCAGCGAGAGGGAGCTCGCCAGGAAGGGGTTGCGCGCCACGACCTCGCAGCGGGCCAGCTCAAGGATCTGGCGGGCGAGCGCATCTGCCTCCGGGTCGGCTCCGGCCGCCGCGGTCTTGTCGGAGGGGGCCACGCCCTGAGCGCCTTCCTCCCTGTGCGGCGTGGCGGACGGCGCCACCCCGTCGGACACGTTCGCCGGATGTACCTCCGCAAACAGGACGTGC
>NZ_LN898207.1 GCF_001457795.1 Olsenella massiliensis | reverse complement strand
CGCGCGGGCGGCGGGAAGGCGCAGCTGGCGTCGGGGCGCCGACCCCCTCGCGACGGGACCGGCTCGTGAGCGTGCCTGCCGCCCCAAGGCGCCGACGACGCGTCGAACATCACGCTGTCATGGCAAAAGGGGTAAAATATGTTGCGTGCATGTGAGTGGCCAGTCGGAGGAACGGCCTCCAGATGGCCTCGCGAAAGGAGACAGTATGGCAGTCAAGGTTGCTATTAACGGCTTCGGCCGCATCGGCCGTCTGGCGTTCCGTCAGATGTTCTCGCACGAGGGCACCGAGATCGTCGCGATCAACGACCTCACCTCGCCGGACATGCTTGCCTACCTTCTGAAGTACGACTCCACCCAGGGCAACTACTCCCGCGACCACAAGGTCGAGTCCACCGAGGACTCCATCATCGTGGACGGCAAGAAGATCACGATCTACGCCGAGGCTGACGCCTCCAAGCTGCCGTGGGGCGAGCTTGGCGTTGACGTCGTCCTCGAGTGCACCGGCTTCTACACCTCCAAGGCCAAGGCGCAGGCCCACATCGACGCCGGCGCCAAGAAGGTCGTCATCTCCGCTCCCGCGGGCAATGACCTGCCCACCATCGTCTTCAACGTCAATCACGAGTCGCTGACTGCTGACGACGACATCATCTCCGCCGCCTCCTGCACCACCAACTGCCTCGCTCCCATGGCGAAGGGCCTCAATGACTTCGCCCCCATCGTCTCGGGCATCATGACCACCATCCACGCCTTCACCGGCGACCAGATGACCCTCGACGGCCCCCAGCGCAAGGGCAACAAGCGTCGCTCTCGCGCCGCCTCCGAGAACATCGTCCCCAACTCCACCGGTGCCGCCAAGGCCATCGGCCTCGTCCTGCCCGAGCTCAACGGCAAGCTCATCGGTGCAGCCCAGCGCGTCCCCACGCCCACCGGCTCGCTCACGAACCTCTACGCCGTCGTTGACAAGAAGGTCACCGTGGACGAGGTCAACGCCGCGATGAAGGCCTATGCCGAGTCCATCCCCGAGACCTTCGGCTACAACGAGGACGACATCGTCTCGCGCGACATCATCGGCGAGACCCACGGCTCGATCTTTGACGCCACCCAGACCATGGTCCAGGACCTCGGCAACGGCCAGAGCCTCGTCCAGGTCACCTCGTGGTACGACAACGAGAACTCCTACACCTCTCAGATGGTCCGCACCATCAAGTACTTCGAGAAGTTCGTCGCCTAGGCGGGAGCACTCGTAGCCTCATGGGGGGTGCGGTCGCAGGTCCTTGGGCCGCGGCCGCACCCTCCCTCGTATCACGGGCACCGCTACCAGAAGGAGCGAGCATGGCATTTACCAAGAAGACCGTCCGTGACGTCAACGTGGACGGCAAGCGCGTCCTCGTGCGCGTCGACTTCAACGTTCCCCTCAAGGACGGCGTCGTCACCGACGACACGCGCGTCCGCGCCGCCATCCCCACGATCACCTACCTCAAGGATCACAACGCGGCCGTCATCCTGATGAGCCACCTCGGTCGCCCCAAGGGCGACGGTCCCGAGCCCGAGCTGTCGCTCAAGCCCGCAGCCGACAAGCTGGCCGAGCTGACCGGCTATGACGTCAAGTTCGTGGCCGACACCTATGGCGACGAGGCCGAGGCCGCGGTCAAGGCCCTGAAGCCCGGCCAGATCCTCGTCCTTGAGAACGTCCGCTTCCTCAAGGCCGAGAAGAAGAACGACCCCGAGGTCGCCACGAGGCTCGCCTCCTACGGCGACGTCTTCGTCCTTGACGCCTTCGGCACGGCGCACCGCGCCCAGGGCTCCGTCGTCGGCCCCGCCGCCCACATCCCGGCCGTCGCGGGCTTCCTGCTCGAGAAGGAGGTCGACACCCTGACCTCCATCTTCGCCGAGCCCGAGCGTCCCTTCGTCGCCATCGTCGGCGGCTCCAAGGTGTCTTCCAAGATCGGCGTCCTCGACCATCTCATCGACGCCGCGGACACCCTCATCATCGGCGGCGGCATGGCCTACACGTTCTTCCTGGCGAAGGGCTACACGGTGGGCACCTCCCTCAAGGAGGAGGACTGGGTCGAGCGCGCCGGCGAGATGCTCAAGAAGGCCGAGGCCAAGGGTTGCAAGATCCTGCTTCCCGTGGACAACGTCGTGGCCGACCACTTTGGCGAGGACGCCCAGGGCGAGGTCGTGGACTCTGACAAGATCCCTGACGATCGCATGGGCATGGACATCGGCCCCAAGACCGTCGAGCTCTACTGCGAGGCCGTCAAGGGCGCCAAGACCGTCTTCTGGAACGGCCCCATGGGCGTCTTCGAGATGGACCAGTTTGCCACCGGCACCGAGGCCGTGGCCCGCGCCATCGCCGACGCCGACTGCACGTCCATCATCGGCGGCGGCGACTCGGTGGCCGCCATCAATAAGTTTGGCCTGGCCGACAAGATGAGCTGGATCTCCACTGGCGGTGGCGCATCCATGGAGCTCGTCGAAGGCAAGGCCCTTCCCGGAGTGGAGGCGCTTCTCGATGCGTAACCGTATGATCGCCGGCAACTGGAAGATGAACAAGACCTACACCGAGGGCGTCATCCTCGCGCAGGGCCTTGCCAAGGAGCTCGCCGACGGCAGCGGCGACGTGGACGTCGTCGTGTGCCCGCCCGCCGTTGACCTCAAGGGCGTCGCGGAGGTCATCGAGCAGGAGGCCGCGCCCTTCGCGCTGGGCGCCCAGAACGTCTACTGGGAGGAGAAGGGCGCCTTCACCGGCGAGACCGCTCCTGACATGCTCACCAACGTGGGCGTTCGCTACTGCATCATCGGTCACTCCGAGCGTCGGGGCTACTTTGGCGAGACGGACGAGGACGTCAACCGCAAGGCAAAGGCCCTGATGGCCCACAGCCTCATCCCCATCAGCTGCTGCGGCGAGCCGCTTGAGGTTCGCGAGGCCGGCACTCATGTTGATTTTGTCGTCGACCAGATCAAGAAGGACACGGCAGGCCTCACCATCGAGGACCCCTCGGCGTACGTCGTCGCCTATGAGCCCATCTGGGCCATCGGCACCGGCAAGACCGCCACGGCCGACGACGCCCAGGAGGTCTGCGCCGCCATCCGCGCGACGCTCACCGAGGTCTTCGGCGCCACGACGGCCGACGGCATCCGCATCCTGTACGGCGGCTCGGCCAAGCCCGAGAACGTCGCCGGCTTCCTCGATCAGAGGGACGTCGACGGCGCCCTGGTGGGCGGCGCGTCGCTCAAGGCGGACTCCTTCGCCGCCATGGTGAGGGCGGCCATGTAGGCAGGCCGGACGTGCGCCGCGCTCATCTGTGCTAAAGTACCAGCGAATGCGCATGTGTCGGGGGCCGGCGATGCGACGGCGTCGCCGGCCCCGTCGTCAAAGGAGCCTCTGTGGGTATTTTCAACACCATCGTCCTCATCCTGATGTTCGTCTCGGCCTTCCTCAGCATCGTCCTCATCCTCATGCATTCCGGCAAGGGGACGGGCGTGTCGGACATGATCGCCGCCTCGCTGTATAACGCCAGCGCGGGGACGGGCATCCTCGAGCATAATCTCGACCGCCTCACCCTCATCACGACCACGGTGTTCGTGGTCTGCGTGCTGGTGCTTGCCATCACCTTCCCCAACGGCACCATCCTGGGCGTGTAGCGCAATCGGATCGCCCGCGGGCGGCAATGTCGCCAGCGGGGGAAAGTTTTCGATGGGCGTCCTGTTTGGCCTAGCGTTGCAATACCTGCATGCCTTGGCATAAAATAGGTACTACTATCCATAAACATGGGCTGGTTAAGCGGTATCCCCATGTTTTCCCATAGAGTTGCGCGACGGCGTCATGTTCGTCGCGCATGGAAACGGAGGAACTTCATGCATCAGAACCATGCAGTAACGCGCCGTGGCTTCGTTGCGGGGGGGCTCGCGTCGACGGCCCTCGCGGCCCTTGCCGGATGCGGCAAGAAGAACGCCGGGTCCTCTGAGGGCGGCACGGGCGCCGGCGGCACCCTGAAGTACTACATCAACAACCCCGTTGCCATTGACCCCTACAACACCCAGGAGGACCAGGGCACGCAGGTCGAGCACATCCTGTTTGACGCGCTCACGGACTACGACTGGGCAAAGGGCGCGGTCGTCCCCAAGGCGGCCGAGTCCTGGGAGTCCAACGACGACGACACCGAGTTCACCTTCCACCTGGTCAAGGGCGCCAAGTTCCACAACGGCGATGCCGTGGACGCCAAGGCGTTCAAGCGCGGCTTCGAGCGCATCTGCGACCCCGACATGCCCACCCCCTCCGAGATCAACTACCACCTTGCCCCCATCGTGGGCTACGAGGAGATGCTCAGCAAGAAGGCCAAGGAGCTTTCGGGCGTCACCTGCCCCGACGAGAACACCCTCGTCATCAAGCTCAACGCCCCCATGGCCGACTTCCCCACGGTCTGCTCGCACCCCGCCCTCGCGCCGGTGCCCCAGGCCGCGCTGGACGACCCCGCGTCGTTCCTCAAGCACCCCATCGGCAACGGCCCCTTCATGATGGACGGCGACTGGGTGGCCGACCAGTACATCAACGTCAAGCGCTTTGACGACTACTACGGCGAAAAGGCCAAGCTCGGCGCCATCAACTTCTCCATCCAGAAGGACCCCACCACCGCCTTCCGCGAGTTCGAGGGCGGCAACCTCGATATGGCGCAGATCCCCACGGGCCGCTTTGGCGAGATCAGCGAGAAGTACGGCAAGTCCGAGGACGGCTATACCGTCACCAAGGGCCACCAGGTCCTCACCGGCGCTGAGCTCTCGGTGTACTACCTCGCCGTCAACTGCGAGAAGATCACCGACGCGACCGTGCGTCACGCCATCTCGCTGGCCATCAACCGCCAGAACATCTGCGACACCCTCTTCGAGGGCACGCGCACCCCTGCCGACAGCGTCTTCCCCAAGATTCTTGACCCCGGCATGGACAACTCCTGGCCCGACTGCAAGTACGACAAGGCGGCCGCCCAGAAGCTCGTGGACGACAACAACCTCGCGGGCACCGAGATCACGCTCAGCTACAACTCGGGCGGCGGCCACGAGGACATCATGTCCATCATCCAGAGCGACCTCGAGGCCGTGGGCTTCAAGGTGACGCAGGAGTCCCAGGAGTGGGCGTCCTACCTCACGAAGCTCGGTGACGGCAGCTTCCAGATGGGTCGTCTCGGCTGGATCGCCGACTATCCCACGATGGACAACTTCATCTATCCCAACTTCTACAGCACTGCGGACAACAACTACTCCAAGTACAACAACCCCGCAGTTGACAAGGCCATCGACGAGGCGCGCCAGATCACGGACGAGGACAAGCGCAAGGAGGCCTTCCGCGCCATCAACAAGACCCTGGGCGAGGACATGCCCATCATTCCCCTGATGTTCTACTCGCACAACTGGGTCGGCAGCTCCCGTATCGAGAAGCTCTACCTTGATCCGCAGAGCAAGGTTGACTTTGCGACCGCAAGCATCCAAGCTTAGGTCTTGCTGATTTTGGTTTCGCGTAGGTCGTAGCGACACACGATGGTGGTGGGGCATCGGTAGCACGGTGTCCCACCCCTCGTTTTGTATGAGCGATAGGGCGTCCCCCGCCAGAAAGGACCAAGCCTGGGGCGTCTCATGGAGGAGTCCTTCGTATGGGCAAGTACATCGTCAAGCGCGTTCTTCAGTTCATCCCGGTGTTTCTGGGCGTCACGCTCATTCTGTTTGCCATGCAGAACATCGTCCCCGGTGACCCCATCAAGCTCATCGCCGGAGAGAAGAAGCTCGATCCGCAGACCGAGCTCAACCTGCGTGCCACGTATCACCTCATCGACACCGACGCCGACGGCAAGCCCATCCTTGACGAGAGCGGCAATCCCGTCGAGACCCCCCTGTGGAAGCGCTACACGCTGTATCTGGGCGGGCTTCTCCAAGGTGACCTGGGCGTCTCCTACCAGCAGTCCGGCAAGAGCGTCTCGTCCATCCTCATGGAGAAGTATCCCTACACCATCCGCCTTGCCGCCGTCGCCATCCTCGTCGAGGCGGTGATCGGCATCCTGGCGGGCATGGTGTCGGCCATCAAGCGCTACTCGTTCTGGGACGTGCTCGTCACCCTCTCTACGTCCATCCTCGTCGCCATGCCCGCGTTCTGGCTGGGCATGCTGCTGCAGCTCTTCTTTGGCATCATGGTCAAGGACTGGACGGGCGGAGGCTTCTATCTGCCCATCTCGGGGGCGGGGGGTCCCACCGCCGAGTTCAACGCGGGCATGTACTACATCCTGCCTGCCATCACGCTGGCTTCGGTCTCAACGGCCTACACGGCGCGCATCATGCGCTCGCAGCTGCTCGAGGTCATGAACCAGGACTACATCCGCACCGCCCGGGCCAAGGGCCTCTCCCGTCGGGCGACCATCTTGCATCACGCGCTCAAGAACGCCCTCATCCCCGTCGTCACCTACATCGGCATCGACTTTGGAGGCATGCTCGCCGGCGCCATCCTCACCGAGACGGTGTTCAACTGGCCGGGCGTGGGCTTTGAGACCTATCGCGCCATCACGCAGCGCGACTGGCCCATCGTCATGGGTTCGGTGACGATCATCGTTATCGTCGTCATGGTCATCAACCTCATCGTGGACATCAGCTACGCCTTCCTCGATCCTCGCATCAGGTACGGCAGCTCCAAGGATCAGGGATAGGGGGGAGGCTGACATGAGCCTCAAGTCATGGATGAAGGGCGAGCCCGTCGCCGTCGAGACGCCCGACCAGCAGCGCGACGCCGCGCCGGCCGAGGGAACGACGATCGATGCGGGCGCGCCCTCGCGCACGCTCTGGGGTGACGCCCTGGCGCGCCTCAGGCGCAACCGCCTGGCCATCATGGCGGTCATCTGGATTGTCTTCATTGTGCTCGTCGCCCTCACGGCCGACCTCTGGGTTCCGCAGACCCTGGGCGGGCCCACGGCGCAGCTCTATGACGCGCGCCTGCCCATGAGCGCCGCGCATCCCTTCGGCACCGACCAGGTGGGTCGCGACGTGCTCTCGCGCGTCGTCTACGGCGCGCGCATCTCGCTTGCCGTCGGCCTGCTGGCCACGGCCATCTCCACCCTCATCGGCCTCGTCATGGGCGCCGTCGCCGCCTATTACGGCGGCTTCTGGGACACCGTCATCATGCGCCTGGCCGACGTCTTTCTGGCCTTCCCGTACATCCTCTTCGTGATCGTCATGCTGGCGGTCCTGGGCTCGGGCATCCAGAACGTCTTCATCGCCATCGGCGTGCTCGGCTGGCCGTCCATCGCCCGCGTGTTCCGCTCGGCGATCCTCTCCGTCAAGGAGAACGACTACGTTGACGCGGCGCGCTCCATGGGCGCATCGGACGCGCGCATCATCATGCGCCACATCTTCCCCAACTCCGTCGCGTCCATCGTGGTGTACTCCACGATGAACATTGGTGGCGCCATCCTCACGGAGGCCGCCCTGTCCTTCCTGGGCATGGGCGTCGTGCCCCCCGATCCCTCGTGGGGCATCCTCATCGAGGACGGGCAGAAGTTCATCGCCACCCAGCCCTGGCTCATGATCATGCCGGGTCTCGCCATCCTGCTCACCGTCCTCGCCTTTACGCTGCTCGGTGACGGCCTGCGCGATGCCCTCGACGTTAAGATGAAGGATGCATAAGATGCTGTTTGGACGAAAGAAGCGCGACGAGAACTATGTTGACCTCAAGGAGCTGCCCGTTCCCGAGGGCGAGCACCTTCTGGAGGTCGACGACCTCAAGATGTACTTCCATACGCAGGACGGCGTGGTCAAGGCCGTCAACGGCGTCTCATACACCCTTGACAGGGGAGAGACCCTTGGCGTCGTGGGCGAGTCCGGCTCCGGCAAATCAGTGACCTCGCTCACCATCATGGGGCTCATCGACATGCCCCCGGGGCGCATCGAGGGTGGTGACGTGCGCTATCACGGCAAGTCGCTTCTCGCCATGAGCGAGGAGGAGATGGAGCACATTCGCGGCAACGACATCGCGATGATCTTCCAGGACCCCATGACCTCCCTCAACCCGGTGTACACCATCGGACGTCAGCTGGGCGAGGGTCTCAGGCTGCATCGCGGCTACTCCAAGAAGGAGGCCCTTCAGCGCTCCGTCGAGCTCCTTGACATGGTGGGCATCCCCAACCCGGAGCAGCGCGTCAAGGACTACCCGCACGAGTTCTCGGGCGGCATGCGCCAGCGCGTCATGATCGCCATGGCGCTTGCCTGCGACCCCGACATCCTCATCGCCGACGAGCCCACCACGGCCCTCGACGTGACCATCCAGGCGCAGATCATCGAGCTCATGCAGGAGATGCAGCAGAAGAACGGCAACGCAATCATCATGATCACGCACGACCTGGGCGTCGTCGCCGACGTCGCGGACAAGATCATGGTCATGTACGCGGGCCAGCCCGTGGAGTTCGGCACGGCCGACGAGATCTTCTACAGCCCCCTGCATCCCTACACCTGGGGCCTCAACCGCTCCATCCCTGATCCCGTCATCGACGAGAAGCGCCCGCTCACGCCCATCACGGGCAACCCGCCTTCGCTGGTCAACGTGCCTGCCGGCTGCCCCTTCTCGCCGCGCTGCCCCTATGCCACAGAGCGCTGCCACACCATGGCGCCCGAGCTGCACGTGAGCGAGACGGGTCACTACGCCCGCTGCCATTTTGCGGGCGATGCCGCCTTCGTCGCCGCCAATGCCCCCGCCACCTCGCGCACGCGGGGCAAGTCCGCGCCCGACACGCCAAAGGCGCATGCCCCCAGGCATGCCGCGGCACAGGAAGGAGGCGAGGCATAGATGGGACAGGACAGGCATGAGGGCACTCAGCCCCTGCTCAAGGTCGAGCACCTCACCAAGGAGTTTCCCGTCGAGGGCGGCGTGATCTCCGCGCATCGCAAGGGCTCCAAGAAGGTGCACGCCGTCGAGGACGTGAGCTTTGAGATCTATCCGGGCGAGACCTTTGGCCTCGTGGGCGAGTCGGGTTGCGGCAAGTCCACGACCGGCCGCTCCATCATGCGCCTCACGACGCCCACCTCGGGCACCGTCATCTTTGACGGCAAGGACGTCTCCACGATGAGCAGGGCCGAGTTCAAGTCCATGCACCGCGACATGCAGTACATCTTCCAGGACCCCTATGCCTCGCTCAACCCGCGTATGACGATCGGCGAGATCGTCTCCGAGCCGCTTACCATCCACAACGTCATGCCCGACGCCGCCGAGCGCACGGCGTTCGTGCGCGAGCTGCTGGACGTCGTGGGCCTCAACCCCGAGCACATCAACCGCTACCCGCACGAGTTCTCGGGGGGGCAGCGCCAGCGCGTGGGAATCGCCCGCGCCTTTGCCCTCAGGCCCAAGCTCATCATCTGCGACGAGCCCGTCTCGGCCCTGGACGTGTCCATCCAGGCCCAGGTGCTCAACCTCCTGTCCGACCTTCAGCGCGAGTTTGGCACGGCGTACCTGTTCATCGCCCATGACCTGTCGGTCGTCCAGCACATCTCGGACCGCGTGGCCGTCATGTACCTGGGTCACCTGATGGAGCACTCCGACTGGAAGTCGCTCTACACGGAGCCGCATCATCCCTACACCCAGTCGCTCCTCTCGGCGGTGCCGGTGCCCGACCCGGACATTCAGCACGCTCGCAAGCGCATCATCCTGGCCGGCGACGTGCCGAGCCCCATCGACCCGCCCAGCGGCTGCCCCTTCCACACGCGCTGCCCCATCGCCCAGGGCCGCTGCTCGAGTGAGGTGCCCACGCTGCGTAAGGTGCTGCCCGGGCACTACTGCGCCTGCCACTTTGCCGAGAAGAACCCCATCAAGGAGAGCTCGATACGGCTGTAGGTGAGGGTGCGGTCTGAGGGCGTGGCCTCACGGGCCGCGAGCTGTGGGTCGCGGACGGCGGGGCACGGCGTCGTCGTAAAAATTGTTGTTGCCACGATTACGGCGCTGTGGTATCGTTTCTTTCGCACCAAACGAATGTCGGAGTGGCGGAATTGGCAGACGCGCTAGCTTGAGGTGCTAGTGACTGACTAAAAGGTCGTGCGGGTTCAAGTCCCGCCTCCGACACCACGAGTGTCAAAGAGCGTTCCCGCAGGTAGAGGCCACAGGCCAACCAACGGGAGCGCTCTTTTTTCTCACATGGGTGGCTCGCCTCGTCTCATGGGAGTTCACCGCGTCCCATGGACGCTCGCCTTGCGGGACCCACCGCTGCGGCATCGGGCCCAGGGCACGCCCGCCACGACTGATGGAGGTCATGATGGCGCGAGAGATCGTTCGGCGGATTGACGGCATCGGCGCCCGCGGCGTCAACGCCACCCTCGCCGGCCTGCTGGCCCTCACGAGCGATGCCGTCCTCGCCTTTGACGGGACGGGGCGCGTGCTGCTGGCCAACGAGCATGCGCAGCGGCTCTTCGTCCACGGCCCTCGAGGTCTCGTCGGGACGGACGTGCGCGCCCTGTTTCCCCCTGCGGTGGGCGTGGTGCCCAGACGGCCCTTCTCTCCCTCCTCGCTGCCGTTTCCCGTGGACGGGAGTCAGCAGCTGCTCACCTGCCTCACGGGTGACGGCGCCCAGACCGAGCTTGCCGTCCGCGCTCGCGAGGTGGGCATGACGGATGGTTCTGCCCACGGGCCCTATCTTGTCGTCGCGCACGAGGCGGATGCTTCCAAGGCCGCCGACGACGAGCGCGAGCGTCTCGTGGGCGAGCTCTCGCGCGCCAACCACCGGCTCGCGGGCACGCTTGACATCGTGCTGGGCACCCTGGGCACGCGGGACGTGACGACCCTGCTCGAGAAGGTCATAGAGGAGATCACCCAGACCATGGAGGCCACGGGCTCCCTCTTCTTTGTCGCCGAGGGTGACGGCTACCACCTGCGGGGGCGCAGCTCCGCCCTCAGGCAGGCGCGGGTGTCTCGCTACATGCCCTTTGGCTACATGATCGAGAAGCTCACCACGCGTGCGGGTCGCGCCCTCAGGCTGAGGGTGCTCGAGCCGGGACGCGACGCCCTCAGGCGGGGACGCCCGGCGTTTCGCGAGATGGTGGACGAGGAGACCCGCGAGGTCTTTGAGGTGCGTGCCGAGACGCTGCCGCCGTTCGTGAGCTTCATCGCCGTGCCCGTGTGGTTTGGCGGCCACGTGATCGCCCTCATCGAGGTGGGGTGGGAGCACGTGCATCCCACGCGTCGTGAGGACGCCGAACTGCTGGACGCCGTCGCCCAATACCTTTCCGTGCAGCTCGTGGGCGCCTTCTCGGCCCTGCGCCAGCGCAAGGGGGACCACCTGGACAACGTGGCCTCCCGGCTTCGCGCGCGGCTCATGGAGGCCAGCGGGGCCAAGGAGGCCCCGGTCCTGTCCTGTCTCGCGAGCGCCTGTCAGGAGCTGCGTGCCACCCCCTGCGCCGTGCGCGTCGTCACGGGAGCTGACGGCAACGTCACGGTGGCCCTGCCGGGAGGTGACGTGCCGCTTGCCGTGGATCTGGGGCTGACGACGCCCCTGGTTGCCTGCGCCCACGGCGACGTGGCCGAGTCGGAGGTCCTGGGCATCGCGACGGAATCCGACCTGGCCCGATGGCTCGACGCGCACGGGGCGTCGGACCGAGGGGCAGTGCTTGACCTGGGCTGCCTAGGGGGGCGCCGACAGGTGTTCTTGGTGTTGCGCGACGCCACCGCCGAGCCCTTCGATGACCTTGAGCTCCGCTTTCTGCGGGTAGTCGCCCATGACATCCGGGAGCTCACCCTGGGCGAGGAGGCGCGCCGGCAGGACCAGCGCATCGCCCAGGCCCTGCAGACGGGGATGAGAAACGAGCTTCAGAGCGTGAGGGGCCTGTCCGCCCAGGGCATCTATTCCTCCGCCACGGCGACGGCCTACGTGGGCGGCGACTTCTACGACCTCGTGCGCCTGCCTCACGAGCGTGCCTGTGTGATCATGGGTGACGTCTCGGGAAAGGGCGTGGAGGCGGCATCCGTCTCGGCCGCCGTGCGCACGGCGCTGGGCGCCTACTCGTGGCAGGGCCTCTCGCCCGCGCGCATGGTGCGCCTGCTTAACGACTTCCTGCTGGGCTTCTCGCGCCTTGAGACCTTCGCGACGCTCTTCGTGGGCATCGTGGACCTGCGGGTGAGCCTTCTTACCTACTGTTCTGCGGGACATCCGCCGGCGCTGCTCGTGAGAGGCGACACGGGCGAGATCGAGAGCCTGGACGTACAGTCGGGGGTCGTGGGCGCCTTTCACGAGATGGACTACAAGAACGGCAGGGTGAGGCTCTCGGAGGGCGACCTGCTGCTGCTGTATACCGACGGGACCACGGAGGCGCGCTCGCCGGACGGGGCGTTCTTTGGCGAGGAGGGCCTGCGCGACGCCGTCATGACCCAGGCGACCCGGGGCTATGAGGGCTTCCTTGACCGTCTGCTCGCGACGTTGGACGCGTTCACCGACCGTCAGCTCGAGGATGACGTCGCCATGGTGCTGCTACGCTTTGACAGTCTGGGCGGTGGCCTCGCACCGTGATGCCGACGGGGCGTCGGGCGCGTCACGTCGCACGGCGCCCCCTTCGCGTCACGTCGCACGGCGCTCAGCGTCGCCCCGTCTAGCTCCCGGGGCTTTGGGGAACAAGCAGTCCATGGACACACATCCCAACATCGCGGTGGTGCATGTGGGCGGTGATTTGGACGTCACGACCGTCCCTCGCACGCGACGGCTCGTGGAGGGCCTCATCGATGACGGTTGCCGGCGCATCATTCTCAACATGGCCGCCGCCACCGCCATCGACTCCACGGGCCTGGGCTTCGTCCTGGGCGAGATTCGTCGCATGCGCTCCGTGGGGGGGCTTCTCTCCATCACCGAGGCCAACGAGTGCGTCATGCGCACCCTGAGGCTGTCAAGGCTCGTTGACTTCGCGCCCGTCTCGGGCGCGGGCGGCTCTCGACAGGTGCAGGAGCTGCCGGCGTCCGCCGTTCCGCTCTGGCGCTGCGTCGTGCGCATCGACCCTTCGGACCTTGCCGGCACGCGCGCCAGCGTGGAGCGCCATCTGTCCCGGGTCGGCATGGATTCGGACCGCCTGTTTGACCTCATGCTGACGGTGGGCGAGGCCATCGGCAACGCCATCGACCACGCCGCCGGCGAGTGCGCCCTCGTGGTGCTCGCGTGCTACGAGGACCGCGTCGTCATTGACGTCACGGACTGCGGCTGCGGCTTTGAGCTGCGGGCGGGGGAGGCCGTCCCCTGCGTGGACGAGACGTCCGAGCGCGGCCGGGGCATCAGGCTCATGCGTCTTCTCGCGGACTCCGTGACCATCGGTCGCAAGCCCTGGGGCAAAGGCACCCTGGTACGCATCGTCAAGCTGCGTCGCTAGGCGGCAAGCCGCGTCGCTTGGAGGCAAGCCGCGAGAGGGTGTAGCTGAGAGGTAGGGGGTTTGGCCTATGAAGGTGATCTCGTCTCGCATTGTTATACGTTTGAGACCCGCGCCCGCGTCGTGCCCGGGATTCCTATACGTTTGAGCGTGCCCCCGGCACAGCGCAATACGTTTGAGAGTGCCCCCGGCACAGCGCAATACGTTTGAGGGTGTCCCATCCACAGGATTATAAGTTTGAGGATTTGCAGAGATTATTACCTGGGCAAACGTCGCGCCGATTTCTCAAACCTATAGCTTCGTCTAGCTGACGCTCTCAAACGTATTGGTGTGTGGGTCCGGGTCTCTCAAACGTATTGGCGTGCGGGCTCAAGGCTTGCAAACGTAAAGGAATCCGTCCGTGCCACCACGCCGGAGGGGAACGCGCCACGCGAACCAGGAAAACCCTGTAGAGAAGACCACAGAAGAAGGGGAGAAGGGACAAAGAAGGGTGGGAGAGGGCGCACAGAAGGGTGGAGGAAGGGCGCACAGAAGGGTGGAGGAAGGGGGAGAGAAAGAAAAGGGCAGTCCCGAAGGGCTGCCCTCTCACGTTCTTGGAGGCGAGACCCGGATTCGAACCGGGGATAAAGGCTTTGCAGGCCTCTGCCTTACCACTTGGCCATCTCGCCGTACAAAAAAGGCCGAACGCGTCGGCCCAGAAAATACATGGAGCGGGCTACGGGGTTCGAACCCGCGACCTCCACCTTGGCAAGGTGGCGCGCTACCAACTGCGCTAAGCCCGCGAACGCGAGGAATAATATACGTGACCGGACTGTACGATGCAAGCACTTTTTTTGAAAACTACGAAAGTGCCGTGGGCTAGGTCTTTTCAGCTGCGGTCGAGAGGAGCTACGTATAGGATAGGGATGCCTCGTAAAACCGTCGGACGTCTCGCCAGCGCCCGGAGCTGTCCCGCCCGCCTGGGACCGGCTCGCCCGCTGAGGACGTCTCGCCCGCTCCTGCCCGCCTCGGGCGACGCCGCCTGCGGCCTGATCTCGTATAGGGAGTTGCATGCTCACCAGTATCCTCACCCTCTTCGTGCTGCTGCTCGCCGTTCGCGGTGCCCTCTTTCTCCTGCGTCAGTTCTGGACCTGGCTGGGGCGTGGAAAAGACCTCGATGACGCCATAGACCACCGCAAGATGGCCCAGACGACGCTCTCGCCCGAGCTGCGCGGCGGGCATCTCTCCCGCGCGCAGCGTCGCGAGGTGCTGAATCACGCGGTCCGCACTCGCGAGCGCTACCTGGACATCATGGACTTTGGCTGGTATCAGGTCGTCTATATCTTCGTGATCGCCTCGGTCGCGGGCCTCGTGCTCGAGGAGCTCTGGATGTTCGCGAGCGAGGGCGTCAGGCAGAGCCGCGTCGGCCTGGTGTGGGGCCCCTTCTCGCCCCTCTATGGCGTGGGCGCCGTTGCCCTCACCTATCTGGGCTTTGCCCTGCGGCGCCTTCATGCGAGCGCTCCCGTGCAGTTTGTGGTGATGGCCGTGGCCGGCGGGCTCATCGAGCAGCTGGCGGGCTGGTCCATGGACCGGATCTTCCACGCTCAGTCATGGACGTATCTGGGGCTTCCTGACCACATCACGCAGTGGGTGTCGTGCAGCTCCATGGCGCTGTGGGGGCTGCTGGGCCTGGTGTGGGTGCGCCTGGCGATGCCTGACCTGCTCTTTCGCATCGGCGAGCCCACCACGAGCCGACAGGTGCTGTTCGTGACGCTCTTGAGCGCGTATCTCGCCTTGGACGTGTTCCTGACCGTCTCCGCGTTCTACATGCGCTCTCAGCGACAGATGGGGGCGACGCCGCAAAACGCTTTCGAGACGTTCATCGACGAGCACTACACGGATGAGTGGATGGCAAACCGCTTCCAGAACATGGTGGTGGGCCAGCAGCTGCCCACGGCCGGCCTTCCGGGGGTCAACGGCACGGTCGCGACGGACACATCGGCCGCGATGGCCTGCACCATGCCGGCCGACGTGGCGGTGGGCTCGACGGCAGGAGCGGCGTCGGGCGCGTCGGAGAGGACGGCGGCAGTGACTGTGCCAGGGGCGACGGAACCCCTGCGCGAGGAGGAAACATGACGACGTCATGCCAGGGCGTCCCGGCGACGGGCGCGCGCGAGGTCTACCTTGACTATGCCGCTGCGACGCCCATGGACCCCCGCGTCATCGAGGCCATGCTGCCCTACCTGGGCGAGAGGTTCTGGAACCCCTCCGCCCCCTATCGGCGTGCCCGGCAGGCGAAGGACGCCGTCGAGGACGCGCGCAGGCGCCTGGCACGCGTCATCGGAGCCCGTCCTGACAACCTGGTGCTGACGGCCGGCGCCACGGAGGCGAACAACCTAGCCTTTGCCGCCGTTGACGCCCAGGCGGACGCCATGGTGCTGGTTGACGCCATCGAGCACGAGAGCGTGCTCTCCTGCGCGGCGGCGCGCCCGCATCGCGTGATGGGCGTGGGCTCGGATGGTCGTCTGGACCCGCGCGCGCTCGAGGCCGCCCTCTCGGCCGAGGTGGGACTCGTCTCCGTGGAGCTTGCCAACGGCGAGATCGGCGCCATACAGCCCATACGCCGGCTCTCGCAGGTCGTGGCGGCCGAGCGCCGTCGTCGCCTTGAGGTGGGGGAGAGGCGCCCCCTCTGGCTGCACGTGGACGCCTCCCAGGCCGCAGGGCACCTCTCCGTCAACGTGAGTACCCTGGGTGCGGACCTCATGACCCTCTCGGCCTCAAAAATATACGGGCCCAAGCAGGTGGGCCTTCTCTGGGCGTCGGATGACGTGACGCTCAGCCCCCTCATCCTGGGCGGCGGGCAGGAGGGCGGCCTGAGGTCCGGTACCGAGAACGTCGCGGGCGTGGTGGCGTTTGCGGCGGCGCTCGAGCTGGCCGACGGGCTGCGTGCCCAGGAGTCGCGCCGCCTGCGCGACTTGCGCAACCGCTTGCAACGACAGATTCTGACGGCCTGCCCCTGGGCCTGGGTGTCGGGCCCTCGCAAGGACGCGCGCCGCCTGCCGGGCCTTTTACACCTGTGCTTTCCGCTGCTTGACGCTCGCAGGCTGGTGATCCTGCTGGAGAGGCGCGGCGTGAGCGTGGGGACGGGTTCCGCCTGCGCGGCGAGCAAGATGCGCGTGAGCCACGTACTGTCGGCCATCGGCGTTCCCGACGAAGTCGCGGCGGGAAGCCTGCGGCTGACCCTGGGTCGGCCGACCACCGAGGACGAGGTCACCTACGCAGCCGAGGCGCTCGTGGCGGCGGTTCACGACGAGATGGGCCGCCTGCGCCTGTCAGAGGACGATATGTGCGCGGCGTCGCGGGAGCTGCGCGTCGCCGTGGGAGGGAGGTCGCCGTATGCGTGACGAGCGAAGACGGGCGCCCCGGCGCCCCATGGGGGACGAGGCGTCCTCGGCGTTCCCTGGTGCCCTGGTCTACCTGGGAATGAGCGGGGGCGTGGACTCTGCCCTGGCAGCGGCGCTGCTCGTTGAGCGGGGCTATGACGTGCGCGCCGTCTACATGCGAAACTGGAGTCGTGACCTTCCGGGGTTCAAGTGCCGCTGGAGCGACGACCTTGCCGACGCCGAGCGCGTGTGCGTGACGTTGGGCATCGGGCTTGAGGTGTGGGACTGCGAGGCGGAGTACAAGGCGACCGTCGTGGACTACCTCGTGGACGCCTATGCGCGCGGCTATACGCCCAACCCTGACGTCATGTGCAACCAGACCATCAAGTTTGGCAGCTTTGCCCGGCGCGCCTTCGCCGCGGGTGCCGACGCGGTGGCGACGGGACACTATGCCCGCGTGAGGGCAGGTGGCGACGGCCACGCGCACCTGCTGCGCGCCCGCGACGAGCACAAGGACCAGACCTACTTCCTCTGGCGCGTGGACGAGGAGGTCCTGGCGCACACGCTCTTTCCCGTGGGTGACGTGCGCGACAAGGCGCAGGTGCGCCGCATGTGCGCCGAGCGAGGCCTGGGGGTGGAGACCAAGCCCGACTCCGACGGCATCTGCTTCGTGGGCGAGGTGGGCATCAGGAGCTTCCTTTTGGACGCGCTCGAGCGGCGCCCCGGAAAGATCGTGGAATGGGAGACGGGGCGGGAGCTGGGCCGCCACGAGGGGGCCTTTCTCTTTACGGTGGGACAGCGCAGGGGTCTTGACCTGGGTGGCGGCCCGCGCCGCTACGTGGTGGACACTGACGTCGAGAGAAACGTGGTCTACGTGACGGACGATCCTGACAGTCCGGGACTCATGTGCGACGAGCTGCGTCTGAAGGACGTGCGCTGGATTTCCGGGGAGCCGCCGCGGGGGGACGCCCTGACGGTGCGCTGTCGTCACACGGGCACGCTCGTCCCGGCGGAGGTGGAGCCTATCTTGGGGCGCGAGCCTGTGGCCGCGGGCGCGGCTGCCATCGTGCACTTCTCGAGCACGCAGCGTCGCGTCGCTCCCGGGCAGAGCGTCGTGGTCTATGACGGTCTGCGCTGCCTAGGCGGGGGAATCGTCTCTCGCTGACCTCTCGCCGAGAGAGGACTGCATGGCTGGGAGCAGCGATGTCACGGCCGCGGCGTCGTGTCGCACCAACCCGGCGTCATGTCGCACCAACCCGGCGTCATGTCGCACCAACCCGGCGCCGTGTCGCGTCAACCACATGCCTCGGCATCCTTTGTCGCCCCTTCCCGCCCGACGTTGCCCCTATGCCCGCTGCCGTTGACGTCGCCTTCTTTGCCGTTTGCCAGCTCATCAAGCTTTTCAGGATCTTTGCATCCTGAAAGGCGTATGTTGAAGTGGCGGTATAACAAAAGAATACTAAGGCATACCAAATCATACTTTATACTTAGACGCAGCAGCAAAACGCAGCACCCACGTAGAACCCACGCAGCACACCCATAGCTCGGAGAATCATATGAAGGACAAGATGACTCCGATCGTCGCGAAGGTCATGCCCGAGGAGAAGGACAGGTTCTTTGCGGCGACCGAGCAGATCGGTACCACCCCGTCCAACGCCATTCGGATGTTTATCGCAGCGTTCAACCGCGCCGGGACCTTTCCCTTTGAGGTGGGGGTTCCGGCAACTGGAGATGTGAGGCGACGGCGATGCGATACAACGGTCATTGGTTAAGGCTCAAGGTGTTCATGTTGGCCTATCGGCTGGCGCCGTGCCCTTTTACCCTGAGGCTCAAGGATGCCCAGATGAGCCATTGCATCCGTCACATGTGGGTGTAGCGCGCGGCAGCTGCGGACGCAGGTGATGATGAGAGACGCGCCGCGACGTCGCCGATGACGCGGGCGCTGCGTGGCCAACGGCGGGGCGAGCACAGGAGGAGTGGGCGCGGGGGCGTGTCGGGCGCAGCTGGCGGCATCGAGTGCGGACGCGCGAGGTCTCGCCATTCTTGTGAGGTGGACAAAGTTTCTGTTGCGCTTGTTGTCGCCTTCGTCTAATATAGCTAACGCGCTGCACGGCCCCACGTGCGGCGGAACATGTTCGGGCGTTTAGCTCAGGGGGAGAGCGCTTCCCTGACACGGAAGAGGTCATAAGTTCAAATCTTATAACGCCCACCATTAACTCAGCAGCTCAGAGGCTATATCTCTGGGCTGTTTTGCATATTATCAGGAATACCATGACACTACTTGGCTGGGGGTTAAGTCAAGCTATTGATACCGGGGCGCTTGGCGGTGCTAATGACAAAATGCCTGAGATTTGGTCATTAATTTTTCGAATCCTGGGGGGATGCAAAATTAATGACGAAAAGCCTTCTTTCTGATTGTTGATAATCTGCGCTATATTTCTTTGAGACGATCGTGCCTGGCTGAAGATGCGCCCTTATTGCTATCGCCATGCATATATGCTGCTTTTGCTGCTGCTTCTCGGTCGCGTTGCTTCCCGCCGAGATGATGAGACGCAGGGCGACGATCATCTGCTGGGCTCGTGGTGGTGGACTCAACGCAAACAACGCCATACGGAACTTTCTGATTGTCGTGGGCATCCGCGCTCAGCTGTTCATGGTCACCTTGCTTTTCACCGAAGACTCCCACGCCTTCGCGCCCTCCCGTGCTCCCGACCTCATACGTTTATTTCTGGCGACGGGAAAAGGACCTTGCGCTCTGCTCCCAAGGCCGCTTGCGCATCCAAATCGGCCGCTCGCTTCTAATTATATATTGTGCACAATCTATAATATATAATTGCAGCATCATAAACGAGGCTACTCCATCAGGGTGGCCATAATGAAACGGAGCGACCATGAAGAAGTTCAACCACGTCATCGTCCGTCGTCCTTCGCATTCCTTGCTTGACGGCATCACGTCGGCCCCCGAGCTGGGCAAGCCGGACTATGACCGCGCGATTGAGGAGCACAACGACTATATCGATGCGCTGAGCAGGTGCGACGTTGACGTTACCGTTTTGCCCGCGCTCGAGGAGTACCCCGACAGCTGCTTTGTGGAAGACCCGGCCCTCATCACGCGTTGCGGTGCCGTCATCACCAACCCCGGAGCCTCGTCCCGCAACGGCGAGAAGGTCGAGATTGAGCCCATCATCCGTCGCTTTTTTGACGACGAGCACATTGCCCGCATCGAGGCGCCCGGCACGCTTGAGGGCGGCGACGTCATGATGGTTGGCGATCACTTTTACGTGGGTCGTTCCGCGCGCACGAACGAAGAGGGCATACGGCAGTTTACCAAGATCCTGAACGGGTGGCACCTTGAGGTCAGCGAGGTTCCCCTCGAGAAGGTCCTGCATCTTAAGACGGGCGTCAACTATATCGAGAACAACAACATGCTCGTGTCGGGCGAGTTCATCGACAAGCCCGACTTTGCCGACTACCACAAGATAGTAGTCCCCGAAGAGGAGGCGTACGGCGCTAACTGCATCTGGGTCAACGACACCGTCATCGTGGCGAAGGGATATCCGACCGTGCTCAAGGCGGTCAAGGACCTGGGCTACAAGACGCTGGTCGTGGATACCTCCGAGTATCGCAAGATAGACGGTGGACTCTCCTGCCTGTCCCTGCGTTTCTAGATGGCATCATGTCGCTCGACGGCAGGGTGCGAGGCGCGCTTGTCGCCCGCATCCTGCCACATAGGGGGAAATATCATGGATGCAGCAAAGAGCATTGAGCGCGCCCCAGGCATAAGGCTGGAGAGCGAAGACGTCATCGACAAGAACGGCCTCGGTCTGTTTCGACTGACCATGATGGTGATTACCGCCACCATCTGTGCGGGAATCTTCTCCTTAGCGGGCGACCTCTCTGCCGGGGGAGCAAACTCCGGCGCGGTCATCGTGAGTTGGCTCATTTGCTTTGCCGGCGTGTTCTCTCTAATGCAGGCGTTTCAGGGCCTGTCACAGGCGCGTCCGGAGCTGACGGGCGGAATCTACGCCTATGCGGCGGCCGGGTTTGGCGACTATGTTGGCTTTAACTCGGCGTGGGGATACTGGATCAGCGCCTGCCTTTCCAACGTGAGTTTCCTGCTTATGCTGTTTAGCTCGCTCGGTTACTTCTTTCCAGTGTTTGATGGGGGTAATAATCTCCCGTCGCTCGTGTGCGCGTCGGTAGCCCTCTGGGTGGTTACCTATCTGGTGTCACGGGGCGTGCATGAGGCGGCGGGCATCAACGTCATCGTCACCTTGGCCAAGCTCGTGCCGCTTGGCATGTTCGTGCTCTCCATCGTTCTGCTCGGCAGGTTTGACGTGGGAATCTTTTTGGAGAACTTCTGGGGCGAGACGAGCGGTCCCGACCTGGGAGCCCAGGTGGTGTCCACCATGATCGCGCTCGTCTGGATCTTCACGGGCATTGAGGGCGCCGTCGTGATATCGGGACGCGCCAAGTACGTCAAGGACGTCGGTCGCTCAACGGCGATGGGCTTCATCAGCGTGTTCGTCCTTTACGTGGCCATCTCGATACTGAGTCTGGGCATCCTGCCGCGTGCGCAGATGGCCGAGCTTGCCACGCCTTCCATGGCGGGCGTGCTTGATGCGGCGATCGGGCCGGTCGGCGCATCCATCGTGAACCTGGGAGTCATTCTCTCGCTCACTGGCGCGCTGCTGGGTTACGTCATAATCGCGTCAGAGACGCCGTATGAGGCTGCCGTGCAGGGCGTGTTTCCCAAGTCGTTTGCCAAGACCAACGCCCAGGGAGCTCCTGTCACGACGATCCTGGTCAGTTCCGCGATCATGCAGGTGTTCCTGGTCATCGCAGTCTACGCAAACAGCACTTACCAGTTCTTCTACACGTGCGCCGTCAATACCATCCTTGTTCCCTATGTGTGCTCCGCAGCGTATTACATGCTCATCGGCTGGAGGCGCGAGCACCTAGACGGCAAGCACGCCCCCACCGTGTCGCGGGCGCGGCTCTTTGGCACGCTGGCGTTTGTCTACACGATCTTTTTGGTGTGGACCTGCGGCCTGCAGGGCGTCATGGTAACGACCGTCCTCTTTGCTCCCGCGATCGCGGTCTATTGGTTGGGCGAGCAGGGGAGAGGCAAGGTGCCGCTGCCCCTCAGGCGAGACAAGCTGATTGCGCTCGTCGTCGTATGCCTTGCAGTGTTGTCACTGTGCCTGCACTTCTCGGGCATCATGCCGATCATCTAGGACGGCGCCGCGCGAGGGAAGATCCAAGGAGGACGGCGCCGCGTGAGGAAGGATCGCTGGGCATAGTCGGTTCGGCCGTCCGCTTCGGACGGCCGAACTGCTAGCATGGTTCAGAAGGCATCCTCTCTAGCAAGGGCCGGCTCGATGAAAACCTACAGATCGCTTAAAGAGCACGTCTACGACTACATTGCATCCCTCATCAACGAGGGCAAGCTGTCCGCGGGAGACCGTGTGAGCGAGCAGTCCGTCTGTGATGCCATTGGCGTTTCGCACACCCCGGTGCGCGAGGCGCTGATTCAGCTCTCGAGCGACGGGTACCTGGATAACGAGCCTCGCAGGGGTTTTAAAGTCAAGGGCTTTGACGAGGATTCGGCCCGCGAGATCTTTGAGACCATCGGACCCCTTGACGGGCAGGCGGCCCGTCTCGCACGCCCTCGGATGGGCGCCGAGGACATCAGGGAACTTTGTTTTCTGGTGGATTCCATGGGACTTGCGATCGAGCAGGGACTACTCAACAACTATGACAAGCTGCAGCGCGACTTTCACGAGTATTACGCCGTCCGCTGCGGAAACGAACGGCTGCACCAGCTGCTACACCAGCTGAACCGTCATTTCATTCGGCATGATTACGCACAGGTCAGTCGCGAGGAGGCGCGTCGTCTCGTTGGGAAGGCAAACGACGAGCACCGAAGGATCGTAGAGCTCTTTGAGCGGGGAGCGCTCAACGAGCTTAGCGATTACATTCGTGACGTGCACTGGGACGTCCGGAACGCCAAGTTCACCACCTGGTAGCCGGAGCCATCGCCGAGAGCGCAGGACGTGTGCGCCGTCTGACGGGATGAAGGTAGTCTGTTTTCGCGGCGCTCGGACGGTTGTCGGCCTTGCGACATGCATCCCATTCTTTCCAGTCACCTCTCCCCGGTGCGCCTCTCTACTATCATGTGACGTAAGTCACGCTGAGAAGGGAAGGCGCCCATGGTTTCGCCGACGCTCGGAAGCCTGTATGAGCTCGCATGCTCGCTTGCCCCGTGTCTCATCTACCTTGCGCTCGTCAGGCGTCGCCACGGTCTTGGCAAAGGGGAGCTGGCGCTCTCCGTCCTGTTCGTGCTCTACTTGTGGCAGGTGTTTGACCACACGGGAGCTGGCGGTCTTGTGGATGTCCTCTTTCCTCCACAGGGCGTCGTCGACCGTGTTACGGGAGAGCCCCTGGGAATCATCCATGGCAGCGTCAACCTCGTTCCCTTTGCGAGCGTCGGCATGCCGTTCTATTTGAACATCCTCATGTTCGTCCCCCTGGGCGTGTTCGTGCCGGCGTTGTCCACCCGCTTTAGGCGCATTGCTCCGACGCTCGCGTTTGGCGTCACGTTCTCGCTGCTCATTGAGCTGTCACAGCTTGTGACGGCGCGAGTCACCGACATTGACGACCTTATCGCCAACACGGTGGGGACGGCGGCTGGCTTCGTTGTCTGGTGGCTCGTGGCCGGGCGCCGCAGGCAGGGGCGGGGGCGCCATAGCGCGCCCGCGCGCCTCCGTGGCGTCAGCCCTGTCGCGCTCGCCGCGATAGCCTTCCTCTTTCGGGTGCTCCTCTTTTATCCCTTCCAGTTCTCTCGGCTCATCGGCTAGTAAGGCACCTACGACGCCTACCCCCGCACCTTCGCGCCCCTCTCGAACGGATGCTCGACGCGCCCCTTGCGGTCGGCGTGGACGTTGTCGCGGCGCTTACCGGTGACTTCGGTCACGGTCATCTTGAGGACCGTCGTCGCGGGCAGGAGCCTCTCGTTGATGGGAAAGTCCGCCTCGTGGTACTGGGCCATAAGGGCCCTGAGGGCCGCGACCTTGCCCTCGGCGGGCACAACCTCGATGATGCCGCGACCCATGACGCTCGCGTAGCCCATCGTGCAGCTCATCTGCTCGTCATACATGATAAGGGCATGGTCGCAGTCCATCTCGAAGCTCGCCCGGGCGTCCCGGGCGATGAGGTCGAGCTTCGTTCCCTTGTTCGCGCTGTGAAAGTACAGCGTGATGCGACCGTCCGTCACGTCCATGCCAAAGTTGAGAGGAACGATGTAGGGGTAGTCATCGCTGTTGAGGGCGATGCGGCAGACGTCGCACCTGCGCATGACGTTGACGATCTCGTCGAAGTCGGTGATCTCGCGGTCTCTTCTGCGCATGATGCCTCCTTGGTTGCGTGCGAATCGCATCTTACCCGGCTCATCTTGTCATTTGACTCAGATGTGGGCCTCTATGGCGCCAAAAGTGAGTCATAAGGCAAGATGAGCACCAGCGCAGGCCAAAAGTGAGTCATAAGGCAAGATGAGCGCCCCGGCCTTAGAGCCGGGGCGTTCCAGGGGGCCTTCAGGGCCGCGGCACAGGGCCGCGTCGCTCGGGCCGAGGCACAGGGCCGCGTCGCTCGGGGCCGCGGCGCTGATCGCCGCCTGCCTACGGTCGCCCGCCTACAGCACGTGGACGTCCCCGGCCGAGAAGTTCACGTACGCCTCGTCACCCGCCTCGTAGATCTTCTTGTTCTTGGGGTTGAACTCCGTGATCTTGACGAGCTGGTCCCCGCAGAGCACGTGGTAGTTCTGATAGTGACCCATGAAGCGCGAGAGCGTCACCTTGCAGCGCATGACCCCCTTGTCCTCCACGTGCACGGACTCGGGGCGCAACACGAGCGTCGCGGCGTCGTGGACGTTCCTGCCGTTGGTGTCGCTCACCGTGATGCGCTCACCGTTGACCTCGATGACGCCGCCCTTGCCGTCCCTCTCGAGAACCGTTCCGCGCAGGAAGTTGGACTCGCCGATGAAGTCGGCCACGAACTCGTCAACCGGGTGGTAGTAGATGGTCTGCGGGTCGCCGATCTGGTCAACCAGGCCCTTCTTCATGACGATGATCTTGTCCGAGAGGGCCATGGCCTCGGACTGGTCGTGCGTGACGTAGATGGCCGTGATGCCGGCGTTGTGCTGGATGCGGCGAATCTCGGTGCGCATGTCCACGCGAAGCTTGGCGTCAAGGTTGGAAAGTGGCTCGTCAAAGAGCAGGACGCCCGGCTCGAGCACGAGCGCGCGCGCCAGCGCCACGCGCTGCTGCTGACCGCCGGAGAGCTGGTTGGTCATGCGGTCCTCCATGCCCTCCAGGCCCACGAGCCCCAGGATGTTGATGACCTTCTCGCGGATGGTGGCCTTGTCCATCTTGCGCAGCTTGAGGCCATACGCCACGTTGTCAAAGATGTTGTAGTGGGGGAGCAGGGCGTAGCTCTGGAAGACCATCGCCGTGTCGCGCTTGTTGGGCGTGAGCTCGTTGATGGCCTCGTTGCCCAGATAGACCTCCCCCTCGTCAGGGCTCTCGAACCCGGCGATCATCCGCAGGATCGTGGTCTTTCCGCAGCCCGAGGGGCCCAGCAGCGTGACGAACTCGCCCGGCTCGATGCTGATGTTGGCGTCGTGGACGGCATAGAAGTCCTTGCCCGTCTTGGGGTCCTGGTAGATCTTTGATATGTGCTCCAGGCGAACGCCCTTCTTCTCCTTGGACATCGTCTAGCCCTCCACTTCTGTCGTTAGCTTGGCGCTCGTGCCAAAGCGCTTGATGGCGAGGTTCATGAGCAAGACCGCGCCATAGGTGATGATGATGAGGATCGTCGCGAACGCGCAGGCCACGCCATAGGCCCCCTTCTCGGCGAACTCGTTGATCTGCACCGTGATGAGCAGGAACTGCGGGGTCACGAGCAGGATGATGGCCGAGATGGCCGTGATGGAGCGCACGAAGGCGGTGACGAGCCCCGAGAGGAACGAGTCCTTTATGAGCGGGAGCGTCACGGTCATGAACACCTGCAGCGAGTTGGCGCCCATGTCATAGGCGGACTCCTCGATGGACTTGTCAATCTGGCGCAGGGCGCTGATGCCCGAGCGCGTGCCGGTGGGCAGCGACCGCACGATGAAGACGATCACGAGGATGGCGCCGGTGCCGTAGAGGCCCTGAAGCACGCCCGTGTGGAAGATGCCGCCCGAGAAGCCGCGAATATAGCCGACGCCCAGGACGGTGCCCGGGACGGCCATGGCCAGCATCGAGACGGCCTCGATGAAGCCCTTGGCCCGGAAGCTGCGCTTGACCACGAGGTAGGAGATGATCATGGAGAGCAGCGCCGTGATGGGGCTGGCGACGAGTGAGAGGACGAAGGAGTCACGGAAGGCCTCGAGGCCGTGATGCATGGTGAAGACCTGCTTGAACCACTTGGTGGTGAGCGTGAAGTCGTAGCCCCAGGTCCTGAAGAGGGCGCCAAAGGGCACGCAGACGTACATCATGACCACGAAGATGGCCAGGGCGGCGCATAGAATCGTGAGCGGGATGCGCACGGAGGCGTCGGTGATGAGCATACGCGCGCGGCTCGCCTTGCCCGTGAGCGTCGCCGTGGACTTGGCCTCGAGCACGTACTTCTGGACGACGAACATCACCAGGGTGATAAAGAGCAGGACCACGGCCATCGCCGCAGCCCCCTGCTTGTCGTAGGCCCCGGTTATCTGCAGGTAGATGGAGGTGGCAAGCGTGTCGTAGGAGCCGCCGATGAGCATGGGGTTGGCAAAGTCGGCGATGGACTCTATGAACGTCACGAGGAAGGCGTTGCCCAGGCCCGGCAGGATCAAGGGGAAGGTCACGGACGTGAAGACCTTCCAGCGCGAGGCGCCCATGTCGCGCGCGGCCTCCTCAAGGGAGGGGTCGATGTTCTTGAGCAGGCCCCTGAACATCATGTAGCAGACGGGAAAGAACGTGAGCGTCTGCACGAGGGCGATGCCCCAGAAGCCGTAGACGTTGTTGTCATAGATGCCCAGCAGAAAGCGGGTGATGATGCCCGACTTGCCAAACAGCATGATGACGGAGAGCGACAGGACGAAGGGCGGCGACACCACCGGCAGCATGGACACCACCTTGAAGAGGCCGTCCATGAACCTCGTCTTGAGCTGGACGTACTCCTCGACGTAGGCAAAGAGCAGGCCGATGAGCGAGGCCAGGATGCCTACGAGAAAGCCCACCCTCAGCGTGTTGGCGATGGCCTTGTCAAAGGCGGGCATCGCCAGGACGCGCCGGAAGATGTCCAGCGTGGGCCCCCGGTCGCCCACGACGCTGTCCACCATGAGGATGGCCAGCGGATACAGGATGAACAGCGTCAGAAACGCGATGAGAACCGCGATGGTCGTGACCATGATGGGGTCGGCCATCAGCTTCTTCCTATCGAGCTCGGCGCCTTGGTTCCTTGCCATCGTTTCCCTCCTCGGATGGTACGTGGGTGCCCTGGCACAGGCGTCCTGCGGTCATGAGTCCTTCGTGCGAGCGGTCTGGTCGCCCCCAACGCAAGCCAGGTGGATGGGCATGCCATCCACCTGGCAAGCAAACGGACCTGTCCCTGGGGACCAGGCCGCGGGCTACTCGGTCTGGAAGCGGCTCGGGTCGCTCGTGTTGGAGCCGGACTGCGAGAGGGCCGTCATGATGTCGCTGACGTAGGCCTCGGTGTGCGCCTTGGCGTCCTCGAAGTTGTAGTCCATGACGTTGTTGGGGTCGAGGCCGTACTTGGAGGCCACCTCAGGCTGCTTGGCGTCGTCGAGCACGAGGAACTGGTAGGCGCCAACCTCCTGCGCACGCTCGACGCAATTGGGCGAGAGGGCGTACTCGATCCACAGCTTGGCGGCGTTGGGGTGCTTTGCGCCCTTGAAGATGGCCGTGGCGCCGATTTCGAAGGAGGCGCCGGAGGAGGGGATGACCAGGCCGATGTTCTCATAGCCGTTGTCGACGATCTGGTAGATCGCGTCATGCAGGAAGCCGATGCCGATGGCGCACTCGCCGGTGCCGACGTTCTTGGACGGGCCGGATCCGGACTTGGTGTAGACCTGGATGTTCTTGTCAAGGTTGACCAGGTACTCGATGCCCTTGTCATGGCCGTACTTCTGGATGACGGTGTTGAGGACGAGCTTGGCGGTGCCGGCGGTGTTGTAGTTGGACAGCCAGATGAGGCCCTTGTACTTCTCGTCCACGAGATCGGGCCAGTCCTTGGGGGCGTCGATGCCCTTGCGCTCAAGCTCATCCTTGTTGTAGAAGAAGCCGAGGATGCCCTTGTAGATGCCATACCAGCAGCCGTCGGCGTCCTTGTAGGCGTCGCTGATCAGGTGAGAGGCGTTGGCGGCCTTATACGGCTCAAGCAGCCCCTTGGTGACGGCGACGTTGTAGGGGTCGGTGGTGCCGCCAAACCAGACGTCGCCGGACGGGTTGCCGTTCTCCTCCTCGATCTTGGACTCGACCTCACCGGTGGAGAGGCGCTGGTACTGGGTCTCGATGCCAAAGAGCTTCTGGAAGTTCTCGCAGCAGGCGGCCACGTGCGCCTCCTCGGCGGAGCCGTAGACCACGAGCGTGCCGTCCTTCTTGCCGGCGTCGATGACGTCCTGCGAGGCAATCCTGCCCAGGCTGTCGTCGCTGCCGCCGGCGCTGGAGGAGGCGGAGCCCGATCCCGACCCGCTGCAGGCGGCGAGTCCCGCCACCGACGTCACGCCTGCCGCCGCCGCCAGGAAGTTCCTACGAGAGATGCTCTTCATGCGTTCCCCTCTTTCCACGTTCTTACGTTCTGCCCGACATCTTCTGCTTGGTGTTGCCACGCGTCCGGTCGCATGCACAGCTGCTTATGCGGACATTACATACAGCTTACCTAAGACGTATTGTATTGGCCCTGGTCCGGCCGTGAGATGAGGATGCGGGGCGCTCAGCGGTACGCCGCAAGGCGGGCGCCGTTTCGTCTGCACGTGCGACGGAGCTAGGGTAGGATTGTGTGCGTCTGACATGCGCGCAGCCTAGGGAGTCGCCATGTTCTACCTCATCGACGAGACGCTCGTGGAGTGCGACGAGTCCGAGCTTCTCTCGGACGGGCGTCAGTTCGTGGCGATCCTCACGCCCGAGGAGTGGCGTCGCCGCGAGCATGACTTTGACATGGGCATAGACTTCGAGCCGGACGTCACGGCCGTGTTTGACACGCAGGCTGAGGCAAATTACGACTCGATCACGGGCACCATCTTCATCCCGGACCGCGCCGACCCCGACGGCCCGGAGGCCTGCTTTGCCTTCGCCATGGACGAGAAGGGCATCGTCTTCATCGACACGGCCCTTACCGCAGAGCGGCTCGTAAGGGACATGTCAGGCATTCGGCGGTGGCGCGACCCCAGCCTGGCACGCTTCTTCTCGGCCTTCGTCACCAGGATCGTGCGCGGAGACGCCGAGCTGCTGCGTGAGTACGAGCGCGAGCTCGACCACATGGAGATCGCCATCATGGACGGCACCGCGCCCCACGCGTCGCGACGCATCAACGAGATGCGCGGCGAGCTGCGAGACCTGAGCGACCACTATGACCACCTCATGGACCTCATGGGCGTGCTCATGGCCAACGAGAACGGCTTCTTTCCCGAGAAGGACCTGCGCTACTTTCGTGTCGCGTACGGTCGGCTGGACAAGATGCACGACCAGGCGGCCACCCTGCGCGACCAGGCCCTCCAGATGCGCGACCTCTACAAGATGCACCTGGACGTGCAGCAGAACCACATCGTCACCGTGCTCACGGTGGTCACGGCCATCTTTGCCCCGCTCACGCTCATCGTGGGCTGGTACGGCATGAACTTTCGTAACATGCCCGAGCTCGACTGGGAGTGGGGGTATCCCCTGGTGGTCCTGACGTCGGTCGTCATCGTGCTGGGCTGCTATGGGTACTTCAAGCGCCGCGGGTGGCTGTAGGGGTCAAAGGGAAGCGCGGACGTGCCCCATAGGCGTGAGCGCCACGTTGGCGGGGCAGGGCCAGGTCCTTGAAGCTTTTGAGTTCGCGGGTGGAGCGCATCGTGCGTCAGGAGAGGCGGAGGTAGCCATGGACACGATCGAGAGAGCCGACCAGATTGCGCGTCATGAGAGGGTCGAGCCGGACAGGCGCCCGAGGTTCTCGCGAGCCCAGCTGGCGAGCGTCGTCGTCCTGCTCCTGCTTGCGGTCCTTTCCGTCACGGCGCTTGCCAGGACGTTCTCGACGCCCCAGACCTATGCCCACCAGATCGAGGTGCTCGACCAGAAGAAGGGCACGGTCATGGGCCTGTCCGTCTCGTCTGCCGTCGCGTCGACGGCCATCTCGCTCGCCCCCGGCGACGCGGGGAGCGCCATCTCGGACCAGCTGGCGGGGTTCAGCAAGGACTTCACCATCATCCTGGGCGCCATCCTTCTGGAAAAGTACCTCCTGACGACGCTGGGCTTTGTGGTCTTTGGGATCATCATCCCGATCTGCTGCGCGATGGGGGCGCTGTCCGTCCTGCTTCCCAGGCACAACCAATGGAAGGGCATCCTCTTTGCCTTCTCGGTGCACCTGGTCCTCATCGGCGTCGTCGTCTGGGGCTCCATCCCGGCCACGGTCATGCTGACCGACAAGATCCAGGAGACCTATGACGAGTCGATCAACGCCGCCATAGAGTCCGTCAGCCAGACGACGGCCGAGGCTCCCGCCGCTGAGGGCTCGACCGGCTCGGGCGATAACGTCCCGCAAGACCTGGTGGGGCAGCTTTCCGGCGCCGTCAACGGTGCCGTCTCGGCGGTGGGAGACGCCGCCAGCGCGGTTGGCAACGTTACCACCTGGGCGCAGGACAAGCTCAGCGCCTTCGTGGAGAGCCTGGCCGTCATGGCCGTGACCACCCTCGTCATTCCCGTCCTCGTGCCCTTGGCCGCTCTCTACATCGTGAAACTGGCGCTGACCAGCGCTCTTGGCGCGCGAGCGGCAGCGCCCGTCGCACGGCCCCATGAGCTTCCGGGAAAAAGGGCCTAGCGTGGGCGCCGCCGCCCTCTCCTACGAGCTCGAGGTGAACGGCTTTTCCTATCCGGCGTCATTTTCGGTGGGCTGCGTGAATGCGGTGCTCATGCGCCTGCTGCGGCGCTGGGAAAACCTGCGTCTTGCGGTCAGACCATGCGAAGACGCCAAAGGGGAGCGCCCCCTGGTGGTATTCCTATGCGCTCCGCCGGGCGCGGGCAAGAGCACGCTGGGTCAATTCCTCGTGAGGCTGGCTGGCGACGCGGGATGTTGCGAGGGCCTGCAGTGCCTGGGCATGGACGGTTTCCATCATGCGCAGGCATACCTCTCGTCGCATGCGGTGACGATGCCGCAAGGCATGGGGCCCGTGTGCCTTGCCGCCATCAAGGGGGCGCCCGAGTCCTTTGACCTTGCGGGTCTGACGGGCACCCTGCGTCGTCTTCGCGCGGGGTCGCGCGAGCCGTGGCCTCGCTATGACCGGCGCATCCATGACGTGGTCGCAGATGCCGTGCCCATCGTGGGCGACGTGGTCCTCGTCGAGGGCAACTGGCTGCTTCTGGACGAGCCTGGCTGGCGCGACCTGCGACTTCTGTGTGACGATGCCGTGTTTTTGCGCGCCTCGGAGGAACAGCTGCGCGACCGCCTGGTGCGTCGCAAGGTCAAAGGAGGCCTCACGCCCGCCGAGGCGCTCGACCACTATCGCCGCGTCGACGGCCCCAACGTCCGGCGCATCCTAGACGCCCATGGCGAGGCGGACGTCACGCTTGACCTGGTGGGCGAGGGTGACGTGCGCTGGGTGCTTCCCTAGGCCTCGTGCCGGCCTTGCTTGTTGCGCCGTGCGGCCCGTCCGTTGGGCGGTGTGCCGCGCCGCGCGCTCCATGTGCCTTTGCGCCGTCGCGCTTTCTCACGGCCTCTTGACCGCCGGCGCCGCCGTGTGCCCTGCCGAAAATCATGCTTCTTGCCTCATCTGTTGTAAGTGTTATAGTACACATATAACAAAAAAAGCGTCGCCGGACTTGGACCGACGGCGAGGCACGAGAGGGGAGGTCATATGTTCCTGGGCATTGACAAGTTCAAGGAACGACCGGTCTACCTGCAGATACGAGACCAGATAGTCGCCGGCATCGCGTCGGGAGAGCTTCAGCCCCAGGACCGCCTGCCGAGCGTCCGCACGCTCGCCAGCGATCTGGGCGTCAACCTGCACACCGTCAATCGTGCTTATGCGGTCCTGCGCGACGAGGGCTTCGTGGTCATGCGCGGTCGTCAAGGGGCGCTGGTTGCGGACGTGCCGGGCCCTGGCCCCGTCGCCGAGCCAACCTCCGCGCAGGCGCGCAAGGCCAGCGCCCTCGTCGGGCGTCTTGCCACTGAGTGGCGCGCCAGCGGCGGTGACCAGGAGGCGTTCGTTCGTCTTGTGACCGAGGCGGCGCAGGCTGCCTTTACCAGGGGAGGAAAGACGTCATGACCCTTTTCGTAGCTCTTGCCTGCGTGCCTGTCGTGCTTATCGGCGCAGCCTTGGCCATCGTGCCCTGGGTCGTCCCGCCTACGGAATGCTTTACCATCACCATCCCGCGCTCCGCCGTGCACGCCCCTTCCGTCGTGCGCTACCGTCGCGGCTATGCCGCCGTGATGCTCGTCGTGACGCTGGCCTGCGTCGTGGGTGGCGCGGTGTCCCTGCTGGTGGCGGGTGCGTCGTCGTTGCCTGCCGTCATTCTGACGGGACCCTTCGTGCCAATCTTGGCGTCCGTGGCGCTCATGCTCGCCCTGCGTCGTCGCGTTCGCGCCCTCAAGCTGGACCGAGGCTGGTCGGCACGTCAGGATGTTCGCATGGCCTCGGTCGTCGAAGACGCGCCCCAGCCTCTGCCGTCATGGACCAACCTCCTCTACCTACCGGCCATCCTCGGCCTGGCTGCGTTTGGCGCCATCAATTACGGGCGCTTCCCGGACATGCTTCCCATGCATGCGGGGCTTGACGGCATCGTGGACAGCTGGGAGCCAAAGTCCCCTCACGCCGTCTTCTTTCCGGTGGTGCTGGCCGCTGTCACCGCTGCGGTCATGGCCTGCTCGTCCATGATCATCGTGCGGTCTCGACGGCCCGTAGACCCTGCGGCTCCGTCCGTCTCGGCCTATGCCTACGGGGCCTTCGCCCGGGCGGAGTCGGTCACGCTGCTCGTCTGCGGCCTGGCGCTCACCCTGTTTGAGGGCATGGGCTTCTACCTTGCGCTTTTGGGTGTCATTAGCCTCTGTGACGCGGGTGCGCTCACGGTGGTGCTTGCGGTGGCGATCGTCGTGGCGCAGGTGGCCATCGCGATCTACTACGGACAGGGCGGCTCTCGCCTGGCGCGGCGCATGGGTGCAGAGCTCGGCATGACGGCTGCTCCCGACATGCCCTCCGACGCCGAGGACGCGCGCTGGAAGGGTGGCATTCTGTACTGGAACCCCGACGATCCGAGCGTCTTCGTTCCCAAGCGCTTTGGGGTGGGATGGACCGTCAACCTGGCGCGTCCCGCCGGGGCGCTCCTGATCGCGCTGTTGATTGTCGTGATGCTGACGTCGCTGGCACTCGCCTGGTCGGGGCAGGGCTGAGGCGTTGTTGTGTGATTCTGTGGGGATGTGCGCCTTTGAGGGCGCGACCATATGAGGTCGCGCCCTTCTTGTATCGCAGGATGGGCAGTTCTCGACTTTGGCGTGGCATCTGCCGCCTCTGTGCCACTGGAAGGGAGAATATGGACGCTAGTGGACGTGCCTTCTCGCTCATGCCAAGAGTTTCAATAAACGGTGTACTATGAAAAAAAATTCCAATACGTGAGACGACCTGATGTCGATAGCATGTCTGCGGCGTTCAGTGGATGGGAAGGGTCATGGTTGAGTGGAGGAGCGCCATCGATAAGGTTCTCGCGCATTATGAGTCCCTTTCCGAGACTGAGCGAAAAGTCGCGGATTTCATCGTGCAGCATACGGCTGACGTGACTCGCCTTTCCGTTCGAGAAATCGCCCAGGGAAGCGGAACGTCAAGTGCTACCGTCTCGCGTTTCGTGCGACACATCGGGTTTGAGAGCTTTTCGGACTTACGGCTGGCAATCGCAAGCGAACAGACGGGGACCGCTGCCGAGACGGGGGAGAACGTCTCTGAGGTGTCGATGGACAACATCGAGGCGTCCGTGTCCTATGTCCTTGAAAATCGTATCCAGGAGCTTGCTGGGACGGCGGCTCGTCTAAAAGAAGCGCAGATTTGCCAGGTCGTCAACCTAATCATGGAGTCAGACACCATTTTGTTCGCTGCGGTGGGAAACTCGATTCCCGTCTGCTCAAACTTCTCATTCAAGCTGGGGCAGATTGGCATTCGGGCGCATTGTCCCGCAACGACGGAGGAGATGATTCTGTCCTCCCTGTCGCTAAGGAGAAGCGACCTTCTGTTTGTCGTTTCTGCCTCAGGATATTCGCGGCGGCTTGAGACGATAGTTGACAACGCGGAGGACAGCGGGACGCCAATCGTCTTCCTCACCTCAAATCCTGGGTCTGAGCTTGCGCAGCGTTCAAATGTGCAGCTGACCTCGGTGACACGCGATCAGATTTTGACGGGCGGGCAGTTCTCGACGCATATGGCAGAGGACTTTCTGGTGGAGACGATCTTCATCTTCCTGCTCACGACTTGGAAGAGCGCGCGTGGCCTGGCGCGCCTCGAGCAGAAGAGCCTGGGCCGGGACAAGGAGTCAACGCCGACGCTCTGCTAGCGCTGAAACATCCTGACGCCATTTTTTGTACGACGTGGATTGCCCCGTCTTGAGCGGAATTCCGCTCTCTTTATACCAGGTAAAACAGTAATGAAATGAGTTTTCACTTGTTTCAAAAAAGAGGAATTTACTGGCAGGTCATGCAAAGAACTATGCCACTCGCCGCAGTATCTCTACCGATTACAGGGGCATTGCACTAAAAGGAATTGTGTTTCAAATAAATATGTATCATGGAAAAACGTTCCACCACATGAGAAGATGTGGAACGCCGCGTGACCGTCAACGAGGGGGAAGGGGAGTGCGTATGAGGATAGTGGGCATTTGCGCGTGTTGCAGCGGCATCGCTCATACCTACATGGCGAAGAAGGCGATAGTGGATGCCGCTCAAGCTGCGGGCGACGAAATTCACCTTGAAACCCAAGGCACTATCGGCGTGGAAGACGAGCTCACTCCCGAGCAAATCGCCGCAGCGGATTGCGTGCTCTTGTGCGTTGACGTCCATGTGGAGGGGACCGACCGCTTTAAGGGCAAGAAGGTCATGAAGATACCCACCGGCCTCGCGATCAAGGCCCCCAAGCAGATCATTCGCAAGATACATGAGGAACTCGAGAGGGACGCCTAGGTCACATAGCGTGCCCGGGCGCTTGCATAAGACTGTTTGTTCAAAGGAGTCGCGTTATGGCATCAAAGATGAAAAGGGTTGGCATCAAGGCACCCGTCCTTACCGCAATTAGCTACCTTCTCCCACTCGTCGTCGCATCCGGACTTCTCATAGCGATTGGCAATCTGACCGGTGGGCAAAACGTCACGGAGCTCACCGGGATGACCATTCCTGACGCCCTCACCACGATCGGCGTCTTTGGCATGGGCCTGCTTCCCTCCTTCATCGCGGGCTACATCGCCTATGCGATCGCCGACCGTCCCGGCCTTGCCCCCGGTTTCCTCATGGGGCAGGTCGCCTCGTTCTTGGGGGCGGGCTTTCTCGGAGGCATGATCGGCGGCCTCATTGCGGGCTATGTCGCCCTCGTGCTTGAGACGTACCTCAAGGTGCCCTCGTGGGCGGAGGCGCTCATGCCGATGATGATCATCCCCACGATCACGGCGATCGTCGCCGGCGTCATCATGGTCTTCGTCCTGGGCGGCCCCATCGCCGCGCTCACCGGCGCCCTGACTGCCTTCATCACGGGGCTCGACCAGAGCCAGAAGGTCATGTACGGCTTCATCCTCGGTTTCATCCAGCACCTTGACTATGGCGGAGCAATCTCCAAGGTTCCCAACCTCATCTGTGACGGCATGATGGCAGACGGCATCTATGGACCCGAGGCCGTGAAGGTCCTGGGCTCCATGGTTCCTCCCTTTGGCGTCACGCTCGCCCTGGTGCTGTCGCGCCTCCTCAAGAAGCCCATCTTCAAGGCTTCCGAGGTCGAGAACGTTAAGGTCGCGTTCCCTATGGGCGTCTGCATGATTACCGAGGGCGTCATCCCCATCGCGATGAACGACCTCGTTCGTACCGTCATCGCCACCGCGCTGGGTGACGCGACGTGCGGCGCCATCGCCTTCTCCATGGGCGTCGAGTCCATGGTGCCTTCCGGTGGCATGTTCGTCGTGCCGGCCATGACCAATCCCGGCTGGGCGCTCGTGGCGCTCTTCGCGGGCTCGCTCGTCACCGCAGTCATCCTGCTTCTGATCAAGAAGCCTCTCAAGCCCGAGGAGATTGACGATCTCGGGACCGAGAAGGAAGAGGAGGAGGTTGACCTCTCCGGATTGAGCTTCTCCTAGTGCGTCGGGCGTGCGCCGCAGGTGGCGGCGCACGCCGCACGAAGGGCCTGGCCCGATACCACGTTGACTGCCTCACAACGACCATGAAGGGTGCGGAAGCATGTATGAGTCAATGCGCGGAATGCTCCAGAAGGCACGTCAGGAAGGCTATGCCGTCATGGCGATCAACGCCTTCGACCTTGAGTCTGCGGCCGGCATCATCCATGCCGCCACCGAAATGCGCTCGCCCATCATCATAGACTTGCTCCAGGACCATGTGAAAGCCTACTTTGACTGCGACGTCCTCACGCGCCCGATCATTCGCATGGCCCAGGAGGCTCCCGTTCCCGTCGCCATCAACCTTGACCATGGCAGCGACGTCGCGCACCTGAAGCGCTGCCTGCATGAGGGGTTCTCCAGCGTCATGATTGACGCGTCGGGGCACGCGTTTGAGGAAAACGTGAGAATCACGAGGTCAATCGTCGAGTTTGCCCAGGAGTTCGGCGCAAGCGTCGAGGCGGAGGTCGGCAGCATGGGACTCGTGGGCACGGGTGCCGGATTTACCGAGGCGGCCATGTACACCAACCCCGACGTGGCCATAGAGTTCATCCAGAAGACAGGCGTCGATGCCCTGGCGGTGTCCTTTGGTTCCACTCACGGTGACTATCCCCAGGGGTATGTGCCGACGTTTCACTTTGAGATCGTCGAGGCGATCAGGAGCGCGACTGACGTGCCTCTGGTGCTGCACGGCGGTTCGGGTTCGGGTGCGGAGAACATCCGCCGGGCCATCGCGTGCGGCATCAACAAGATCAACGTCGGCACCGACTACATGATTGCGCAGCGCGACTTCGTCGCGAAGGCCCTGCAGACTGATCCCGACATAGAGTATCCGGAGCTTCTGCACAGGGCCTATCTCGAGGCCTCCAAGGTCGTCCAGAGCTATATCGAGCTCGCGGGCTCCAAGGGTAAGGCATGGTAGGCGCGTCTTGCCTGCCGTCGAGGGAGACCACGTCCACTGAAAGGTGATAACGATGCTTGTGAACATGAGCACTCTGCTGGGGGTCGCAAAGAGCAAGGGCTTTGCCGTCGGGGCCTACAACGTCTCTGAGTCAAACCTGTTCCGCACGGTCGTCGAGGCCGCCGAAGAGAATGACTCGCCTGCCATCATCGCGGTTCATCCGACGGAGCTTGACTATTGCAAGGACGAGTTCGCACGGTACATGGTCGCCCGCATCTCGAGCAGCCATGTTCCCTTCGTCCTGCACATGGATCATGGTGACTCCATCGAATCCGTCATGCGCGCCGTCCATGACGGGTTCAGCTCGGTCATGATTGACGGCTCGCTTCTCCCGTTTGAGGAGAATGTCGCCAAGACGTCCGAGGTCGTGCGGTATTGCCACATGCTCGACGTGTCCGTCGAGGGCGAGCTGGGCACCATTGGAACTACTGGCACCACGATTGAGGGTGGCATGACGGAGGTCACATACACCGACCCCGACGACGCGAAGGCCTTTGTGGAGCGCACGGGCGTTGACTCGCTTGCCGTCGCCATCGGAACCTGTCACGGCCTGTATCCCAAGGGCGTCACTCCCAAGCTTCGCATGGACGTCCTCAAAAAGATCAAGGAGGTCGTTGACGTCCCGCTGGTGCTGCATGGCGGCTCAGGCAACCCTGACGAGGAGATTGCCGAGGCGGTGCGCATCGGCATTCAGAAGGTGAACATCTCGTCGGACTACAAGAGCGCATTTTTTGTCGCAGCCCGTGAGATTCTTCAGCGTCCTGATTCGGGATGGGATCCCAACAACCTCTTCCCGGCGTGCATCGAGGCGGGCAAGCGGGTGCTCGCGCAGAAGATGCGCCTATTTGACAGCGTGGGCAAGGCGGCATTGTTCCGCGAGGCGGGTATCTCCCCGTGGCGTCAGGGGCTTGCGTAATCGTCTCGTTTGAGTCGCGTCAGTTGAGGGGAGTGGTCGGCGTGTCGAGGATAGGAGCCATCGAAGCGGGCGGCACCAAGATGGTGCTTGCCGTGGGCACCGAGGACGGCGACATTCTTGAGCGGACTGCGTTTCCGACGACCGACCCCGCCTCGTCGATTGCCCGGATGGTCGAGTGGTTTTCCGGGCGCTCCATAGATGCCCTGGGCGTCGGTGCGTTTGGTCCGACGTGCGTGAATCCTTCCGACGCGTCCTTTGGCTACGTGCTGGAGACGCCCAAGGTCGCCTGGCGGCACGTTGACTTTCGGGGGGCGTTGGCTGCCGACTTGAACGTTCCGGTAGGGTATGACACTGACGTCAACGCCGCCTGCTTGGGCGAGGCGACGTATGGTGCCGGCAAGGGCCTGGACTGCCTGGTGTATGTGACGGTCGGCACTGGCATCGGCGCTGGCGTGCTCGTGGACGGCAAGCTTCTGCATGGGATGCTTCACGCCGAGGCAGGACACATCCCCGTAACGCGCATGGAGGGCGACGGCTTGCCAAGCGTCTGCCCTTACCATCCGAGCTGTCTTGAGGGGCTTGCTTCGGGCCCCTCCATTGAGAGCAGGTGGGGCAGGCCTGCCGCCGATTTGGAAGGCAGGGATGACGTCTGGGAACTTGAGGCGGCATATCTGGCGCAAGGTCTTGCGACTTACGTCCTCTGCTATGCCCCGCGACGGATAGTTCTCGGGGGCGGCGTCATGAGCCAACTTCAGCTGTTCCCCCTGATACGTGCCGGCATGTCAAGTATTCTGGCCGGATATGTCAGAACGCCCGAGATCGAGGACCTCGACACGTATATCGTCCCGTCGGGCTGCGCAGGAGATCAGGGCATCCTGGGGGCGCTGGAGTTGGGTAGGAGAGCGCTTCGGGGCGATTGAACATGCGGAAGGTCTCATGCGTGGAGGGGCCGTATGCCAGGAGGGCGATGTAGGAGGTACGTGCATGGCAGGGTTCATCGGTGTTGAGAACGTCATGCTGGGCCGGCACGCCGCCAGCAGGGACGAAGTGCTGCGCGACCTGGCCGACAAGGCCTGCGAACTTGGGGTGACCAGCAATTCTGACGCGGTCTATCGGTCCTTCCTCCAGCGGGAGGACATGGGTCCCACGGGCATGATGGAGGGGTTCGCCATCCCTCATGCCAAATCGTCGGCGATTACGGCGGCGACGATTATCGTCTACAAGAACGGGTCAAAACTCGTCTGGCCGTCCTTTGACGAGCAGCCCGTTGACATCTGCGTCGCCCTTCTGGTGCCTGACGGCGAGGCGGGTACCACGCATATCAAGCTGCTCTCCAAGACGGCCGTCCTTCTCATGGACGACGACTTCAAGTCCCTGCTGCGCGATGCCGATGACGCCGAGGCAATCGTGCGTGCCATCAACGAGCGGCTGGAAGAGGAGTGACGGCAGGCGCCGCCGTTGCCTCGTCAGCAAAAAAAACGTCATGCGTTCTTAACTCTCTCCCAAGAATCGCTTAATCTTTATGTCGGACCATGGCATCAGCAAGGACGACAGGCGTCCTTCTTGGTTCAGGGAGGCTCGTGGCCATGGAACTGATTGACAAGGTTGAGCTCGTGCGCGAAAAGTGCGACGTCAGCTATGGAGACGCCAAGAACGCCCTCGAGATGACGGGCGGCGATGTGCTCGACGCCATCATCTGGCTTGAGCGCGCGGGCAAGACGGCGCCGCGCTCGGCGAGCTACGCCACCGCCGACAGCGAGGCCGAGACGCCCGTCTCCGCCGAGATGATCGCTGCGCAGAGCGCCTATCGGGCGTCAAGCAGCAAGTCTGACTTCTCCGGGCACGTCGGTGGCGCATGGAAGGTCATCAAGCGCCTGCTGCGCAAGGGACTGCGCACCAAGTTCATCGCGACGCGCCATAAGGAGGACATCGTCAATGTGCCCGTGCTCGTTCCCGTCATTGGCATCTTCCTATGGGGAGCCACCATCTGGCTTCTCATCCTGGGGCTGTTCTTTGACGTGCGGTACCGCCTGGAGGGCGTCGAGCGCGTCACCGTGGACGTGAACGATGCCATGGGCAAGGCCGCGGACGCCGTCACGACCATCAAGAGGGATGTGACGGGCAACCATGACTAACGGGCTGGCATAGCTCTCATGACCAGGATTCTGGTCGTCGAGGACGAGGAGAGAATCGCGCGCTTCGTCGAGCTTGAGCTGACGCACGAGGGCTATGACGTGGACAAGGCGACGGACGGCAGGGCGGGGCTGGACCTTGCCCTGGCCGGCGACTACGACCTCATCCTGCTTGACGTCCTTCTGCCGGGGCTTAACGGCATGGAGGTGCTCAGGCGTCTGCGCAAGGCCAAGGAGACGCCCATCATCCTCCTGACGGCCCGTGACGCCGTGATGGACAAAGTCGCCGGCCTCGACGCCGGGGCCGACGATTACGTCACGAAGCCCTTTGCCATCGAGGAGCTGCTCGCTCGCATCCGCCTGGCGCTCAGGCGGCACGAGACCCCCGCGCACCCCGCTTCGCCTTCGGTGGGCGCAGGCGCCTCGGCGGGGGCGGCGCAGGGCGACGGGCCCGTCTTTGCCCCCGCTCCCGCACGTCTGTCGCTTGACGTGGAGCGGCGGGAGGTCCGCGCCCTGGGACATCTCGTCGAGCTGACCAATCGTGAGTTTGAGGTGCTCAGAGTGCTCCTGGAGCGCGTGGGCGTCGTGGTGAGCCGCGAGCGCCTTGCGACGGAGGCGCTAGGCTACGAGTTCGTCGGCGAGACCAACAACGTGGACGTGCACATCGCCCACCTGCGCGCCAAGCTCGCCGCCGCCGGCTGTGACTCGAGCCTCATTTCCACGGTTCGAGGGGTTGGCTATGTCATTCGTGAGGTCTGACGGGATGCGCGGCGAGGGCGAGGGCGCGCGTACGCGTACGGCCGCCGTGCCCGCCCGCTTTGGTCGGCCCGGTCGCGCGACCGGGCGCTTCTCGTCCACGGCCTGGGCCATAAGTTGGGGATACTGGTGGCGGCGGCTGGTTGGCTACCTCCTTTTTGACCTGCTGCTGCTCGCCTGCGCCAGCGTCATCCTGATTCATGGCTACAATGACCAGCTCCCGTCGGGGAGCTTTTGGGGCCCGCTCTTGCTGGCGCCGGCGGATGGCGTCAGCGTGACGGCGAGCATGCCAAACCGCGCCAACCCCGCCGATCTGCGCTACGTCGTCACCGTGCCGCCGGCTGCGGCGCGCTCGTTTCCGCTTGGTGCCGACCTTCTTGACCTCTGGCCGCTCGCCGTGGTGGTCGGCACGGTGGAAGCGCTGGGCCTGCTGGGCTTCTTTGACGAGCAGCGCCGCGTGCGGCGGGCGCTCGCCCCCCTCAACGACCTGGCTCTGCGAGCAGAGGAGCTGGGGCGGGCCGGCAGTCTGGGAGGCAGCCAGATCCAGACGCTTGAGCAGGCCATAGACCGGGCGAGCGTGGACGAGCCCCGCGTGTCAACGGGCGACCAGGACCTCGCGAGCATCGAGGTGGCGCTTAACGGTCTGTTGCGCAGGATGCACGAGGCCAAGCTCCAGCAGATGCGCTTTGTCAATGACGCGAGCCACGAGCTGCGCACGCCCATAGCCGTGGTTCAGGGATACGTAAACATGCTCGACCGATGGGGAAAGTCCGACCCGGAGGTGCTGGACGAGTCCATCCATGCCCTCAAGCAGGAGAGCGCCCACATGCAGGAGCTGGTGGAGCAGCTGCTGTTCCTGGCTCGGGGCGACTCGGGCAGAAACGACCTCAACCTCGTGCGCGCCAACCTCGCCTCGCTTGCCCGCGAGGTGTGGGAGGAATCGCGGATGATAGACGCCGAGCATGAGTACAGCCGCGAGTTTGGTGACGCCGCGTGCGCTGACGCCTCCTTTGAGGCCGTCGTGGACGTGGCGATGGTCAAGCAGTGCCTGCGAATCCTGGTGCAGAACGCCCGCAAGTACTCCTCCGCGGGCTCGTGCATCTCCCTGGACGTGGACGTCGCGGGCGCGGGCGCGACGGGCGCAGGTGCGTCAAGTGCGGACGCGACGGGGGCGGGTCACGTTGCCCATGGGGACGGCGTCTTGCTCCGGGTGAGGGACGAGGGCATCGGCATGACCCAGGCGTCGGCGACGCATGTCTTTGATCGCTTCTACCGGGCGGAGAACGTGCGCGACTCCCGCCAGCACGGGTCGGGTCTGGGGCTTTCCATCGCCAAGTGGATCGTCGAGAGGCACGGGGGCAGCATCGGCCTGGTGTCTCGCGAGGGCGTGGGGTCGTGCTTCACCATGTATCTGCCTCGTCAGGGGTAGAGGGGAGGGGCCCTCTACCCGCGTCCATGGCGCGCGCGTCCCGGCTTGACAGACGCACACGTCCGCATGCTCCGCTATGATTCGCCTGACGGGCACGACTCGTCACCCACCGGAGGACGCCTTCGTTTGAAAGGACGGCACCTTGGACACGGCTGAGCGCATAGATCGCATCACGAAGATGGAGTCCATCCTCAACTCACATGCCGCCGCGGCCGCCGGCCTCGCTGCGGCGCTGGACGAATTTGAGCGCAGCCAGAAGTCCTATCCGCTGCTCAGGGACTACTATGTCGAGGGTGGCTACATGCAGGACGTCGCCGCCGACAACGAGGGGCTTCTCCCCGACGACCTCCCTCGCGGCGTGCTCTCCGAGGACGCCGTCTTTGACCTCATGGGAGAGAACGTCGAGCTGGCCATACGCATGCTGGAGCTGGCGACGGTCGTCATTCGCGACCGCTGATGGGGGCGCGCCGCGCCCGTGCGGTCATACCTCGCCCTTAGCGCCTCGGGCTTCATGCCCCATGACGCAGTCATCTATCCCCGGGCAAAACCGCAGGGAACTCCCAGAACGATTCTGCCAGTGCCGGGCGTCGGCTTTCGTAGGCGTGCGTTGACCGCTCGGTCACAACTGTATATAGTGTATATATACATTCGTGTGACGGGAGCGAAACCAGGGGGTGCGCGTGAACCTCATCATCTCAAACGCGAGTGACCAGCCCATCTACGAGCAGGTCGCCTCGCAGCTTCGAGACGCCATCCTTGCCGGCGAGCTGAGCGAGGGCGAGCTGCTCCCCTCCATCCGCTCGCTTGCGAACTCCCTGCGCATCAGCGTCATCACGACAAAGCGGGCCTATGCGGAGCTTGAGCGCCAGGGCTTCATCGACACGGTCCAGGGCAAGGGGAGCTTCGTGGCCCGCGGCAACCGCGAGCTGTTGTTCGAGGGGCGTCGGCGCCAGGTCGAGAGCCTTCTTTCCCAGGCGCTTGACCAGGCCCTGAGCGCGGGCATCGACCCTGAGGAGCTGCATCAGATGCTCGACCTACTCGCTGACGCACCACGAGAGGAGATATGATGGCACGTCTTTTCTGCACGCGGGGGCTGACCAAGCGCTATGGCGACTTCGTGCTCGATCAGGTGGACCTCTCCTTGGAGGAGGGCATGGTCCTGGGGCTGGTGGGCAGAAACGGTTCCGGCAAGACCACCCTCATCAGGCTCCTGCTGGGCGTGGTGCTTCCTGACGCCGGCACCGCGGAGGTCCTGGGCGTGCGCGCCGACGCCCGCTCGACCGCCTTTGCCGCAGCTCGTGACAAGGTGGGCTTTGTTCCCGACAGCTGCCCCTTTGCGGGAGAGACGCGCGTCGAGGACGTCGCACGAATCGGTCGGGCCGTCTATCAGGACTGGGACGGCCGAGAATTTGACCGCCTGTGCCATGACCTTGGCCTGGGCCTTGACAAGCAGGTCAAGGGCCTCTCGCGCGGCATGGGCATGAAGCTTTCGCTGGCGTTTGCCCTTGCCCATCGCCCCCGTCTGCTCCTGCTGGACGAGGCGACGGCGGGACTCGATCCCATCGCTCGCGGGGAGGCGCTTGACCTGATTCGCGACTTCATGACGACGGAGGGGGGCGGCGTGCTGCTTTCGAGTCACATCACGTCCGACCTCGAGCGCGTCGCCGACCGAGTGGCCTGTCTGGATGAGGGGCATATCCTCTTCGACCTTGACCGTGACGCGATCTGCGACGACGCGGGCATTGTGCGCTGCCGTTCGGATGAGCTTGGCGACATCATGGATCTTGGGATTCGCGTGCGTCACAACGAGTACAGCGTGGACGTGCTGGTGCCAAACAGGCGCAGCGTCGCACGGGAGCGCCCGGGCCTTCACATCGACCGTGCGAGTCTGGACGAGTATCTTGCCCTCGTCCTGACGGGAGTTCCGCGAGGTGATGACGCGGTAAGTCAAGACGCCGCGACGAGGTCACGACGAGAGGGTCCGCGTCAAGGGAGCCTGCATCGAGAGGACATGAGATGAAAGAGGACATGAGATGAACGCGCCCGTGCCGAGGGGGTCTATGGTGGGAAGGGCACTTTGCGTTGACCTGACGGTCATGGCGCGACCGCTTAGGCAGTCGCTGATCACCGGTGTCGTCGTTGCCGGGTTCATAGCTGCCACCACGCATTCCGTGCCGGTTGCGGCGTCCACCGTCGTCGCGATGGCCGCCTACTTGTACATGTATGGCGTGTTCGCCAATGACGAGGTCGGCGGATGGGGGCCGTTTCGCATGACGCTTCCCTGCTCCCGCCGCGACCTGGTGCTGTGTCGGTATGTGGGTGTGCTCGTGGTTGTCGCGGCAGATGCGGTCGTATGCACGCTCGTGGCCCTTGCGGTCGTCTGCCTGGCGTCTCCGTTAGGTGGCGCGCATGGGGTCCTGGACGGCCTCACGTCGCTTGTCTTTTCGCCCGAGGAGCTTCTTGTTTCGGTCTGCCTCACCATGACGTCCCTGCTCGTGGCGGCGTCCGTGCTCCTGCCGCTCATCGTGCGCCTGGGAGTCACCAAGGGAACGCGCATCACCTCCATGGTGGTGCTTCTGCTGCCCATATTGGGCTTTACGACGCTGGCGCCGCTCCTTGGAGACCGTACTGCCCCGATGGCTGCCCCGCCGCCTCTCGCCGTCGCCCTCGCGCTTGCCGTCGCCCTCGCGCTCTACGGCATGAGCGCCCTCGTTTCGGTGAGGCTGTTCGAGACGCGCAGCATGTAAGGGTCGCGCGTCCTTGTGTCCCGGGGACATGTCGTGCACCGCGGCAACCATCGCGCCTGCACGCCCCCATGTTAGAATGCGTGAAGGCAGAGGAGGCCGTCGCATGAGGGGCCTCCCGACAGCAACGTCAATGGTCAGCTAGCAGAAAGAGGGTGTTCCATGAAGGGTTATGCCATGCTCAAAATTGGCGAGTCCGGCTGGATCGAGAAGGACACGCCCGCGTGCGGTCCGCTCGACGCCATCGTCAAGCCGCTCGCCGTCGCCATCTGCACCTCTGACGTCCATACGCTGTGGGAGGGTGCCATCGGCGACCGTCACAACATGATCCTGGGCCACGAGGCCTCCGCCGAGGTCGTCGAGGTGGGCTCCGAGGTCAAGGACTTCAAGCCCGGCGACCGCGTCCTCATTCCCGCCATCACGCCCGACTGGAACTCCCTCGAGGCCCAGGCCGGCTACTCCATGCACTCCGGTGGCATGCTCGCCGGCTGGAAGTTCTCCAACTTCAAGGATGGCGTGTTCTCCGAGTACTTCCACGTGAACGACGCCGACGGCAACCTCGCCCTCATGCCCGAGGGCATGGACCCCGCAGACGCCTGCATCCTGTCCGACATGGTTCCCACCGGCTTCCATGCCGTCGAGCTCGCCGACGTCCAGCTGGGCGACACCGTCCTGGTCATCGGCATCGGCCCCGTGGGCCTCATGAGCGTCGCGGGCGCGGCCCTGCGCGGCGCCTCGCGCATCATCGCCGTCGGCACCCGCCCCGTGTGCATCGAGGCCGCCAAGGGCTATGGCGCGACGGACTTCATCTCGTACAAGGACGGCCCCATCGACGAGCAGGTCATGGAGCTTACCGGCGGCAAGGGCGTGGACCGCGTCTGCATCGCCGGCGGCACCGTCGAGACCTTTGAGCCTGCCGTCAAGGCCCTCAAGCCCGGCGGCAAGATCGGCAACGTCAACTACCTCGGCTCGGGCGACTACATCAACATCCCGCGCGTCGAGTGGGGCGTCGGCATGGGTCACAAGGACATCCGCGGCGGTCTCATGCCTGGCGGGCGCCTGCGCATGGAAAAGCTCTCCAGCCTCGTCACCGCCGGCCGTCTTGACCTGCACCCTGAGTGCACCCACGTCTTCCACGGCTGGGATCACCTCGAGGAGGCGCTGTTCCTCATGAGGGACAAGCCCGCCGACCTCATCAAGCCGGTCGTCGTCATCGACTAGCTCTTGGCGGCGCGGCGGGGCCGTCCCTGGGGCGGCCCCGCCTTTTTGTGTGGCACGGCAAGGACTCTGGGGGTGCTCGTGAGGATTCTGGTCGTATCCGGGTTTCTCGGCGCGGGAAAGACGACGTTCATCCAGGAGCTCGTGAGGCGCACGGGCCAGGACGTCGTCATCTACGAGAACGAGTACGGCGAGGCTGACGTGGACGCCCGACGCCTGCGCGACGACAGCGACCTCAAGGTCTGGGAGTCGGTCGAGAACTGCATCTGCTGCTCGGGCAAGCAGGACTTCGCCAGCTCGGTGCTCACGATCTCCAACACGCTCGACCCAACGTTCCTGGTCGTGGAACCCACGGGCGTCGCGAAGCTCGGCAACGTGATGGACAACCTGACGCAGGTGAGCTGGGAGAGGATCGAGCTTTTGCCACCGGTGACCATCGTGGACGCGCAGTCGTGGCAGAATCAGCGCCGCCGCCAGGGCGAGATCTTCGACGACCAGCTGAGGGCCGCGGGGACGGTCGTCGTCTCCAAGGTCAGGGCGGTGGATGACGCCGATCCGGTCGCCGCCCTCGTGCGAGAGCTCAATCCCAAGGCGCAGGTCGTGGGTCACCCCTATGGGGAGCTGCCCGACGCATGGTGGGCCTCGCTCCTCGAGACTGCAGATGGGAGGCGCGGGCGGGACTCGCGCTCAAAGGTCGAGGGGAACGAGACCCTTGACGAGACGCCCGAACTCGAGACGCTTGCGCTTGACCATGCCGAGCTGCCCTCCCCGTCGCATCTCCTGTGGGTGCTGGACGCGCTTTCCGCGGGCGTGTTCGGCCACCTGGCTCGTGCCAAGGGCTCGCTGCCCTGCGGCGGCCAGTGGCTTCGCTTTGACCTCGTGGAGCGGGCCTGGGCCGTGACGGGAGACGCCGCGGCCTCCGACGCCCCGACGGAGTCTCACTGCGTCTTCATCGGGGACGACCTAAAGAGGAGCTGGCTTCGGGAGGTGTTCGTCCCCGCGCTGTGGCGCGACGTTGCCGAGATTCGCCATGAGCACCACCACGATCACGAGCACCACCATGAGTGACACGAGCCGTACGAGTGCCATCACGCGCGCGGCGCGCTTGTATGCACATGCTCATACATCGTTGTAGTTAAAATATAAGATGCGACGCACAACACGGCAGGACGCAGGCACAACAAGCGGCACACGACAAGGAGGCACCATGAGCTACACGGTCAAGCAAGTTGCGGCGATGGTCGATCACACCAACCTGCACGCCTATGCCACGACGGAGGACTTCAGGAAGCTCTGCGACGAGGCCAAGGAGTACGGCTTCAAGTCTGTGGCAATCAACACCTATCCCGTGAGCCTCTGTCGAGGCTTCCTCGAGGGCTCCGAGGTGCTCACCGGCGCCGCCGTCTCGTTCCCCCTGGGGCAGACGACCATCGAGACGAAGGCCGCCGAGGTCGCCAACGCCATCAAGGACGGCTGCCAGGAGTTTGACTACGTCCTCAACGTGGGCAAGCTCCTCGAGCGCGACTACGACTACATCAAGGCCGAGATGGAGCGCCTCGTCGCCCTCGGCCGCGAGGCCAACGTCACGAGCAAGGTCATCTTTGAGACCTGCTACCTGCGCGAGGAGGACATCATCGCCGCCGCCAAGATCGCCTCCGAGGTCAAGCCTGACTTCGTCAAGACGAGCACGGGCTTTGGCACGGCTGGCGCGACGGTGGAGCACGTCCGTCTCATGAAGGAGTATGCGGGCGCCGACGTGCAGGTCAAGGCTGCGGGCGGCATTCGCTCCTGGGAGACTGCCAAGGCGATGATCGACGCCGGCGCCACGCGCCTGGGCACCTCCTCGGGCATCAAGATCGTCCAGGAGATGAGGGCCGCAGGCCTCGAGTAGGACCCAGTCACAAGAAAAAGGGGCGGGCCGGCATGGCTGACGGCCTTGGGGCGTGCCTCGCCGGATGCGGGCGCGCGGGCCTCGTGCACGCGCGCGGCTGCAACGGGAGGGTCAGGGGTGCCCGTCTCGTCGCCCTGTGCGACCCCTTTGAGGGCAGCCTCGCCGCCGCCCAGGAGGAGCTGGGCGTCGCCAACACCTACACCTACATGGCCTATCGCGAGGCCATCGTCGACGCGGCGCTGGACGCCACCAGCGTCGAGACCGTGACTGACCCTCGCTCTCGACGCGGCCGCTTCCGCATGCGTGCGCATCGACGTCCCGGGGCCCTCGCGCCTCGGGACGTCGTGGCGTGACGTCGCGGCGTGACGTCGCAGGCCCGCATCCCCTATGCTGGTGGCTGCCGGTGACTCCGGCGGACGCGGAAGGGAGACAGCGATGACACGGGTGCTGGTCGTCGAGGACGACGTCGCGCTGCGCGAGGAGTGCGCGCGGCTCCTTGGCCTCAATGGCTACGCGGTCACGACGTGCGACGAGTTTGAGGACGTCGTGGGAGAGATCCTCAGGGCCGCTCCTGACTGCGTGATTCTTGACCTGCATCTTCCCGGGGCCGACGGCCTCTCGGCCTGCCGTGACGTGCGGAGGCACAGCAACGTGCCCATCGTGGTCCTCACCTCGTCGGACAGCGAGTTTGACGAGGTCATGGCAATGAACCTTGGCGCGGACGACTTTGTGACGAAGCCCTACAGCCCGGCGGTCCTCCTCGCCCGCGTGCAGTCCGCCATTCGCCGCTGTAACGCAACCGCGCACCAGGCCATAGACTGGCGCGGCATCTCCGTTGACGCGGCACGTTCCACGGCCTCATATGAGGGAGCGACGACGGAGCTCACCCGCAACGAGCTGAGGATCCTCCTTGCGCTCGTGCGCGCCCGGGGCGCGGTCGTGAGCAGGACGGACCTCATGTGCGAGCTCTGGGAGTCGGACGAGTTCGTGGACGACAACACGCTCACGGTCAACGTCAACCGCCTGCGCGGCACCCTCGCCACGCTCGGCGTGCCGGCAGGCACGCTCGTGACGCATCGCGGATGGGGCTACTCGCTATGACGTGGGGGGAGTGGCTGCAGGACCATGTGGTCCAGGTCGTCGCGTGGCTCGTCCCGTCGGCGTTCGCGTGCTGCGTCTGCGCGCTCGTCGGCCTGGGGGCGAGCGTCGTCGCCCTCGTGGCGCTCTCCCTCGCCCTGGGGGGAGCGGTCGCCGCAGTGACGTCGCGCTGGGCCGACGCCCGGTTTCTCACGGCGCTTCTGCAACTGCCGAGGTCACTTGAGCATGCCTGGCAGCTCGCCACGCTCGTGCCCGACCCGCAGAGCAACCGCGCGGCCCTCGTGTACGACGCCCTCCAGGCGATGGGCGCCTCCGCCGCCTCGGACGTAGAGGCCGAGAGGAGGGCCTCGCGCGAGTACCGGGAGTACGTCGAGGGATGGATTCACGAGGTCAAGGCACCGATCACCGCCGCGACGCTCGCGGCGGGCCGTCAGGGGGCGGACGGCCCGGATGCCGTGCGCCGTGAGCTGTCCCGCGTGTCTCGTCTTGTCGACCAGGCGCTTTGGTACGCGCGCGTGGGCTCGGTGGCAGCGGACTACGTCATTCGGGACACGCGTCTTGCGGACCTCTGTCGCGCGTCCTGCAAGGCCGAGGCGCGCCTGCTCATCGAGCGCGGAGTGACGCCGGAGCTTCTCGTCCCCGAGAAGCTCGTCGTGCCCACCGACGCCAAGTGGGTGGGCTTCGTGCTGTCACAGGTCGTCGTCAACGCTGCCAAGTACGGTGCCACCCACCTGCGCTTCTCGGCTCGCGTCACGGACGGCCCTTCCGGCGGGCGCCTCACCGAGCTCTGCGTCGCGGACGACGGGAGGGGCATTCCCGCCCGTGACCTGCCCCGCATCTTTGACCGCGGCTTCACGGGCGAGAACGGACGGGCGGGCGAGGGGTCCACGGGCATGGGACTCTACCTGGCCGCCCGCATCTGCGAGCGCATGGGGCTCGTGCTCGAGGTGGCCTCCGAAAAGGGCGAGGGCACGCGCGTCCTTGTGGGCTTTCCCCACGACGCCGATCGCCTCGCCCTGGCGGACACCTCCTTCGACTTCCTTACGACATCGTAAGGAAGGGGTAAGACCGTTCGATGGCTTTGGGCAAGACGCTTCCGTAGCATGGGGACAACCACATGAAAGGAAGTGTCATGGCTGCACATGTCGTACGCCCGTCATCGGGACGTCATGCCCGAGAGGACCTTCTTTGCATAGACAACGTCGGCAAGGTCTACGGCAGGGGAGGGGCGATGACCACCGCCCTTAACGACCTGAGCCTTACCGTGAGGGACGGGGAGTTCGTGAGCGTGATGGGGCCGAGCGGCTCCGGCAAGAGCACGCTGCTCAACTGCGTGGCGACCATAGACGCCGTCACGTCGGGGAGCATCCGCCTTGCCGGCGAGGACGTGACGAGGCTCAGGGGCAGGGAGCTCGCGCGCTTTCGTCGGGAGCGCCTGGGGTTCATCTTTCAGGACGCCAACCTCGTCGAGACGCTTACGGGCTTTGAGAACGTGGCGCTCGCGCTCACGATCAAGGGGTCGCGTCCCGTGGAGATCGGCCCGCGCGTGCGCGTGGTCGCCGAGCGCCTGGGCGTCATGGACGTGCTCGACAAGTATCCCCACCAGATGTCGGGCGGCCAGCGGCAGCGCGTCGCCGCGGCGCGCGCCGTGGTGGGCGCCCCCTCGCTCGTCCTCGCCGACGAGCCCACGGGGTCGCTCGACTCCAAGAGCGCCCGGGTGCTCCTGGAGACGCTCGAGAAGATCCATCGCAACGCCGGCGCGACGATCATGATGGTGACGCATGACGCCTACGCGGCGTCCTTCTCGCAGCGCACGGTCTTCATCAAGGACGGGACGCTTTTTAACGAGGTGGTCTGCGGCACCGACGACCGCAAGGGATACTTCGGCCGCATCATGGAGGTCGTGTCGTTCCTGGGCGGGGGTGCGTCCCATGTTGGCTAGGCTCGCCGTCAGAAACGTGCGCCGCAGCGCCCGGGACTACACCATCTACTTTGTGACGCTCCTGCTGGGCGTCATGGTGTTCTACGCCTTCAACTCTATCGCCGACCAGCGCCTCATGACCGACGTCAACGCCAGCAACCCGGACATGGTCGCCACCATCGACCGCGTGATGGCCTTCTTCTCGGTGGCCGTGGCGTGCGTGCTCGGCTTTCTGGTGGCGTACTCCAACCGCTTCATCCTTCGCCGCCGCAAGCATGAGCTTGGCACCTACCTCCTGCTGGGCATGAAGGCGCGCCAGGTTGCGGGCATCGTCCTTCTCGAGACCGCTCTCGTGGGGCTCTCCTCGCTCGCGGCGGGCCTCGCCCTGGGCGTCGTGCTCTCGCAGCTCCTGTGCTTTGCGAGCATGTCGATGTTCTCGCTTGACCTCTCCTCCTACCGCTTCGTGCTGTCATCGACCGCGCTCGGCCGTACCGTTCTGTGCTTTGCCGTCATATTCGTCGTGGTGGGCGTCCTCAATGTCATTGAGGTGAGTCGCTGCCGGCTGGCGACGCTCCTGTCCGCTCGCAGCGCGTCAGAGCGGGTGGGCGTGCGCGGGGTGCTGCCCTCGGCGCTGTGCTTCGTGGCGAGCGTCGCGCTGTTGGCGTACGCCTACAGGCTGCTGGCCCTCAACGGCCTCCTTGACGTGACCGATGCCAAGTTCTCCGCCGCGACGGCGCTCATGCTCGTGGGCTCCCTGCTGTTCGTGTCCTCGGTGGCGGGCCTTGTCGTCGGCATCGTGCGACGCACGCGCGGCCTCTATCTGAGGGGACTGTCACCGTTCACGATGCGCCAGCTCGCCTCTCGCATCAACACGGCCTTCGTCTCGCTCTGGATCGTGTGCGTGCTGCTCTTCTTTGGCGTCACGTCGTTCTCGGTGGGCATGGGCGTGTCCTCGGTGCTCTCCTCGGCCCTCGAGGAGGGGACGCAGTTTGACCACTCCATCGTCGCGCCCATGTTTCATTTTGCCGACCTCGACCAGTACACCGACAGGGCCCAGGACGCGCGCGAGCGGCTTGACGCCTCAAACTGGAGCGCGGCGGATTACTTTGCGACTCGTTCCGCCACCTGGCGCGAGCTGGTGAGTCAGAGCGCCCAGGTGGACATATGGTCGGATCCCGACCTCACGGGGGGTAAGCTGGCGCAGACGGTGGGCTACGACGTCGAGTCTTCGGCGCTGGGCAAGGATGCCACCCTCCTGCGCTACGGCGTCTCCGTCATCGGTGTGAGCCAGCTCAACGCCACGCGCGCCCTGTCGGGGCATCCTCCGGTGACGCTGCCTGCGGGCACCTACGCCGTGGACAACTGCCTTGACCTCACCAAGGGCCTGTCCGAGGCGGTCTCGTCCTACGGGGGGACGCTGCGCGTGGGGGGCGTCGAGCTCAGGTCGTCGCGCCAGCTCGTGCGCCAGGTGCTTCGGGTGACGCAGCTGCCCGACGTGCAGTGCGTCCTCGTCGTGCCCGACGACGTCATCGACGCGCTGCGTGCCACCAGGGGCCTGCCCGACACGAGCATCCTCAACGTGCGATATGCGGACGGCGTCGATGCCGACCAGGCAGAGGCGCTCATGGAGAAGGCGTTTGCCGAGGCTCTCCCGCCTTCCGAGGAGGACCTTCGAGAGGGGTATGACTATGGAACGGGGCGTTGGCCGCTGAGCTTCGCGGACTCGGCCAGCTCCACGCGCACGGAGGCGCTCGGCTTCAAGATGCTCATCACCTTCCTCGCGCTCTACCTGGGATTCGTCCTGCTCGTGTCGGCGGGGTCCGTGCTGGCCGTGCAGCAGCTCTCGTCCACGGTCGACTCGGTGGGGCGCTATCGCACGCTCGCGCAGCTCGGCTGCACAAGGAGGCAGGTCCTGGGAAGCGTGCGCACCCAGACGCTCCTGTACTTCCTGGTGCCGCTGGCACTTGCGCTCTGCCATACGGCCTGCGTCATCTGGGTCATGAACCGCAACCTGTTCTCGGCCCTTGGCGTCTCGCCCCTCGTTCCCGTGTCGCTCGCCGTCGGCATTGTCGTCGTGGTCTATGGGGGGTACCTGCTTGTCACGTACCTGTGCTGCTCCGCGATCGTGCGAGGGGCGCTGGGGCGCAGGCTGCTGGCATAGGGTCGGCCCTGGCAGCCGGAGGCTACAGTTGCAGCTGTATCCCAGGAATTATCAATGACATCGGCGCGAGCTTTTTGTCAGTAATTTTGCGTTTCCCCAGGATTCAAAAAACTAGTGCCAAAATTGAGTGTTTCTGGTCATTAGCATCGCGCCTCTGGTGTGGGCTCCAGCGCGCCACCGGCGTGGGCTCCGGCGCGGACCCTGGTGCCCGCGCCGGGTTGCCTGTGTCGAGCTGCCCGCGCCGGGCTGCCCGATTCGTGCTGCCGGCGGGGATCATGCCGCGTCAATCAGCGCCATAGCGCCCTCCGTGTCGTGACACCCTCGCCTTCATTAGCCAGAACACGACGAACGTATCAAAATATTGCCGGTTTTTGCCGTTTTTTGTAACGAATGTCGTGTTTTGGCTACGGCGTCCGACGCGCACCAGTAGGTCGCCCGGAGCGGCGGGCTGTCCGGCCCGTGCGCCGGGCGACGCGACCGGCCCGCGCGTGCGATTCAACTTGTCTAGAAGCTCGCGTGTGGCCTGGGGGGCTGGCCCGTCTCCCTTTGGCTGCTCGCGTGCGACGGTGCGCCACGACGCGCCCTACACGTTGAGCAGCAGCATCACATTGAGGGCGATGACGATGGCCGCGATGGCCCACAGGACCAGCTTGAGGGAGGGTCCGTTGGCGTAGCGTCCCATGACCCGATGCGACGAGGTGAGCCAGATGAGCAGCACTATCGTGACGGGCAGCTGTACGGACAGCAGCGCCTGCGACCAGACGAGCCCCTCAAAGGCATCCCGCACGAAGAAAATGGCTACAACCGCCAGCACGAAGGTGGCCATGACGCCGAGCGACGAGTGACGGTCGCGGATGTCGTACGGCTCGCCCGACATGCCTGCCGTGATGGTGCCCGCCGCCATGCCGGCGGTGACGGAGGAGCTAAGTCCCGCCATGAGCAGGGCCAGGGCAAAGATGAGGCTCGCTGCGGGGCCGACCATGGGCGCGAGCACCGACGCCGCCTGGGCGAGGTCGTCCACGAGGATGCCGTGCTGGAAGAATGTGGCGGCGGCAAGGATGACCATGGCGGAGTTGATGGCCCAGCCCACGATCATGGAGAACAGGGTGTCGGTGAACTCGTAGTCCATGCGCTCCCTGATGGCGTCGTCCCCCTTGGTCTCAAAGTGGCGACTTTGGATGATCTCGGAGTGCAAAAAGAGGTTGTGCGGCATAACGACGGCGCCCAGGACGCTCATGACGATAGGCATGGACCCGCCGGGCAGGGTGGGGACCACCCATCCGGCGGCGGCCGGCGCCCAGCTCACCTTGACGAGGGCCAGCTCTATGAGGAACGAGATGCCGATGAGCGACACGAAGCCGATGATCCAGCGCTCGACGCGCTGGTAGGAGTTGGTCAGCAACAGGGAGAGCGACGCGGTCCCCACGAGAACGGAGCCCAGGCGCAGGTCGAGACCAACGAGCATGTTGAGGGCGATGGCACCGCCCAGCACCTCGGCCATGGTGGTTGCCAGGGTCGCGAGCACGGCTGTGAGGAGCACGGGTCGCGAGACCCAGCGGGGGAGGTGGCGCGTCGCGGCCTCGCTCATGCACAGGCCGGTGGCGATGCCCAGGTGCGCGGCATTGTGCTGCAGGACGATGAGCATGACGGTGGATAGGGTGACCACCCAGAGCAGGGAGTAGCCAAACGCTGAGCCTGCGGCCATGTTGCTGGCCCAGTTGCCCGGGTCAATGAAGCCCACGGTCACGAGAAATCCGGGGCCGATGAACTTGAGGATGTCAAGACCGCCTCGCTGTCCGCTGTGGTGGCTGCCAAAAATCTCGCGAAGGAGGCCACCGGCGGGCGACGTGGCGCTGGAGTTGTCGGGGGATTGCATAGGTGCCTCTCGGATTGGGGGAGCCTTCCGGCCGGGGGTTGCGGGTTTAAGGCATTCTAGGCCGGGACCTCCCGGGCCAGGGCCTCGTTTGGTCGGACCTCATGCGCCTAGGATACTCCAGGCATCACGGCCAAGCGCAACATGGTCGTGTGAGGCGCTTTAGCCAAAACACGACATACATTACAAAATGCGGTCAATTTCAGCGATATTTTGATATGTCCGTCGTGTTTTGGCTAACGAGAGGTACGGACGCCGGGTGGTTAGGTGCCCAGGCGCCCAGAGGGCCGGGTGCCCAGGGAGCCAGGTGCATCAGCGTCCAGAATTTAATGACCAGAAGCGCTGCGTCCTGTCACTAATTTTGCGAATCCTGGGGAAACGCAAAATTAGCGACAGGACAGCCCCGTTTTGGTCATTGATAATCTCCTGGATTGTGGTCTCAGAGGTATCCTTCGGCCTGTCGAGTAGCGACTGCCGCCAAGGGGAAGCTTGCCAAGGGCCAGCTTGCCAAGGGCCAGCTTGCCAAGGGCCAGCTTGCCAGGGGGCAGTCCCCGGGTTGATTTCCGGCTCGCTTCCCGGACTGACTCTGGCGTCGTTCTCGGGTCGGTTTTTCGCTGTCATTTTCGGATTGCTGACGGCTTCAGTAGACATTTTGCGTCGCGCCGTTTCGCGCCGAAAGGCGCGACGTGGCAAGCAGCGCAAAGACGGGAGCGGCTCGTGGTCTTTCCACCGGCCGCTCCCGTATGGGGCACCGCAGAGTGCAAGGGTGCCAATCAGTTATTAGCTCTAGCGTGGCGCTTTCTTGCCGCGTGGCGCTTTCTTGCAGCGCGACGCTTTCTTGCCGCGCGACGCTTTCTTGCAGCGTGGCGCTTTCTTGCAGCGTGGCGCTTTCTTGCGGCGTGGCGCTCGCTGGATCGGGACCGACCTGAGGTCGATCCGGGACTGGTTCGGTGCCCAGTCCCGGAAGGACCACGCCCTGCGCCTTTGCCACCCCAGGGCCTTGCTGCCCTAGGGCCTTATTACCCCAGGACCTTGAGGAATGACGTCACGTCCGTGACGGTGCGGAGCTTGTCGGCACGCGTCTCGTCGGACAGCGCGTCGGCGATCTTGGCGAGAACCTGCAGATGCTCGTCGCCCTTGCCGGCGATGCCAAAGAGCACGTAGGCCTTCTCGCCGTTGAAGTCAATGCCCTCAGGGAACTGCATCGCGACGACGCCCGTGGACTTGACGTGCCTCTTTGCCTCGTTGGTGCCGTGCGGGATGGCGACGCCGTTGCCAATGTAGACGCTCACCTCGCGGTCGCGCTCGACCATGGCGTCAACATAGGCCTCGTCCACGTAGCCGCGTTTGACGAGCATCGCCCCGCAGGCGCGGATGGCAGACTCCCTGTCGGCGGCGACGTTGCCAAGAGAGACGTCAGCGGCGCCGATGTTCCAGGCGGCCTCCCCGCCGGCGCCCTCGATGGCTGCCGACGCGGCGTTGGTGGCCGCGACGGCGGCGTGCTGCATCTGCACGTTGGTGGTGAGCTGGGTCTGCAGAGCGTCGAGCGCGGGGTCGTTCATGAAGTTGCCGATGACGACGAACTGCGCGGTCTGAGGGGCGGCCTTGCGAGCCCGCTCGGCGAGCATCTTCTGGCAGACGATGACGTCGGCGTCGGAGGGAATCTCGTCCACGGAGGCATGCTCGACCTTGATGTCGGGGCGGATCTCCTTGACGCGCCGGAAGAAGCGCGTCGCGCCCATGGCGGAAGACCCCATGCCGGCGTCGCACGCAAAGACGATCTTCGAGACGGCGCTCGCCGCGCCTGCGGTGGGGTCAACGGCGGACCCTGCGTCGATGGCTCCCTGGCCGTCGACGTCATCGTCGGACCCGACGGCGACGTAGCTGCGGACAAAGGGTGCCGACACGAAGAAGGAGACCGCGGCGGCAAGGATGACGTCCACGAGGATGAGCAGGACCTGGCTCTTGGGCGACATGGAGACAAACGCGATGATGGAGCCGGGCGAGGCGGGGCCGACGAGGCCGAGCCCAAAGATGACCGAGAACAGGATCGCGACGATGTTGCCGGCGATGGGGCCAATGATGACGCGGGGGTTCATGAGCACGTACGGGAAGTAGATCTCGTGGATGCCGCCCAAAAACTGGATGATGATGGCGCCCGGCGCGGACTGCTTCGTGTCCTTGTCACGGCAGAGCACGGCATAGGCAAGGAGCATGCCGACGCCAGGCCCGGGGTTGGATTCCAGCATGAACATGATGGACTCGCCGACGGACTTGACCTGCTCGGTGCCGATGGGAACAAAGATGCCGTTACCGATGGCGTTGTTGAGGAAGAGCACCTTGGCGGGCTCGATGAAGATGGCGAGCAGGGGCATCAGGCCAAGGTTGACAAGGGCCTGGACGCCGGCCTGCAACACGACGAGGATGGCGCCCATGAAGGGGCCGATGCCAAAGAAGCCGATGATGGCGAGGCCAAGGCCGATGAGGCCGAGCGAGAAGTTGTCGACGAGCATCTCGAGGCCCTCGGGCTTCCAGCCGTCAGCCCACTCGTCCCACTTCTTGATGACCAGGCCGGCCAAGGGTCCCATGAGCATGGCGCCCATGAGCATGGTGTAGTCGCTGCCCATGATGGCGCCGAACACGGCGATGCCGCCGATGACCCTGCCGCGGTTGCCGGCGACGGCGTAGCCGCCCTGGCCGGCGATGAGCACGGGGATGAAGTACTTGAGCATGGGGCCGACGACGGTCGCCAGCTGCTCGTTGGGTATCCAACCCGTCTCGATGAACAGGGCTGTCAAGAAGCCCCAGGCGATGAAGGCGCCGATGTTTGGCATGACCATGCCCGATAAGAACTTACCGAACCGTGCCACCTTCTCTCGTGCCGTTGCCATTGCGTTCCCCTTCCCTCTCTTCTACGGGTACCTGCTGTCACACTCGTTGAAAAAACAGCCAGCACAACATAACTGTTGTTGAATGCACAATATACTTTTTTTGCTTCAACAAAACAAAACTGTACAGATGCAAGCGGTGAACGGTCGAAAAAACAGGTTAATCGGTAGTAAAGGCGATTATTTTACGAAATAACCAGCCTGTGTTGACAAGAGAGCTAACGCTATTACTATGAAGTTACTGTTGAAACAAAAGTAACGTGTTTCATCAGACGTCCCGCCAGCGTCTCAGGCTGCAAGCGCCCAGGGGGCAGGACCTTAGGCGCGGTCACGGAATCGGGGGGTTTAGCATGATTCGCACGGTTTGTCTCAATCCGGCCCTTGACAAGACGGTCCAGGTTGATGGGTTCGCCGTCGATGCGGTCAACCGCATCTCCGACGTCAGGATCGACGCCGGCGGCAAGGGCATCAACGTCTCCAAGGTCATCAAGGAGCTGGGCGGCAGCTCCAAGGCCTACGCGCTGCTGGCGGGCGCCACGGGAAGCCGCATCGCAGACATGGTCGGCCAGCTTGGCATCGACCTCGTCTATGTCACGCCCAAGGGGGAGACGCGCACCAACCTCAAGGTGGTGGACAAGGCAAGGCATACCAACACGGACATCAACGAACCGGGCCCCCTGGTGACGTCCGAGGACCTTGAGGCCCTGCTTGACCTTCTCCTTGCCGACCTCGACGCCGGCGACGTCGTCGTCCTGGCGGGCAGCCTGCCCAAGGGTGCGCCCACCGACACCTACGCCCGCTGGATTCATGCCATCTCAGAGGTGGGCGCCCAGGCCTTTCTCGACGCAGACGGGGAGGTCCTCGCGGCGGGCATCGCGGCGGGCCCGGCCCTCATCAAGCCCAACGACCACGAGCTCGCGGACCTCGTCGGCCGCGACCTTCCCGATACCGCCTCCATAGTGGCTGCGGCACATGAGCTCATGGACAAGGGGGCGCGGCGCGTCGTCGTCTCACTGGGGGGAGAGGGGGCGCTCTTCGTGACGCCCGAGCGCACCGTCAGGGCGCGCGCGCCCAAGGTGCCGGTGGGCTCGACCGTCGGCGCCGGGGACTCCGTCGTGGCGGCCGTCGCGGTGGCGCAGCAGGCGGGCCTCTCGATCGAGGAGACCGCGCGTCTGGGCGTGGCGACGGGCGCCGCCAACGTCATGCAGTCGGGAACCCAGGCGGCCCCACGCTCGCTCGTGGACGACCTGGCCGGCAAGGTGATCGTAGAGGAGCTCTAGCGCGACGCGCGCCTCCCTGCGGCGCACGAGGACGTTCCAGTCAACGCACGTAAACGAAAGGGGCATCATGAAGGCCAAGGCAGCACGTCTCCACGCGGCACATGACATCAGGATCGACGAGTTCGAGCTTCCCCCGATCAAGGACGACGAGATGCTCGTGAAGGTGGTGACGGACTCCATCTGCATGTCAACGTACAAGATGGCGATCCTGGGTCCCGAGCACAAGCGCGTCCACGCCGACGTGGCCGAGCATCCCGCCATCACCGGCCACGAGTTTGCCGGCGACATCGTCGAGGTGGGCGCCAAGTATGCCGACACGTACAAGCCGGGCCAGAAGTTCACGATCCAGCCCGCCCTCAACTACAAGGGATCCATGGACTCTCCGGGCTACTCCTACGAGTTCTGCGGCGGCGACACCACCTACTGCATCCTCCCGCAGGAGGTCTTTGCCACGGGCTGCTTCCTCGTCTACGAGGGCGAGGCCTACTACCAGGCGTCTCTCGCCGAACCCATGAGCTGCTCCATCGGCGCGTTCCATGCCGCCTATCACACCCGCATGGGCGTCTACACCCACGACATGGGCATCCGCGAGGGCGGCAAGCTTTGCATCAACGCGGGGGCCGGCCCCATGGGCCTCGGCGCCCTCACCTATGCGCTGCACTGCGACCGCAGGCCGGGCCTCGTGGTGGTGGCTGACATCAACCAGGAGCGCCTTGACCGCGCCGAGCGACTCTTCCCGCCCGAGGAGGTCCTGAGGGACGAGGGCATCGAGCTGCACTTTGTCAACACCGGCGTCGTGGACGACCCCGTAGCGACCCTGCGCGAGATCACGGGCGGGGAGGGCTACGACGACGTCCTGTGCTACGCTCCCGTCGCCGCCGTCGTCACCCAGTCGAGCCTCATCCTGGGCCGTGACGGCTGCCTCAACTTCTTTGCCGGCCCCACCGACAAGAACTTCCAGGCGCCCATCAACTTCTACGAGGTCCACTACGGCTCGCAGCACGTGATGGGCACCACGGGCGGCAACACGGCGGACGAGATCGAGTCCCTCGAGCTCACGGCGGCAGGTCGCATTGACCCCGCCGTCATGGTCACGCACGTGGGCGGCCTTGACGCGGCTCCCGAGACCACGCTCAACCTTCCCAAGATTCCCGGCGGCAAGAAGCTCATCTACACGCACATCGAGATGCCGCTCATAGCCCTGGACGACCTGCGCTCCAAGGCAGGGGAGGACGCCCGCTACGGCGAGCTCGCGGACATCGTTGACGCCCACAAGGGGCTGTGGAGCCCAAAGGCCGAGCGCTACCTGCTTGACAACTGGGTGCAAAAGTAGACGGGAGCGAAAGCGGGCCACGGTCGAGGGCGCCAAAGCGGACCCTGACTGGCGGCATGCCAACCAGCGTCTCCCAAGGTCACACAGGCGGCGAGCGTGCGAACGGCACGCTCGCCGTTTTTATGTGACGACGCGTACAAGGGCGGGTATGCTAGAGACGCTGTTGTTTCAAAAATGAGAGGGCGAGTAAATCATATGGACATGGCCGAGCGCAGGGATAAGATCGTCGACCTGGTGAACCGCGAGGGAAGCATCGTCTTTGCCCAACTGAAGAAGGAGCTCCCCGACGTGAGCGAGATGACCTTGCGCACCGACCTCAAGGTCCTGGACCAGCAGCGCAGCATCATTCGCGTCTACGGGGGCGCGCGCTCCGTGGACTATGCGGTGGGCACGGACGACTTGCTTGCGCACCGCAAGGCGAGAAACGTCGCAAAGAAGAACGACATCGCGCGCAAGGCCATCGAGCTCGTCCGCCCGGACACCACGATCTTCATCGACTCCGGCACGACGACGACGGCGCTTGCCACGGCCCTGCCCAACCAGCGCCTGCTCGTGTTCACCAACTCGCTCACCGTCGCCATGGAGCTTGCCAACCTCGACCAGGTCACCACCTACGTGGTGGGAGGCGAGCTCAACCGGCAGTCCATGAGCGTCACGGGTGCCCGGGCGGTCAAGAACCTTGGCTCCCTCGCGTTTGACCAGCTCTTTCTGGGCGTGACGAGCTATGAGAACCGCGGCGGCTTCACCTGCGGCTCCGGTGACGAGGCCGTGTTCAAGGCGAGCTGCGTGGAGCGGGCGGATGAGACGGTCGTGCTCATCGACTCGACGAAGGAGGGCAAGCGCAGCACCTTTCCCATCTGCGACATCGCTGACGTGGACTACGTCGTCTCGGACGAGGGCCTCTCTCTTGACTTCGTGACGCGCTGCAAGGAGGCGGGCGTCGAGGTGATCTAGGTCGTGCGCCTCACGTGCCGTCCGACCTCACGTGCCGCTTGGCAGGGCCTAGGTGTCCGTGCCGGGCCCCGTCCTCTAGAGGCGACCGGCGTCGTGCAGCAGGAGCCAGGCGTCGGCCACGATGCGCGCGTGGTCAAAGGCGAGCCCCTCCTGCCGTAGCACCTGGGCGCGACGGCACCCCGTGAGGGGCGCGCGGGTCTCGCGAAGCTCCAAGGAGAGCCGCACGTCACCCGCGCTGAGCGCCAGCGTGACGACGTCTTCCCGACGTCGGGCGTCAAGGCAAAACCAGCCGGCGCGCTCGGCGTCGTCGCCCGCGCGCACGGCGACGTCCTCATCGACCCAGGCCACGAACGCGTACGAGACCACCCACCCGCGCGGGTCCCGACCGGGCGCGCTGTAGAGCGCAAGGGGCTCAAGGTCCAGATTCGCGACGCCCGTCTCCTCCGCAAGCTCGCGCGCGGCGCAGTGGTCGGCGGACTCGTCGGGGTTGCAGAAGCCGCCGGGGGTGGCCCACCTGCCCAGGCAGGGATGGGCGCCCCGCCGTATGAGAAGCAGGTGCGTGGCGCCTTGGGGCGTGCGCCTGAACACGCAGACGTCTGCCGTCAGGGAGGGGCGAGGGTAGTCCTTGGGCCGATAGCCGGCAAGAAACTCCGCCTCGGTGAGTCCGTGCGCGTCTCGCGCCATCGCGTCGTCCATGGTGCCCCCATCCGCTCGCGCCTGCCGTCAGCCTCAGCTTAGCGCACGTGTGCACGCTTCCACGTCGCCCGGTCCGCCGTGTGTCACCCGCGCTTCCGAGCACGACCGCTCAGCGGATGCCCGTCACCGTGTAGCCGGCGGCCTCGACGGCCTTTTGCAGGCGCTCGTTTGAGACGAGCGGGCCGGCGTCGAGCGTGGCTTGTCCGTCTTCGAGGGACACGCGGACGTCCCTGACATCCTTGAGGCCTTCCAGCGCCTCGGTTACGTGAGCCGCGCAGTGTGCGCACATCATGCCCTCAATGTCGATGGTCTTGGTCGTCATGTTGCTCGTTCCCTTCTTGATGGTCGCGGCGGGTTCCCGCCGTGAGCTTTCGTGGGCAAAGGGGGAAGAAAGATCGGGGGGCGTCGCCTCGCGGGCCACCGAGGGGCGCCACCTAAAGAGCCTGAGCGCGTTGGTCACCACGAACACGGACGAGAGCCCCATTGCGGCGGCGCCGACCATGGGGCTGACCGTGACGCCCCACGGGGACAGGACGCCCATGGCCACGGGAATGCACGCGCAGTTGTAGAGCAAGGCCCAGAACAGGTTCTGACGAATGTCGCGCAGGGTGGCTCGGGAGAGCTCGATGGCGCTCGCGACGTCAGCGGGGTCGGAGCGCATGAGGACGATGTCGGCGCTGGAGATGGCGACGTCGGTCCCCGCCCCGACGGCCATGCCGACGTCCGCCCGGGCGAGGGCGGGGGCGTCGTTGATGCCGTCGCCCACCATGGCGACCCGGTGGCCATCCTCCTGAAGTGCACGAACGTGGCGCTCCTTGTCGGCGGGGAGCACGTCGGCGATGACCTCGTCGACACCAAGGGCGCGTCCGATGACCTCGGCCGTGCGCCTCTGGTCACCCGTCAGCAGAACGGTGCGTATCTTCTGACGACGCAGGCGCTCCACCGTGGGCTGCGCGCTGGGACGAAGGCGGTCGGCGACCGAGATGAGGCCCTGGGCGGCCCCGTCCTTGGCCACGAAGAGCGGCGTCTGCGCCTGGGCGGCGGCCCGCTGTGCCAGCCGACGAAGCTCTCCCAGCGAGACGCCCACCTCGCCCATGAGACGCTCGTTGCCCACGACCACGACGTCCCCGTCCACCCGGGCACGGACGCCCCCGCCCGCGACCTGCTCAAAGGAGCTGACATTGTCCGAGACCTGCACGCCGCGCTCGTCCACGCAGGCACAGATGGCCTCCGCGAGCGGATGCTCGCTTTTGCGCTCGAGGGCGCCGGCCAGACGAAGCAGGTCGTCCTCGGTGACGCCGGGCGCCACGTCAAGCGAGACGACGCGCGGCGCGCCCTCAGTGAGGGTGCCCGTCTTGTCAAAGACGACGGCGTCAAGGGAGCCGGCGGCCTCGAGGGCCTCGGCGCTCTTGATGAGAATGCCGTAGCGCGCGCCGCGCTCGGTGCCCACCATGATGGCCGTGGGCGTCGCCAGCCCCAGGGCGCAGGGGCACGAGATCACGAGGACCGCGACCGCATGTTCGAAGGCGACGGAGAGCCTGTCGGGACCGCCGATGACGCACCACGTGAGGAAGGTGAGGGCCGCAAGGCCTAGCACCACGGGCACGAAGACGCCGGCGACGCGGTCGGCCCTCCGCTCGATGGGCGCCTTGGAGCTCGTGGCCTCGTCCACGAGACGGATGATGGCGGCCAGGGTCGTGTCCGCGCCGACGGCGGTGACGTCCACGCCAATCCAGCCGCGTCGTAAGACGGTCGCCGCCGTCACGGGACTGCCGGGCGCCTTCTCGACGGGCATGGGTTCGCCCGACAGGGCGGACTCGTCCACTGACGCGTTGCCCTGCGCGACGACGCCGTCGGCGGGCATGGACTCGCCGGCACGCACAACGACGCGGTCACCCACCCTGAGGTCCTCGGCGCGCACCTGAGTCTCCCTGCCGTCCTTGAGCACGGTGGCCGTCTTGGGCGTAAGGTCCATGAGGGCGCTGATGGCGCTCGTGGTCTTGCCCTTGGCACGCGCCTCGAAGTACTTGCCCAGGGCGACGAGGGCCAAGATCATGCCGGCCGAGTCAAAGTACAGGAAGCGCATAAGGCCCATGACGTCCTCGGGACGTCCCGACCCGTAGGCCCAGAGCATCTGCCCCAAGGTGACGAGGCTGTAGGCAAAGCTCGCGGACGACCCTATGGCTATGAGCGAGTCCATGTTGGGCGCCCCCTGCCGGAGGGACGAGAAACCCCGCGAGAAGGTCCTGTGGTTCACCAGCAGGATGGGGGCGCTCAGCAGGAGCTGGACGAGGGCGCGCACTCCCAGCCCCTCCGGGGCTCCCAGCCGGAAGGGGAGCGGCCAGCCGAACATGGGGCCCATGGCGACGTAGAAGAGCGGGAGGGCAAAGACGGACGACCAGACGAGCTGACGGAGCCCGGCACGCGTGGCCTTGTTGGCGCTGATGGCGGGGTCGACGAAGGCCCCCGCCTCGGGGGAGGGCCGAGCGTCCTGCGAGCACCCCTGCGCGGGCGGGAGGGGCCCGCGCGGCGCGGCTCCGTAGCCCGCCTTGCCGACGGCGTCGATGACGGCCTGGACGGTGGCGGGGCTGCCGTCATACTCCACGTCCATCGAGTTTTTGAGCAGGTTGACGCGGGCGCTCGTGACGCCCGCGACCTGAGACGCGACCTTCTGCACGCGCACCTGGCAGGCGGCGCAGGTCATGCCCGTGACGTCAAAGGTCTCCCTGACGGGAGCGGTGCGTGCCATGGTGCGACCTCCCTTCGCCACGCCCGCCATCAGGCGCCGAACTTCCTGAGAAGCGTCATGACCTCGTCGATGACCGCGGTGTTGCCTTCCTGAATCTGCTCGACCACGCAGGTCTCGAGGTGATCCTTGAGCAGCATCCGGGACACGGCCCTGACGGCACTATTGGCGGCCGCCAGCTGGGTGAGGACGTCTCCGCAGTAGCGGTCCTCCTCGATCATGGCCCTGACGCCTCCCAGCTGCCCGATGGCCCGGTTGAGGCGATTGACGGTCGTGCGCTTGAGCTCCTGCGACCGCGGCGTGTGCTTGTGGTCGCGGCCGGCGCAGGCGGGATGGGTCTCGGTCTGGGCGTCCATGGTATGCCTCCCACATCGAATGGTTCATATACCCAAGTAGGGTATGTCATGTCGTCAGCACTATACCCCTATGCGGTATATTTCAGACAAAGAAAGGGACGTGGGCGTCACCCCCCGGCGAGCGGCATCCTGCCGGGCGTCACGGCGTCGAACGTCATCGTAGCGCGACATCCCGTCGCGTCAGGCATCGGTGAGTCGGGCGTGACCACGCCGTCGGCGCCGCGAGCCCATGGCATAATGACCCATGTGACCAGACGGCAACCGGAAGGCGGGGTCCCATGTCAGATGATGCGCAGCTGCCCTTGCGTGACGGAAAGGACGGCCCCCTGCCCACGGACGAGGCCCGGACGCCCGCGGCGCCCCGGCGCGCCAATGCCCCCGCCGTCCGTGCCGCCGAGCTCAACCGGATCCTGTCCCACGCCGCCTTCGCCTACTATGCCCTCGACGACCCCGAGATGTCGGACGCCGACTTTGACCGTCACCTCCAGGAGCTCAAGGCCCTCGAGGCGGCGCATCCCGAGCTCGTCTCGCCCGATAGCTACACCCAGCGCGTGGGCGGCTACGTGTCGGCGCAGTTCGAGCCCGTGCGCCACGCCAGGCGCATGTACTCCATCGACGACGCCATGGACCTCGGCGAGCTTGACGAGTGGCTCGCGCGCACGGACGAGGCCCTGGGCGCCACGGCCGAGCGCCCCGTGGCCTACACCTGCGAGCTCAAGATCGACGGCCTGGGCATCGCCCTCACGTACCGTGACGGTCAGCTGCTGCGCGCCGCCACCCGCGGCGACGGCACGACCGGCGAGAACGTGACGGCAAACGCGCTCACGATTAAGGACGTTCCCCGGGCGCTGGCGCGCGCGGGCCTCGGTGCCGTCGAGGGCGGCGGCCTGGGTTGGGAGGTCGAGGTCCGCGGCGAGGTCTACATGCCCAAGACGAGCTTCGTCCGACTCAACGAGCAGAATGACGCCGCCGGACGGCCGCCCTTTGCCAACCCCCGCAACGCCGCCGCCGGCAGCCTCAGGCAGAAGGACGCCGGCATCACCAGGCTGCGCGACCTCAGGACCTTCATCTATGCCGTCGCCGACGAGGCGACCCTGTCCGTGCGCACGCAGTGGGACTTCCTCACGTGGCTGCGCGCGTGCGGCTTCTCGGTAAACCCCCACGCCCGCCGCGTGGCAAGCTCCGCCGAGGTGCACGCCTTCTGCGAGCAGGCCCTCGCCCATCGCGAGGACCTTGACTACGACATCGACGGCGTCGTGGTCAAGGTGGACTCCTTTGCCGCCCAGCAGGCGCTGGGCTTTACGGCGCGGGCGCCGCGCTGGTCCGTCGCCTTTAAGTTCCCCCCGGAGGAGAGACGCACCGTGCTGCGCGAGATTCGCGTGCAGGTGGGTCGCACCGGCGTGCTCACGCCCGTCGCCGAGTTTGACCCGGTGATGGTCGCCGGCTCCACGATCGCGCGCGCGACGCTCCACAACATCGACGAGGTGCGCCGCAAGGACGTTCGCGAGGGCGACGTCATCGTGGTCCATAAGGCGGGCGACGTGATTCCCGAGGTCGTGGGTCCCGTCGTCGAGGGTGACGAGGCCCGGGCCCATGAGGCCAGGCCCCTGTGGGACATGCCGGACGCCTGTCCCGCCTGCGGGAGTCCCGTCGTGCGCGAGGAGGGCGAGGTGGCCTATCGCTGCGTGTCGATCGACTGTCCCGCCCAGGCCGTCGAGCGGCTCATCCACTGGGGGAGCCGTCCTGCCATGGACATCGACGGGCTGGGGGAGGAGATCGTCTCTCGCATGGTCGAGCAGGGGCTTCTCACGGACGTGGCGGACTACTACGACAGCCTCGACGAGCTCACGCTCGCCGGCGTCGAGACGGGCCGCAGCTACGAGACGAGCTCCAAGGACCATCGCAAGGGCGACCCCATCCTCGTGGGGGCCACCATCGCCGGCAAGGTCATGGGCGAGATCGAGGCGTCCAAGCGCGCGGGTCTCGCAAAGGTCCTCTTCGGGCTGGGCATCCGCCATGTGGGAGCCAACGTCGCCGCGGCGCTCGCGGCGCGCTTTGGCTCCGTGCAGGCGCTCATGGCGGCGAGCGAGGATGACATCTCGCAGGTGGAGGGCATCGGTCCCAAGATCGCCGCCTCGGTGCGCGAGTTCTTCTCGCTCCCCAAGAACGTGGCCGTCGTGGAGCGCCTGCGGCAGGCGGGGGTGGTCCTTGAGGACGAGTCGTTCGGCAGGGAGCCTGAGCGCCCCCAGGCGCTGGCAGGCCTGACGTTCGTGCTCACGGGCGCGCTGGAGAGGCACAGCCGTGCGGAGGCAGGCGATCTGCTCAAGTCCCTGGGCGCCAAGGTGTCAGGGTCCGTCTCGAAGAGGACGAGCTTCGTGGTGGCGGGCGAGGCGGCGGGCTCCAAGCTCACGAAGGCCCGGCAGCTGGGCGTGCCGGTGCTCGACGAGGCCGCTCTTGAGCGCATCCTCTTAACGGGCGAGGCTCCTCGCTAGGCACAAGGCGCCTCGCCAGGCAGGGGTCATACGGTCTCGGGCGTGGCTGCCACGCCCGCCCCTCCAGCGCGGCGTCGGTCGCGCCGGCCCGGGCGCGCCGGCAGCCCTAGCCCATCAGCTCGCCGTTGTAGTTGCGCTGACGCAGGCGCGCCCCGAGGGCGTCGGCGTCACTTCGCACGTACGCCTCGGAAAGGCCGCCCCACGCGTCAAGGGCCTCCTGAAAGAGGTCGGGAAAGCTCCTGGTGCTGACCTCGCCCGTGGCAGGGTCGGCCCAAGGGCGCCTAGCCAGGTTTGCCGCAGGGCAGTCGTCGTCCCTCGCGGGGGCGTGCGCCAGGGCGTCGAGCAGCGAGAAGCGCCTGCCCGCGCGCTCGAGCGCCGTGAGCGCGCGAGAGCGGGGAGAACCCGCCGGCTCGATGGCGGCGTACACGAACTCGCAGTCATCCACGCAGCGGGCATACTCGCTGGCGCTGAGCTCGACGCCAAAGACCTCGAGCGCCGTCTGCGAGAGAAGCGCGCTCGCCACCTGGCCTATCCGCCTCGTTCGGGCGAGCATGCCCGCCGCCGTCGCCTCGGCGACGGCGCGTCCGCGCAGCTCCCTGAGCATCCAGACGTCGATGTCGCTCTCGATGAGGGCATGGACCTGCCCGTGGGCGTCCTCGAGCCCCACGCCCGCGCCGCAGATGGCGTTCTCCTGGGCGTAGACGAAGGGATGGGCAGTGCTGTCGAGCAGGTAGTGAGCCAAAAGGCCAAGCACGAAGGCGCGTCCCACGCAGGTGTCGGCGGTGCGGAGATGCCCGACTCCCTCCCGCAGGCTCGAGAAGGCCTCAAAGACCCGCCCCTCGTGCATGCGGTTGCCAAGCTCATGGCAGGAGGCGACCGTGGGAGGCAGTGCCCTGATTCGGAAGAAGAAGGGGTCGGGGCCTTGGTTTCCCAGGAGGAAGGCGAGCTTCTCCCCCTCGGTGGAGAGGAGCTGGGCGGGCAGGAGGAGGGAGGCCTCCTCCCCAAAGAGGTGATGGGTGATGATGGCGGGCATGCGGACCTCGATTCAAAGGGACGGCAGGTCTAGGGTAGTCGATTTCTGCTTGTTGGTGGCGTGCGCCAGTCGTCCGCTCGTCTCGGGTACCATGGTCTGGCTGCCTTGCGGCCGCATCCGTGGCACCATATCGACCTTGGGAGGGACATGAGCCCTGCTGACATCGTCGTTCTTGGCCTGGCGCTCTCTGCCGACGCCTTCGCCGTCACCGTCTCGAACTCCTTCGCGTACGCCCACGAGAGCCGGCGGCGGCTTATGCTGATGCCCCTCTTCTTTGGCGCGTTTCAGGCGCTCATGCCCCTGGGAGGCTACCTGCTGGGGGGCATGGCCGCCGAGCTCATCGAGAGGTACTCCGGCGTCGTGACGCTCGTCATCCTCCTGGTCATCGGCGGCAACATGATCAAGGAGGGGACGCAGGCGCTGCGCAGCGAAACCGAGTGCCCCAACGGCCTCAACGAGGACGGCTCGGTGCGGCACCTCTCGCTGGCCCAGCTCACGTTCCAGGCCGTCGCCACCGCGATCGACGCCTTTGCCGTGGGCATCTCGCTGCGCGCGCAGGTCGTGAGCCTGCCCTTTGCGGTGAGCGTCATCGGCCTCACCACGTTCGCCTGCTGCGTCGTCGCCCTCGTCATCGGGAGGCGACTCGGCTGCCTCCTGGGAGAGCGCGCCGAGGTGACGGGCGGCATCGTCCTCGTCCTTATCGGCGTGAGGGCCTTCGTGGGGCTGTAGCGGGGCGTCCCGTCCCAACGTGTACGTTTGGACGGGTCTTGATAATCAAATCCTGCGCAGACGCAGAAGCTAGCCTTCGTAACGCACACTTTGGCCGGGGGGTGCCGAGCATCCCCGGCATCCATCCGAGAAAACCGCTGACGGGCGCAGGCCGTCAAGGGGCCCTCAGACCCAGAACAGCATCCTGTTGTAGCTGGGCACGGGCCACCAGTCGTGGCCGCAGACCTTCTCCATGGCGTCGACGGAGGCGCGCAGGCGCCTCATGACGGGCATGACCTCGTCGTGGTAGTAGAGGTCCTGCTCCGCGCAGCCCTCGACCGCGCGGGCCTTGGCGTTTGTGGCCTCCAGCTCGCCCACCGTCGCGTAGATCTCGTCGATGCCATTGGTGATGAGCTGCGCGAGCTCCTGCTCCGCCGTGCCGACGATGCCGATCTCCCTCTTCGTGGCGATGGCGGTCGCGAGGTCGCCGGAATAGTCGATGAGGGCCGGCAGGTACATGTGACGCACCATGTAGCTCATGGTGTTCGCCTCGATGTTGAGCAGCTTGGCGTACTGCTCCGACGCGGCGGCGTAGCGGGCGCGCGACTCGTTCTCGGAGAGCACGTCGTACTTCTCGAACAGGGCGATGTTCTCGGGCGTGACCATGCAGGGCAGGGCGTCGGCCGTGCTCTTGAGGTTGGGCAGCCCGCGCCGCTCGGCCTCCTTCTCCCAGTCGTCGGAGTAGCCGTTGCCGTCAAAGAGCACTCGCCGATGGTCGCGAAAGCTGTGGCGCACGAAGCGCATGGCGACGACCTGGAAGTCCTCGTCGGAGCGATCGGCCACGTAGGAGCAGAAGCGGTCAAGCTGCTCGGCGACCGCGGTGTTGAGCACGACGTTGGGGTCGGAGAGGTTCTGCTGGCTGCCGCACATGCGGAACTCGAACTTGTTGCCCGTGAAGGCGAAGGGCGAGGTGCGGTTGCGGTCGGTGTTGTCGCGCAGGACGTTGGGCAGCGCCGGCACGCCCAGGTCGATCTCCTCGCGATTGGCGCTCTCGGTGTGCTCCTTCTTGATGAGCGCGCCGACGACGGGCGTCAGGGCGTCGCCCAGAAAGACCGAGACGATGGCGGGGGGCGCCTCGTTGGCGCCGAGGCGGTGGTCGTTGCCCGCGGAGGCGACGGAGGCGCGCAGCAGGTCGGCGTGTTCGTCAACGGCCGCCACGAGGCAGGCGAGGATGACGAGGAACTGCAGGTTGTCCTCGGGGTCGTCGCCGGGCTCCAGGAGGTTCTCGCCGTCTGCCGAGAGCGACCAGTTGTCGTGCTTGCCCGAGCCGTTGACGTAGTCGAAGGGCCTCTCGTGCTCGAGGCAGGCGAGTCCGTGGCGGGTCGCCAGGAGCTTGAGCTTCTCCATGGTCAGCAGGTTGTCGTCAATGGCAAGCGGGCCCTGCTCAAAGATGGGCGCGAGCTCGTGCTGGCAGGGCGCGACCTCGTTGTGCTTGGTGCGCACCGGCACGCCCAGCTTCCAGAGCTCGTCGTCCACCTCCTTCATGAAGGCGTTGACCGTGGGACGGATGGCGCCAAAGTAGTGCTCCTCAAGCTCCTGGCCCTTGGCGGGCTCGCAGCCAAAGAGCGTGCGACCGGTGAGGATGAGGTCGGGGCGCGCCTCGAAGTCCTCCTCCTTGATGAGGAAGTACTCCTGCTCGGGGCCGCACGTGGTGACCACGCGCCCGGGGTTCTTGCCAAAGAGGGCGAGCACGCGCTTGGCCTGCCTCTCGATGGCCACCTCGGAGCGCAGCAGCGGCGTCTTCTTGTCGAGCGCCTCGCCGGTATAGCTGATGAAGGCCGTGGGGATGCAGAGGACCTCGTCCTTGATGAAGGCGGGGCTCATGGGGTCCCAGACGGTGTAGCCGCGCGCCTCGAAGGTGGCGCGCAGGCCGCCGGAGGGAAAGCTCGAGGCGTCGGGCTCGCCCTGGACGAGCTCCTTGCCCGAGAAGGTCATGAGCACGGTGCCGTCGTCCTTGGGGGTTATGAACGCGTCGTGCTTCTCGGACGTGATGCCCGTGAGGGGCTGGAACCAGTGCGTAAAGTGGGTGGCGCCGCGCTCGAGGGCCCAGTCCTTCATGGCGTGGGCCACCTCGTTGGCGATGCCCAGGTCGATGGGCTTGCCCTCGTCGATGGTGCGACGCAGCTCCTTGTAGCTTGGCTTGGGCAGGCGGTCCTGCATGTCTGCGTCGGTAAAGACCAGACTGCCGTACTCGTTGCTGACCCTGTCTCGTGCCATGCGGGCTCCCTTTCACTCTGCGCGCGGCCTGGCGTACGCCGCCACGGCCCATGGTATACGATGGAGGCCCTTTGACCCCGACGGTCCCTCATCTGACCCATCGTCTGTAACAATCCGCGTCGGCGACGCCGCGCGACCGAGGGACTGGTCCCCGTGCAGTTTGACCGCGCGGGCCGCGCGCATCATGCCCACCATCATATTTCACCCTCCCGCGCCATGTGGCTGGCGCCCCCGCCCCGCCCGACCTGCGGTCGATGCGGCCGGCCGGTCAGAGGCGGGGGCGGCGACGACGTCATGCGGCGCCACTGTCTACAATGGGGGAGAGCCCCCTGCCGACAAGGAGAAGCGCCTTGGAAGACCTCGACACCACACGTCCGGCCCCCACCGCCGACATGACCGCCCCGCCTGAGCCCGCCCCGCGCACCATCGCCGTGATCGACGGCAACTCGCTCATGCACCGCGCCTTTCACGCCATCCGCCAGCCCATGAGCGCTCCCGACGGACGCGCCACCAACGCGCTTTTCGGCTTCTTCAACATGTTCGTGAAGCTGATGGAGTCCTTCAGGCCCGACGGCGTCATCTGCGCCTTTGACAAGGGCCTGCCCCAGGTCCGCATGGACATGCTGCCTCAGTACAAGGCCCAGCGCCCGCCCATGGACGAGGCGCTGCACGAGCAGTTTCCCATGGTCAAGGACCTCTTGCGCACGCTTGACGTGCCCGTGGCGGAGTGCCCGGGCTGGGAGGGCGACGACATCCTCGGCACGCTCGCCCGCGAGGGGGAGCGTGCGGGCTTTGACATGTACCTCTTCACGGGCGACCGCGACATGTACCAGCTCGCCACCGACCACGTGCGCATCGTGTCCACCAGGAAGGGCGTCTCCGACGTCGCCATCATGACGCCGGAGAGCGTCGATGACCTGTATCACGGCATCACGCCCGAGCTCGTGCCCGACTTCTACGGGCTCAAGGGCGACTCCTCGGACAACATTCCCGGCGTGCCGGGCATCGGGCCCAAGAAGGCGGCGGCCCTCATCGTGCGCTACGGATCGCTTGACGAGGTGATAGCGCACGCCGACGAGGTCAAGGGCAAGATGGGCGAGAACCTCCGTGCCCACGTCGACGACGCCCTGCTCAGCCGCAAGGTCGCCACGATACGGACGGACGCGCCCATAGAGGTCCGGCTCTCTGACGCGCGCTTTCCCACCTTTGACCCCGCCGAGGTGACAGCCGCCTTCGGCGCCCTGGGCTTCACCGGCCTCACCAAGCGTCTCGTTCGGCTCGCGGGCGTCGAGGCGGGCTCCTCTGACGGCGCCGCCCCGTCCGGTCCCCCCGCCTTGCCCGAGCCTCTCACGGGCGAGAGGGCCTCCCAGGCGCTCAGGGCGGCGGTCGCGGCCGGCTCCTGGGTGGGCGCCGCTCTGGACGACCCCGAGGGACGTCGGGGTCAGGCCTCGCTCTTTGACGCCGACGCGCCCGCTCGCGTGTGGGCCGCCGCCGGCGACGACCTGCTCTGTCTCACGGGGCCGCAGGCCGTCGAGGGCGTCGAGCTCCTCGTCCGGTCCGGCAGGGTGGTCTCGGCGGACGTGAAGGCGCTGCTGCACCTTGCCCTTCCCCTTGACTCCGCCCAAGACGCCGTCATCCACGCCTGGGACGTTGACCCCATGCGCATCTTTGACACGAGCGTTGCCGCCTATCTGCGTGAAAGCGACCGGTCGTCCTATGCTCCCGCCGAGCTTTCGGCGGAGCTGCTGGGCGCGCCCGCGCCGGAGCCCGCCGAGGGGCTTCCGCAGGCGGCCATAGACGCCTGGCTCGCTCGCTCGCTGCGCGACCCCCTCGACGCCGCCCTCGCCGCCGAGGACGCCACGGAGCTCTTTCACGGGCTCGAGATGTCGCTGCTTCCGGTGCTGCTGCAGATGGAGCGCACGGGCCTTGCGGTGGACCGCGTCATCCTCAAGAGGCAGGCCGACGAGCTTGGCCACGAGATCGACCAGATGGTCGCCTCCATCAAGGGCGCCGCAGGGGAGGACTTCAACCTTGACTCCCCACAGCAGCTCTCGCACGTCCTCTTTGACGTGTGGGGGCTGCCCACCTTTGGCCTCAAGAAGACCAAGAGGGGCTTCTACTCCACCAACGCGAAGACGCTCGAGGACCTTGCGGTTAGGGACGAGCGCGTGCAGACCGTGCTTGAGTACCGCGAGCGCACCAAGATCAAGAGCACCTACCTGGACGCGCTGCCTGCGGACATCAGGTCGGACGGGCGCATCCACACGACGCTCAACCAGACCGTGGCCGCCACGGGGCGGCTCTCGAGCTCGGACCCCAACCTGCAGAACATCCCCACGAGGTCGGAGCTGGGCCATCGCGTGCGCACCGCCTTCACGGTCCCCGAGGGATTCGTGTTCCTGGCCTGCGACTACTCCCAGATCGAGCTGAGGCTCCTCGCGCACCTGTCCGCCGACGAGCATCTGGTGGAGGCCTTCAACTCGGGCGCCGACTTTCACCGCGCCACGGCCGCGCGCGTGTTCGGCGTGCCGATGGAGGAGGTGACGCCCCAGCTCAGGAGCCGCGCGAAGGCCGTCAACTTTGGCATCGTGTACGGTCAGCAGGCATACGGCCTCGCAAGCTCGCTCAAGATCGGCCGAGGAGAGGCCCAGGAGATGATCGACCGCTACTTTGAGGCCTACCCCGGCGTTCGCAGCTACCTTGACACGAGCGTCGAGACGGCGCGCTCGCTGGGCTACGCCCAGACCATGTACGGGCGCCGCCGCCACACCCCCGACATCAACAGCCGCAACTTCCAGCTTCGCAGCTTCGCGGAGCGCACGGCGATGAACCACCCCATGCAGGGGTCGGCGGCGGACATCATCAAGATCGCGATGATCCAGGTGGCGCAGCGCCTGCGTGCGGAGGGCCTCGCCTCCCGGCTCGTGCTCCAGATTCACGACGAGCTTGACTTTGAGGTACCCCAGGCGGAGGTCGAGACCCTCTCGGCCCTGGTCAAGGAGACGATGGAATCCGTGGTCGAGCTGCGCGTGCCGCTCATTGCCGACGTGAGCTATGGCCCCACGTGGGCGGAGGCCAAGTAGTGGCGGCGGGAGAGAACGACGTGGCGGGCATGAGCCTGGAGGCGTTTGCGAGCGCGCATCCGGGCATGGTGGGCCCCGCCCCCCTGTCCCCGGCGTCGGTGGAGGTCTGGACCGACGGGTCGTCGCGGGGCAACCCCGGTCCCGGCGGCTACGGCGCCGTCCTGCGCTTTGTGGACTCAGCGGGCAGGGAGCACCGTCGGACGCTGAGCCAGGGGTTCGCGCGCACCACCAACAACCGCATGGAGCTTCTTGCGGCCATCGCGGCCCTCGAGGCGCTCACGAGGCCCTGCGTCGTCGAGCTGCACTCCGACTCCCAATACCTCATCAACGCGATGACCAAGGGCTGGGTCTGGGGCTGGGTCAAAAGGGGATGGACGACCTCGAGCAAGCAGCCCGTTAAGAACCCCGACCTCTGGCGGCGCCTCCTTGCCGCCGCCCGCCCGCATGAGGTCAGCTGGGTCTGGGTGCGCGGGCATGCGGGCACGCAGCTCAACGAGCTCTGTGACGAGCTGGCGACGAGCGCCGCAGACGGCCAGGCCGGTCCGCTCGTGCGCGACGAGGGCTTCGAGGGGTAGCCATACGGCCCTGGCCCTCGCCGGCAGTGCGCGGCGCCCCCAGGGGCCTGCGGAGTGTGTCCCTCTCGTCAAGAATGAGCCGTCTGGCCTTTCGTGCTCGCGAGAGGGTTCACACTTTTCTGTCAGCCTGCGGGGTGGCGCTGCGGGAGGCGAGCCGTGGGAGGCGTTGGCGTGGCGGAAGGCGGGGCGGACGAGAAGTTTCGGCAGATGACGGAGGGCCCGGTGGGGCCCTTGGTGATGTCCCTGGCCCTGCCGTCGATCGTCTCGAACCTCGTGACCACGATCTACAACCTTGCCGACGCCTACTTCATAGGGCGCATCTCGACTGCGGCCGAGGGCGCCATCGGCGTCGCCTTCGTGACCATGACGCTCATCCAAGCCATAGGATTCTTCTTTGGCCAGGGGGCGGGCAATGCGATGAGCCGCTATCTGGGCGGCCGCGATGAGGACGCCGCCGCCACGATGGCCGTGACGGGCCTCGCGCTCTCGTTCTTGTGCGGACTCGTGCTCGCCGTGGTCGGACATGTCTTTCTCGAGCCGCTGTGTCGCCTCGCGGGGTCCACGGACACCATCCTGCCCTTCGCGCGCACCTATGTCTCGCTCATCCTCGTCGGGGCGCCGTGGATGGCGGCCTCCCTGACCCTCAACATGCAGCTGCGTTTCATGGGGGAGGCGCGCTACGCCATGGTGGCGCTCGTCTCGGGGGCGCTGCTCAACGTCGCCCTTGCTCCCGCGCTCATCTTTGGCGCTGGTCTCGGCATCGCCGGCGCCGGCCTGGCGACGATCATCTGCCAGCTCGTCTCGTTCCTTCTGCTCGTCGCCGGCCTGCAGACGTGCGGCCTCGTGCGCCTCTCGCGGCGCGCCTTCGGCGTCACCGGAGGCGTCTTCGCCGAGATGGCAAACGGCGGCTTTCCCTCGATGGCTCGTCAGGTCGTCGCCGGGATTGCGACGACGCTGCTCAACAGCGCGGCTCGTCCCTTCGGGGACGCCGCGCTCGCGGCGATTGCCATCGTCGGTCGCATCGTGAGCTTTGGCAACTACGTCCAGATCGGCATCGGGCAGGGCTATCAGCCTGTGTGCGGCTACAACTACGGCGCGCGCAACTACGAGCGCATGCGCGAGGGCTTCGGCGTGGCCGTCAGGATGTCCCTTGCCGCCGTCGCGCTGATCAGCGTAGTCACGTTCGCGCTGGCGCCTCAGCTTGTGGCCCTGCTGCGCGATGACCCCGACGTCATCCGCATCGCGACGTTGACCCTCCGGCTCCAGTCGGTGACGCTGCCGCTCACGGGCGTCGCCATGATCATCAACTTCTCGCTGCAGACCACCGGTCGCATGTGGCGGGCGACGCTCGTGGGCCTTGCGCGCATGGGTATCGTCCTCGGGCCCGTCGTCGTGCTGCTGTCGAGCACCTTGGGGCTCCTGGGCGTCCAGCTTTCCCAGTCGGTGGCAGACCTCATGAGCATCGCGATAGCCATCCCCTTCGGCGCCGCGCTCTTTCGCGAGCTGGAAGGCGAGGGAGAGAGGGGCGTCGGGCATGACGAGCTGCCGGACGGCCAGGATGGCGGCTGACGGGGATGGTGCCTCGGCCGGCGCCCCGTAAGGAGGGCGGCGCAAGGACGGCCGTCTTCCCGCATGCCCCCTGATCTACACGTCCGTCTTGCCGATCATGATGTTGAGGATCTCCACGTCGGTGGGGCGCATGCCCACGCGGCCCACGCGGCCCATGGTGCGGATGGTCCTCTCGGCGTCAGCGCCGACGAGCCCGTCGCCCGCCTTGAAGCTCTTGTCGGCGAACGCCATGTCGCCTGCGAGAACGGCCGCGTCCACGGCGGCGGACACCTTGGCGGCGCAGGAGGGCTTGGCGCCGTCGCAGACGATGCCACCCACGTTGGCCAGGGTGTTGACGACGGTTGCCCCGTACTGGTCGAAGGTGCATCCGCGCAGGTAGGCAATGCCCGCTCCCGCGCCGCAGGCGGCGCACACCGCCCCGCAGAAGGCGGAGAGCTCGCCGATGTAGTACTTCACGTGCACGGCGGTGAGGTCCGAGAGCACGACGGCACGCACGAGCGCCTCGTGGCTCGCCCCCAGCTCGCGCGCGTACTCGAGGACGGGGGCCGAGCAGGTGATGCCCTGGTTGCCGCTGCCGCAGACGATGGTGACGGGCAGCGGGCAGCCGCTCATGCGGGCGTCGGAGCCCGCCGCCGCAGCAGCTCGCGCCCGGCAGCACACGTCATTGGATCTGCTCGCCAAGAGGGTGGAGCCGATGTTCGAGCCCCAGCTGCCGCTCAGCCCCGCGCGCGAGATCTTGTCATTGCAGCTCAACTGGCCAGAGATGAGCTCGTCCACGTCAGCCAGGCTCGTGTCGTGGGCGAACTCCCAGATGGAGGCAAGCGAGAGAGCGCCCCTCTCTGCCCGCCCCGCGGCGGAGGAGACGGGCAGGTCCTCACACCCCACGGGCGTACGTGAGGCGGCTTCCTCTCGCGTCGCGCCGCCGTCAAGAGAGAGCTCCGTCACGTTGGTATGACGCTCCTCGATCCGCGCGACGGCCTCGTGTCCCGCCGCCCGGGCCACCACGCGCACGTAGAGGTTGGGCACGCCCTCCTCAAGCGTCACGCTGCAGTATCCGGGTTGGTCGAGGAGCTCCCTCGTGCGACGTAGCTCCTGTGGCGTGACGCCCTGGAGCACCTCGAGGGATGCCGTCGCGTCCCCTCCCACGGCGCCGAGAATGGCGGCGGCCTCGATGCCGCGAAGTCCCCCTGAGTTGGGCACCGTCACGCTCTTGACGTTCTTGATGATGCTGCCGCTGCAGGCGACCTCGAGACGCTCCGGCTCCACCCCCAAGACGGAGCGGGCGAGCGCCGCGGCAAGGGCGACGGCGATGGGCTCCGTGCAGCCAAGGGCCAAGACGAGCTCCTCCCTCAGGATGAGCAGATGGTTGGCATAGCTTGCCTGGTCCAAGGCTACCTCCGGGTGCGGTCGTGGTAAGAGTCGGTTGGTCGCGACGGCGAAGCCTGGCCAACGGCGCCGCGGCCCTCTCGTTCGTTCAAGGATACGACGAGCTCGGGCAGGCGGTGAGCCAGCTCGAGGAGGCTGCCGCGAAAGACGCCCCTGCCGGGCCGCCCATGGCCCACGTAGGCCGTCGGCATGCCGATGGCGGGCCGGGGAAAGTCCCTGCCGGCGTCGTTGCCCACCATGAGGCACTCCTGGGGGATGAGGCCCAGTGAGCTCACGAACTCCTGATAGTAGCGTGCGCACGGCTTGGAGCGGCGCGAGTTGGCCCAGTGGGAGACGCCCGCGAATATGGCGGGGTCGATCTCGCCCCAGCGCATGCGCGTCCTGTCCACGGCAAGCGAGAAGACCGGGTTGGTGGCGAGTGCAACCTCAAGGCCGAGGGAGCGCGCCGCCGCGATGGCCTCGTGCGATCCCGCGCGCGGTCCCGCCTGGACGATGCCGCCCCTGAACCGGTCGATGTACTCGGCGTCATAGTACGCGAGGGGCTCCGCGAGCACGTCAAGGTCCAGCGGGCGGCCCACGCGCCGGCAGACGGTCTGAAAGAAGAGCCGCTCGCTCGTGAGGTCGTCCGTGCGCGCAAAGCTGTCGATCCTCAGGTAGCCCTCGACGACGGCGAGGTAGGCAAAAGGCGGCGCGACCCTGAACACGCGCGAGAGGATGCGTGCCTGGCCCGCAAGATAGCGTGCCATGAAGGCGCCCAAGTTGATGTCGATGAGGGTGTCGTCAAGATCGAACAGGACGGCCTTGATCACGGCGCCTCCAATCGTCAAGAGCGGCCTCGTCGCCTGGGCACCAGACCAGTGTACCCATTGCGGCGATTTTCCCCTAAAACTTGAAACGACGCGCCGAGAAATGCTATTCTCAACAATGCATGTGCATGGTGCCATGCGACTGTATCTGTCGGCCCCCGAGAGCATGTAAGTTTCCAATTGCGCGACGCGCACCGCCGAGCGCCCTAGGCAGCGATCATGTAGATCGGGGCCCCGCTTTTGAAAGGGGTCCACCTTTGAGTGAGATTCAGAACTCGTCGATCTTCTCCCTAGATGACGTTTCCGACGAGGAGATGAACAACCTCATCGACGGTACCATCACCAACTTCGACGAGGGCGATCTTGTGACGGGCACCGTCGTCAAGATCGAGCATGACGAGGTCCTGCTTGACATTGGCTACAAGTCCGAGGGCGTCATCCCCCAGCATGAGCTCTCCATTCGCAAGGACGCCAATCCCGAGGACGTCGTTGCCAGGGGTGACCAGATCGAGGCCATGGTCATCACCAAGGAGGACAAGGAGGGTCGCCTGATCCTCTCCAAGCGTCGCGCCGAGTACGAGCGCGCATGGAAGCGCGTCGAGGAGAAGTACCAGTTGGGCGAGAACGTCGAGGGCGAGGTCATCGAGGTCGTCAAGGGCGGCCTCATCCTGGACATCGGCCTGCGCGGCTTCCTTCCCGCGTCCTTGGTGGACCTTCGCCGCGTCAAGGACCTCAACGCCTATCTGGGCACGCGCGTCGAGGCGCGCGTCATCGAGATGGATCGCAACCGCAACAACGTCGTCCTCTCCCGCCGTGCCGTGCTCGAGGAGGCCCGCAAGGCCGAGCGCTCCGAGATTCTCTCCAAGCTCAAGCCGGGCATGCGCCTGAAGGGCACCGTCTCCTCCATCGTGGACTTTGGTGCCTTCGTGGACCTCGGCGGCATCGACGGCCTCATCCACATCTCCGAGCTCTCCTGGAATCACGTCAACCATCCTTCCGAGGTCGTCAAGCAGGGCCAGGAGGTTGAGGTGCAGGTCCTGGACGTCGACCTTAACCGCGAGCGCATCTCGCTGGGCCTCAAGCAGACCACGGACGACCCCTGGAAGTCGCTGGTCAAGAAGTATCCTGCCGGCGCCATCGTGGAGGGCGTCGTGACCAAGCTCGTCACCTTCGGCGCCTTCGTCGACCTGGGCGACGGCGTGGAGGGCCTGGTGCACATCTCCGAGATGGCCAACAAGCACGTGGACGTCCCTGCGCAGGTGTGCAGCGTGGGTGACAAGATGCAGGTGAAGGTCATGGAGGTTGACCTCGACCGTCGCCGCATCTCCCTCTCCATGAAGGCCGCCGCTGAGACCCTCGGCTATGAGGTCGAGGTTAAGCCCCTGGAGGGCGAGGACGCCTCCGAGGAGCGCTCTGAGCCCAAGGACGAGGCTGCCGACGCCGAGTAGGCACACACGTTGATCGTCTGAGGTGGGGTCGCCGCCGAGCGGCCCCACCTTCTTTGTGCCCCGCGACACGTGGCGCAGGGGTGGCGCAGGCGCAGACGTTGTGAGAAATAATCGCATGCAGGCCGCCGGCGTGTGAACCCCTGCGACATTGGGCATGCTACAGTGACATACGACATCGATGCGCTCGCGAGACGGCGCTACGCCGCGGCATTGGGAAGGACGAGGTCATGGCTACTTCTAAGGGCAGCTTTCAGGACAAGGCGAACGACTTCATGCGGGGTCGCAACGGCATGGACGAGCTGGGCATGGCCGCCCTCGCGCTGAGCGCGCTTCTTGCCCTCGTCAACCTCTTTGGCCGCTGGGCCCCCCTTACCGTCGTCCTGCTCCTTCTGCTTGCCTACGCGACGTTCAGGACGCTGTCCACCAACGTCTCGGCTCGCCGCAACGAGAACGAGAGCTTCTGCGACCGCATAGGCCCGGCGCGCGTGTGGCTGCGTGACCCCCGGGCGGCCCTTGAGGAGAGCCGTCAGTACAAGCATGCGACCTGCCCCAACTGCCACCAGCGCGTCCGCGTGCCGCGCGGCAAGGGGCTTGTGCGAATCACCTGCCCCCAGTGTCGTCAGAAGTTCGAGATCAGGGCCTGACGCCTCTTTGACCTGATGGTGGCGGCGCCGCGAGACGTGCGTCGTCGCGCTCGCGGGCGACCCGGCTGGCGGACGACAGGCTGGGCTGCGGCAGGGGGTGCTCATGTACACGGTCTTTCTCGCGGGAGGGATAGCCTCCGGAAAATCGACTGTCGCCACGGAGCTCGAGCGGCTGGGGGCCGCCCGGCTTGACCTGGACCGACTCTCGCGCGAGGCGCTTGAGCCGGAAAGCTCCTGTCTCGAGAGCGTCGCACGCGCGTTTGGCGCGGACATCGTGGACGGACGCACGGGCCGGCTTGACCGCTCCCTTCTCGCGCGGCGCGCCTTTGTTGACGAGCGTACGGCGCGGCTCTTGGAGGAGCTTGAGCTGCCGTACGTCATCGCGCTGCTGCGCCGCGACCTGTCACGGCTCGAAGAGACGGGCAGCAGGGTGGTCGTGGTCGAGGTTCCCCTGCTAGACCGCGCCATGGGGCTGCTTCCTCTTGCTGACGAGGTCGTCTGCGTCACCTGTCCCCTCGACCGACGTCGCGCCCGCGCGCGAGGCCGGGGCATGGATCTGGCGGACTTTGAGCGTCGCCGCGCCCTGCAGCCGAGTGACGAGTTTTTGCGTGCTCACGCTGATGTGGTGATTGAGAACTCCGGCAGTCTCGACGAACTGAGGGCGGACGTTCGCGTATGGTGGAAGGCCCATCAGGACCGGGCGTGGGCAAAGGAGCGAGGACATCGTGGCTGACGGCAGGGCACCGCGCTTCTTTCGCTGGTTCAGGGTCGTGCCCCTGCTCGCCCTGCTCGCCGTCTGCCTGCTGACCTTTGCGACGGACGTCGTCGTGGGGCTTGCCCCCGCCCAGCTCGTCCGCAGCTGGTTCTACCCGGTGAGGCACGCCTCCGTCATAGAGCAGGCCAGCGCCGAGCAGGGGGTTGACCCGTATCTCGTGTGCGCGGTCATCAAGTGCGAGAGCAACTGGGACGCTGGCGTCACGTCGTCTGCCGGGGCGGTCGGCCTCATGCAGCTCATGCCCTCGACGGCTCAGGAGATGGCGAGGCTGGGCGTGGTGAGCGGCTCGGCGTATGACCCCGCGCGACTTACCGACCCTACCACTAACATCGTCTACGGCACGGCGTATCTGGGCTACCTCAGCCGGCACCTGTCATCGCAGGACGAGGTCATCGCGGCCTACAACGCCGGCATCGGCAACGTGAGCAGCTGGCAGTCGGGCGGAGGGGACGTGGCGGGCAACATCCAGTACGCCGAGACGGCCGCCTACCTGGTGCGCGTCAGGCAGGCCTACGCGCAGTACAAGGCTCTCTATCCCGACGGGCTGAGCGTGGGCTAGACCGCGCCGCGCGGTTGAGGCGTGCGGGTGAGAGCACATGACGCCTGCGGACCCGCGGCGCGCCGGACATGCGACGCGCGCCCCCGCCGAGCGTGCGGCGGTAGAATGGGCAAGGACAGCTCAGTGCGGTCGTTCGGATGACGCCGCGACTTTGCGATGAGGGGGGACATGTCAGCTCAGCAGCGGCGCACGTTTGTGGATGACGCCGGGACCACGATCAGCTACGAGCCCCTCGCCGGCACGGCAGAGGCCAAGGAGCGCGTCGGCGCCGAGCTCAGGCGCTTTGGCCTTGAGCATGGCGACGAGCGCCTGGAGGTGGTCTCGAGCTTTGAGCCGGCGGGCGACCAGCCCCAGGCCATCGCCAAGCTCTCCGAGGGCATCGAGCGGGGCCTGCGCTATCAGACGCTGCTGGGCGTGACCGGGTCGGGTAAGACCTTCTCCATGGCCAAGACCATCGAGGCCACTCAGCGCCCCACGCTCATCATGGAGCCCAACAAGACGCTTGCCGCCCAGGTGGCGAGCGAGATGAAGGAGCTCTTTCCCCACAACGCCGTCGTCTACTTCGTGAGCTACTACGACTACTATCAGCCCGAGGCATACGTCCCTCAGACCGACACTTACATCGAGAAGGACGCCTCCATCAACGAGGAGGTCGAAAAGCTCCGCCACCAGGCCACCTCGAGCCTTCTCTCGCGACGCGACGTGATCGTTGTCGCCTCGGTGAGCTGCATCTATGGCATCGGCTCGCCCCAGGACTACGCCGGCCTGGCGCCCAACGTCGACAAGGCGGTGCCGCTCGAGCGCGACGACCTCATACGGGAGCTCATCGACATTCAATACGACCGCAACGACTACGATCTTGCGCGCGGCACCTTCCGCGTGCGGGGCGACACCGTGGACGTGTTTCCCCCCTACGCCGAGAACCCCCTGCGCGTGAGCTTCTTTGGCGACGAGGTGGAGCTCATCGCCGAGATCGACAGCGTGTCCGGCGAGGTCGTGCGCGAGTTTGACGCCATCCCCGTCTGGCCCGCCTCCCATTACGTGACCGAACGTCCCAAGGTCACGCATGCCATCAAGACCATCGAGGAGGAGCTCGAGGCGCGGGTGGCTGAGCTCAAGGCCAACGACATGGTCCTGGAGGCGCAGCGCCTCTCGCAGCGCACGGGCTACGACCTGGAGATGCTTGAGACCATGGGGTACTGCTCGGGCATCGAGAACTACTCCCGGCACATGGACGGCCGCCAGGCCGGCGAGCCGCCCTACACGCTCATCGACTACTTTCCCCAGGACATGCTCTGCATCATCGACGAGAGCCACGTCACGGTGCCGCAGATCCGCGGCATGTACGAGGGCGACCGCTCGCGCAAGGTCACGCTCGTGGACCACGGCTTCAGGCTGCCCTCGGCCCTGGACAACCGCCCCCTGCGCTTTGACGAGTTCGAGCAGCGGGTGGGCCAGTTCCTGTACGTCTCGGCGACGCCCGGCGACTATGAGGAGCGCGTGAGCCAGCAGGAGGTCGAGCAGGTGATTCGTCCCACGGGCCTTCTGGACCCCACGGTCGACGTGCGGCCGGTGCGCGGGCAGATAGACGACCTCCTGGACGAGATCAGGGGCCGCGTCGAGCGCCGGGAGCGCGTGCTCGTGACCACGCTCACGAAGCGTATGGCGGAGGACCTCACGGACCACCTGCTTGACGAGGGTGTCCGCGTCAACTACATGCACTCCGACACGGCGACGCTCGACCGCGTGGAGATCATTCGCGATTTGCGCCTGGGCAAGATCGACGTGCTGGTGGGCATCAACCTGCTTCGCGAGGGCCTGGACATCCCCGAGGTCTCGCTCGTGGCGATCCTGGACGCCGACAAGGAGGGGTTCCTGCGCAATCGCAGGGGCCTCATCCAGACGATGGGCCGTGCCGCCCGCAACGCCAACGGCCAGGTCATCATGTATGCCGACGGCATCACGGACTCCATGCGCGAGGCCATGGACGAGACGGCGCGCCGCCGTGCCATCCAGGAGGCGTTCAACGCGGAGCACGGCATCGTGCCCCAGACCATCCGGAAGTCCATCACGGACGTCGCCAGCTTCATCGAGGAGGCCAATCGCACCCTGGGCGACAAGTCGCGCGTCGACGGCGAGTTCTTCACGGCGGCGGGCTCCGAGGGCGTCCCCTCGCCCGAGGATCGCGAGGCTGCCGCCGACGCCGTCGCCGCCGAGCTGGCGGAGCTTCCCAAGGAGGAGGTCTCGAAGCTCTTGGGATCGCTTGAGGACGACATGATCCAGGCCTCCGCCGAGATGGACTTTGAGCGGGCGGCGCGGCTGCGCGACCAGGTCGTGGCGCTGAGGGCCCGTCTGTCAGGCGAGAGCGCGGACGACGTGATCGCGCGCCTGAAGGCGACGGACCGCAAGGGGAGCGCGCACGCGACCCGACGCAGGTTCCGCAAGCGTGGCAAGCGCTAGGGGCGGTGCGCGTCCCTTGCTCATGGTCGATATGGCTGTGATGCGCCGGCATTGCTGCTATGGGCCGCGGGCGTGCCTTGCGCGCCGCCGTCGTGCGGGCCGTCCCCTGGGCTCGCGTGCCGCAACCCGCCGCACCTATAGGTTTGAGGGCGGCGCCACCACGCACCTATAGGTTTGAGAGGTCGGAGGAGGCAGAGCTATAGGTTTGAGGAACCGTCGCGGCGTTTGCCCAGGTAGAAATTCACCTTTTTCCTCAAACCTATAGCTCTGCACGGGAGAGGCCGTCAAACCTATTAGAACCCGCGCGCGGGACTCTCAAACCTATGGGAATACCCTTCGATGCCCCAAGACTACAAAAAACAATCTCCCGTCCTCAAAATGTGGGGGTTTCCTAGGCGCACATCGCCGCCAATGCGCGAAACCTCCCGTAGGTACCGTCGGTGATCAGCGTCTTCATTTGGATTAGGCTCAACTCGCACCCTCCCGCCAGCACTGGGCTAGCACGCTGCAAGTCTCGTCGCCCAGGATTGAGTCATCGACTCACCACTTCGACATGCAAAATCAGGCGAGGAGGGCCACTGTGGGAACGACTGCAGCTCAGAGCTTGAGCGGACCGTCCACTCGGGAGGTCGATACGCGCCCTCTCATAAGGGGCCAGGAAGAATGCCTAAGCCAATTGCGAGAAGCCAACAAGCGTCTGCGCTGCCTGAGGCCTGAATCGAGGCCCATGCGTGACTGCCTTTGTCAGCTTTGCAGGAGGGGACTCGCGACACGCGTTTTTCGCGGGCTCTATGCAGGCAGCGAGTACTGGGCTGGCTTGGGACCGAAGGCGCGGGTGCTTCATCTGGCAAGAAGCCTCTCTGACGCCCATCCAAACTGGGTGTTTTGTGGACCGACGGCCGCTGTCGTGCATGGGCTTGAGATTTCCTACGCCTATCTCAACCGGATTCACGCGAGCTGCCCCAACGTGGGGCGCTCCTCGAGCGAGTCGCTGGTCTGGCATTGGCTCCCACATGAACGGCCGGTGCGTGTGGGAGGAATACCCGTGACCTCCGTCGCGCGCACCGCCTTCGACTGCATGCGCCACCTGCCCTTTTCCAGGGGACTTGCGATTGCCGACTCCTATCTCAGGATGAGCGGGTCCGGCAGGGGAGACCTGCGAGAGGCTTTAGGGCTCTGGGGCGGGAGCGACAATCTGAATCAGGCCAAGGTGACCCTCTCATTTGCCGACGGGAGGTCCGAGAATGGCGGAGAGTCCTGCGCCCGCGCCGCAATGATCGAGCTGGGATACCAGATTCCTGAGCTTCAGGTGGAGGTCCCCAACGAGATCGAAGGTGGGATGTTCCGCGTCGACTTTTTCTGGGATCTCCCCGGCGGTCGTAGCGTCGCCGGGGAGCTGGGCGGCTGGGGCAAGTACCTCGCAGAAGATGTCGAGAAGTCCGAGGGGGCCACGTCCGTGAGCGAGCACGCCATACAAACGATGACGGCCGAGCGCCTGAGGGAGTCAAGGCTCTCGCGACGGCTTGAGGTCATGAGGTTCTCGTACCAGCAGGCACGGGACCTTGGCTACATGCGTAGGCTTCTCGAGGGCTTTGGCGTGCCGCGCACCTCTCGCATGCGAAACGTCGACGTGAGAAGAAGGCTGCCTCGCTGGGTCTCGCAAAGCGGGCGGACGACCTGAGAGGCGCACGCGACAGAGGACGGGGTCAAGCGAGAAAGCTCGCCTGACCCCTGACGCTTCGAATGGATGACCATCGCTTTGAGCGACTCGCGTCTGCCCTGCGGATAAAACCGTTTTTCGGTCGCTCCGTCGTGAAGGGGAGACCTTCGTGAAGGGAGACGCCCCTACGCGCGATCCTTCAGTGCCGCGCTCACCTTGGCGATGAGGGCGTCCGCCTGCTTGATGGCGACGCCGGCGCGGACCTTGACCTTGGGAAGACCCTCAAAGCGCTCGACGTTCTTGATGGGCATGTCTGTGGTCAGGATGACCGCATCGGCACCTTTGAGGTCATCGGGACCAATCTCGTCCTCGATGCCGATAGACCCCTGCGTCTCGACCTTGCAGTCGATGCCGGCCTTCTTGCAGGCCACCTTGATCGCCTCTGCAGACATGTATGTGTGCGCGACCCCGGACGGGCATGCGGTGACGGCGAGAATCTTCATGAAATGGTCCTCTCAATATCCAGATGGTTGCGGAAGGCCCGGTAACGGCCCCTCCGACCGCCGTATGACTCGTACTAGAACTCGATCTCAAAATCGACGTCCTCGTCGCTTGCGTCAACCGTCTCGGGCTTGACGTAGTCCTTCTTCAGAAGGAAGACAAGCCCGGCATGGATGGCGATGCCGACCGCGAGGGCAATGAGGTAGGTGAGGGCAGACGTGACGGGAAGCACCACAAGTCCGCCCCAGGCAGCGTTGCAGTACACGCCGAGGGCGCCGGCGATGCCTCCGGCAGCGGCGCAGGCGATGACGTTGATGGGGATGAGCCTTCCGGGGTCAGCCGTGGTGTACGAGATGGCCCCTTCGGTGATGCCGCAGGCGCCCATGATGATGGCGCCGATCCCGGCGTCGCGCTCCTCGTCGGAGAACTTGCCCCTGAGGAGGTAGGACTCGATGCCCAGGGCGATGGGGGGAAGGCAGATGGCGAGCGCGATGGGTCCAAAGAACGCGCAGTTGGCGCCTGCCGCCACCTCGGTGCCGACGATGGCGACGCCCGTGGAGTAGGCGACCTTGTTGACGGGGCCGCCCAAATCAAAGCCGATCATGGCGCCCGTGATGGCGCCGATCAGTATGGCGCCCGTGCCGCTCATGCTCGTGAGCCAGGTGGTGAGGGTGCTCAGCAGCCATGCGCAGGGGCCGCCGATGACATAGAGGGTAATGGCGCCCACTATCAGGGTGGTGAGAATCGGGATGATGAGGATAGGCATCAGTGACTGCATGGACTGAGGAAGCTTGATGCGCTTGATCTGCTCGGCGACGATGCCCGCGAGGACGCCCGCGATGATGCCGCCGATGAAGCCGGAGCCGACGTTGACGGCGAGCTGCCCGCAGATGATGCCGGGCGCGATGCCGGGACGATCTGCGATGGAGTTGGCGATGAAGGCGGCCAGGACGGGAACCATGAGCCCCAGGCCGATACCGCCGACCTGTTTGAAGAGGTCGATGACGGGGTTGGACGCCGTGACGGCGCCCTCGGTCGTGACGGTGCTCATGGAGAGCATGGTGGCGAAGGCAAAGAGGATTCCTCCCGTCACCACGACCGGAATCATGTGGGACACGCCGTTCATGAGGTGCTGCCTCATGTCCTTGAAGACGCTCGCGTTACTGCTCATGATCTCGCCTTTCTGATGGTATTGCCCTTTTGGGCGCTTTGCTGACGCTCGCTTGTGGGTGTGTCGTGTGGCCGAGAGGCTTGACGCACACTCACTCGGCCAGAAGTTCCAGCACCTCCCTCGCGGTCTTTGCCGCCGCCAGGCGCGTACGGAAGTCCTCATGGATGAGACGCCGCGAGATGGACGCCAGAATCTGCAGATGACGCTCTCCCGCCTCGGCGAGGGGGACGGCGATCTGGAACACCATGCTCACCTCGTCCTCGCCCCAGAGCAGGGGACGGGCAAGGCGCGCAAAGCCGAGCGACGCGACTCTCACGCTGTCTGCCTTGGCGTGGGGCGTAGCGACGCCAAACCCGATGGAGGTGCTGAACTCCTTCTCGCGGGCGAGGACGTCCAGGACGTACTGGTCGCGGTCCTCAAGCCTGCCCTCACAATCCAGGGAGTCGGCCAGCAGGGAGATGACCTCCTCCTTCGTGCTGGCCTTCACGTCCAGGCGGACCAATCCCTCATCAATGAGCTTCATCGCCGCTTCCTTCCGCCTCAGGGCCTTTGCAGGCTCTAGCTAATTGACTGAATTCTATTGTTCATAATTAATTGATATCATTTAAGCGCGATACTACCGATAAGTTACTGATACTTCAAGATTAATTATTGTTTTTTCGACAAATGGAGCGCAAGTAAATTAAACAACAATCAATACTATTTAGCTATCCCTCATGCCATCGGTGTCTCAGGCTGCGGCAGAGATGGGCGCATCGTGACGCGGGACGCACGGCGACACCCCGGCATCTCGATGCCAAAGGTACCGAACATAGGCGATGACGTTGATGGGGATGCGCCTTCCGGGGTCAGCTGTGGCGTACGAGACGGCTCCCTTGGCGATGCGGGTCAGACGTCAGATGACCTCGATGTCGAGGGCGGCCGCCGCCTGACGGTGCGCCGCGTCCTCCCCGTCGGTGATGATGCCGGTGAAGTCGCTGAGCCTGGCGTAGCGATACTCGCCCCGCTTGTTGAACTTGTGGGAGTCCGCCACGAGATATGACCTGCGAGAGTTCTCGAGCACGGTCTGCTTGATGGTGCCGTCCTCCATGTCAAAGGTCGAGGCGCAGTCCTCCTCGATGTTCATCTCGAGCGTCCCCAGGAAGGAGATGTCAAAGCGCAGCTTGCCGAGCATGCGGGCCGTCGAGGCCCCCACGAAGCCGGAGAGCTCGAGGTTCACCTTGCCGCCGGGGCACTGGGCCTCGATGTTCCTGCCCGCTGCGACCTTCTTCACGACGTCGAGCATGTTCGAGATGACGATGACCCTCTTGTCGCCCTGGGCGAGGAGGTCCGCCAGAAACAGGTTCGTCGAGGAGATGTCAAGGAAGATGGTCTGCCCGTCCTCGATGAGGTCGTAGGCCTTCTGGGCAATCTCGAGCTTCTGGGTGCGGTGGCAGTCGAGTCGGGATGTCACGGTGCGGCTGGGTTGCTCGGTGTCGATGCTGACGGCGCCCCCATAGACCCGCTGTAGCTTGCCCTGCGCACCCAGCCCCTGCAGGTCCTTGCGTATGCTGTCCTCGCTCACGCCGAAGCGTTTGGCGAGCGCCGTCGTGGTGACGCGCCCCTCCAACGCGACTTCCTCAAGGATGGCGTCCAGTCGCTCCGCCTTGAACATGTGGCCCCTCACGATCTGTCAACCCGCTGCCGATCAAGCCCCATGATACAAGGGAAGCGCCGTCGGTGGGCCTCCTGTCCCTCACTCCTGCCCTTCCTCAGGAAGTTCCCACGCGAATCTGCCGCCCTCGTGATTCCAAGGAGGCAATGGCGCAGGCCCTGACGCCAGGCGAGCGTTCGTAAGGCTAAGCCACAATCGTAGGGGCGAGCCCAGGCATGCTTCGTTCACGTATATTGTTTGATATTATTTTTTGGTCAAATACTTTACGAACAATATCAATCAGGATAACATATTGGTACTTATCAGGAAATCCCGTCGTTGTCATGTGCGGGAGGCACAGAGGGAGAGGCCCATGCTCACGGCTCGCACCCAACGAATCAAGGACCGGCTCGTCACTCAACGTCGCCAGGTGGATCTTGAGCGGGCCACGCTGTACATGGAGAGCTACCAGAAGACCGAGGGCGAGCCGGCCATCCTGCGTCGTGCCAAGGCCTTTCGGCATCTGCTTGAGCGGCACGTCATCGTCATCGATGACGATGACCTGCTGGTTGGCAACAGGACGGCCACGCCGCGCGCCGGCGTCGTCTCGCCCGAGATGAGCCCCTACTGGATTCTGGACGAGCTCGACTGCTTTGCCGAGCGTCCCCAAGACCGCTTTGACGTCAGCGAACAAGACAAGGCGTTCTATCGAGAGGTCCTGGCGCCGTACTGGAGCGGCAGGTCGCTCAACGACTGGTACAGGGCCCATCGCCCGGCCGAGGTGGAGTCCGCCGAGAGGGACAAGGTCTTTGCCGTCGCCCAGACCGACAAGGGGCAGGGCCATATCATTCCCGACTATGAGATGCTCCTGAGCCGCGGCCTCGGAGACATCTGCCGCGAGCTTTCCGAGCGCGCCTGCGCGTCCCCAGACAACCTCTTCTACCAGGCCGCCCTCATCTGCGTCGAGGCTCTCGTCGCCTACGTGGGCCGCCTGGGGCGAGAGGTGCGGATTAAGGCCGCCGACGTCGCGACCGACGACGTGCGTCGAGGCGAGCTCGAGCGGATCGCCGAGGTCCTGGACCACGTCGCCACGAGGCCCGCACGCGACCTCTATGACGCCCTGCAACTCGTCTGGATCTTCTGCGTGGCGTTGCAGCACGAGAGCAACGCCAGCTCCATCTCGCTGGGGCGCATGGACCGCTACCTGCTGCCCTACTGGCGCGCGACCGTGGAGCGGGGCGTCTCCGACGCCGCCGTCCGCGAGCTCCTCCAGTGCTTCTACCTCAAGTGCAACACGGTGGTCTTTCTGAGGTCCACCGAGAGCGCCAAGTTCTTCGGCGGGTTCCCGACGGGCTACAACCTCGTGGTGGGCGGCCTGGACGCCCAGGGGGGCGACGCGTCCAACGAGCTCTCGGAGCTCCTTCTCGACCTGCAGCACGACACGCGCCTGCCCCAGCCCAACCTGTCTCTGCGCGTGCACCCGACCACGCCCGACTCGCTCCTGCACAAGGCCGCGGAGGTCATCCGCCTGGGCGACGGCATTCCCCAGTGCTTCAACGACGAGGTCAACGTTCGCGCCTTCACGAACCGCGGCGTGAGCGTCGACGACGCGCGCGACTACGCCGTCGTCGGCTGCGTGGAGCTCTCCATTCCCGGGCGCATGTACGGCCTGCACGACATCAGCATGTTCAACATGATGAAGTGCTTCGAGATCACGCTGCGCGAGCACCCCGAGGGCTTTACGAGCTTTGAGGACCTGTGCCAGGAGGTCGAGCGCACCATCGATCGTTACGTGGCCCTCATGGTCAAGGGGTGCGACGCCTGCGACCTCGCCCATCGTGCGACGAGTCCCACGCCGCTTCTGTCCACGTTCGTGCATGACGCGCTCGAGGCGGGCGCGGACATCACGGCGGGCGGCGCGCGCTACAACCCCTCCGGGGTCCAGGGCGTGGGAACCGCCAACCTCGCCGACTCCCTCGCGGTCATGAAGAAGGCCGTCTTCGAGGAGGGGAGCCTGGGGTATGCCCAGCTGCTCGAGGTCCTTCGGCGCAACTGGTCAGGCGAGGGAGACGAGGAGCTTCGCCAGCGCCTCATGCACCGCTATCCCAAGTACGGCAACGACATAGACGAGGTCGACCATCTGGGCGCCCGCTTTTTGCGCCACTACGGCAGGCAGGTGGAGACCTACGAGAACCCCCGCGGCGGCACCTTCCAGCCGGGGTCGTACACGGTGAGCGCCCACATACCTCTGGGCGAGGCGGTCGGCGCCACGCCCGACGGACGCCATGCGGGCGAGCAGCTCGCCGACGGCGGCCTCTCGCCCATGGTGGGACGTGACAAGAGCGGCCCCACCGCCAGCCTCCTGAGCGTCGCGAAGCTGGACAACTGGAGAGACTCCAACGGCTCGCTCCTCAACGTCAAGTTCTCGCCGAGCACGCTGGCGGGGGAGGCTGGCCTGCGCAAGCTCATGGCGTATCTGCGGGCGTTCTGCAGGCTTGACGTCCAGCACATTCAGTTTAACGTGGTTGACAAGGCGACGCTGCTTGACGCGCAGCGGCATCCCCAGGACCATCGTGACCTCGTGGTGCGCGTGGCCGGCTACTCGGCGATGTTCGTGGAGCTGAGTCCGCAGATCCAGAACGACATCATCAACCGCACGGAACACGAGCTGTAGGGCGCAAAGAGGGGAGGGGGGTCATGGACGAGGGCGAGCTTGCGGGCATCGTCACCAACGTGCAGCGCTTCTCGCTGCACGACGGGGGTGGCATCAGGACGGTCGCCTTTCTCAAGGGCTGTCCCTTTCGCTGTCCCTGGTGCTGCAATCCCGAGAACCTCTCGTTTGAGCCCGAGCCGTCCTGGAAGTCGCGGCTGTGCATACACTGCGCCATGGCGCCGGGCGGCAACGGCCTCATCGACTGCCCGCGCCCTGCCAGCGAGTGTCCCACCGGCGCCAAGGAGGTGGTGGGCAGGGAGCGTGGCGTGCGCGAGCTCGTGGACGAGCTGGTGCGTGACAGGACCTTCTTTGACGAGTCGGGCGGCGGCATCACGCTGTCAGGCGGAGAGTGCCTGGCGGGACGCAACCAGGAGTTCTCCCTCGCCGTGCTCGAGGAGACCCATCGCCGGGGCGTGCATACGGCGGTCGAGACGACCCTCGCGGTCCCCCTGGCTGACCCCGACCGTCTCGTGGCCGCCTGCGACCTCCTTCTCGTGGACTTCAAGATAGCCTCGCCCGGTCGCAGCATGGCGGTGCTCGGCCTTGACGTGGGGCTGCGTGACGCAAACCTGCGCGCGGTCCTGGGCCTGGGCGCCGCGGTGGTCGCACGCCTGCCCATCGTGCCGGGCTTCACGCGGGGGCTGGCAAACGCGAGGGCCAACGCCGAGCGCATCAGGGGCCTGGGAATCTCGCGCGCGGACGTCCTGCCCTTCCATCAGCTTGGCGAGGCGAAGTACGCGTCATCCGGGCGAGGCTACGCCATGGCGGGCGTGCCCCAGCTGGGCGGCTCCGACGTCGCGGACGTCGTGGACGCGCTTGAGGCGGAGGGAATCGAGGCCGTCGTTCACGGCGAGTGACGCGCCGCCTCGCCGCCCGTCCCTTTGCTCGCCTGGGGTCTGAGCGTTCCGGCTGGTATACTCAGGAGAGGCGGCCTCGCGCCGTCCGTCCCGTTGCAAACGCGTCGTTGGGGGAGTGCAGCATGGCAAAGGTCGTAGTCGCCTGCGGGGCCGGCGTGGCCACGTCGCATGCGGTGGCAAAGAGGATCGAGGGCCTGTTGGCCGAGCGCGGCGTGAAGGCCGAGATCCGCGCCGTCTCCATGGCCGAGCTCGACGCGGCCCTTGAGGGCGCCGACGCCTACGTGGCGGTGGTCAGGGACGACAGGAGCTACGACGTCCCCACCATCAACGGCGTGGCCTTCCTCACGGGCATGGGGCAGGACGTCGAGCTTGCTCGGCTCATCGAGGCGCTGCGCTAGTCGCGCGTTGCGCGGGCGGGTCGTTGGGCGTCGATGACGCGTCCGGTGCCCGGCGCCTGACGTCTGACTGCGTCCGCGCTATCCCGTGAGCTCCTGGGCCGCCTCCCTGATGCCGCTCGTGCTCAGGATGCGCAAGAGAGACGCCTGCCCCTGGGAGAACTCGTCCATCATGCGCACGAGCTCCATGCCAAACTGGCGGGTCTCGTCCTTGGTCAGATAGCGCCGGACGACGCGCAGGACATCGGTGAAGCTCGTCGTGGCGTCCTGGCCGAATCGCGTCGAGTAGAGTCGCTCCTCGTGCGCGCAGGCGTTTCTGACGTCCACCAGGCACATCAGGTCAGCGTAGACGCCCCGCGGCGTCAGGTGCAGGCGCTCCTTGGCGCCCCGCCCGCTCGACTGCATGATGCGCTCGCACACGGCCTGCTGCTCCGCCTTGCGCATGAGGGCGTAGAAGTAGCGCAGGTTGCCAAAGGTCAGGTCCGAGAAGATGACCCACAGGGGAATGGCGTCATAGTGCGTCTGGTACCAGGTCACACGGACGTTGTCCTGCCCCGCCTGGGCATGGGCGTAGCGCGACAGCGTGTTCATGAGCCAGTCAAGGTCCTTCTGGTACTCGCCGGCGCCGCGCAGGTAGTGGCGCTCGCTCGTGTAGCTGTTGCGGTCGAGATAGGCGTTGGGCCTGCGATGGCACTCGCAGAAGCTCAGCGAGATGACGGAGCGCAGGAGGGTCTCCACGTGCATGATCTGCTTGAAGGTGAGGCCGCGCAGCTCGCGGTCAAAGCGGCAGAGGGCGTAGAGGTCTTCCAGGGTGGTGCCGGGCGCAAAGTGATCCTTCTCGACCTGGGCGCCTTCGTTGAGGAAGGGCCCCTTGTAGCCGTTGATGATGGCGTAGTAGCCCTCGCGGGTCAGGATGTCTGCCGCCCGCTCGTCACAGGCGACGCCGCGAGACCTCAGCAGCGCGATCTGCTCGTCGATGCTCAGAAACACCTTGTTCATGCGGGTCCTCCGGTCCTCTTGCCGTCCGGGCGCCCCGCCCGCCGCGGGGCTCGTCCCGGATGCCCTCCTAGCGTCCCAGGCCCTCCGCGAGCGCCCGGGCGACGCGTATGCCGTCGGTCGCCGCGCTCATGATGCCGCCCGCGTAGCCCGCGCCCTCCCCGCAGGGCCAGAGCCCTCTCGTCGAGACGGACTGCAGGTCAGGGCCCCTCGTCACGCGCACTGGCGAGCTCGAGCGCGTCTCGACGCCCGTGAGCACGGCGCCTCGGCTGGCGAACCCGCGCAGCTGCCGGTCCATCTGGGGTATGGCGGCGCGCAGCGCCTGCGTCACGTACGCCGGCAGGCAGCCCTCGACGCTGCCCCAGGCGACGCCGCGCGGGTAGGTGGGCCGCACCTCGGCGCCGGCGCTTGACGCCACGCCGTCAAGGAAGTCGCCCACCAGCTGGGCGGGCGCCACGTAGCTGCCGCCTCCCGCCTCGAAGGCGGCCCGCTCGCAGCGCCTCTGGAGCGCCACGCCCGCCAGGACGTCGTCGCCTGCGAGATCGTCGGGAAAGACGTTGGCGAGCAGGCCGGCGTTGGCGTTACGTCCCGCGCGGTCGCTCAGGCTCATGCCGTTGGTGACCACGCCGCCAGGCTCGCTGGCCGCGGCCACCACGAACCCGCCCGGGCACATGCAGAACGAGAAGGCCGCTCGCCGCGCGCCCGCCTTGGCGACCAGCTTGTACGGTGCGGCCCCCAGGGCGGGATGCCCGGCGCAGGGGCCGTACTGCGCCAGGTCCACCATGTGCTGCTCGTGCTCGATGCGCACGCCCATGGCGAAGGTCTTGCGCTCGAGCGCCACGCCCCGCTCCTTAAGGAGCGAGAACACGTCGCGGGCGGAATGGCCGCAGGCCAGCACCACGTCGTTCGCGAGGACCCGCTCCCTGGTGACGTCTCCCGTCGGCGAGACGGTCTCGAGCGTGACCGCCGTCACTCGGCCGCCGGCCAGCGAAAGCTCGGTGAGCCTGCATCCAAGGCGTACCTCGCCGCCGGCCTGCCGGATTCGCTCGCAGAGCCGGGTCACCACCCGGGGCAGCACGTCGCTGCCAACGTGAGGCTTGGCGTCCCAGAGGATCTGGCGCGGGGCCCCCGCGTCGACGAGCGCCTGGAGTATGAGCCCGTGAGCGACGCTCTTGGTGCCGGTTCCCAGCTTGCCGTCCGAGAAGGCCCCGGCGCCGCCCAGCCCGAACTGGATGTTGCTCCGGGGGTCGAGCTCGCCCGTCTCAACGAAGCGCCGCACGTCCCTGCCACGGCGGTCAGCCTCGTAGCCCTGCTCAACAAGCAGGGGCTCAAGGCCCGCCTCGGCGAGGGTGAGCGCGCAGAAGAGTCCCGCACAGCCCGCCCCCACGACCACGGGGCGCGTCGTGATCCCGCCGTGCGGCGCGCGAGGCGCCCGCAGCGGTCTGTCATTGGCAAGCCGCACGTCGCGTCCCTGGCGGCGGGCCAGCCGCCTCAGCAGCTCCTGCTCGGCGTTGGCGCCGCCGCGCAGACGCACGCGCACGGTAAAGAGCAGGTGGACGTCATGCTGAGCTTTCCTGCGAGCGTCCACGGAGCGCCTGCGCGGCTCCAGGGACGCCAGGTCGTCCGGGGTGAGGTGCAGCTTGCGCGACACCGCCCGCCGGAGGGCGGCCCGCTCGGACTCCTCGCTGCCGTCGAGGGGTCCGAGTTCCACGCGCACGTTGGAGACGTCGATCATCGGCCCTCCTCCTCACCGCTCGCGTGCGACCGGGAGCACCCCAACGCGCGAGCGGCTGCCGCCGCACCCGCCACCATGCCGCTCTTCCAGGCCCAGGACAGGTTGAATCCCCCGCAGTCGGCATCCACGTCAAGCGCCTCGCCGCAGGCGAAGACGCCCGGAAGCTCTTGCGCCTCGAGCGTGTCGGGCGCAAACTGCCCGGTGACGAGGCCGCCCGACGACACCTGGGCATGTCCCTGGTCGGCGAGGCCGCGCACGACCAGGGGATAGGACTTCGCCAGCGCAAGGAGCTGCTCCACGTCGCCCTTGGCACGCCTCTCCAGAAGGGCGGCGAGCTCGGGGTCGAGGACGCCGTCCAGACGGCCCCGCGCGGCGCGTCCGTGCGCCCGCGGGTCCACCAGCCGTCGCAGCTCCGATGACGAGAGGTCGGGCGCAAGGTCGATGAGCACCGTGTCCCCTGCGGCGGCCCGTCGCGACAGGTTGAGGCTCACGATGCCCGAGATGCCGTAGGGGCGCACGAGGACCTCGCCGCGCTCGCGCCACAGGGGCAGGCCTGACCGCCGGCTCACGAGGGACAGGGCGACGGGCGCGCGCAGGCCGTCCAGCGCGAGAAGGGGGTCTCGCTCACAGGCGACGGGGCAGAGCGCGGGATGCGCGGCACGCGTCGCAAGCCCTAGGTCTTCGAGCCAGGGCTGGGCGGCGCCTCCGCAGGCGATGACCAGGGAGCGGCACGAAAGACGTGCGTCGAGGCCGTGGTCGGGCACCCCGGAGAGGCGCAGCAGGGTGCGGTCGCGCTCCCGGCGCGCCCCCAGGGCCGCGCGGGCGGCCGCCACGACCGCCCCCGAGCGCGCCAGGCGCGCCAGAAGCACGTTGCGGACGCTCGCGGCCCGTCGCGAGCGGGGGTACAGGCGGTCCTCCTCCAGACCCCAGCGCAGGCCGCAGTCCCTGAAGAAGCCGAGGATGTCGTCGAGGGGCCTCTCGCCGAAGACGGCCCCCACGAAGGCGGGGTCGTTGTAGCGCCTGAGGTCGAGCGACACGTTGGAAAAGTTGCAACGCCCGTTGCCCGTGGCGAGGATGGTCCTGCCGCACTCGGGCGCGGCGTCCGCCACGAGCACGCCGGCGCCGGCCTAGCTGGGTATCAGAGACAGGCCCAGGGCAGGCGCCCGGCCCGCACTTCCCGCCCCGGCGGAACGGGACCCCATGGCTGACCCCCGCGTCGAGCCCGGTGTTCCTGACGACCCCATCGACCTCCGCCGACTGCGACGGCATCGGCGGCGCAGACGGCCGCAACGAGGCCCGAGGCCCCGCCGCCCACGACGCAGACGTCCACGGACGACGGGACCTCCACCCGCGCCGCCGCGCGCAGCAGCTCCTCGCGCCGCGCCGCGCGCGACGACCTCCGCGCGCCCGTTCTGCTCGATGGCGCCATCGGACCCTATCCCTCCAGCTCTTCGTGGGCCAGGATTTGGTCGAGCGCCTTCGCCACGAAACCCTCCGGCAGGGCCTCCTCAAAGGTGCCGGCGTCGCAGGCGGCGGCGAGCGCGGGGTCGATGGGCAGCTCGTCCAGGGCGGCGATGCCCACGTGCTCGGCCGTCTCGGCAAGGCGGCTGGGGCCAAAGGGCTCGACGCGCCCGCCGCAGTGGGGGCAGGAGAGCCAGCTCATGTTCTCCACGAGGCCCACCACGGGGACGTCCATCATCGCGGCCATGTTGAGCGCCTTGCCCACGACCATCTGGACGAGGTCCTGGGGGGAGCTGACGATGACGATGCCCTCTACGGGGAGGCTCTGGAACACGGTGAGCGCCACGTCGCCCGTTCCGGGGGGCATGTCCACGAGCAGGTAGTCGATCTCGCCCCAGTCGGTGTCCTCGAAGAACTGGCGTAGGGCGCCCATCAGCATGGGGCCACGCCACAGCACGGGGTCGGTCTCGTTCTCAAGCACGAGGTTGGTGCTCATGACCTTGATGCCGCCCTTCGAGACGAGGGGCACGATCCTCTCGTTGACGGCGCGGGCGTGCCGGCCGCCCATGCCGAACATCTTGGGCACGGAGGGGCCGGTGATGTCGGCGTCGAGAATGCCGACCTTCCTTCCCGCGCGAGAGAGGCTCACGGCCAGGGCGCCCGTCACGAGTGACTTGCCGACGCCCCCCTTGCCGGAGACGACGCCGATGACGTGCTTGATGGTCGTTCCTGGCCCGGGGATGAAGCGCTGCGGGCCCTGCTGCGCCTGTGCGGCCGCGCGATTGTGGCCGAGCGCCGCGTCAACCTCGCGGCGCAGGGCCTCCTTGTCGATGTCTGGCATGAACGTTCCTCTCCTGGATGAACCCAATGAAGCCAGCGCGTCGTCCGCGCGCTGTCGGGGTCTGGCTGTCTCGTCCATTCTACCCATGAGAGGGGAGGGGCGCCTGCGCGGGGTCTGCGGCGCGCGTAGCGTCCAGCCCGGCGTTTCGCATCAAAGTATTTATCGAAAAACGATAAGTTCTTATTGAAATTCGATATAAAACTGCTATGCTCTTGGGCAGCGTCAGATAGAGAGAGGGAAGGCAGCCATGTCCAAGCGCGAGATGTCCGTGGTGCTCAAGGCCATCGACCTCCTTGCCGTCGCGGCGTGCGTGCTCGTCCTGGCGCTCGTCATACCCGCCATAGAGGCCCGCGACGTCGTCCCCTCCGGCTCGACCCTGGCGTTCGCCCTGGGCGTGGCGCCCCTCATGGCCTTGGCCGTCGTGTCATGGACGCTCTTCTCGGCCATAGGGGAGGGCGAGGTCTTCTCCCGCAACAACGCGCGTCGCCTGCGCTCCATGGGCTACCTTGCCGCCATCGACGTCCTTGTCTGGCTCGCCGTTACCGTCGCCTACGTGGCCTCGGCCGATCAGATCGTCTTCTCCGTCGTGGCGTCGCTCTCCGTCGCCCTCGTGTTCTGCGTCTCGCTGGCGGTCGTCTGCGTGGCGCTCTCGGCCTTCACCGAGGGCGCCGCCCAGCTCAAGGACGAGAACGACCTGGTGGTGTAGGGATGGGGAGCATCAGGGTGAAGCTCGACCTCGTGCTGGCGGACCGCCGCATGAGCCTCACGGAGCTCTCGGAGCGCGTGGGGGTCACGATGGCGAACCTGTCCATCCTCAAGAACGGCAAGGCGAAGGCCATCCGCTTCTCGACGCTCGAGGCGCTGTGCAGGGAGCTGGGATGCCAGCCCGCCGACCTGCTGGAATATCTGCCTGAAGAGAAACCCTAGCAGAAAGCGACACATCATGGACAAACGTCGTGACGAGGGCCGCCCGCCGGCCCCCGAGGCGAGCTTTACCTCAAACGCTGCCCTGGCGCCCCTCGCGCCGCAACGTGACGAGGCGACGCCTTCAAGACCGGAGGTCGCCCCCGGCCCTGCGGGTCCCCGGGATTTCGCCCCGGGCCCAAAGAATCTTGCCCCCGGTCCCAAGGATCTGCCGTGCCTGGGCCTGGCCCTCCTCCTCGCGCTGTTGTGGACCGCCTGCGTGGACGGTTTGCCGCTGGGTCTCGCCCCCTTCTTTCCCTGTCTTGGCGGCGTGGGCGTGACCCTCTCGCTCTTGTGCTTCCTTGCGGTCGCCCTCGTGCTGGGGCGCGGTCCTCGACGCCTGGGGAGGGAGACGATTGCCCTCGCCGTCGTCTGCGCCCTTCTGTCTGTGGCGCCCTCCCTCACGGCCAGCACGGAGCTCAGGCTCCTCAACTCCCTCGTGCTGGGGCCCTGCTGCGTCCTTACGTTCCTGCTGCTCTCGGGCGGCGCCGAGAGGATCGCCCTCTCGCTCAGGGGCTGTCTGGCGGCCCTGGCCTTCTTCTTTAGCGCCCAGGTGAGAAACGCGGGCCGCCTGCTGTCGCTGCGCCCCTCGCTGGCGACGAGGAGCCTTGTCTCCGCAGGGCTGGGACTTTTGGCGGGCGTCGTGGTCCTCGCGCTGGTGGTTCCCCTCCTGGCGTCTGCGGACGCCGTCTTCATGCGCCTTCTTGAGGACAGCTTCCTGTGGGTGGGGGAGGGCTGGGAGCGTTGGGTTTGGCGGGCCGTGCGCGTGGCCGTCGTGGGGACGCTGTCCTTCTCGCTGCTCGTCGCCCTCGCCGACCGTCAGGGCTCTCAGGTGCAAGGCGCGCCGTCCGCTCGACGGCGCGACGCGAGCGCCCTGTCCGTGACCGTGCCCCTCCTCATGCTTGACGTCGTGTATGCCGTCTTCGTCATCATCCAGTTTGCCTATCTCTTTGGGGGGGCCGCCTCCACGGCGGCGTTCGGGGGCTACGCCGCCTACGCGCGCTCGGGCTTCTTCCAGCTCGTCGCCGACGCCGCCATCAACCTGGCCGTCGTGCTCGTGAGCCGGTGGCTGCGCCGCGACGCCGAGTCGGCGCGTCACGTGGGCGTCCTGCAGTATCTGCTTCTTGCGGCCACGCTCGTCGTGCTCGCCTCGGCCGCCCTGCGCATGAGCCTGTACGTGGGAGTCTATGGGCTGAGCCTGCTGAGGGCCCTCACCTACCTGGGCATGGTGGCCATCGCGGGCCTCGTCGCCCTCGTGGGGGCGAGCATCGCCCTCCCGCACCTGCCGACGTTCAGGCTGTCGCTCGCCTTTCTCCTGGCGCTTTGGTGCGCGTTCATCCTCAGCGGGCCCGCCGCTCGGATCGCCTCGTTCAACGTGGACGGCTACCTGTCGGGAAGCATCGAGGTCATCGACGTCGACTACCTGGGGTCCCTCTCTCCCGACGCCAGGTGGGCCATCGCGCGTCTTGCCGAGGAAAGCCCTGCCTGCGAGGACCAGGCGCGCCTCGAGCTCGACGCCCTCGAGCACTACTGGGACGGCGAAACCTGGTCGACGCTGACGGCCGCGGAGCTCCTCTCGGGCGGCAGGTGAGATTTCGTGACTGGGCCGCGGCGAGCGGCGCGGGATGGACGGGAGGCCTACGATAGACGGCGTGCCGCAGCGGGTATAGGGATATGCGGCTGAACGTAGGGCATGTTCATCTATCAAGGCGGCACACATGGCATCTGAATCCATCGTCATTCGCGGCGCGCGCGAGCACAACCTGCGCGACGTCGACGTCACCATTCCGCGTGACAGGCTCGTGGTCATCACGGGGCTCTCGGGCTCGGGCAAGTCGAGCCTCGCCTTTGACACGATCTACGCGGAGGGGCAACGTCGCTACGTGGAGAGCCTCTCGTCCTATGCCCGCATGTTCCTGGGACAGATGGACAAGCCCGACCTCGACTCCATCGACGGCCTGTCGCCGGCCGTCTCCATCGACCAGAAGACCACCTCGAAGAACCCTCGCTCCACGGTGGGCACCGTCACGGAGATCTATGACTACCTGCGCCTTTTGTTTGCGCGCGTCGGCACGCCCCATTGCCCGGAGTGCGGCCGCGTGATCGAGCGCCAGACGACCGACCAGGTGGCGGACAAGGTCTTCGTCGCCGGCAAGGGCAGGCGCGCGTTGGTCCTGGCGCCCGTCGTGCTGGGGCGCAAGGGCGAGTACGCCAAGCTCTTCGAGGACCTCTCGAAGGAGGGCTTCAGTCGCGTGCGCGTGGACGGCGAGGTGCGCGAGCTGGGGTCCGACCCCATCAAGCTCGACAAGAAGTACAAGCACTCCATCGAGGTCGTCGTCGACCGCGTGGTCATTCGCGAGGGGAGCCTGGGCCGCATCGTCGAGGCGGTCGAGACGGCCTGCCGCCTGGCCTCGGGCCGCGTCGCCTTCTACCTCCTTCCCGGCCGCGACGCCCCCGCGGGCGAGGAGGGAGACCTGCTCCAGTATTCGCTGGCGCTGGCCTGCCCCGAGCACGGCCACTCCATCGACGACCTCCAGCCCCGCGACTTCTCGTTCAACGCCCCCTACGGCGCCTGTCCCGACTGCGACGGCATCGGCGTGAGGCGCATCGTGGACGCCGAGGCGCTCATCGAGGACCCCACGCTCTCCGTCGCGGGAGGCGTGTTCGCCGGCGTCGTCGGCAAGTCCAACTACTATCCCCAGATTCTGGCCGCCGTCTGCCAGCATCTGGGCGAGAGCGAGAAGACGCCCTGGCAGGACCTCAGGAAGCGGACGCAGAGGGCGCTTCTTGACGGCCTGGGCGACACCCAGGTGCGCGTGAACTATCACACGCTGAGCGGTCGCGACACGAGCTGGCTCACGAAGTTCTCGGGCGTGCGGGCCATCCTCTTCGAGAAGTACCAGGAGACCACGAGCGAGACGATGCGCACCCACCTCGAGCGCTACATCCGCGAGGTGCCCTGCCCCAGCTGCCACGGCGCCCGACTGAAGCCGGAGTACCTTGCCGTGACGGTGGGCGGACGCAACATCCAGGAGGTCTGCGAGATGTCCTGCGCCGAGTGCCTGGCGTACTTCCAGGGGCTCACGCTCACCGAGCGTCAGCATCTCATCGGCGCGCCCGTCGTCAAGGAGGTCGTCGCGCGCCTGCGCTTCATGGTCAACGTGGGACTTGACTATCTGACGCTGTCCCGCGCCGCGGCGACGCTCTCGGGCGGCGAGGCGCAGCGCATCCGCCTGGCCACCCAGATAGGCGCCGGCCTCATGGGCGTCCTCTACATCTTGGACGAGCCCTCCATCGGCCTGCACCAGCGCGACAACGATCGTCTCATCGACACGCTCAAGCGCCTGCGCGACCAGGGCAACACCGTGATCGTGGTGGAGCACGACGAGGACACCATCCGCGCCGCCGACTATGTCATCGACATGGGCCCGGGCGCCGGCGAGCTGGGCGGGTCCGTCGTCGCCGCGGGCACCCCCGAGGACATCTGCAGGCATCCCGACTCCATCACGGGGGCCTACCTCACGGGCAGGAGGATCGTGGAGCTGCCCGAGGCGCGCCGGCGTCCCGACGCCGGCGCCATCGAGCTCACGGGCGCCCGGGCCAACAACCTCAAGGGCGTGGACGTGCAGGTGGAGCTTGGCACGCTTACCGTGGTCACGGGCGTCTCGGGGTCGGGAAAGTCGTCGCTCGTCACGGACACGCTCGCGCCCGCGCTCACCAACGCCGTGCACCACTCGCAGCGTCCGGTGGGCGCGTACCGCTCGCTTGAGGGGCTGGTCGACGCCGAGGGACGCAAGACCATCGACAAGGTCATCGACATCGACCAGAGCCCCATCGGCCGCACGCCGCGCTCAAACCCCGCGACGTACATCGGCCTCTGGGACGACCTGCGCAATCTCTTTGCCTCGGTGCCCGAGAGTCGTGCGCGCGGCTACAGCCCGGGGCGCTTCTCGTTCAACGTGTCGGGCGGGCGCTGCGAGGCCTGCAAGGGAGACGGCCAGATCAAGATCGAGATGAACTTCCTGCCCGACGTCTACGTGCCCTGCGAGGTCTGCCACGGCAAGCGCTACAACCGAGAGACCCTCGAGGTCACCTACCACGGCAAGACCATCAGTGACGTGCTGGACATGACGGTCACGGAGGCGCTGGCGTTCTTTGGCAACATCCCGCGGGTCAAGCGCAAGCTGCAGACCCTCTTTGACGTGGGCCTGGGCTACATCCGCCTGGGGCAGTCCGCGACGACGCTCTCGGGAGGCGAGGCCCAGCGCGTGAAGCTCGCCAAGGAGCTTCACCGCCAGCAGACGGGGCGCACGTTCTACATCCTCGACGAGCCCACCACGGGCCTGCACTTTGAGGACGTGCGCATGCTCGTTGAGGTGCTCGAGAAGCTCGTGGACGTGGGCAACACCGTGCTGGTCATCGAGCACAACCTGGACGTCATCAAGATGGCCGACCGCATCATCGACCTGGGACCCGAGGGCGGCGAGGGCGGCGGCACCATCGTGGGCTACGGGACGCCCGAGGAGATCGCCCTCCTGCCCGAAAGCCACACCGGCCGCTACCTTGCCCCCATCCTCGAGCGCGACCGCGCCCGCATGGCGGATCGCGCATAGGGGAGGGCCATGGCACGCAAGAGGCGACCGGAAAAGACCAACGCGATGCGCGAGCTCGACCGGGCGGGCATCGCCTACGTCGTCCATGAGCACGCGGGCGAGACGGACGTCTCGCGCGGGTTGGGCCTCAGGATGGCCGAGGAGTCGGGCGCCGACCCTCAGTCCCAGTTCAAGACGCTCGTGTGCGTGGCGCCCTCGGGCGACCACGTGGTCTGCTGCCTGCCCGTGGCCGAGGAGCTCGACCTCAAGAAGGCCGCCGCGGCGGCGGGCGAGAAGTCCCTCGAGCTCGTGCCCATGAGGGACCTCGAGGCCACGACGGGCTACGTGCGCGGAGGCTGCACGCCCATCGGCATGAAGCGGCCCTTTCCCACGCTCATCGAGGAGACGGCGCAGCTCTTTGAGGCCATCGGCATCTCCGGGGGGCGCCGGGGACTGGGCCTTGAGCTTGACCCCCTCAAGCTCGCGTCCTTCGTCGGCGCGCGCTTCGCGGACATCGTGCGCGGGTAGGCTGCGACGGCGCGTCATCGCGCGTCGCTAGAGGCCAGCTTGCGCGCAGCTGGCAGGGCTCGCCCTCTCGGGGAGGGACGCCTGGTGCTGCGCTATAGTGGATGTTCCTAGGCGACCGTCGTCGTGGCGGTCATGGCGTGGACGGGGGTGCGGGCACACATGGCGGGCGTCACAAGGAGACAGTCCATCGCACTGGCCGCGGGGCTGGTGCTCTCCACCACGAGGCTCCTCTCCGCGCGCGCCCATGCCGAGCCCCAGGCCACCCAGGAGACGCTCGACGCGCTCTCGGGCGCGCAGTCTCGGCTCGATGCCGCCGAGGACAAGCTCAACGCCCTGGGAGCCCAGCTCGAGGAGCTCGCCTACAAGCAGGACCAGACCCAGGCCCAGCTTGACGACACCCAGAGGCAGATAGACGGCACCCAGGACAAGATCGGCGAGTCCACGAAGGCCATCGCGGCCAAGCAGGCGGACGTCGAGCGCAGCCAGAGGCAGATGGACGACAAGCGCAGGCAGCTCGGCGAGCGCGTCGCGGCCACCTACACCTCGGGCGGCATCAGCATGCTGGACATCGTGCTGAACTCCTCGTCCCTCGACGACCTTGCCAGCAGCATCTACTACTCCGACAAGATCGCCCAGGCGCAGAACGAGCAGATCGAGTCCATAAGGAACCTCAAGGCCCAGCTGGAGCGTCAGCGCTCTGAGCTCGAGCGCCAGAAGTCTGAGCTCGAGAGCCAGAAGGCCGACCTCGAGGCGCAGAAGAGGCGGCTTCAGGACCTTGGTGACACGCTCAGGGGCCAGCGGGCGGCCATGGAGGAGAGGCGACGGGAGTCCCAGAGGGTCGTGGACGGGCTTGACCAGGACGTCAAGGACCTCATGGCCAAGCGTGACGCCGAGATCGAGGCCGCCCGCGAGGAGGAGCAGCGCAAGGCCGCCGCGGCCGCCGCAGCGCGCGCGGACTAGCCGCTGTCTCTTATACACATCTAGATGTGT
>NZ_LN898206.1 GCF_001457795.1 Olsenella massiliensis | reverse complement strand
GCCGGGGCCTTCGCGGTTGCCGGGGCCTCAGGGCTCGCCTGCTCGGCGGGGACGGCCTGCGCCCACGCGACGGCGGGCACGCCCGAGAAGGCCAAGGCCACGCTCAGCATCAGGCACAGGCACCCCCGCGCGACGCTCGCCGCCAGCCTGACCTCACGACCTCGTCCGTCAACCATGTGCCCGCCCCCCATCTCCCCGCCACATCAAGCGGCGTCAGCAACTACGTCGGGAGGGCAGGCTCACGCCGGGGCGCTGCCCCTGGCGCGATGGTGCGAACACGGTCCCACGCTGGCCCGGTGTCAAACCGGAATCCTTTCAGCAGGCGTAGCAGCAACGGCAACGTGCCCTCAACTTGTATATCTTGCAGTGTATCAGGGTCAGGGGCCCCACGTCACGAGCCGCCGCCCGGCAGGGCGGGCCCGTCAGTCGTCCAGATGACCCCGCTGAGGACGTCCTCGGCGCAGCGCTACCAGGGCGACGACGGCGCCCGCGAGCACGAGCGGCAGCGAGAGGCACTGCCCCATGGTGAGCCAGCCGGTGCCAAACAGGTAGCCCAGCTGCTTGTCGGGCAGACGCACGAACTCGACGAGAAAGCGGAAGCAGCCGTACAGGACCAGAAACGTGCCAAGAAACGTGCCCTGAGGCAAGGTGGGGCGGCGACGGGCGAGCAGGTAGAGCAGCACGAACAGGATGACGCCCTCCAGCAGGGCCTCGTACAGCTGGGAGGGGTGCCGATACACCAGGCCGCCACCCGTGTCAGAGAACATGACGCCCCAGGGCAGGCTCGTCTCCTTGCCCCAGAGCTCGCCGTTGATGAAGTTTGCGCACCGCCCGAAGAACAGCCCCAGAGGGGCGCCGCACGCCACGAGGTCGCACATGGTCGCAAACGAGACGCGCAGGGAGCGACAGATGGCGAGGCCCCCCACCACCGCCCCCACGAGGCCGCCGTGAAAGCTCATGCCCCCCTCGCTGAGCGCAAAGACCTTGAGGGGCTGCTGAAGATAGTAGCCGTCGCCGTAAAAGAGCACGTAGCCAAGACGGGCGCCGACGATGACGCCCAGCGCCACGGCAAGGACCACGGACGTGACGTCGTCTGCCGTGAGGCCCACGCCCCAACGACGGGAGTTGCGCGCGACCATGAGGCCCGCGAGCGCGAAGCCCGCCAGGTAGGCAAGGCCGTACCAGCGGATGGCCAGGGGCCCCAGCTGCAGGGCGACGGGGTTCAGGGCGTGATAGAGCTCATCGAGCCACATGGGCGAAACACTCCTTGCCTCGGACGGGGCCGGCCGCGCGGGTCCCGCGAATGAACGCGACGGACGGGTCGTCAGCGCCGGCGGCGGGCCCGCAAGGGGCCGGGGCGCGACAGCGCGGGGGCGGCC
>NZ_LN898205.1 GCF_001457795.1 Olsenella massiliensis | reverse complement strand
GGGCCCGCAAGGGCCGGTGTCGCGACAGCGCGGGAGCGACCGATCAGGCGCCGATGGCGCTACCAGGGCATGGCCGGCTGGACGCGCGTCACGCCCGGCACGTGCTCCCTGAGGATGCGCTCGATGCCCTCGCTCATGTCATAGCTCGACATGGGGCAGCCCGCGCAGGCCCCCTGCATCTCGAGCGTCACGACGCCGTCGTCGTCGCAGTTGACGAGCACCACGTCGCCGCCGTCGGCCTGCAGGCTCTGACGGATGACCTCAAGGGTCGCGTCCAGGAGCTCTCGGTTGATCTTGGGGGCCTCCTGGGCCTTGGGAGCCTCCTGCGCCTGGGGGGCCTGCTCTGTCGTCTCGTTCTTGGCGTTCTCTGTCACGACGCTTCCTCTCCTGCGATGACGCGCCCCGGATCGGGGCGGCCTAAATCCTACCTATTGACGTGCATTTTTACGGAGTGTACCCCAAGAGCGGGCGGCCCTGTCAGGCGGGACGCCGCCCCGGCGAATCGCCGCGCGCCGGCGCTCATGCGATGGGCCGAAAGAGATGGCCGTCGCTCGCGCCTTCCAGACGGGGCGCGGGACGCTCGCCTTTTCCCACGGCACGGACGGCCCGAACGACGCGCGCGACGGCGGAGGCGGCCTCCTCGGCAGAGAGCAGCGTGCAGTCGGCCATGAGACGCGTGACGCCGGCGGCGAGGTACGCCCCCACCTCCGGAGTGGCGTCCAGCGGGCGGGCGGCGTAGATGCGGCTGCGACCCTCAAGGTCGGTGCGGACGGGAAGGAGCTGACCCTTCCTGTCACGCAGCGAGAGGCGCTGGGCCCTCAGGGCGCAGCGGGCGCAATCGTGGATGCAGCGGCCGGCCGTCTGGAGCACGCAGTGCTCGCTCGTCATGGCCCGGGGCCTGCCACTGACGACGACGCCGCAGGGCACGACCGCCATGCGTCCGAGGTCACAGGCCTCTTGGAGCGTGAGCTCGCCCGAGAGCCAGAAGCCCCGAGCCCCCGCCTGCTCGAGCGCCACGAGGCAGCTCTCGTTGTGGACGGGGATGCAAGGGCGCACCTCCGCCTTGGCGCCGCGCTCCGCGGCAAGCGCAAGCTCGCTCACGTTGCCCACGGCGCAGGGCTCCCCCGCGCGCACGAGCGGGTCCAGGCGGGCATGGTCGCCCTCGCGACACACCTCGTCGAGCCAGGGAATGGGCTCCGTCCTTCCGGGCCAGGCCCTTCCCGCGCGCTCGGCGCCGGCCAGCGCGTCGGCGGTGGCATAGAGGC
>NZ_LN898204.1 GCF_001457795.1 Olsenella massiliensis | reverse complement strand
CGCGGCCGCCCTCGCGCGCCGGTGGGTCGAGCAGGGCGCTGTCGGCCCCATCTACGTGGGCTTTGACGGACGCAAGAAGTCCTCGGGGCTCGCCGCCGTGGTGGGGGAGGTGCTGTCTGGGGCAGGTTTGGTCACCACGGTCCTCGAGCACCCGTGCTGCGCGGGAGCGCTGGGCATGGCGGTCGCGACGGATGCCGACAGCCCGGGAGGCGTCATGCTGAGCGGGTCGGACGCGCCCGGACCCTATTGCGGCCTCTTTGTGCGCGGAGCGGACGGCGGCAGCGTCCCTGCGCGCTTCGCCGCCGACGTCGACCAGCTCGCCGGCGTCATCAGCGCCGAGGGGCGAGCGCCGTTTCGGTCCTATGACGTCACGGACGCCTACCGACGCTGGCTCCTCGCGGCGCTTGACCCCTCCCGCCCTGGCTGGGGGCTCTCGGTCGTCATCGACGCCCTGCACGGCGTGGGCGCCCGCCCGCTCGTCGAGATCCTGGAGGGGCTGGGATGCTCCGTGTCACTCCTGCACGAGGAGCCGCGGGCGGACTTTGGCGGCCTTCGTCCGCAGGCATCGGAGCCTTGGGCGAACGAATGCACGGCCGCGGTCGCGCGACAGGGCGCCGACCTCGGCATCGTTCTTGACGGCGACGCCATGCGCTCCGCCCTCGTCGACGAGCGGGGCCGGCTGGTGCCCCCTCAGCAGCTCGTGGCTCTGGTGATGGGCCATCTGGTGCGGAATAGGGGCATGTCGGGACGGGTGGCCTCGACGCTCGCGAGCTCGGCCCTCGTGCGCCTTGAGGCCGAGGACCTGGGCCTTGAGGTCACCTCCGTCCCCGTCGGCTTCGAGAGGCTGCATGACGAGATCGCCGAGGGTGACGTCCTGCTCGCCTGCGACGAGTTCGGCGGGGTGAGCGTGCCTCAGCGCCTGCACGAGCGCGACGGCGTGCTGAGCGCGCTTCTTGCGGTGGAGGCCCTGGTCTTTGCCGGCCCCCGCTCTAGCGTCTCCCAGCTCCTGGCGCGCATGGAGGAGCGGCTCGGACGCATGGAGTACGGCAGGAGGAGCGTCCCCATGAAGCCCGGGGACCTCGACGCGCTGTCCACGGTCCTGCCGGGGCTCAACCCCGGGCGCATCGCCGGCGCAGAGCCGTGCATGGTCTCCCACGCCGACGGCCTGAAGCTCGAGTTTGACGACGACTCCTGGCTCATGATGCGACCGTCCCGCACCCTGCCCGTCGTGAGGGTCTATGCGGAGGCCCACTCGCCTCGCCGTCGGGATGAGCTCCTCAAGAGCGGCGCCGACTTCGTCCGCGGAGAGTATCTCGGACAGCTCAGGACCACGTGACGCCTCCGGGTGCGGCCGTGTCGCGCCTGTAGGCGCCAGCATGAGCATCAGCAAAATATGGATGATTTGTGTTCGCCGAATTCCTGGGGGACATAGCCGAGTTTGGTGCGTAATATATTTCCTCGCGCCGCACGGAAGGGCGAGGCCCAAAGGGCGGCGCGGCGAACCTTGAGAACCGGATACTGCGATCGAGAGATCGACAAGAGACAGCGAAGAATGAGCGAAGCTCGAGACGACGCAGAGTCAA
>NZ_LN898203.1 GCF_001457795.1 Olsenella massiliensis | reverse complement strand
CTGAAGGCCGCCGCCGCGAGCCTCAGCTCCAACGAGGTGGCCATCGAGGCCAGGCGCGGCACCATCTATGATCGCAACGGCAACGTCCTCGCCATCAGCGTGGACTGCACCACCGTCTACTGCAACCCCCGCGAGATCGAGGACGTCACCGCCGCCGCCCGCGTCCTGGCGGCTGACCTGGGAGGGGACGCGTCGTCCTATGTCGCGAGCCTCTCGGCCGACGCGAGCTTCTCCTACGTGAGGCGCAAGGTTGACAAGGACAAGGTCGAGAGGCTCAAGGAGGACTTGTCCGCGGCCAACGTGAGGGGCGTCTACTACCTTCCCGACAGCAAGCGCCAATATCCCCACGGCGACGTGGGCGGGCAGGTCCTGGGCGTCGTCGGCACGGACGGCGACGGCCTCTCGGGCCTGGAGCTCTATTACAACGACGTGCTCGCGGGCACCGACGGCACGATGACCATGGAGGTGGGCCAGGACGGCACGCCCGTCGCGGGGGGCGCCAGCCAGGTCATTGAGGCCAAGCGCGGCACCGACATCGTCATCTCGCTCGACATCGACATCCAGGAGGTCTCCGAGCGGGTCATCAGGAGCGGCGTCTCCACGTACAAGGCCGCGTCCGGCTCGGTGGTCGTGACGGACCCCGCGACCGGCGAGATCCTGGCGGCCTGCTCGACGCCCCTGCTTGCGATCACGGACACCTCGACCATCGAGGAGGGGGCGCTCAGCCTCAAGCCCGTCTCGTCCTCCTTCGAGCCCGGGTCGATCTTCAAGCTGATCACCATGGCCGTCGGCATCGACGACGGGCTCATCACCCCCGACACCCGCTACTCGGTGCCGGCCAGGACCAAGGTCGGTGACGACTACGTCAGGGATGACGACGGTCGCGACTACACGATGGACATGACCGTCCGCGAGGTGCTGCGCCGCTCGTCCAACGCGGGCACCTCCCTGATCGCGCAGGGGACCATCGGGGCCGACAACTTTGCCGCCGGCATCTCGAAGTTTGGCATAGGGCAGCCAAGCGGCGTCGACTTTCCGGGCGAGGCGGCGGGCATCGTGAAGGCGCGTGACGAGTATGACGGGGCGAGCGTGGGCGCCATGTCCTTCGGCCAGTCGCTCGCCTTTCCCATGATGCAGATGGTCAAGGCCGTCGGCGCCCTCGCCAACGACGGGACGCTCGAGACGCCTCACTTCCTCGTCAGCAAGGGGGGCGAGAAGGTCGCCTGGGACAGCCCCGGCACCGCCGTGTCAAAGGAGACGGCAGACCAGGTGACCGACATGATGCGCACGGTCGTGCAGGAGGGCACCGCAACTTCGGCCCAGGTCAAGGGGTATGACGTGGCAGGCAAGACCGGCACGGGCGAGCAGGCGGACGAGTCGGGCGGCTACGCGGCTGCGAGCTACGTCTCGTCCCTCATAGGCTTCGCCCCCGCCGCCGACGCCAAGGTTCTCGTCTACGTGGGGCTCAACGGCACGCCCTACCTCGCGCAGAGCTCCGCCGCCGTGCTCTTCTCGTCTATCATGGGTGCGTCACTTGCCGATCTGGGCATACCGCCCGACGCGTAGGCAGGAAAGGAAGGCCAACGACCATGCTTGAGACCACCGTCAGCGAGCTGTGCCGCGCGACGGGCGCGACGCTCCTTTGCGGCAGCCCCTCCATCCCCCTGCGCGGCGTCACGACCGACTCTCGCGCCGTGGTCGAGGGCGGGCTCTTCGTCTGCTTTCCCGGCGAGCGCGTCGACGGCAACGACTTTGCCGCCGCCGCCCTCGACGCCGGCGCCGCCGCGGTCGTGCTCACGCGCCCCGCGACC
>NZ_LN898202.1 GCF_001457795.1 Olsenella massiliensis | reverse complement strand
CCCTTGCGACCGGCGCAGGCCGCGGCGTCCGAGCCCTGGTGGTTGCGGTGACTCGCGCGCGAGACCGACGCGCCGAGGACGCGCCCCGCGGCGTTCTTGATGGTGTGGCGCAGAGCCGCCCCCCCCGTGGCCTCCGAGGGGTTGTGCCCCGGGCGCGTGGCTTTCTCTTATACCCATCTCCCCTTGGACGCCGCGGCGTCCGTCTTGCCCGCGTCGTCGCCACCCGCCGCTTCCGTCGTCGCCGCGTCCGTCGGGGCGCTCGGCGTCCCGGTGATGGAGATTGACCCGATGCCCGAGGTCTTTGACTCGAAGCTCTGGGTCGCGCCGTTCTTGGTGACCGTCACGGCGCTCATGTTGTTGACCGAGACCGTCAACGACTTCGTGACCGTGTATGAGCGCTCCCAGGGACCGGTGACCTGCTCCGCCACCATGCTCGCGCCGCCGCCCTGCTGACCCTGTCGCTCGCCGCCGCGTGGGGGGCCGTCCGCGCGGGCCGCTCCTGGCAGTTCTACCCGACCCTGGGCGCCCTCTCGCCGTGGTGGCGCTACGCCCCCGTCGCCGTCCTGTCGCTGCTGCCCGGGTCGCTTTGTCTCGTGCGGCGGCACGACGATAAGGACGGCGCGGCGACGATGGGCGACGGGACGGGGGGAGGACGATGATGGATGACGCCCGGGTGCCCGCACTCGACGTGGCGGGTCTGAGCTTTGCGTATCGCGCCCTTCCCGGAGGGGAGGCCCCCGCCTCCGCGCCGCGCCTCGTTCTGGACGGCGTTCGCCTTCGGCTTGACGCCGGCTCCTTCGCCGTGATCCAGGGACCCACGGGCTCCGGAAAGAGCACGCTGCTGCGGACGCTCAAGCCCGAGCTCACGCCCGCGGGCGAGCTGGCGGGCGAGGTGCTCGTCTGCGGCCACGGGCTAACCGAGCTGTCGCGCGACCGGCGCCTCTCGGCGAGCCTGGTGGGGATGGTGCTCCAGAATCCCGACGCGCAGCTCGTCTGCGACACGGTCCGGCGAGAGCTGGCCTTTGGCCTGGAGAACCTTTGCGTACAGGCCGGTGAGATGCGCCGTCGGGTGGCCGAGGCCTGCTACCTTCTGGGCATCGAGCCGTGGTTTAACGCGCGCTGCGCGGAGCTCTCGGGAGGCCAGCGCCAGATCGTCGCCCTGGCCGCCGCGCTGGTCATGCGCCCTCGCGTGCTGCTGCTGGACGAGCCCACCGCCCTGCTTGACCCCGTGGCCGAGCAGGAGTTCCTGGGGCTCTTGGCGCGGGTCAACCGGACGCTGGGCGTCACGGTCGTCGTGGCGACCCACGCCGCGCGCGCGTTCGCGCCCTACGCCACGCAGCAGTTTGCGCTGGAGGGAGGCCGCCTGCACCCACGGGGTCGTCCGGACGAGGGGCCCAAGACGACGGGCGAGGGCCTGGGGACGGCCTCGCGCGCCATGGGGAGCCTGGGGACGAGCCCGCGCGCCCTGCCCTGTCTCACCGTCCATCACGAGGCCCCCGCCGGCCCCGCGAGGCCCGTCCTGGAGCTTGAGGACGTCTGGCTGCGGCGCGCGCGCGGCGCGTGGGTGCTCAGGGGACTGGACCTTGCGGTGCGCCCTGGCGAGCTCAGGATCATCGTCGGGGGCAACGGATCGGGCAAGTCCACGCTGCTGGCGCTCGTCGCCGGAACGTTGCGCCCGCAGCGCGGCCGGGTCCGCAACGCCCTGCGCGACGCCCAGGCGCTGCTGCCCCAGAGCCCCAAGGCGCTCCTGTCCGAGGGCAGCGTGGGCGAGGAGCTGATGGCGTGGTCGGGCGCCTGCGGCTACGGCGAGGGCGACGTGCGCGCGCTCTTGGGCCGCGCCGGCCTGGGAGACCTGCCCGCGCGGCGGCACCCCTTTGACCTCTCGGGCGGCCAGCAGGAGCTGTTGGCCCTCTGCAAGCTGCTGCTGGCGCGACCGCGGCTGCTGCTGCTCGACGAGCCCACCAGGGGCCTGGACGCCACGACGCGCGAGCGGGTGCTGGGCCTGCTCGCCGACGCGCGCGCCGAGGGGGCCACCGTGGTCATGGCGACGCATGACATGGAGACGGCCGGCCCCATCGCCGACGGCGTGACGCTGCTCTTTGACGGCCAGGCGGCCGTCAGCGAGTCCGTGGACGCGTTCAGGGAGAGGTCATGGTTGTGGGGGATGGAGCGATGAGCGTGCCCGCGCGGCGCGCGCACGCCACGGAGCTGCTGGCGCTGGCGCTGGTGCCGTCGGCGATGGGGGCCTGCGCCCTGTGGGAGATCGACGGCGCGGCGGGCTTCACGCTTCTGGTCGTGCTCGTGGCGCTTGCGCTCATGTTCGGAACCTTCGAGGCGTCACGGCCCGGGCTCAGGCAGCTCATGGTGACGGTGGTCCTGGCGTCCGTCGCCGCCGCGGGACGGGTGGCGTTCTCGGCGTTGCCCTACGTCAAGCCGGTGTCGGCCGTGGCCATCGTGGCGGGCGCGCTTCTGGGCAGGCGAAGCGGCTTCATGGTGGGGGCCCTCGCCGCCCTCCTGTCCAACGTCGTCTTTGGTCAAGGCGCCTGGACGCCCTGGCAGATGTATGCGTGGGGGCTGGTGGGGTACCTGGCGGGCGAGCTCTTTGCCGCCCCCGCGCACGCTGAGGATTGCAGGGGCCGGCCCGGCGGGCCCAGCCGTCTTGAGGCGCCCGGTGCGGGCATGACGCCGGCGGGAGGGTCCGCGCCCGGTGCGGCGCCCCTCGCCCTGGTCGTCTATGGGCTGCTGTCCGGCCCCCTGTACGGCCTCATCCTGAACGGCTGGTTCGTCCTTGGCTTCGTGCGGCCGCTCACCTGGCAGTCGGTTCTGCTCGCCTATGGGCAGGGCATCCCCTTCGACCTCGTCCATGGCGTCTCCACCGCCCTGTTCCTGACGCTCCTCTGGCTGCCGTGGCAGCGGTCCCTGCGGCGCGTCCTGGCCAAGTTCGACCTTGGCTGACGGCGCGACGCGCCAGGCGCCACGGCGGCGTCGTCCCAAGGAGCTGATAGGGTCGGCGTTTTGAGGGGTACGAACCATATGACTGAAGCGCGACCGGCCCTCGGTCGCCTGACCGGCTGACACGACCGGCGCACGCGGGTCCCGCCTCCGCTGCCGGCAGCGGCACGCCGGCAGGAACAGCGAGAGGAGCATGCCATGGCAGCACCCGTCACACCCACCTTCGGCTACGAGGACGGCATCACGCCCGCCCTGCCCGCCCTCGAGCACGGCGTGCCCGCAGGCACGGGGCTCTGCTAGCCATGGACGAGACGACCTCCTCACCGTCCTCGTCACAGCCTGGGCGCCCGGGCGCGCTCCACGCCGCCGCGCCGGAAGCGTCCTTTGACGGCGGCGCCCGTGAGCGGCGCGAGAAGTCTCGGCAGATGCGCTTTGCCGCCGCGGCCGACCGCATCCCCGACATCGTGATCATCACGGGCATGTCGGGCAGCGGTCGCACCCAGGCCCTCCACGTCTTCGAGGACATGGGCTACTACTGCATCGACAACCTGCCGCCTCGCCTCATCCTTGACCTTGCCAAGCTCGTGGGCATCAACACCGGCATCGACCGTCATCTCGCGGTCACCTGCGACCTGCGCAGCCAGGGGCTCTTTGACGAGATCTCCGACGTCATCCAGACGCTCGACGAGCACGAGCTGTCGCACAAGGTCGTGTTCCTCGACGCCACCGACGAGGTCCTCATGCGCCGCTATGACGAGACGCGTCGCCGCCACCCCCTGGCCAACCAGGGAGACAGCACGCGTCGCGCCATCCTGCGCGAGCGCCGTCAGCTCCAGGAGATTCGCGAGCATGCCGACCTCGTCATCGAGACGAGCCGCCTGCGCACCTCGGCGCTGCGCACCAAGATTCGCCGCGCCTTCTCGGGCCTCACCGACCAGCAGCTCCTGGACGTGCACGTCTTTTCGTTCGGCTTCAAGCATGGCATGCCCGCCGAGGCGGACCTCATGATCGACGTGCGCTTCCTGCCCAACCCCTTCTACGACCCCCAGATGCGCGATCTCACGGGCAACGACGACCTGGTCAGGGACTTCGTCCTGGGGCATGAGGTCACCGGTCGCTTCATGCGGGCCTGGCAGCGCCTGCTCGACGTGGTCATGCCGGGCTACATCGCCGAGGGCAAGGCGCAGCTCTCCATAGCCGTCGGCTGCACCGGCGGACAGCACCGCTCCGTCGCCATCGCCAACGCCACGGCCGACTACCTCAAGGGACAGGGCTATCGCGTGTCTCGGTCGCACCGCGACCTCGAGCTCGCCGCAAGGGGGTAGGGCGATGTCGTTCACCGCGCGCGTGAAGGACGAGCTGTCGCGCCTTGACGGGCGCTGCGACGCGTGCTCCTACGCCGAGCTCTCGGCCATCGTGCGCGTGTGCGGCACCCTCACGCTCTCGGGACGCGCTCGCCACTCCATCCGCGTCTCCACCGAGACGGGGGCCGTGGCCCGCACCATGATCAGGCTCACCCATGAGCTCTTCGACCTTGAGACCCCCCTCACGGTGCGTCGATCCAACCTGCACAAGGCCCGCAACTACCTCATCGAGATACCCGAGCAGGACAAGCTCGCCGCCGCGCTCGTGCGCCTGGGCATCGTCACGCCCGACGCGGGCCTGGTGGGCGGTGTATCGACGCACCGTGAGGGGGGTCTCAAGGTCGAAGAGCTCATGGGTGAGCCTGATCATGGTGCGGGCCACGGCCCCCGTCTCGGTGGAGACGCGGATGGAGGGGCGAGATGG
>NZ_LN898201.1 GCF_001457795.1 Olsenella massiliensis | reverse complement strand
ATCCTGCGGTACTTGCGCTTGGTGCCGCCGCCCCCAACGCGAGGGAGCGTCGACGAGGCGGCGGCCAGGGCCGCGCGCGACCACGTTCGGTCAACCTACCTTGACGGCAGCACCAAGATCATCTCCAACGGGGGCGACGCCGTCGTCAAGGGAGAGGGCGGCCTGAGTTACCAGGTGGGATACAAGAGCCCCTCGGGATCTGTCATCAACACGCTCAACTTCCGCCCGCTCGTGCGGGACGGCTCGTACACCATGGCCCTGACCGTGCGGGACAACCCCTATGTGAGTGCCAGCACCGCCGACCCCACCAAGGGGAGGTTCACGATCCATGACCGTCCCCAGGGCGCGCCGTCCACGGTCGAGCTGATCCTCTCGGTGTACGAGAAGGGCGCCGACGTCAGCACGGCGAGCCCGCTCGCCACCTTCACCTTCTCGCTGGAGCTCGCCTGCGCCCCGGCGGTCTTTGCCGTGGACCTGACGCCCCATGACGCCAAGACCGGCGTCGCCGTCGCCGGTGCCGCGGTCACGGTGCGAGAGGGCACCTCCTGGGGTCCCGTCGTGAGCCCGTCCGCAGACGGCAGCTACCCTTTGGACTCGACCAAGACCTATCACGTCACCGTCAGCGCCGACGGATACGAGCCCTATGTCGACGCGCACTTTACGCCCACGTCCTCGGGCGCCTTCGGCCCGGCGCTCGCGCCCCTCAAGATGGCCCGGGTGCGCTTTCGCGCCGTGGACGCGGCCGGCAACGAGATGGGCGGCGCCTCCGTCCAGGTGAGGAGGGGCAGCTCCTGGGGGACGCCCCTCTCGCCCCAGGCTGACGGCAGCTACGAGGCGGCCGTGGGCACCACGCTCGTGGCGAGCGTCACGGCGCCCCACTATGCGGCGGCCCGCCTCACCCATGTGGTGACGGGCGCCGAGACGGCCCCGCTCGACGTCGTGGCCACCCTCAGCGAGAACGTCGTCACCTTCGTGGGACTTGGCGCGGGCGGCCTTTTGGACGAGGGCGCGCGCTTCGTGGTCACCCATGAGGAGGAGGACTGGGAGGGCATGACCGAGACGGTCACGGACGCTCCCACCGCCGACGGCAGCTACGTCCTGAGCGTCGCGAACGCCCCCTACACGGTCACGGCGAGGGGGTCTGACGGCACCGTGGTCACCCAGCCCTTCACGCCCTCGACGTCCGAGCTCTACGTTACCCGGCGCATAAAGGTCTTCGCGGACCCCAACCAGATGTTCGTGGACCAGGCCGCCAAGGCCCTGAACGGCCTCACGGCGCTGCGACCGCAGTTTGGTCATGACACCAACGTCAATGACCTCGTTCTGTCCAGGCTGGGAAGCCTGGCCCCCGCCGGCCTCAGGGTGGAGGTCGCCTCCACCGATGACGCGGCCCATGTGGCGCAGGACGGCTCCCTTCGCTACGTGACGGACGAGCTTGACGGCAGCTGGGGTCACTTCAGAAACGTCTCCTGCACCTTCAGGCTCTCGCTAGGCCAGGCCGAGGCCGTCTCGGCGCCCCATACGGTCACGGTCTGCTGGGACCAGGACTTCTTCCGCTCTCGGATGCAGGCGGAGGCGGACGGGCTCGCCGACGACGCCATCAAGGGGTCAAACCCCTCTCTTGGCGAGGTTACGGACGACCTTGCGCTCCCGCAGCTCGGCGGCGCGGGCGTCCGGGGCTCTTATGCGGCGATCTCATGGGAGAGCTCAGATCCGAGCGTCGTTCGCCCGCAGGCCGCCGCCGGCACCCTGCCCACGGCCCCCCTGACCGCCACGGTGACCCGCCAGGCGACGGACCGCGTCGTCACGTTGACGGCGACGTTCGCGCCCAACGCGAGCGTGCTCAACGATTACGTCGAGTCCGCCGCCGCGTTTGGCACCGTCAGCAAGACCTTCACGGTCACGGTGAAGGCGGACCCCCTCAAGATCCAGCAGGCACGACAGGAGCTCGCCGACAAGCTCGACGCGGCCTTCACGTACGCCAACGTCACCGTCTCCACCACGGGCGCGGCCGTGAGCGCGGACGGCACGGGCGTCACGGAGCGACTGAGACTTCCGAGGCCCCGCGTCCTCGGGGTGGACGGGCGGGACTTCTCCGTCACGTACGCGAGCTCGGACGACGCCCTGGGCATCGTGGGATACGCCGCGACGCCCGCCCGCCCGCTTCCCGGCTCTGCCGCCCGGGCCGTTGACGTGACCTGCACCATCGCCAGCAAGGCCAACCCCGAGGCCACGGCGAGCAAGACCCTGACCTTCGTCGTCGACCCGCTCGCCGCCGCCGACGTCGACGACGCCCTCGAGCTCATGGAGCAGGCCAAGGCGGGCTACGCCGCCGCGCTTCTGTCCGGCCAGCCCGCAGGGGGCGTGACGCGCGACCTTGCCACCTTCCAGAAGGCCTATCGCGCGGCGGACGGCACGCTCGCCTGGGCGCGGACCTACACGGAGGCGGGCGCGCACGAGGGGATCGTGCTTGAGGACCTGCCGGGATACGACCCCATGGGCCCCGCCGACCAGGCCCGCACCTTTGCCTCGAACAACACGGACGTCATCGTCAACGAGACCCTCCACCTTGCGTGGAACGAGGGCTCGTCCTACAAGTGGCGTCCGCAGCCCCGCTACAACACGGCCGTCACCGTGCGCTCCGTCCTGTCCGACGAGCGCTTCGTCGCCGTCGCGCAGGCCTACGGCGACGACCCCGTCTGGGGGCCCAAGCTGCGCCGCCTCGTCCGCCAGGACGTCGCCGCAACGCTCGTCGTCAAGGGCACGAGCGGCAAGGATGACCCGACGGGCTCCGGGCCAAACGATCCCGTCCAGGACGTCACGGCGAGCGTTCGCGTCGTGGGGCCGGACGCCCGGGGGCGCGCCGTCGACTGGCTGCCCGAGACCACGAGGCGCTTCAAGGCGGGGACGACGGCACTTTCCGCCTCGCGCGAGGTCCTTGCATCTGCCGGCTACGACACGGACCCGAGCCTCCTCACCATCATCGCGCGCGGCGGCAAGACGCTCCCCGACGGAAGCTCCCGGCTCGGGGACGCGACGGACCAGAGGACGGGGGCGCGGTCGTTCTGGCGCCTCTACGTCAACGGCACGTTCTCCGCGTACCTTCCCGGCAATTACACGCTCAGGGACGGCGACCGGATCTGTTGGAGCTACGGCGACGCAGCCGCGCCGCCTCCGGCGCCGAGCGACCCCGCGCCGTGGGGGCAGGACACGAAGCCCCTGGACGGCAGCGTCGATTGGGCGGGACGCCTGGGCAACGACAGGAGCGGCAGATCGGACGCCCCCGTCCACGAGGGTGCGTTTGACAAGGGCACGTCGCTGGCCATGTGGCTGAGTGACGGCGAGCTGAGCGATCCCATCCTCGTGGGGGGCAAGGTCATCGTGGCGTCCGGGGACCGCCTGTTCGTCCTCAACCCCAAGGACGGCAGCGTCTTTCGGGTCGTGAGCCTGGCGGGGGACATCGACTCCACGTCGCGCCTCCAGTACGCCGACGAGCAGGGCGGCCTCGTCCTGGTGCCGCTCTCCCTCGGCAGGCTCCAGGCCTTCGCCGTCGGGGCCAAGGGGCTCGTCTCCGCCTGGGTCACGCCGGGGCGGCCCGCCATCGGCGGCAGGCCCCAGCAGTCGCTCTCGACCGTGCTCGTCCAGGGCGGCGCCGCCTACCTGGGCACCACGGACGGCTTTGGCACGGGGGGATTCCTCTACAAGCTGCGCCTTGCGGACGGCGCGCAGCTCTTCTCGCGCCAGGACGCCGCCGGCTACTACTGGGCCGGCGGGAGCGTGCGGGGCGACGTCCTGCTCATCGCCAACGACGCGGGCTGCCTGCAGGCGATCGACGCCCAGACGGGCGGCCTGCTCGCGACGGTCAGGCTGGGGGAGGGCTGTCGCGCCGACGTGGCGCTCTCGCCGGACGGGACCCGTGCCTACGTGGTCACGACGGACGGCGTGGTCCACGTCGTCGAGGTGGGCACGGGTGCGGGCGGGGTGCCGACGCTGCGCGAGCTGCGCTCGGCCAAGGTGGCCGACCATGCCACGGGAGCCCCCATCCTCGCGGCCGGGCGACTCGTCGTCGGTGGTGGCGTGCAGTCCGCGGGCAGCCCCTCCTCGCCGTGGACGGGATCTCTGAGCGTCCTTGACGCCGAGACCCTCTCCGTCGTCGGAACGGTGGGCGCGCTCGAGACGGGCGAGCTCATTGCCGGCGACGTCAAGGGCGCGCCGCTCCTCGTGCATCGTGGGGGCGCCGTCTATGACGCCTACTTCACGAGCAACGCCCTGCCGGGCGGCCTCTACGTGGCTCGCCTTGACCTTGCCGCCCCCAACGTGACGGCGCCCGCCCGCCGCGTGTTCGACCCGAGCGTGTGGGGCCCGGGCCTCTCGTCCTACTGCATGGGCTCGCCCATCGTGGGAAGGGACGGGACCCTGTACTTTGCCAACAGCGCGGGCGCGCTCTTCGCGCTGGGCCTTGGGGTGCGGTCGGGCCTCTGCGACCTGCGGGCCTACCGCGGGCCGTCGTCGCCCGCGCCTGCCGGCGCCGCACCGCGCGACGACGGGTCGG
>NZ_LN898200.1 GCF_001457795.1 Olsenella massiliensis | reverse complement strand
CGCCGTGGTCGCCCGGACGGCGGCGTCTGCGCGTCGGGCGGGCGCCGCCTGGCGTCGCATCGCCCTGCACGGTCCCCGCGGGAGCCTGGGCGCCCGCCGCCTGGTCCTGGCCTGCGTCGCCGGCATGGTGACGGCGCCGACGCCTAGGGCCGGGCGTCCGGTCGCCCTGCTGCGAAGCGGCAGGCTCCAGGCGGGCACCGTCGCCTTCGGCGGCCTTGCGCCGCTGGCGGCGGGAGCGTTGCCCTCCCTCGGACGACCCCTTGCCCTGCGGCCGCTGAGCCTCCTGGCGTCGGGGGGCCTCGCCCCTGCCGCGACGACGCTGCCGCTTGTTCACGAAGATGTCCTCGTCGGCAAAGGTCTCCTCGGGAATGAGGCCGTGGGCGCGGTCAAGCTCCGCCAGGGCCATCTCGACCTCAGGCGACTGGAGACGCTCGAGCGCCGAGCGCGTCACGGTGTCGGGGCGGCAGGGGCAATGCAGCTCCTCGCTCTTCTTGACCGCCGCGTCGGAGGTCTCCATGTCCGAGAGGGGTATCCTCACCTGCTTGCCGTTTTCCAGGCGCAGGCAGATGCGCTCCTTGGGCGTGTCGTACTCCACGATCTTGGCCTTGCCCAACGGGGTGCTGATGACGGCGTTGCGCTTGGGGGCCCGCTGCTTGAAGTCCTTGTAGGCGTCAAACTCGTAGCGCAGGCAGCACATGAGGCGCCCGCAGGCGCCGGAGATCTTTGACGTGTTGAGGGGCAGGTCCTGCTCTTTGGCCATGCGAATCGAGACGGGCTCGAACTCGCGTCCCAGGCGTGCGCAGCACAGCTCCTGGCCGCAGTGGGCAAACCCGCCGGCGAGGGCCGCCTCCTCGCGCACGCCGATCTGGCGCATGTCAATGCGCTTGCGCAGCGTGCGACTGAGCTCGCGGACGAGCTGCCTGAAGTCGACGCGGTCCTCGGCGGAGAAGTAGCAGACCACCCTGCCGCCGTCAAAGAGGTACTCCACGCCCACGGGCTTCATGTCAAGCTCAAGCTCGTGGACGACGGACCGGAACAGCGGGAGCGCGTCGTCCCCCTGCTGGGCGAGCTGGTCGGCGCGGTCGAGGTCCTCGTCGGTGGCGATGCGCAGCACCTTGCTCAGGCGGGTGTCGCCCGTCGTCCTCGCCAGCTCGTCGCCGTCCACCTCTCTGGCGTCACGGGTGGCAAGGCCGATCTCCTGCCCGCGCTCCGTGGAGCAGATGACGAGGTCACCTTCCTCCGCACCCGTGTCGGCGGGGTCAAACCAGAGGTCGTGCGTCACGAACCTGAACTTCACCGGGATGACGGTGGGCATGCGAGCGCCTCCTTGACAGACAGGAGCATGGTCTCAAGGACCAGCTGAGGTGATACGTTATGCGCGAGGTCGTCGGCCGCGCCCAGGACGCGGCCCAGGGCACGCAGCACGCCCTCGCTCGAGGCGGTCTGCGCCAGGCGGTCGACCACATCCGTCACGTCCTCGTTCACGATGGGCTCGGACACGCCCTCGCGGCGCACGAGCACGTCACGCAGGAGCGAGTCGGCGGCGGCGAGCGCCTCCATCATACCCGAACGTTCCCGGGCGGTAAGCTCGCGCTTGTTGGCCTGCTCCAGCTGGCGCAGCGAGGCGGGGCTCAGATACTCGCCGCTCTCCCTCGTCCGCCTGTCCTGCTCCTTCCGGTAGCTCTCAAGGGGACTGCGCACCCCCTCCACGATCTCGCGCGCCGCCAGCAGCACGTCCCAGGCGTCGTCATGTGCCAGGCCCGCCAGCGCCCTCACGACGGACGAGCGCACCTGCCGCCGCTGTGCCGAGGCGAGAAACGACGCGGCCGCGTCGGGCGTGCCCGCCACGGAGAGGGCCACGCGGGCGTCCGTCCCGCGAATGCCGGAGCGCAGCTCCACGGCGCGCTCGGCCGCGTCGGGCCCGACGATCCGGAAAGGCACCTGCTGGCAGCGGGAGACGAGCGTGGGCAGCACCGCGTCGGCACAGCGGGCGATCAGGACGAAGTACACGCCTGCGGGCGGCTCCTCCATGGTCTTGAGCAGCGCGTTGGCGGCGGCGCCCCTGAGCAGCCCCGCCTGCCCCAGGATGTAGACCTTGGCCCGGGAGCGCGTGGGGGCCAGGCTGACGTCGTCGATGAGGTCGCGCACCTGCCGCACGAGGTAGCCCGAGGCGCTCTCGGGGGCAAGGAGGTGCACGTCGGGATGGGTGCGATGGGACACGCGGATGCACTCGTCACAGGTGCCGTCCCCGCCGTTGGGGCATACGAGGAGCTGCGCCAGGGCCAGGGCCGCCTCGGTCTTTCCCGAGCCGGGGACCCCCAGGAAGAGGTAGGCATGGCTCAGCCTGCCCTCCGAGAAGGCCCGGGCGAAAAAATCACGCACCCGCGGCTGCGTCGCGAGCGCGCGCAGGGCGTCCGGAAGGCGAGGCGGGGGCGCGGGCATGTCACGCACCGTCCCTCGCCGGGGCGAGCACCCTGCGCAGACGGGGAAAGGCCGCGCAGAGCAGCGAGTCCACACGGCTGGCCACCACCGCGGGATCGTCGTCCGCGTCGACGAGCCGAACGCGCCCGGGTTCAAGGCGAGCGAGCGTGAGGTAGCCCTCGCGCACGCGCGCCTGGAAGCCGACGCCCTCCGCCTCGAGCCTGTCGGCGCGGCGCCGCGTGGCGCGTCCCAGGCCGACCTGAGGCTCGAGGTCCAGGACGAGGGTCAGGTCGGGCACGACGCCGCAGCTTCCCAGCAGGTTGCAGCTGCGCGTGGTCTCCTCGTCGATGCCGCGGCCGCCATGCTGGTAGGCGAAGGTGGAGTCAAGGAAGCGGTCGCAGATGACCACGGCGTCGCGCGCAAGGGCCGGCTCCACGCGCTGACGCACGAGCTGCGCGCGCGAGGCGTTCATGAGCAGCAGCTCGCACTCATCGGCCATGTCGCCGTTCGCGGGGTCCAAGAGGACGGCGCGTATCTGCTCGCCGATGGGCGTGCCGCCGGGCTCGCGAAGCGAGACGACCTCGACGCCAGCCTTCCGAAGTCGCCTGACGAGGCCCGTGACCTGCGTTGACTTTCCCGCTCCGTCAACGCCCTCAAAGGTGACGAAGATGCCCTTGCGCCCGTCCATGCTAGCGTCCCTCGGCCGAGCCGTCACCGGAGCCGGAGAGCGTCGTGTAGGGAAAGAGTGTAGATCTCGGTGGTCGCCGTATCATTAAAAAAAAAAACTACTTCTTTGTCTTTCTGGGTTCTATCTCTTTTACCCGTCTTCTTTTTTCTACTCGACACTTTTTCACCTCTTTTATGCTCCCATCTCTGTATTAGTATACACCCCGATTCATCATTGTCCACTGCAGTCTCGCTCGCTATCTTTTCCTCTTCGTCCCCGCCGTCGCGTCCGTCTGGTGAT
>NZ_LN898199.1 GCF_001457795.1 Olsenella massiliensis | reverse complement strand
CAGCGTCGCCCGCACAGCCAGTGCCGTAGGCGAACCCACAGGGCGCGGGCGGCGGCGCCGTCGAGGGGCGAGGAGGCGACGAGCGCGTCGAGGCCGGGAAGGTCCGACTCGTGGACGAGCGCGAGCGCCCGCCTGCGGAAGTCCTGGCTGGGGGCGCAGGCGTCGAGCAGGCCCAGCAGCGGCGTCACGGACCCGCAGACGACGCGCCAGTCCGGCACGGCGAGGGCGTCGAGCACGAGCGCCAGCAGCTTGATGACCTCGACGTCGGGAAGGCTCCCCCGAGCGTCGAAGAACTCGGCGCCCAGCTGCGTAAACTGACGGGGCTGCCCGGCGAGGGCGGGGCTCTCGCGCACGACGGGGGCCTGATAGCGCAGGCGCAGGGGCAGATCGTCGGCCCCCGCGCGCTCCGCCACGAGGCGCACGAGCGGCTGGGTGAGGTCAGGCCTGAGCACGAGGGGCCCGCCGTCCGCGTCAAAGAGCTGGAAGGCGGGGGTGCGCAGGCGCCCCCCGCGCTCGAGGGCGTCGAGGCGCTCGAGCAGCGGAGTCTCGACGGGGGCGTACCCCTGGGCGTCGAGGCAGTCGCGCACCGCGGCGGAGATGCGCTCGCGGGCGCGCGCCTCGTCCGGAAGGATGTCCCTGAACCCTCGCGCCGTTCCCGTCTGCACAGCGCCCCCTCTCGCCTTGCGGCGTCGCGTTCCCTTCGTCCCGTTCCCCTACAGTAGGGGCAGCGGGGCCTGCGAGCGCGACGAACGCGCAGAGGGAAACGCAGTTGTTACGGCAGGTGTCACGTCAGGCCGAAAAGGGACCCGACACGAGCGCCCCGGGCGGGAGGGTCGGTGCGACGGACGCCCTACGCCAGCGGAAATCCCAGGGCATATATGCCGTTCCAGCGGCTCAGCGGCGAGACCATGCACGAGGCGCCGGGGTGGGGCTCGTGGACGCACGAGCCGTTGCCCAGGTACATGGCGACGTGATGGCCTCCCCGCACGAAGACGAGGTCGCCAGGCTGCAGCTGGGACGTGTCGTAGAACACGTGACCGGCGGAGCGGCAGGCGGCGAGCTGCGTGTAGGTGGTGCGCGGAATGGAGTAGCCGCACTGGGCGAAGGCCCACTGCATGAGCCCCGAGCAGTCCGTCCCGCCCGACTGGGGATAGGTCCCTCCCCACACATACGGGACGCCCAAGAGCGAGAGGGCCGCGTTGCAGAGCTGCTCGCGCAGACCCGTCGCCACGACGGCGACCGTTCCCGCCGCCCGACCCCGCC